>NZ_JBHXNJ010000001.1:590105-642250 GCF_042719655.1 Nocardia sp. NPDC058518
GTGTGGTTCTCGCGTACGGTCCCGGCGCGGGTGTCACCGTCGGCGCGGTGATCGTGGCCAATCCCGGGGGGTGGGGGGGTGTTGCCGGGTCCGGCTTTGCGGGGGGGTGGGGCGCCCTCGGGCGCGCCCGCCCCCCCGCCGGCTCGGCGCTGTCGGTAGTGCGGTGGCCCAGGCGCGGGGACACAAGTCCCCGGCCGGTCGGCTCAGGTGACCGGATACGCTCCGGCCCGAGGCGGCGGAGCAGTGGCCAGTGCGTCGAATTCCGCGTCGGTGAGCAATCGTGAGCGGACGATGAACCGCAGGCCCTCCGGCGCCTCGAGCGAGAACCCACTCCCCCGTCCAGGAACCACATCGAGGGTGAGGCGGGCGTGCTTCCAGTACTCGTACTGATCCGCGCTCATCCAGTACGGCGTATCCACCCCGACAGTGCCGAGTAGCACATCGGCCGCCCCCACGAGGAACTCGTCGCGTCGGCAGCACATCGGTGCACTGCCGTCGCAGCAACCGCCGGACTGATGGAACATGACCGCACCGTATTGCCGAATAATGTTACGCAGCAACGCTTCTGCGCGTTCGGTCAATTCGACGCGATCGACGCGGTCCGGCATCAGAAGAAGCCGAGCTTCTTCGGGGAGTAGCTCACCAGCAGATTCTTGGTCTGCTGGTAGTGATCGAGCATCATGGCGTGGTTCTCGCGGCCGATGCCGGACTTCTTGTAGCCGCCGAACGCCGCGTGCGCGGGGTAGGCGTGGTAGCAGTTGGTCCACACCCGGCCCGCTTTGATGCCGCGGCCGAGGCGGTAGGCGGCGTTCATGTCGCGGGTCCACACGCCCGCGCCGAGACCGTAGAGGGTGTCGTTGGCGATTTGCAGCGCCTCCTCGGTGGAGTCGAAGGTCGTCACCGACACGACCGGGCCGAAGATCTCCTCCTGGAAGATCCGCATGTCGTTGCTGCCCTTGAAGATCGTCGGCTCGACGTAGAAGCCGCCGGGGTACTCCTCGACCTTGCGCGCGCCGCCACCGGTCAGCAACTCGGCACCCTCCGCACGGCCGATGTCGATGTAGGACAGGATCTTCTCGAACTGATCGTTGCTGGCCTGGGCGCCGATCATGGTGGTCTCGTCGAGCGGGTTGCCGCTGATGATGGCCTTGGTGCGCTCGAGGCAGCGGGCCATGAACTCGTCGTAGATCGAGGAGGCGATCAGCGCGCGCGACGGACACGTGCACACCTCACCCTGGTTGAGCGCGAACATCACGAAGCCCTCGATGGCCTTGTCGAGGTAGTCGTCGTCGGCGGCCATCACATCGGCCAGGAAGATGTTGGGGCTCTTGCCGCCCAGTTCGAGGGTGACCGGAATGATGTTCTCACTGGCGTACTGCATGATCAGGCGGCCGGTGGTGGTCTCACCGGTGAAGGCGACCTTCGCCACGCGCGGGCTCGACGCCAGCGGCTTACCCGCCTCCACACCGAAACCGTTGACCACGTTGAGAACTCCCGGCGGCAGCAGATCCGCGATCAGTTCGACCACCTTGAGGATCGACACCGGCGTCTGCTCGGCCGGCTTGAGCACCACGCAGTTGCCCGCGGCCAGCGCGGGCGCCAGCTTCCAGGTCGCCATCAGGATCGGGAAGTTCCACGGAATGATCTGCGCGACAACACCGAGAGGCTCGTGGAAGTGGTAAGCGACAGTGTCGCCGTCGAGTTCGCTGACCCCGCCCTCCTGCGCGCGGACCACCCCGGCGAAGTAGCGGAAGTGGTCGACGGCCAGAGGCAGGTCCGCGGCCTTGGTCTCGCGCACCGGTTTGCCGTTGTCCCATGACTCGGCGACCGCGAGCTGCTCGAGATTCGCCTCGATCCGGTCCGCGATCTTGTTGAGAACGGCGGCTCGCTCGGCGATCGAGGTGGCTCCCCATGCGGCGGCGGCGCGATGCGCGGCATCCAGAGCGAGCTCGACATCCGCCGCCGAAGACCGGGCGACTTCGCAGAAGACCTGGCCGTCGATCGGCGACGAATTCTCGAAGTAGCGACCCTCAACCGGAGCAGTCCATTCGCCGCCGATGAAGTTGTCGTATCGAGCGGCGTAGTCGACGATGCTGCCGTCCGTGCCGGGCTTGGCGTAGATCATGACCGAACTCCTCGCTGAGTAAGTGACTTGAAGCACACGACAAGACGGTCGTGCTTCAGGTCACTATGCGCGGGGAGGGTTGGCACAAAGTTGACCCACGATTTGCGGGTTCGGCGCTCAGCTCCGCAGCGCGGCGTGCAGCCGGGCCGCGGCGACAGCCCGGCGGGAATCGCGAACCGGCAACAGACGCAGCACGTGCTCGTGCACCTCGATGTCGTCGAGTGCCCGCGCCCCGTACTGGAGCGCGTGTTCGGCATCGTCACTCGACAGCACCGCGGTGCGGATCGCGACCTCCAGATAGTCGCGCCACTCCACGATTCCTGGAGTGTCCGATCCCGGTAGTAATGGGCCGCGATAGAGCCGCACCGCGGACGCGACATCACCGGCCGCGAGCGAAGCCAGCAGATCCACGGCATCGCAGGAAAGCGGGGTGGTCAGCTGATACACACGATTGGCGATCTCGCCGCCGGTCGCGCGCCGCAGATGCGAGACATCGGCTTTCAGGGTGCTCGAGATGATCGGCCGGTCACCGTAGATGGCATAGTTCAGCCGCTCCGGGGTGTATCCGTCGGGTTCGAGCGCGAGCAGTGCGAGGATCTCGAGCTGGCGACGCCGCAGCCGGACCTGCACTCCGTCCCGCATCATCCGGGCAGTACCCAGACACCTGAGCTGAACACCGGTCGCGGTGTCAGCGGAGCGGCCGGGCAGCCGACTCTCGATGGCGCTGACCAAGGTCCGCACTGTCGACATGGCCAGGGGGTGGGAGCGGTCCCAGGTCGTGGAGAGGTCGAGCACCCCGAGCTGACGCCCGTCGGCGGCCCGAATCGGAGCGCAATAACACACCCAACCGTGCAGAGCCTCCACCAGATGTTCGGCCGAGAACACTGTGCTCGGTGCTCCCGTGCGCAGGGCGAGCGACAGCGCGTTCGTCCCCATGTGCGCCTCGTCCCAGCAACCTCCAGGCGCGAAGTTCACGCGCTCGGCCCGTCGCTGCATCACCGGGCCGCCATAGGACCAGAGGATGGTGCCGGATTCATCGGTGATCGCGGCGATATAGTCGGCGTCATAAGCGATTCCGTGCAGCTGGTCGGCCAACTCGGTCACCGGACCGTGTAGCGGCGATTCCGCCCAGCGCGGTCCGACATCACCGAATTCGCTGCTCGGGGCGCCGTCACGGGTCGGGTCGACCGTCTGCAGCGAGCGCGTCCAGGATTGCGCCACTTCACTGCGCACAGGCATTTCGCTACCGGTTCCCGGTTTCTCCGAGGACGGGCTCGGTACCCGGCGGGACCATTCTTCTTCTAGAGCCGCCCGTCGCTGCCGAAGGGCACTGCTGTCTACCATGGCGGTGTGTCTTCCTCATCACATTCTTCGAGGAACTCCATCATGCCTCTTATGTCCGATCGAGGACAGTTCCGCCCAGCCCGGCCGCCAGACTGTCCCTCGCCATACGGTCGTGGTCCATGCCGCCACCTAGCCATTACAGGCTGAGTTAGGTTAGGTTTACCTCCATGGTGGAATATGCCGTGGAGACCGAGGGTCTCGTCAAACGGTTCGGCGGGGTGACCGCGCTGGATGGGCTCGGGTTCGCGGTGGAACGGGGCACGATCGCGGGGGTGCTCGGACCGAACGGGGCGGGAAAGACGACAACGATCGATGTACTGACCACATTGCTGGTTCCCGACGCGGGTCACGCGCGAGTCGCCGGTCACGATGTGGTGGCCGACGCGGGAGCGGTCCGGTCGGTGATCGGACTGACCGGGCAATTCGTCGCCCTGGACGAGAACCTGACCGCGCGCGAGAACCTGGCCCTGTTCGGGCGGCTGCTGAAACTGGGACGTCGGCGGGCGGCGGAGCGCGCCGACGAACTCCTGAGCCGCTTCGATCTCACCGATGCCGCCGATCGGCGCAGCGGCACCTTCTCCGGCGGCATGCGGCGACGGCTCGACCTCGCGGCATCCTTGATCGGCCAACCGGAAGTGCTCTTCCTCGACGAACCGACCACCGGTCTCGACCCGCGCAGCCGCGCGGTGCTGTGGGACGTGGTCCGCGACCTGCGCGACGACGGCATGACCATCCTGCTCACCACCCAATACCTGGACGAGGCAGACGAACTGGCCGACCGGATCGTGGTGGTCGACCACGGCCGTGTCATCGCCGACGGCACCGCCGACGAGCTCAAGGACCAGGCCGGGGGTTCGGTCTGCCACATCACCGCGGCCGAAGGCGACCGCCCCCGGATCGCCGCCGCGCTGGCGGATATGACCGGGTTCGCCGAGCTGACCGACGGCGTCGCCGTCGCCGCCTCGGGTGCCGCGACGCTGGTCGATGTCGTGCGCAAGCTCGATGCCGCCGAGATCGCCGTCGACGACATCGCCCTGCGCCGCCCGACCCTCGACGACGTGTTCTTCCGCCTCACCGGGCACCCGAGCGTCCCCGGCGAGACAGAGGACACCCCATGACGACGACCATCGCCCCATCGGAAGCCGTTGCCGCGGCGCCCCGCCCACATCCGTCGATCTGGGCAGACACCGCGATCCTGGCCGGTCGCCACCTGCGGTTGATGAGCAGACGCCCCGCCTCCATCATCGGCGCCGTCGTGCTGCCGCTGATCTTCGCGACGATGTTCTACGTCGTGTTCGGCACCGTGGTCGAGCGCCGGATCGGCAGCGGCTACGGGCAGTACCTGCTGCCCGCGGTGATTCTGCAGGCGATGCTGTTCACAGCCATGTCGGCGGCCATCCTGTCGGTCGAGGACGTGACCGGCGGCATGATCCGCAGGCTCCGCTCCATGGCGGTCTCGCCGGTCGCCCCGGTGCTGGGACTGGTCGGCGCGGAGCTGACCCGGGCGCTGCTGACGATCGCGGTCCTGCTGCCCGCCGGCGCCGTCATGGGCTTCCGCCTCGGTGGTGGGGTGCTCGCATCGATCGGATTCGGCCTCATCGCACTGTTCTTCGCCGCGGTGGTGTGCACCGGGTTCATCGCGATCGGTTTCGCGGCGGGCAAGGTGGACTCGGTGCAGGTGATCACCAATGTCATCTTCTTCCCGTTCCTGCTCGTGTCGAACGCCTTCACACCGACCGAGGCCTTCCCGGACTGGTTGCAGCCGTTCGTCGCCAACCAGCCGCTCAGCCGCACCGCCGACGCGCTGCGTGCGCTGGCCGACGCCGAGGCAGCTCTGGCCAGGCCGGTCACGATCGCTCTGCTGTGGTTGAGCGGCGGGTTCGTCGTGTGTGTCGCGGTCGCGGCCCGTGCCTACCGGAGGTCACTGTGAACGAAACCCGCACCGCGACGGGACCCCGCCCGCACCTGCTCATCGACGGATGGGCACTCACGATCCGCGCCATCCGGGTGACGCTGCGCAACCCCGTCCTGCTGATGATGGCGACGTTCTTCCCCCTCATCCTGCTGGTGCTGATGACGGTGTCGTTCGGCTCGCTGGTCGCCCCCGGCGGCAGCCGGGCCGACTACGTGAACTTCAGCCTGCCGCTGTTCGCCGTGATGGGCATCGCGTTCGCCGGGCTGGGCACCGCCATGACGACCTTCGACGATCTGCAATCGGGATTCGACCGCCGGCTACGGGCGATGCCGATCGCGCGAGCGGCCCCGCTGATCGGGCGAATCGCGGGGGATACGGTGCGCAACCTGATCACCCTGCTCGCGGTGATCGGGGTCGGCTATCTGCTCGGATTCCGTTTCACGGGCGGCGTGCTCGGCGTGATCGGCTTCGTCGTGTTGCCGCTGATCTTCGGCACCGGGGTCGCCTGGATGATGGTGGCGATCGCGGTCTACGCCAAGTCCGGGGAGGCGGTGGGTTCGGCTCTCAACGCGATCCTGCTGGTGGCCTCGTTCCTGTCGACCGGATTCGTGCCACGCCAGGATCTCCCCTCGTGGATCCAGCCCGTCGCCGCCGCCAACCCGGTGTCGTCGGTGGTGGAGGCGATGCGCGGGCTGGCGTCGTCCGGACCGATCGCATCGCCCACCTGGCGCGCGCTGGCGTGGACGGTGGCGCTGACGGCGGTTTTCGCGACGCTCGCCATTCGCGGATACCGCCGGCGTTGAAGCCCGCACCGCCTTTTGTGGCTTACTAGGCCGCGTGCGTCAGTCGCGCGGCGGCCGCGCCCACGGTCGGTCCGGCGCTGACCAGCACGCGCATGAACCGATCCTGTTCCCGCGCACCACGAGTCGCCGCCCGGTCGAGCCCGCCGGGAAGCAGGCGGGTGGCCGAGCGCACGAGATTGGTCGGGATACGCAGGGCCGGGTACCACGGCACGATCACCGTCGGCAGCCCGAGCGCGCGCATCGCGCGGCGGCCGAGGAACGTCCCCGTCACCGACAGGTGCTGGGCGTAGGCGAGCCTGCGGCGGACCGCGGGCAGCCGGTCGTAGTTCCACGACAGCGGGTCTCGTGACATCGGCACCGCGAGTAGACGAGTCGACTCGTCGGGGTCGGCCAAGGCGGACAGCGTGTGCACGAGTACGCGCACGCCGTCACGGAAGGAATGCGGCAGCCACCGCTCCTCGACTCCGAGCAGCCAGCCGACGTAGCGGACCAGGTGCGCGACAGCGTCGGTTTCGGCGGGGGTGAGCAGCAGACCCATCCCCATACTCCCGATCGAGGGTGCGATGAAGGCACCGACGAGCGTGGCCGCCATGTCGGTCTGGTTGATGGGCAAGCCCCAGTCATCGGCCTGCCAGTCCGGCAGCGCGGCCACGTGACGGCGGACGAACGCGTGGATGAGCCGCACCCGGATCGTGGACTGGTACCCCAGACCCTGCGGGGACAATCCGTCCTCGGACAGGACATCCATCGCCCACTGCATCGTCTCCGCCCACCGCTGGTTGGAGCCCTTTTCCAGTGCTCCGGTGCGCAACAACGTCTTGTTGAAGCCGGAGAACTGGTAGCCGCCGAGCATGGCGACGTCCCGTGCGATGTACATGCCGTCGGATCCGCCGGTGAGCATGACCTTGGCCCCGCGCACGAGCTTTTCGTGGTCGACCCAGACCGGAACGGCCTCCACCGCGGCGAAGAACTCGCGCAGCGGTTCGGGCGCCTCCGGAACCGAGGAGATGCCGTGGGTGACCGCTCGATCGAACAGCGGGCGTATCTGCCTCGCGCCCGTGGTGACCATCCAGTCGACCAACCGATCCATCGCCTCGTCGCCGACGAGCAGACCCTCGCCGAGTTGCTGCCATTGAACCGGGTCGGGGCTGGTGACCCCCAGCATCGCCGCGAAGCCGCCGACGATCGCCGGGGGGCGGTGTGGACGATCGGGATGACGGGTGGGAACGGTGGCCATCGGCACTCCTCGTTGAGCGACGCAAACTGGATAACGACTGATATCCAAATTAGGTCGGCTGCTACAGTGCTGTCAATGGCGCGTGCAGAGGTGGTCCGGTCCTACCGGGGAATCAGCGCGGCGAATAGACGCGACGAACGCCGCGACAAGCTCCTCGCCGCGAGTCGGCAGATCTGGGGCGAGGCCGGACTGACCGAAGTCACCGTGCGCCGTGTGTGCGCCGCGTCGGGGTTGACGCCGCGCTACTTCTACGAGCACTTCGCCACCAGGGACGCCCTGATCCTCGCGGTCGCCGAGCAGGTGCGCGAGGAGCTGTTCACCATCATGGTCGAGGTGAGCCAGGCCGAGCCGGGTGGGCTCAAACGCAAGCTGCTGCAGGCATTGACGACCTACCTCGACACGATCGCAGCCGACCCGAGCATTCACCGCATCCTCACCAGCGATGCGCACAGCGTCGCCGGACTCGAAGAACTACGCACCCGCGCCGTCGGCATCGTCACCGATCTCGTCGTGCAGTACAGCGCGGAGTTCCTCGACGCCCCCGCGAACCCGGAGATCCGGCGTCAGGAAGCACTCTTCGTCGTCGGCGGGGTCAATCAGCTCGTCGAAGCCTGGCTGCGCGACCCCCGCCAGTCGACCACCGAAGTGGCCACGCTTTGCACCGCACTAGCGCTCGCCGTGGTGAACAGATCCGACTGACGCTGCTCGCTTCAGACGACGAGCTTGCCGAGGATGTCCCGCAGTAAGGCGCGCTCGTGGTCGGTGAGTCGTCCGAAGAAGTCGTCGGCGTCCTTCGTCCGAGCTGCGGTCAGGGTGGCCAGCGTCCGTTTGCCCTGCGCGGTCACCGCCACGAGGATCGCGCGGCGGTCTGTCGGGTCCGGCTCCCGCGTGACCAGGTCGGCCTCCTCGAGCGCGTCCACCACTTCGGTGGCCGACCGGGGGCTGATCCGCAACGCGTCGGCAATAGCCGACAGCCGGAGACCATCGTGCTCGCCGGTCACGCGCAGCGCGCGGGCCTGGTGCGGGGTCAGCCCGATCGGCGCGTACGCCGCCGCCCAGCGCCGACGGAGCGTCCTGGCCACCTGCATCAGCAGGTCGCTCTCGTTGTCGGGCATAAACCCGCCTCTCGCTGTGTTTCCCTTACCAGATAGTGAGGTAACCTCAGCATAATCACAACCCAAGGGGGTTGCATATGGAAGTGAAAGTCTCCGCCGGCGGCGGCCGGACCCGGCGACCCGACCCGGCCGACCGCGCACAACTGCGCGAGTCCCCCGTGTCCCTGCGCCGGATCGCCGCGCTCTTCGCGCCGTACCGGCTGCAGCTCACCCTGCTGACCGCCCTGATCGTGGCGGGTTCGACGATCAGCCTCGCCTCGCCGTTCCTGCTGCGACTGGTGATCGATGACGCGCTGCCGCACCAGAACGTCTCACTGCTGCTCTGGGCCGTGGGCGGCATGCTCGCCGTCACCGTGCTCACCGCGGCGCTCGGCGTCGGCCAGACGCTCATCTCCACCACCGTCGGGCAGCAGGTCATGCATGTCCTGCGTGCCGATGTGTTCCGCCATCTGCAGCGGCAGTCGCTGGCGTTCTTCACCCGCACCCGCGGCGGTGAGGTCCAGTCCCGCCTGATCAACGATGTCGGCGGCATGCAGTCCGTGGTCACCAGCACCGCGACCTCCATCGCGAGCAACGTCACCACCGTGGTCGGCACGGCCGTCGCGATGGCGGTGCTGTCGTGGCGGTTGTCGCTGTTGTCGCTGGTGGTGCTGCCGCCGGCGATCTGGCTGACCCGGCGCGTAGCTCTGCTGCGCCGCGACATCACCGCCCAGCGCCAACGTCACCTCGCCGACCTGCACGGCCAGGTCGAGGAGGGACTTTCGGTGAGCGGGGTGCAGCTGGGCAAGACCCTCGGCACCGGTCCTCTCGCATCCGCCCACTTCGAGAAGACCTCGCACGACCTGGTCGGCCTCGAAGTGCGCTCACAGCTCGCGGGCCGCTGGCGGATGGCCACCATGAGCATCCTGTTCGCGGCCATCCCCGCCCTGCTCTACCTCGCCGCCGGGCTTCCGGCGACCAGCAGCGGCATGACGATCGGCACGCTGGTCGCCTTCACCACGCTGCAGGCCGGGCTGTTCAGGCCGCTGATGGCCCTGCTCAACGTGGGTGTCGAAGTGACCAGCTCGATGGCGTTGTTCAGCCGGATCTTCGGCTATCTCGACCTTCCGGTCGAGATCGATGAGCCGACTCAGCCGGTCGACCTCGACCCGCGCGATGTCGTGGGCGAAGTCCGGTTCGAGGATGTCGGCTTCCGCTACGACGCGGCGGGCCCCGACGTGCTCGATGGCGTCTCGCTCGTCGTGCCGCCCGGGTCGACGCTGGCCCTGGTCGGCGAGACCGGCTCCGGCAAGACCACTCTCGCCTCGCTCGTCGCGCGACTGCACGACGCGACCGCCGGGCGGGTGAGCATCGACGGCGTCGACGTCCGCGATCTGGAGCTCGGCACCCTCGCTCGCATCGTCGGTGTGGTGTCGCAGGAGTCCTACCTGCTGCACACAACCATTCGCGAGAACCTGCGCTACGCCAAGCCCGACGCCACCGACGCGGAGATCGAGCGCGCGGCCCGCGCCGCTCAGATCCACGAGCTGATCGCCTCGCTGCCTCAGGGCTACGACACCGTGGTGGGGTCGCGCGGTCACCGGTTCTCCGGCGGTGAGAAGCAGCGTATTGCCCTGGCCCGCACCCTGTTACGCGACCCGCGCGTGCTGGTGCTCGACGAGGCGACAAGTGCCCTCGACAACGAGACCGAGCGCGCGGTGCAGGCCGCCATCGACGTGGTGGCACAGGGCCGCACGGTCATCACGATCGCGCACCGGCTCAGCACCATCCGCGAAGCCGACCAGATCGCCGTACTCCACCACGGCCGGGTCGTCGAACTCGGCGACCACACAGCGCTGATCGATGACGGCGGACGCTACGCCCGGCTCAACGGCGCCGCCGAGGTCGCGGCAGCCTGACTGAACCGGCCATCGCAATGCACACCTCGGCGCCCCAGCCCTGATCCGAAGACGGGCCGCATCGAGACCGGCCACGCGGTCACGTCTCGGCCGGGCATACAGAACGTACCCACGACTATGTAAGGTAAGCCTACACATAGACGAAGGTAGGTAGATCCATGCGCATCGTGTCGTTCGGTTTCCAAACTTGGGGTCGCAAGACCCTGCAGGCTCTGATCGACTCGGAGCATGAGGTGGTCCTCTCGGTCACCCATCCGGCCGCGGAATCCTCCTACAAGGCGATCTGGAACGATTCGGTCGAGGAACTGGCCAGGGAGCACGGGATCCCGGTGCACCTCACCGAACGTGCCGACGCCCAGACCATCGACCTCGTCAAGCGTGCCGAACCCGATGTGATCGTGGTCAACAGCTGGTACACCTGGATGCCCGCGGAGCTGTACGACATGCCGCCCCACGGCACCCTGAATCTGCACGATTCACTGCTGCCGAAGTTCACCGGGTTCTCGCCGGTGCTGTGGGCGCTGATCAGTGGTGCCGAGGAATTCGGCCTCACGGTGCACCGCATGGACGAGCAGCTCGACACCGGCGACATCCTGGTCCAGCAGCGCCTGCCGATCCCGCCCGGCGCCACCGGCACCGAGCTCGTCCTCGCCGGCATGGAGTTGATCCCCGGTGCGGTGCACGAGGCTCTCGCGGCCCTCGAGAACGGCACCGCGGTGTGGACGCCGCAGAACAAGGCCGAGCGCACCTACTTCCACAAGCGGTCCGATCGCGACAGCCGGGTCGACTGGTCCCTGGACGCGGCCGATTCGGAGCGGTTCGTGCGGGCACTGTCGGCGCCGTATCCGCGCGCCTACTCCTACTACCGCGGTGAGCGCATCGAGATTCTCGACGCGGTGATCTCGGAGGCGCGCTACGGCGGCACCGCCGGCCGGGTCATCGTTCAGGAAGGTGGCGGCGCGGTCGTGTGTGGCTCCCAGCCGCACCGGGGTGGCAACCACGCATTGGTGATCACCCGTGTCCGTAGTGCGGCGGGCACCGAACACGACGGTGCCGAGTTCTTCGCTCGCGGTGGATATCTCACCGACGACCCCGCCTGAGTTCCCGGTTCCGCGGCGCCCGGCCGACGGCACGGGCGCTGTTTTCCATCTCTTCTCTCCCAGCTTCTGAGGCACCATGATTTCCCACGGTTCGATCCCTGCTGTCCGCCCGCTCACCGCGGCACAACGCGAGGTGTGGTTCGCTCAGCAATTGCTCGGACCGGTGCCGCTCACCATCGCCCAGTACGTCGACCTGCGCGGACCGCTCGACCTCGCGGCATATCGCCGCGCGGCCCACCTGGCCGCGCGTGATCTGGGCGCCTACGTGCGTTTCACCATCATCGACGGGCAGCCGGGACAGGTGCACGACGACGGCATCGACGACCACATCGCCGTCGTCGACTACAGCGGGGAATCAGACCCGGAGGCCGCCGCCCGAGCCTGGATGCAGGCCGATCAGTGCGCACCGTTCGACCTGGTCACCGATCCACCCATCGTGACCACGGTCGTGCGGCTGAGCGCGGACCATCACCTGCTCTACACCCGTGCCCATCACCTGGCGCTCGACGGCCTCGGTGGCGTCCGCATGCAGCACCTGCTGAGCGACCACTACACGGCTCTGCTGACGGGGGCCGAAACACCTTCGGCCGCAGTCGATTCGACGGCTGTGCTCACCGCCGCGGAGGCGAGCTACCTGGGCTCGCGGCGGTATGGAACCGACCGCGAGTACTGGCGCGAGCAGCTTGCCGTGCTGCCTGCCCCGACGACCCTCGCGACGCGGCCCGGTGCTCCCGATCCGCTCCCGATCCACGCCCGCGCCGAGCTGCCGGAATCGCTGGTCGAGCGCCTGCGCACGCGTGCCGACTTCCCCGGCAACGCGCCCGTGCTGATCGCGGCGTTCGCCGCGTTCCTCAGCAGGCTCACCGACACCGACTCGGTCAGCCTGAGCCTGCCGGTCACCGCGCGAACCGTCGCCGCGCTGCGCGAATGCGGCGGCATGACATCGAATATCGTGCCGCTGCACTGCTCGGGCGCCACCGTCGGCGCCGCCATCGCCCGCGCGCGTGCCGAGCTGAGCGGGGCACTGCGCCACCAGCGCTATCGCGGTGCCGAGATGGTCCGCGACAGTGGGCGCCGAGCCGAGTCGCTGGGCTTCGGGCCCGCGGTCAACATCATGAACTTTCACACCGAACTGATACTCGGCCCGGCACGCGGCACCATCGAACTGCTGTCCACCGGGCCGGTCGAGGATCTCGCGCTCAACGTGTATCCGGTGACCGATTCCGGGTTGCGGGTCGAGTTCGAAGCCAACCGCCATCGCTACACCGAGGCCGAGGTCACCGCGCATCTGGATCGGTTCGTCGGATTCCTGACGGCGCTCGCCGACGCTGACGACGATGTGCCGATCGACCGGTTGCCGATCCTCACCGCCGCCGAGGCGAACCTGCTCGTCCCCTGGCGCGGACCGACGGCGGGGGCACCGGCCACGCTGAGTGAGCTGATCACCGCCGCCGTCGCGACCGACCCGGACGGCATCGCCGTCGTTTACGGCGAGAAGCGCTGGACCTACCGCGAATTCGATGCGTGGACCGACCGCCTCGCCGGTGCGCTCCAGGCCGCGGGTGCCGGCCCCGAGACCTTGGTCGCGATGGTCATGGAACGTTCCGCGGCCTCGGTCGGTGCGATCTGGGCGATCACCAAGACCGGGGCGGGTTTCGTGCCGATCGACGTGGGCTACCCGGCCGAGCGCATCGCGCACATCCTCGGCGACTGCGGTGCCACCCTCGGCGTCACCGGCGTCGAGCACCCGGCGGATCTGCCCGACTCGGTCCACTGGACGATCGTCGACCCCGATGCGACACCGGAGGCCGAGCCGCGACAGCCCGTCCCCGCCCGGCCCGAGCACCCCGCCTATCTCATCTACACCTCCGGTTCCACCGGCGTCCCCAAGGGCGTGCTGGTGACCCACGGTGGACTCGCGAACCTGGCGGCCGAGCGCCGCGACCGCTACGCGTTGCGCCCCGGCGCCCGCACCCTGCACCACGCCTCCCCCGGTTTCGACATGGCGGTCGGCGAGATCCTGTGCGGACTGGCCGGAGCGGCGACGCTGGTGGTGGCCCCGCGCTATGTGATGGCCGGGCCCGATCTGGCCGAGCTCATGCGGCGCGAGCGGGTGACCAACGCCATCATCACCCCGGCGGTGCTGGCCACCCTCGACCCCGAGACACTGCCCGACCTGCGTGTGCTCGGCGTCGGCGGGGAGGCGATCCGCCCCGATCTGGTATCGGCCTGGTCGCGAACCCGGTTGATGCGCAACGGATACGGCCCCACCGAAGCCACCGATATCGCGACCATCGCGGAGCTGACCCCGGACCGGTCGGTGACGATCGGCGCGCCCCTGCGCGGATTCCACGCACTGGTACTGGACGCCCGATTACGCCCGGTCCCGCCCGGTGTCATCGGCGAGCTCTACCTCGGCGGCCCGGCCCTGGCCCGCGGCTACCACGGACGGCACGCGTTGACCGCGGACAGATTCGTCGCCGACCCGTTCGGCCCGCCCGGCGGACGGGTGTACCGCACCGGTGACCTGGTGACCCTCACCGCCGACGCCGAGCCCGAACTGATCTACCACGGCCGCAGCGACTTCCAGATCAAGGTGCGCGGTCACCGCATCGAGCCGGGCGAGATCGAGACCACGCTCACCGGCCTCCCCGGCGTCGGCCGGGCCGCCGTCACCGCCCATCAGGATGCCAGGGGCACCCATCTGGTGGCCTACCTGGTGCCGGACGGTCCACTCGATGTGGAGCTGGTGCGGCTCCAGGTCGCCGAACAGCTGCCCCCGTATCTGCGGCCCAGCGCCTACCTCGTACTCGACACCTTGCCGCTGACCCCCAACGGCAAGCTCGACACCCGTCGCCTGCCCGCGCCGGTGTTCGGCCACCACGGTTCCCGGCCCGTCTCGACGGACTCGGAGCGAACGGTGGCGGCGGCCTTCACCGAGGTCCTCGCGATCGAGGTGCCCGGTGCCGAGAGCGACTTCTTCGAACTCGGCGGGACCTCACTCACCGCGACCGCGCTCGCGGCGCGCCTCGGTATCGGTGTCCGCGCTGTCTTCGACGCACCGACCGTCGCGGCACTGGCGCTGCGACTCGACGATCCCGAGAACCCGGCCGAGGACGCACCGGTGCCCGAAGCCCGGCCCGAACACCTGGCGCCTGCCCCGGCGCAGCTGCGGATGTGGCTGCTCAATCAGCTGTACCGGGATTCGTCGGCGTACCACCTGCCGATCGCGTTGCGCCTGACGGGATCTCTCGATGTGGCGGCACTCGATGCCGCGGTGCGCGACGTGGTGGACCGGCACGAGGTGCTGCGCACGGTGTATCCCGCAGGCAGCACCGGGCCACAGGTGCGCATCCTGACCGTCGACGCGGCACTTGGCGGTGCACCGCTGACCGCGCGCGCACTCGACCGGGCCGAGCTGGACGCCGAACTCGCGGTGGCAGTCGCTGCACCTTTCGACGTCACCACCGACGCGCCGATCCGGCTGGCGCTGTGGAATCTCGGCCCCGACGACCATGTGCTCGCGCTGGTCGCCCATCACATCGCCGCCGACGGCTGGTCGCACGGTCCGCTCGTGGCCGACCTGTCCGCGGCGTACACCGCGCGGGCGGACCGACGGCAGCCGACGTGGGAGCCACTGCCGCTGCAGTACGCCGATTACACGCTGTGGCAGCACCGACGGCTCGGTGATCGCCACGATCCGAGCTCCCGCGCCGCCCATCAGCTCGCCCACTGGGTGGATACGCTGAACGGCGCGCCCGACCAGCTGCCGCTACCGACCGATCGAGTCCGCACTCCCGGCTCCGGCAGGCCGGGCGGCACCGGCGCGGTGGTCGAGTTCGAGATCGGCGCCGACATCGGGGCGGCGCTGGCCGAGCTGGCCCGCCGACACAACGCGACTCCCTTCATGGCCGGTTACGCGGCGTTCACCGTGCTGCTCGGCGACCTGGCCGGGATCGCGGACGTGACGGTCGGGACCCCCGTCGCGGGCCGCGGACACCCCGCCCTCGACCGCTTGGTCGGCATGTTCGTGAACACCCTGCCCCTGCGCCTGACCCTCGATCCGCAGGAACACTTCACCACCCTGCTGACGCGCGCCAGGGAGGTGGCGCTCACCGCACTCGACAACGCCGACGTCCCCTTCGATCACATCGTCGAAGCGGTGAATCCGCCCCGCGACACCACCAGGCACCCGCTGTTCGAGGCCGTGTTCTCCTACGAGAACCTGCCCGCGTCACCCTCGCTCGACCTCGGCGGCCTGACTGCTACCCCTGTCGAGATCCCCTGGGAAACAACGCATTTCGACCTCGCCCTGACGCTGCGCGAGCAGTCGGGCACCGGCGGATCGACAGGCAGCCTGCGCTACGCCACCGACCTCTACGACGCGGCGACGGTGGCCGGGTTCGCGGCGCGGTTCCTCGACATCCTGACGACGATCGCCGCGCATCCCGAGGCGACTGTCGCACAGCTGTCCGACACGGCCGGACCCGGTCTGCCCGAGCGTCCGGCGCGGGAAAGCGCCACCGGCGCGCCTGCCTGTGACGGCGAGCCGGCGACTGTGCGCGAGCTCGCGGTGGCCCAGGTGTTCGCCGATGTGCTGGAACGGGATTCGGTCGCGGTCGACGAGAGTTTCTTCGATCTCGGCGGCACCTCGCTGCTGGTCTTCACACTCCGGTCGGAGCTGCGGACCCGGCTCGGCATCGATGCCGACCCTCGCATGCTCTTCGAAGCGCCGACGCCGCGCGCGGTGACCGCGGCGGTGACGGCCGAGGCGGGCGCGGCGGCGGCCGGCCACTGGACCGACATGCTGATCGCCGACGCGAGCCTGGATCCCACGATCACCGTGCCGCAGGCGTTCCCGGCACCCCCGACCTCGGCGGACGAGGTACTCCTCACCGGCGCCACCGGATTCGTCGGCATCCACCTGCTGCGCGAGCTGCTCGACCGCACCGCATCGCGCGTCTGGTGCCTGGTCCGCGCCGAGGACGCCGACGATGTGCGCCGCCGCCTCGAAACGACGCTCCAGCGATACGGACTCGGCACCGAGGGGCTCGCCGAACGGGTCGTGCCGGTACCGGGAGACCTCGCCGCGCCGCGCTTCGGGCTCTCCCCCGATACCTGGGCCGAACTGGCCACGCAGATCGAGGTGATCTACCACAACGGCGCCCGCGTGAATCATCTGGAATCCTATGCCTCCCTGCGTCCGGCCAATATCGCCGGAACCGTCGAGATCCTGCGGCTGGCGGTCGACACCAGGGTGAAGGCGCTGCATTTCGTGTCCACTGTGTCGGCGGCGGTCGGTGTCGGGCACACCGGAATCGTCACCGAGCGCACGGCGATCACCGCCGATCAGGTGCCGCGCAACGGGTATCTGGCCACCAAATGGGTAGCCGAGCAGCTGGTTCTCGCGGCAGCCGAACGCGGGTTGCCGGTCGCTGTGCACCGTCCCGGCCTGGTCGCCGGATCGATCAGCAGCGGCGCGAACAGTGCCGACGACGCGTTCTGGACGCTCATCCGTTCGGCCGCCCATCTCGGAGTCGCGCCCGACATCGAATCCGCCGACGTCACCTTGGCCCCGGTGGACTACGTGGCCCGCGCACTGGTCGAACTCGCCACCGGGCGCCAGCCCAACACCGAGATCTACCATCTGGTCAACAGCGCGCCCACCAATGTCGGCGACATCCTGAACACCCTGCGCCGCAGCGGTTTTCCCGTCGAAACGGTGTCGGTGACCGACGCCGCCGAGCGCCTCGCCGGGCAGATCGCCCAGCACGCCGACCTCATGCGCGCGGCACTCGTCGCCGACAACTACCTCAACGGCGGCGGCGACGCCCTGATCGTCGACGACACCGGCACCCGAGCGGTACTGGATCAATCCGGTGTGCGTTGTCCGGCGATCGATGCCGCTGTCCTACAGCGCTATATCGACGGTTTCATCACCGCGGGTCTGCTACCGACACCGGTGGCCGACCGGTCAGAGGTCCGCTAGTTGAGCACACAATCCAGCACCAGCACAACGGACACTTCCTCGACGCCCACACCACCGCGGAGAAGGACTTCGCGGTGGTCCGTCTGCCTATCGATCGCTAGGCGCGCCCCGCGTACTGATAACTGCTGGAAAATCCCCAGGAGCCATCGGGGCTCTTTTGGTACTGGTACACAGCCTGACTAAGCGCCGAGTTGTGGATCACGGTGCAGAACAGGCAGATTCAGTACAGCTCGGCGGCAAAATCTTGGGATGTACTCACTGGAATAGCTTTCCTCAGAACAATGAGTGCAACAAGCGCACCCGCGGTGAGGGTGGTGGTAGCGCGACCGATGGCCGCGTGGCCCTGTGTGTGCAACCCACCCCGAACAGGGCAAGTGCCGGTCGCCGAGAACGCGCGATAAGCGGCTACAGAGAAGCTATTTGGCGGTTGGGTCGGCTTGTGCGTCGTTGACGGCCCCGGCGCGGTCGATCTCGGCCATATGATCCTCGGCCCAGGTGCGCAGCGCCGCCAATGGGACCTCCAGGGACAAGCCCAGTTCGGTGAGCCGGTAGTGCACGCGTGGTGGCACCGTCGGCTCCACTCGGCGGGTGACGAGACCGTCCCGGGTCAGATTGTGCAGGGTCACCGACAGCATCTTCTGGGATACACCGGGCATTCGCCGCCGCAGCTCGGCGAACCGCACCTCACCCGGGGCGGCCTGTGCGAGGACCTTGACCGCCATCGACGTCCATTTTGTGCCGATGCGGTCCAGCAACTGACGTGTCGGACATTGGGAATCGAACAGATCGCCGCGATCCGGTGCCTTCGCGTGCGCTGATCGAGTAGTCACCTGGACCTCACCACCTGTAGTCAACGTGCCGTCTTGGCAGCCTAACGGAGATTACCTACCGTTTCCTGGTAACCAATAGTAACTACCTGGAGGTCTCATGCCCCGCACGCCGCCGCTCCATGCCGCGTCTATCGAGCTGCGCCAGATCGAGACCAACGGCATCCGCGCCAATGTCGCCATTGCCGGCTCCGGCCCCGCGGTCGTTCTGCTGCACGGCTTTCCGCACACCTGGCGATTGTGGAGCGAGATCATCGGCCCGTTGTCCGCGCAGTACCGGGTGATAGCCCCGGACCTACGCGGGTTCGGCGCCACCAGCCGTGCGTCGGACGGCTACGACGTCGGCACGCTGGCCACCGATATCGCCGGGATCCTCGATGCCCTCGGCGAACCCACCGCGGCCGTCGTCGCGATCGATGCCGGTACCCCGGTCGCGGTCCTGCTCGCCCTTCGGCACCCCGACCGGGTACGGCGGCTGGTGGTCATGGAAGCGCTGCTGGGCACGCTCCCCGGCGCCGAGGACTTCCTCGTCGCGGGTCCGCCGTGGTGGTTCGGATTCCATGCCGTCCCCGGTCTCGCCGAAACGGTCCTGCTCGGCCACGAGGCGCGGTATATCGAGTGGTTTCTCACCACTGGCACCCGCGGCAGGGGCGTGCGGGTAGATATCCACGACGCGTTCATCGACGCCTACACCGGAGATGACGCCCTACGCTGCGCCTTCTCCTATTACCGCGCACTGCCGACCAGCGCCAACCAGATAGATCACGCCGTGGCGACCGACCGGCTCACCACACCCACCCTGGCGATCGGCGCCCACCCGGTCGGCGACGCGCTGGAGCGGCAGCTACGCCCCATCGCCGAGGACCTCACAGGACACGTCATTCCGGATTGCGGTCACATCATCCCGTTGGACCGGCCGCAGGAACTGCTCAGTCTCATGTTGCCTTTCCTCGCCGCCGAGCGACCCGCCTGACGCCTATTCGGTCTGCCGATCGAATTCACCCTGTTGCGAAGGAGCTGAGTACGTCCCTGATGCTGTCTGCTCGGTGTCATCAGCGGACGTCGACGGCTTCAGCGCCAGGCTCGTTGCGCCGGAAAGCAAGCAGCCATCCCTGTGGCAGCGCTACATGCGCGGGTACGTCAAGACGCTCGATGCTTTCCTCGATCATGTAGGGAGCCGAAAAGTCCGCGATGACTTCGGCTCCGATACACGAGACCGAGTCCCAATCGTCATCTGAAGTCTCGCCGTCAACTACGAACCGAAGGAAGACGCGCGAGCTTTCGTCCTTGCAGAACACAGCCCTGACAACGGATGGAAGGTTGCCTGACATGGCGCGATTCACCGAACACAGTAGGGTTATGTGCTTCTGCTCTTCCTCGATACTTGGGACCACATTCCTAGTATCCCGGACCACCAGAGGTACGCGCACCTAGATATAAGCGGATAGTCGCTGGGTAGCAATCGCGCTTTCGCAGATGAGGTACGCGTTTCGGCGCTCGTTCATGGCACAACCCACCCCCAATGGCCGCAAGCCCTGGCCCCACGAAGGCAGGCCAGGTCTCGTTCGGAGCGAGGCCCGAGATGGTGAATGCAGTTCGTCATCAGTGGAGTTTGCCCACGGCGGCGTAAGCACTCAGATCCCACGCCGCACGGTGGCGTGGCATAGCGAAAAGTGCACGTACCCCGTCACCGTCACTGGGGACGAGCGGCCACCGGTGTGGGGCGACCAGGCCCGGCGTGACGAGTCGGTACCCCGCGAGCATGGCCGTGATCTCTTCGCGCCCGCGCGGGTGGTAATTGATCCCCGCACCGCGCAAAGTTCGGACGGCAGAATGGATCTCGTCGCCGTACACCTCGTCGGTGATGTGGGTGAACACCACCCAGGCCCCTGCCGGGAGTCGGTCGGTCAACGCCGCGACCACGGCCGGGGCATCGATGATCAGTTCCGCGGTACCCGACACGCACACCGCGATCGGCCTGGCCGTGTCCATCACGGCGGTGATATCGGCGAGGACGGTCGCAGTGTCGGTCACGTCGGTATCGGTGAAGAACCGGTTCGGTCCGGTCAGCAGGGCACGACCATACGTGGCGACGACGGGGTCGTTGTCGATATAGAGGGTCCGGGTGGTGCCGCTCCGGCGTCCGGCGATGTCGTGGATGTTCGGGGCGTGCGGGTACCCGCACCCGATGTCGACGAACTGCGACACGCCGTGACGGTCGATCAGGTACTCGACCGCACGCAAGGCGAAACGGTGCGATTCGGTGATCGCAGGCGTGATCGTGTTCGTTGCCAGGGTGGTGGCTAGCGCGTTGTCGGCGGTGTAATGGTCCTTCCCGCCGAGGATCGCGTTGTGGAGGCGTGCGGGGGTGGTCCGGTACGGGTCGATCAGTGCGGACGGGTCGGTGGTGGTCAGTGCAGGCTCCTGCCGCGTCTGGCATCGGAGGTTGTGACTTCTGTTGTGGTGCAACAGAATCGAACGATCCAGCGAGCAGCTCGAGAGGACCGCGTGAAAGCGCTGGCAAGTGCGCCACCCCGAACGACACCACCACGGGTGCGGGTCGGTCGAGGACGGTCTCGACGTCGACCGCTGTCGTATCGCTATTGTCGAACATTGTTGCGGAGCACCGGATCTAAGGTTCGGCGGAATGCCGCGATCTCCGCTTGATCGCGGCGGTCGAGCGCGCGATTCAGCCGAGCTGTTCGGCTGCGGCGAGTGCCTCGGCGGGGATGATTGCTCGTGCGCCGATGATCTCGATTCCGAGCAATAGATCATCGGTACTGAAGTCCAGGACGATGTCGGCCGTTTCCAGAGTGATGGTGTGCTGCCGCACAGCTTCCCCTGGTTCGATACGGCCCTTGAGGTAGATCATCGCGGCGTTCGCTTCCGCGTCGTAGGTCATCCGCACGAGTACGTCTCCTGCCGGGTTGGTTGCACTGTTGGTTAGTTCCATCCTGTCGACACGACGCCGCAATTTGCGTTCAAGACAACCCATACTTTGTCCCCGACGTACTTGATCGTGTCCTCGCCTTTGCGCTTGTACCTCTTGCCGGTGCGGTTGGCCTGGGCGATGGCTTGGTCCATCATGTCTTCGGATATGCCTCGTGATTGCGCTTGCTGGCGGCCGTGCTTGGTGAAGCTGGCCACGCTGTTGCAGAGCGCGATGAACGACAGGTCCTCGCGCATGTTCGACACCGACGATGTGCTCGTACCGCCTGTCCATGGACTTGCCTGGACGGGCGCGCCCATGACAACTATGGCCCCTGCCGCCGCGATGACGGCAGTCGCGGCCCATTTCATGATGTGCATTGTTTCTCCCAACGTTCTTCCGCGCCTTCGGCGTGGAAGTCCCTTCAGCGGCTTAGACGGCGCGGAGGTGGATTCGGTTCCCTTGCAGGGGATATCGGTTCAGAGCGGTTCCCGGGTCACTGGATCATCCCGCTGCGTGGTGGACTCGGAAGCGGGTACTCGGCGAGGTCGAGATGCGGTGGTATCGCCGGATCAGGGTCAGGGCAGCAGGTACAAGCGTTCGTTCGGCAGTCGCGGAAGCCCCGCACAGTGCCGGGAATCGACGGCGACTGTGCCGGGGCGACGAGCCGTCACATCACAGACGAACACCAATGCGGCGGTCAGGCACGCGACGAACTCCATTCGAACACAAGAGAACTGGACCGTGAGGTGAACATCGGGTTCATCGGGACACGGTGAGCGACCGCCGTAGTTCATCGGGGGCTCGGCCTGGGTAGGCAATCTCGGGCGCACTCGAGAACGACAGCCCCCGATGGCCGAAACTTGCTGACGGCCGGAGATACCCAGAACTCACAGCGTGATCGTGGGGTTTCGGCGCAGACGAGTGGGCTGGTCTGAGTCATCCACTCTCCCTGGGTAACCCGGTCATGGGGGCACGTGGGCTGGCTACGTCGAGCGTGGATGAAGCGGGTGCGCTCGTGAGCCAACCGGCTTCGCGCATCGCCTCGAGCATGCCGACGAGTTCGTTGAGCGATGGCCGAAGCGCGGGCGTGACAGGGGTGAGGTAGCTCATCGCGCGCTCTGCCTTTCGGGGCGATGCTGCCCCGCCGTAATCTGCCACTCGGCCTGCCTGTTCTGGAAGGCATCGCCGTTGCGGCGCAACACATGCAGGGCGCGCACCACACGCCACGGCGGTACATCCAGATTGCGAGCGATCGTGTCAGCGGTGAGCAGTCCGCCGGGTTTGAGGATGGCGAGGACGTCGGTGTCCAGCGTGGTCGTCATCGGGCCACGTCGGTTGACTCGGTGATCTGGCGGGGATTGCTCGGCGACGGCAGCCTCGCCTTTCCGGTCCTCGGTCGGTCTCATGGGAGTCTCATCACTGGGGCGCGCTGATGCCGCGTCCGCTGTGGGAACGCCGCGTCGGACAGTAGTTGCCATCGTTGGGTCTCCGCTCGATCCGGGCCGGGTCGTCCCGTTACCCACATCTAGGAAACGGGCTACCTACACTGGTCGGAAAGGTGGCAAATAGTGGGGCAAGCGATTTGCCATACCTGTGCGGTAGGCCCGAACCGACCCGCAAGTGGAGGGGCACTCATGACAGATCCGACGACCGAACCCGAGCGGACGCCGGGCGACATCGCGAACCACCTTGCGCGGGAAATCAAACGCCGACGCCTTGATGCGGGCTTCAGCCAGCGCGGACTGGCCGCCGCGACCGGCTACACACGTCAGTACGTCTCGATGACGGAATGGGAAGACGCCAATCTGCCGTCTCGAGAACTGATCGCCGCGATTGACACCGCAGTCGACGCGAAAGGTGACCTAGTTGCCATCCGTGCCGAAGCGAAAGACACGAGACACCTATCCCGTCAACGTTCGAATCCGGTGGTGGCCGAGCCGCATACCGGATCGGCCGGATTGCCCGTCCTCGTTTCTACCGAGTTGGGATCGGACCGAGCGCTCGATTCCGGTTCGGCCACATCACTGATGCGATCACGCGCTGCATCGGAGAGGTCCATCGGCAGCTTCGCGGCAGTCACCGACCTATTGGCCGGCCAGCGTCAAAGCATCGCCCCTGATGCTCTCATCGGACCGATCGAAGCTCATCGAGACGCGGTGGCCGCCCTGTTCCGCGCTGCGACCGACGATCGCAGCAAGCAGCGCGCGGGGGCACTTCTAGGCGAAACATCGGTTGTGGCAAGCCGGGTGTGGAGCGCCATTGGTGACAGGTCGATGGCACTCACACATTGCGCATTCGCCCGAAAGCTCGCAGACCAGTTGCAAGACAAGACGATGGGTGGGATCGCGCGCATATTCGAGAGCAACCTGCGGTCCGATGCTGCAACGTTGATCAGCTCGGATGGCGATGTGGTTGTCGGGCTTCGGATCCTGAAGGAGGCCGCCAACGTCTCCGATTTTCTTCCACCCGCCGCGCGAGCGCGGATCGGCGCTGAGCAGGCGCAGGCCTATGCGGTGCTGGAACTGAGGGAGGAATGCGAGGAGGCGCTGGTTCGTGCCCAGCGTGCTGCCGAGGACATCGATGAGAACGATCGTGCGGGGTTGTTCAGCGACTGGAACACCACCCGCATTCAGGTCTATATCGGCACGTGCCAGCTCCTCCTCGGCCAACCGAAGCGCGCGATTGCGGCGCTCGCCGAAGCGTTGAACACGCCCCAAGGGGACAGCCCCAACGTCGATCTCGCCGCGCGGGTAGACCTCGCCAGCGCCTACGCGCTGTCCGGCGAACTGGAAGAGGGCTGCCGAATTCTCGGCGATACCTACATCGCGCTGGCGACCATGGGCAATCATCGCGGACTCGAACGCGCGCAAAGGGCTATCGAACGGATGGCGCCTTGGCACGATGAGCGGCCCGTCCTCGCGATGCGTGAACGGGTCGACAGCATCAACGGCTACTGATCGAGCCTATGGTCGCGCGGATCGCCTGCAAGACCGTGTCCGGCTCCAGCCGGTCGACAATCGCATCGGGTGAATGCTCTGACAGCTCTTCGGATGTCAGTCTGTGCGCTACGGCGACAACACCGAATCCCGCGTGGCGAGCGGTCGCGATGTCGTTCGGTGCGTCGCCGATGATGACTGTTCGTGTCGGGTCGAGCGGGTACCCGAACCTTGCTCGGAATCGGTCGGCAACGAAGGCGGGCAAGTCGAACCTGTCGCGCGCATCCGAGCCGAAAGCGCCGATATCCAGGTCGAGGTGTGAGTCAAGGCCCGCAACCGCAAGTTTGAATTCGGCTGAGACCCGCAGGTTTCCGGTGAGCGCGGTCTGGACGTACCCGTGTTCCGCCAAGGCTGTGATGGTGCGAGCAGCACCGGAATACGCGGGCTGGTCACGGGCAAGTTCGGCCTCACCGTGCGACATGACCTCCATCAGGACGGCGGGGTAGCGGCTGAATCCTTCTTCTGCCGCCTCTTCCGTGACCCCGGAGGCGATCGCGGTGTCGACGACGATCGATTCATCGGTGTAGCCGTGCACGCGCGAAGCGGGGAAGACGACGTCGGACTCCTCGAGGTGGTATGTGCCGGCCACGGCCCGCCGGAGCCAGCGCAAGTCCGCGGGGATCAGTGTTCCGTCGACATCCCAGACAACGAGTCCCGCCTGTGTCTCACCCATGCTGACGGATTCTTGCAGACCGTGTTATCTCCCGCAGTGCGCACTCAATCGCCGCGGGTGCTCGTTACCGGTCCCAGGCGGGTGCCGACGGGCGGACTGGCCAGGGCCTACCGGCTGATTCCGTGACCTGCGTAGCAACCTCAATGGGTGTAGACGTCGCCAACCACCTCGTACGCGTTGATCCCGATGTCTCAGCCTGCGGTGAGATCAGAGGGGGTACCGACACTCGCCCAACGTAAACCCGCTCACCGGCACCGTGCGGCAACCGCGATGACCCTCCGTAACCGCTATTCACGTGATTGAATCCATGGCGGACAAGCTGCCCAGATCTACTGTTGTGTTGGGCTCGAACGGAGAAATTGGATGCAACCGGTCAGTCCGGAGCAGCGACAGCAGATGCTCGGTATGGCAGTCAATGCCGAGGTCTCTCACGGCGCCCAGATCCTCCAGATGGATCAGTCGTCTGCCCAGCTCGTCAAGGCAGCGCCGGTCAATCACGTCCTGCACCTGTTACTTACCGCGTCAACGTGTGGCATCTGGGCGATTGCATGGCTCCTGATATCGGCGTCTGCCCGACCTCGGCGGTTCCGGCTGGCCGTCGATGAATTCGGGATCGTTCAACGATCAGAGATGTCCTCGTGGGAGCCCCATGATGGCATCTGGTGGCGCAATCAGGAGCCGCACGACGGCCGATGGAGGCGTGACTAACCGGAGGCTGCATAAGTCCCATCCCGGATGCTGCAGCGAATCCTCGACGAACTTCCCGCGGAATCGGTGAAACAACGATCGGTTTATCTTGCCGATACTGCGACTGCGTGTGTGTTGGAGAAGATGCCCGAGCAAGCCTTGTTGCTTCCTCGAGGACGCGTTGGACGGGATCGGCGAACACTGGGCCCGCAACGACTTCGGACCGAATCAAGGTGGTCCGGCAACACCTATGTAAGTGGTACTCGATGCCCGAGGCGCGGGCATTGGATGAGCCCTTGCACGACTGGCAAACTGACGTCCCTGCTGGACGACCGTCTGCGACCGTTCCGAACCGAACGAGCTACGCCTGCATGACAGGATGTTCACGATGGGCACGAAGGACTTCCACGACAACACAACGCTTCCAACTGGCTGGACGCTCAGCGATGTGCGGCGTCGCGCCAGAGATGACGTGGCGCTGTCGCTGGACCCGAGCACCCCGGTATATCTGGCCCCATACGGGCCTGACGAGAGCGCCCCTTTGAACGTCGACATCATCCTGGACTTCTCTGGCCTGTATCTCGCACGCTGCATAGATGACAGCGAGTGGTACATGGGCCAACGTGCAGCCCCAGAAGAACCGATCCTCTGCTGGTCAAGTTATGGCGAGGACCTGGGTACGGCGATCGACAACCTCTAACGCTGCGGCCGGCCGGTACCGGGTGGGACGGTTCCGATAGTTCTCGCACTTCGGTCTACCACGCTCGACCCGACAGATGCGGACGTTCGCGACCGCGATCAGCGGCAGTATCGTGCGTTTCGCATCAGGTAGCAAGCCCTCAAGGATAACTGCTCGACGCCATTGGCCCTCCAGGTGTCGAATCCGAGAATGGGCCTGGCGCACAAAGGAGCCCGGATTGTCGAACGTCGACTTCTTCAGCCCTCCACAGGCCAAAGCGCTGGCACTGAGCGGTGAACCGGACGAAGCTGCCGCCGTCACAACCAAGGCGGTCACCGTAGGGCTCGAGACCCGGCCGGAGCGAACGATAAGGTCGTGGTGGACGTCTTGCGGTCGCTTTCCCGTGGGATCACCGGCCGGGCGTGCGGCAGCTCCGCGAAGCTGTGGAAGTGTCCGGCTGACTTGTCAGCCAGTCCGCGACGATCCGGATCACTTCAGCCTGGAACTCCTGGCTTTTCGGGTTGAGGTATCGCGGATCGTCGTGGACAGCGAATCCATGTTGAGATCCGTCGATTTCGACCAGCTCAACGGGCGCGGTGAACTGGGCGACGGCGGCGCGGGACCCTTCGATCGGGACCAATGTGTCGGCATTGCCGTGCACGATGAGTGTGTCCGCTTCGATCTCGCCGAGGACTTCGTTCGACTTGAGCCAGAAGACTTCGTTGAGAAGTGGCTGGCATGGTGGCCGGTACGGCGATGATCACCGACACCGTGCCGTTGACGTCGCACCAAAACCCAAGGTGCGGTATATGTTTCCATCGAGATCGCCAGGCAGGAAGCCCCTGCCGCCGCTATCGACGCGGCGCTGTGGGCACCGACGACCCTGCCACGGCGCTCGCCACGGTCAGCAGGCAGTCGCGATTGTCCTGGGCCAGCTGACCGGTGGCGCATCGTAGGCCGAGAGTCACGGCACTGATATCGGTGGGCGGTCGAGCCGGTAGATGTAGTGCGCCCGGTCGTGGGCGGGGTTGTCCGGCTCCATCTCGCCTTCGGCGATGCGATGCATTCCCGCCTTCTCCAGCACTCGCCACGAGGCGAGGTTGGCCGCCGAGACGGCCACGATGATCGCCGGTGTGTCCGGATAGTCGGTCCAGGTCGCTTCGATCGTGTGTCGAATCATCCGCGAGCCGATTCCCACGCCGATGTCGTGCGGATCGCCGATGAGATAGTCGATGGTGACGGCTGCTCCGGGGAGCCCGGTATGCGCTGCCAGCTCGGCAGCGTATTCGGGGTAGTCGTCGAGGCATGAGCGCTGCATCAGGCCGACGGCGCGTCCGTCGAGATACATGAGCAGGGCCTCGCCGGGTTCCTCGCCGGTGGCACTCGGGCCGAAATCGCGGGCGACGCCCTCGGAGGAACTGTCGTGATGCCACCACTCGGCCACGTGCGGTTCGGCCAACCACTTCGACAAGAGCGGGAAATCGGCCTCTGTGATGCGACGCCAGCTGATCATCGAGTGGCCTCCGTGGGGTGATGGCGGCGGTAGTACCGAGCCTGGCGGTCCCGATGCCCGCACGAGGGATGGCACCAGCGCCGCCGCGAGTGGTTCTTGACGAAGAGCATCGTGCAATCCGGGGCGGGGCACGGTCGCACCGTGACGGTGTCCGACCCGGCGATCAACTCGACACACTCCGTCGCGATCCGGGCGAGGATCTCATCGACTCCTGTCGTCGCGAACTGCCGGTGCGTCGTCGGGCGTTCCCCTGCAGACCATGTCAGAACAGGGAAACTGGGTGCTCTACCGGAGAATTCGTTGACGATCTCGACCGCACCGGCCTGTGGCATCCGCCCGTCGGCCACCGCGTAGAGAAGCTCCCGCACAGCATCACGCAACGCTCGGACCTGTTGGTCGACAGGCGGCGGCAGCGGCGCCCCAGCATCCGATCCGACCATCTCCGCGAACCACAGGGCGATCAGCTCTGGCGTCTGGAAGTAGTCGGTCCGTGCAGCACCGGAGCCGTAGATCGTGTTCGCGAACTCCACCGACAGCGGCTCTGTACCCAGGATCGGAAACTCGGGAATCTCCACAATGCTGACGTTAGCACCTCTCTCCAACCGTCAGCATGGCGAAATGGAGTCGTACCCTTCTTGCGGGGCGGACAATGCGGGAATGCCCGAGTTGATGTCGACAGTGGTCGATCCCGACACGTTCACCATCGACCAGCCCACACTCACCGCTGCCGACGGCCTGACGTTGCGCCCTTGGACCGCAGCCGACGCACCCACCGTCTATGAAGCATTCCAAGACCCCGCGATCCGCCATTGGCACGTTCGGACCGCCGAGTCCGTCGAGCAGGTTCACGAATGGATCCTGCGGTGGCGCGCGGCCTGGTCCACCGGCAACGGCCAGTGGGCGGTCGACAGCGACGGAGAAGTCGCCGGACGCATCGGGCTGAGGCGGTCGGACCTCACCGAGGGTGTCACCGAGCTCGCCTACTGGACCCTGCCTGCCCGGCGGGGGCGCTCTATCGCGCCTCGCGCCGCAAATATGTTGACCCGCTGGGCTTTCCACGACATCGGATTCGACCGGATCGAGCTCACCCACTCGGTCCACAATCCGTCATCGTGCCGGGTCGCGGCCAAATGCGGATTCCCGTTCGAGGGCACACTGCGCGGAGCCGGCCGCCACAGCGACGGCCGCCACGACATGCACCTGCACGCCCGACTCCGCACCGACTGACAGCGGATCAGCCAGTCGAGCCCATGGACACCACCAGGCCGGATCCACGGCTATGCGTGGGTATCCCGGCTGCACAACTCACCGGTGTTCACGTTGGCCGAGACAGCGGCAATCACCGAATCCAGGCGTAGTTGAGTGCGGGCCAATTCGGCTATGTTCTGCCGCAGGTGATCGCGCTCCACACCCAGACGGTCGAGGAGCGCTGGGGTGGCTCGGCCGTCCACGAGGTGTGGGGTGAGCTCGCCGATGGTTCGGCTGGACAGCCCCGCCGCATACAATCGCTGGATCAGAAGTACCTGGTCAACAGCAGTTTCGGGGAAGTGACGCTGGCCGCTGGGGCTCCGTTCGGCCTGGAGCAGGTTCTGCTGTTCGTAATACCGCAGGGCGCGGGCAGACACTCCGGTCCGGCGAGCGAGTTCTCCGATACGCATTCGAACCTTCGAGTGATCCGTGCCGCAACTACTTGCCCTTGACACCTACGTCAGGTTTTAGCGTAGTCGATGCGCCCCTCATCCAGGCAAGTCCTCACAGTAGGGCCACCGCGCGCCCAACCCCTCGAGCCTCAACCCGTCACGAGGCGCACAGAATCACGCCCGAAAGGTGTACTCCCGCATGTTCACTCACCCCACAATGGGTCCTATTGACCCCACCCCGACACCGGTCGTCACAGTCAAACCACTGACATTGCCCTCACCCGGCCGCGGCGAGGACCTGCAGGTACGAATCTCCGCACCAGTCACCGGCGCGGATCTGCCCATCATCCTGTTCGCTCACGGATTCGGCTCGAGCCTCGACAGTTACGCGCCGCTGGTCGATCACTGGAGCTCCCATGGCTTCGTCGTGGTCCAAGCCACGCACCTGGACTCGACGCGGATCACCCTCGCTGAGAACGACCCACGCAAGCGACAACTGTGGCGCTACCGCGTGCAGGACATGAAACGAATTCTCGACGACCTCGGTGCGCTGGAAGCAGCAGTGCCCGGGTTGCGAGGCCGGGTCGACCACGACCGGATCGTCGCAGCAGGGCATTCCTTCGGCGGGCAGACCGCGGGAATCCTGGTGGGGTTGCGCGTCACCGATCCACAGACCGGCAGTGCAGAGGACCTGTCCGACCCTCGAATCATGGCCAGTATCCAGCTGGCCACCGCAGGACACGGCGGTGCCGAACTCACACCCTTCGCTCACGAGCACCTGCCCTGGCTCCGCGCACAGGACTTCTCCCGCATCACCGCCCCCGGTCTAGTGGTCGCCGGCGACGACGACAACCTCCCCCTGTCCACCCGCGGACCCGCGTGGACAACCGATCCCTACACACTGAGCCGAGGGAACAAGAGCCTGCTCACCGTCTTCGGCGGCCAGCACTTCCTCGGTGGCATCTCCGGTGAGCATGTCACCGAGACCACCGACGAGAGCCCCGACCGGGTCGCGCTCGTCCAACAGGTCACCCTCGCCTACCTGCGCCACGTCACCGGCATCGACCACAGCGACTGGACCACAGCTCAGCCCCTGCTCGGCGCACCCCACCCGCTGGGACGGCTGGAATCCAAATAGCGCAATGCCGCAGGGCTATGTGGCTACGGCTTGTCGAATCCGGCCTCGGTGAAGACCGCACGCGCCTTGTCCGAGCCGATGAACTCGACGAAAGCCGCGGCGGCCGCGGAGTTCGGGGCCTTGGTCAGCGGTGCCAGCGGGTAGTCGTTGACAGCCTTGGCCGATTCCGGGAAGTCGATGCCATCGACTTTCGCACCGGCGGCATGCACATCGGTCCGGTAGACCAGGGCAGCATCTACCTCGCCCAAGGTCACCTTCGTCAACACGGCCTTCACATCGGATTCACGTGTATCGGGCTGCGGGGTCACCCCGGCAACCTCGAACACTGTCTTCGCCGCGGCACCACAGGGCACCTGCTCAGCGCACAGTGCGATCTTCGGCTCGGTCTTGCCGAAGTCCGCCAGACCGGTGATGTGGCCCGGATTCCCGGCGGGCACCGCGATCTCGAGACGGTTGCGCACGAACGTCACCGGTTTCGCCGTGATCTCCCCGGCGTCGACGACCTGTTGCATGTTCTTGGGTGCCGCCGAAGCGAACACATCCGCGGGCGCGCCCTGCTTGATCTGTTCGGCCAGCGCCGAGCTGGCGCCGAAGTTGTAGACCACCTTCACTCCGGGATGCGCTGCCTCGAACTGCTTACCCAGTTCGGTGAACGTCTCGGTCAGCGAGGCAGCGGCGAAAACGGTGACGGTCCCGGTGACCTTGTCCGCCGATGCGGGTTCGGTCGTGGTGTCGTTTCCGCAGCCGACCGTGGCCAGCGCCACGGTGGCGGCCATCGCAACGCCACAGACCATGCGAGTCATCTTCAACTTCATCAACTTTCAGCGGTTCCGGTTACAACAGGGGGGTCTGGCCCGTCTCGGTCGGGCTGCACCCGATCCGGCCGGGCGACGGTCGCAGATTCAGCACGGCAGGCAGTCGCTGTTTCTGGGTGGTCACATCGGATCCGCCCGCCGGTTACAGTCCACTCTCCGCAGATGCGGTGATCCTTGTGAGATCACATCTGGGATGCGGCATAACAACGCTGATCGTACTTCAACTGCGAACATTGTCACCTCGGTTCCAGTCCGCTGCCTGGACGGGCTATTGGGGTAGCAGGATCAACTCGGCCAGCGCGTGAGGCTCGCTCGCGGGGGACACGAGAGCCAGGGCAGTGGCGTCGAGCAGATCGGAGAGCCGGGGTGACGCGGCGACGGCGGTGGAGTGCCACAGCGGTCCGTCGACCTGCTTCACCGGCACCACGTCGGTCGTGCTGTGGTGCGAGCGGAGCTCTGCCGGCCTGCCCAGCATCGGCCGTCTCCGAGCGCGCTCGGTCAGCGCGTCGACCAGGAGTCGTCCGGTGATCATCAACGCCACCACAGCGTCGAACGCGTCCTCGGGGAGCGCGAGGAGGACTCGGCCGTCGGCGAGGACGGTCAGGAGCTGCCGGCCGCCCAGCTGCATGTTCACACCATCGACGACGACGGTGGCGCCCGATCCGTCGAGTAGCTCGCGAAGCCGCACTCGCACCGATCACGATCACGATCGGTGCATCGGCTGTCGCTGCCAGTGTGGCCCACGCGTCTTCGGCACTGTTCACCCGGCCGATGCTGTGACAACGAATGCCGCAGGCGCACAGGTAATCCGCGATGCACGGTTCCAAGATATGAGGACCGGCGAGCCGCGAGGCGTCGCGGTCGTGCGGTCGAATGGCGAATCCGACCGTCGGCACAAACGCCTCCGGTACGAGGCTGCCGACGGTCGGTGGCGGCGAGTGCTGTTGTGGCCCTGACTATTCGACGCCGAGGGTGACTTCGGTCGATTTGATGAGGACTTTCACCGCCGACCCTTCGGCCAGGGCGAGGTCGTCGACGGCGTCGCGGGTGATCGAGGAGGTGACCTCGTCGCCGCCGTTGAGCCGGATGCGGACCACAGCCATGGCCTCTCCGCGGGTGACCGAGATGACCGTGCCGTCGAGTTGGTTTCGTGTGCTCAGTCGCATGGAGAACAGCGTAGATCTCGTGCGCCGCGGATCGGCTCAGCACACGTCGCGGACATAACCATCGCGGGCCGCCGCGTCGACGAAGGGTTCGGCGGTCTGGGCCTGCAGCGGCCGCGCCAATGTCGCATCGACGGCGTCGTCGAGTAGTCGAGTCGTGGGTGCGATCGGCTGTAGTCCGCGACGGACCGCCGCCGGAAGGTCTGCAACCGAGATTCGCAGGACACATTCCGGTACCGGGTCCGCGGTGAACTTCTTCCGCATGTGCGGATCTGCTCGAGTCCCAGCGGCAGCGCCGGCCATCCCGTGTTGCTTCCCGATACCGAGGAATCCGTTGTTCCCGGACCGTATTCACCGTCACCACAGCCTATGTCCTGGCTACCGAAGCTCCTTGCGGTGTCGATCACGCAGGATAGGTGTGGATTTCAGTCGCTTTCACCGATGCCCACAACTGCGCGCCGCTGTGCAGTCGCAAGTCCGCGACAGTGGCAGGGGTGACCTCGGCCAAGACCGACGGGGCACCCTCGAGCCGGACACGGGTCGTGTGCGCGTGCTGCTCGAGGCCGGTGACGGTGACCTGCCAGGTGTTTCGCGGACTGCCGATGGGACGGTCCGGATACAGGCTCACCGCGGTGGGAGCGAACGACACATGGACCGGACCTTGCGCGGGTTCGGCGATGGTGAAGCCCGCGCCGTCGCCGAGATCGACCGTGGTGCCCGCGGCCGTGCCCTGATAGAGGTTGAGTCCGACCAGGTTCGCGACGTAATCGGTGCGTGGGCGCCGGGCGACCTCGCTCGGTGCGCCCTCTTGGACGATGGCGCCGTTCTCGATGATGATCAGCCGATCGGCCAGGATCATCGCGTCGAAGGGATCGTGGGTGACCAGCACAGTGTGCCCGGGGTAGTCGCCGAGATGATGCGCCAGTTCGGAGCGGACCTGCAGCCGGGTACCCGCGTCGAGTGCGGCCAGTGGCTCATCGAGCAACAGCAGGGCCGGATCGGTCACCAGCGCACGCGCCAGCGCGACTCGCTGCGCTTGACCGCCCGACAGCGCACGGGGTTTCGCGTGGACGTGCCTGTCGAGCCCGACTCGTTCGAGCCACGCGGTGGCCTTGGTCCTGGCCGTGCTGCGGTGCTGTCCGCGAGCACGTAGTCCGAAGGCGACGTTGTCCTGGGCGCTCATGTGCGCGAACAGGAGATAGTCCTGGAACACGACTCCCACTTCACGTCGTTCCGCCGGGACGAACCGGTCCGGCGGTGCGTCCCAGACGTGGTCGTCGAGAACGATCCGCCCTGCGTTCAACGGTGTAAGTCCTGCCAGCGCCCGCAGCGCGGTGGTCTTACCCGCGCCGTTGGGTCCAAGGAGGGCGACGACCTCACCCGGTGCGACCTCGAAAGCGATGTCGAGCGCGAAAGACTCACGGATGACGCGGATTTCGGCGTTCAGGGTCACAGCGTTCCCCGCGTCCACCGGTCGCGCAGTGCGACGAGCACAGCCACCGATACCGCCAGCAGCACGACACTGAGCACGATCGCGTCCTCGGGGTCGGTTTCCAGGGCGAGATACACCGCCAGCGGCATCGTCGTGGTCGTGCCGGGGAAGCTACCGGCGAAGGTGATCGTCGCGCCGAACTCACCGAGCGCGCGGGCCCAGCACAGTACGGCGCCCGCGACGACGCCGGGCATCACCGAGGGCAACGTCACCCTACGAAAGGTCAGCCATCGCGACGCGCCGAGCGTGGCCGCGGCTTCCTCGTAACGTGGATCAGCGCCGCGCAGCGCGCCTTCGACCGAGATCACCAGGAACGGCATGGCGACGAATGCCTCGGCCACGATCACCCCGGCGGTGGTGAACGGCAAGGAGAAACCGGTCCATTCATAGAGGTACTGGCCGACCAAGCCGCGTCGGCCCAGTACCAGCAGCAGCGCCACGCCGCCGACCACCGGCGGCAGCACGAGCGGCACCGTGACCAGCGCACGGACGAACCTGAGCCCGGGCACATCACCCCGAGCGAGCAGCCACGCCAGTGGGATGCCGAGTACCAGGCACACCAGCGTCGCCGACGTGGCACAGATCAGCGACAGCCGCAGCGCCTGGCCGACCTCGGCACTGACCAACCGTTCCGGCAAGGTCCGCCACGGTGTGCGCAGCAGCATGCCGATCAGCGGCAGGGTCAGAAAGACCAGACCGCACACGGCGGGCACCATGAGGATCAGCGGCCGCCGACCTCGGGCCGACCGCCGTCGTGCGACCTGGGTCACCGGTTGTCGAATCCGGCCTCGGCGAAGACCGCGCGCGCTGTACGAATCACGTTCGACCTCGTCAGCTTTCCGGGACTTCGACGACAACATGGGTCGACTTGACCGAGGCCACCGCGATACTGCCGACCTCGAGACCGAGCTCGTCGACGGAATCGCGACTCATCAGCGACACCAGCAGAAACGGCCCGGCCTGCATCTCGACCTGGGCCATCACGGTGTCCTTCACGATCCGCGTGACGATCCCGCGCATGCGGTTGCGCGCGGAGGACGCGACGGTGGTTCCCGGCTCTGGGGCCTCCGCGTTGTTCAGCAGGAACTCGGCCAGCTCGCGGCCTTCTATTCCCTTGCGACCGCTGTCGAGCTGGATCGCCGTGAGTCGACCCTGTTCGATATACCGGCGCACCGTGTCATCACTGACACCCATCAAGGCAGCTACTTCACTGATCCGCAGATTCGACACGAAGCACAGCATATTCGGAGCACATGCGGGATGCGAGCGCGGACAGCCCCGTCACCGACGGGCCGCTTGCGGCCAGAATCGCAGCACCGCGTAGGTGATGGCGAGATAGCTGACGAGGACGCCTGCCAGCCAAGGGAAGTAGGCCGTCGGCAAGGCGGTCAGGCCGATCCAATGGATGGCCGGAAGGAACGGAAGTATCAGCGCCGCGCACGAGGCGAGTCCGACCGCGGCCAGCAGGAGCCGGGTCGGTGCCGGGGTGGTTCGACCGGGTCGGGCGCGCAGTACCAGGACGACGAGGACCTGCGACAACGTCGCCTCGACGAACCATCCTGTCTGGAACAGCGCACTCTCGGCGGGGGTATCGGCCCCGAGGATCCACCACAGCATCGCGAAGGTCGCCAGGTCGAACGCCGAGCTGATCAGTCCGAAGGTGATGGCGAATGCGGTCAGACTGCGGGGCCGCCACCGCCCCGGCCGCGCGAGCGACGCACGGTCGACAGTGTCGAACGGCAGTGTGAGCTGGGTTGTTTCGTAGAGCAGGTTCTGCACCATCAATTGCACGGGCAGCATCGGCAGGAACGGCAGCAGCACCGACGCGGCGACGACGCTGATCGCGTTGCCCAGGTTCGACGCGGTGGTGATGGTGACGAACTTGGCGCTGTTGGCCAGTGTGCGCCTGCCTTGGACGACCGCGTCGGCGACCGCGGTGAGATCGTTGTCGAGCAAGATCAGATCCGCCGCGCCGCGAGCGGTCGCGGCGGCGGTGCCCATGCAGATGCCGACGTCGGCGACGCGCAGCGCGGCGGTGTCGTTGACGCCGTCACCGACCAGCCCGACGGTGTGCCCGTCGCCGCGCAGCGCGGTCACAATGCGGGTCTTGGTGTGCGGATCGACCCGGGCGAAGAGAGTGGACGCGCGGGCGAGGTCGGCGAGTTGGCGGTCGGTGAGTTCGTCTACCTCAGCGCCGAGGACGACTCGGTCGACCGGCATTCCAGCGCGTCGGCAGACGTGGCGGGCCACGGCGGGCGAGTCGCCGGTGACGACGGTGACGGCGAGTCCCGCCTCGCGCCAACGGTGTATCGCAGGTTCGGCGGAGGGGCGAACCGGATCGACGAACCCGACGAACCCGACGAGCGTGAAGCCGCTGTCGTGATCGAGCGACGGCGCTGGGAATCGTTGGTCAGGAACGGTTTTCGCGGCCACCGCAAGGATCCGCACGCCGTCGTCGTGGTAGTTCGCGACGAGCAGTTCCGCAGCGCGGCGCGCAGTGCCGGTCATCGGCCGCACGCAACCGCCGGTCTGGGTGTGGTCGCACAACTCGATCACCGCCTGCGGGTCGCCCTTGGTGATCAGCAGATACTCGTCGCCGCGTTCGCGCACCATGACGGTGGAGCGGCGCTGCTCGGGATCGAACGGGGTGTCGTCGATCGCGGTGAACCGTGCCAGGGTCAGCATCTCGTCGGTGTCGTCGAGGCGCTCGGTCAGGGCGGTGTCGAGCTGGTTGTGGGGTGAGCTCTGGTAGGCGGCGGCCAGGTAGGCGTAGGTGTCGACGAGGTCGTCGGGTCGCCCGTCGAGGTCGACGGCGAAAGCGTAGGCGACGCGGTCCTCGGTGAGCGTGCCGGTCTTGTCGATACACAGCACGTCGACCGCGCCGAGATCGCCGAGAGATTCCGGTCGTTTGACCACGACATTGCGGTGGCTCAGCGCGACAGCACCACGCAGGAAGGTCGCGGCCACCACGACCGGGAGCAGTTCGGGTGTCAGGCCGACCGCGACCGAGATCGCGAACAGCATCGCCCGGGTCCAGTCGCCGCTGATGCCGCCGCTGATCACCAGGACGATCGGCACGAGCGCGGCCATGAACCGCACCAGAGTCCAACTGACCGAGCGCACTCCGGCATCGATACTGCTGACCGGGCGGGCCATGGTGATCGAGCTGCCTGCCCCGGCGAAGGCCGTCGACGAACCGGTGGCGACGACGACACCGACCGCGGATCCGCTGACCACGCCGGTTCCCGCGAAACACAGGTCAGGGCGGTCCAATGCGGAGGCAACCATGCCGCCTGCGGTGTCGGCGTTCTTACCGACCGGCAGCGACTCACCCGAGAGCACCGACTGGTCGACGCGCAGCCTCTTGGTCCTCAGCAGCCGCACGTCGGCCCCGACCACGTCACCGGCGTCGAGTTCGACGACATCGCCGGGCACGAGATCTTCGACCGGCACCTCCCGTCGCCGGGGCACCGCATCCGCGCTCACACGTCGCCGCACCGTCGCGGTGTGCAGGTCGAGTTCGTGCAGTGCCGCCATGGCCCGGTCGGCGCGGATGAGTTGCCACCAGCGCACACCCGCGCACACCGCGACCATGGTCAGGCAGGTGATCGCACCGCGCAGATCACCGACCGCGACCAGGATCACCGACAAAACGGCGAGCAGCACGACGAAGGGACTTCCCGCGGCCGATCGCGCTCGCTGCCACCAACTCACGGCGGGCACCGCCTCGACGCGGTTCTCGCCGTGGGTGTGCAGTCGGTTCGCGGCCTCGTCTTCGGTCAGACCGCGCGTGGAGGTGCCGAGCGCGACGAGTTCCTCGAACACCGATCGGGTCGGACCGGTCGTGAGCACCTTCACGATCTGATTCTGCAGTCGTCACGTGTCATGTCTTATATGGCCTGTCGCTCGAGGTTCGGCGGCTGCCGCTTGTTGTCGAGCTTCTTCGCCACCGAAATCATGCGGGGGCACCGGGACGCCGAGGGCGACCGATGCAATAGAAGCCGCGATCCACTGGAAAGTCAATCACTTGCGCAAGTGTTGAAGGGCATGCGATCCTGCCTGCGATGTGGAGAACGACGTGACCCCCCAGCGCGATACCGGCGACGCCGCGCTCTCCGAGCAGCAACTCCATGACCTCGCGGCGACCTTCGGCATGCTCGCGGCGACCTCGCGCCTGCAGATCGTCTGGTTGCTCACCCACGGCGAACGCGACGTCGGCACGCTGGCCACCGAGATCGGCCAATCCGTCGCCGTGGTCAGCCAGCACCTGGCCAAACTCAAACTCGCCGGGCTGGTGAACGCACGCAAAGAGGGACGCCGCCAGGTGTATCTGCTCGCCGACCCCGGTGTCGCCGCCATCGTCGGGTTCGCGGCCGCGACGATGCTCGACGTTCCCGAACAGACGCAGCGCAGGACCGATGACCGCACCGCATAGTCCTACCGTCGCGCGCCGCGCCGCGTCCGCGCTCGCAGCCGTCGCCGCGGTATCGGTCCTGGTCGGCTGCGCGCAAACCGTGTCGGCGCCGGCATCGCCCACCGCGTCCTCGACCGGCTCGGCAGATTCGCAGGCGCAGTTCGTCGGACTGTGCGGCACACGCGCCGACTCCGAGATCACCGCCGCCACAGGGGCACCCGACCTGACGCGCACTATGTCCGACCCCCTGACCTGCCGCTGGGAGAACACCGAGACAACGGTCACTTTCCGATGGCTTCGTGGCAGCGGTCTGGCCGACTACCGCCACGAAGTCGCCGGGACTCGCGCCGATACCGAGGTCGCCGACAAGCCGGGCTTCCGCTGGTTCGACCCCACCGGGTGCGAGATCGCCGTCGGCACCGGCGCTTCGGACTTCGTCGCCTGGAAGGTCGAGCACTCCCCTACTGACCCGTGCGCGGCTGCCGTACAGCTGGCCGCCGCCACCCTAGGAGGGTGATGTCGATGCGAACTCCCGCCTCCCGCACCGCGGCCGCGCTGCCGCTCACCCTCGTCGTCGCCGGTTGCTCGGCGGCGGAACCGAGTGGGCCGCCGCAACGGGCCGAGGACAGCACCTTGGCCGGATGCGGTCCACTGACCCTCGAAAGGATCGAGGAGGCGACCGGTCTCACCGGTCTGCGCCCGGTCGGCGCACCGACGATCTGCACCTGGACGACCACCACCGACGACAGCGGCACCGCCGATGTCACCTACGGCTGGCTGGCGAAGAACTCACTGATGTTCGACCGCGAAACCGCTGTCGCTCTCGGCTACCGAACCGACGCACTGGTCACCGAGAGTTTCGGCGGCTTCTACTGGCGTCACCCGCAGTCACCGGGCTCGTGCGGGGTGTCGGCCGCAGACTCCGGCACCGTCACCTGGTGGGTACACCACCGCGGACCCGGACCCGGACCCCATCCCGACCCCTGCCCCACCGCGTGGCAGCTGATCTTCGAAACGGTCAAACTTGATGGCTGACAAGACAACTCCCACTCCGACCGCGCCGACCGACGCTGTCCAGCGTCGCAGTCTCGGGGCGGTGGTCTCGAATTCGCCGTTCCTGTACCGCAGCAAACGCAGTGCCGTCGCGGTGCCGAAACCGGTCGTACCGACGGCCCGAGCGATCGTCGACTGCGCCGCCTACGTCGACGGAAAACGGTTATCCGGACGATTCACGCCCACCTCAGCGCTGGCCGAGATCCGTTCGCGTGGTGCGGGTTTCGTGTGGGTCGGGCTGTTCGAACCCGACGAGCACCAGATCGGCGAGATCGCCGCGACCTTCGGCCTGCACCAGCTCGCGGCCGAGGACGCCGTCAACGGCCGACAGCGCCCGAAGTTCGAACGCTACGACGACACCCTCGTCACCGTGATGCGCACGGTCGCCTACGTCGAGCACGACATGCACATCGTCAGCGAGATCGTGCAAACCGGCGAGATCATGATCTTCACCGGCCCCGACTTCGTCGTCGCGGTCCGCCACGGCAGGCACACCGGCCTCGCCCACGTGCGGCACCGGCTCGAAGCCGACCCCGACCGGCTCGCCCTCGGCCCCGGCGCGGTCCTGCACGCGATCACCGACCACGTCGTCGACTCCTACATCGAAGTCACCGAGGCCGTCGAAAACGATGTCGAGTCCATGGAAGAAGAACTGTTCACCCCGCGCACCACCATCCCGATCGAAGCGATCTACCAGCTCAAACGCGAAGTCGTGGAACTTCGACGCGCGGTGTGCCCGTTGGCGGGCCCGCTGCAAACCCTCACCGCCCCACAGACACCGCTGCCCAAGGAAGTCCGCCGATACCTGCGTGACGTCGCCGATCACCACATCGGCGTCGCCGAACGCATCAACGACTTCGACGAAACACTGACCACCCTGGTCAGTGCCGCGGTAGCCAAGATCGCTGTTCAGCAGAACACCGACATGCGCAAGATCTCGGCGATCGTCGCGATCCTCGCCGTGCCGACCATGATCGCCGGGATCTACGGCATGAACTTCGACCACATGCCCGAGCTGAAACAGGTCTGGGGCTACCCTGCGGTCCTGGCTACCATGGTCGTCATCTGCACCACACTGGTCGTGGTGTTCCGCCGCATCCGCTGGTTGTAACCGCATCGCGTGGGGAACCGGGACCTTCCGAACTACGCTCCCGGGCGTTTGCCGTGGTTGGCCTTGTTCTTGCGGCGTGCACGCTTCTTCGAGGCGCGTTCGGACATCAGGCCGACACCAGAAGCTCGTTGGACCAGGAAGCCAGCCGCGCACGTGCTCGCGAATTCCGTACCAGCCCTGCGGGATCGGTGAGGTCGGTGCCGATGTAGTAGCCACCGTCGACGACCGCGGTCTGGGGTGCGCACAGCGTGGCGATCACTGCGGCCGGTTCGTCGAGTGGCTCGTCGGCGCATGAGCGCAGCTGCGGCATGTCGATCTCGAACTCGCCCGGGTGCACGCTGAGCGCGGTGAGGCCACCGGGGCCGGTTTCGGCGAGCGAGCGGGTGAACATGGTCAGCGCGAGCTTGGACTGCGCGTAGACCGCGGTCGGCGTGTAGTGGCCCCGCTTGCGGTCCAGATCCGAGTAGTCGATATTGCCGCCGGCGTGCATCTTCGAGGTCACGTTGACCACACGGCCGCGGGCAGCGGCGAGTGCGTCGGCCAATGCCATCGTGAGACGCTGTGGCGCAAGGTAGTTGACTTGGAAGGTCAGCTCGAATCCGTCTTCGGTGCGCGTCCTGCCCGGCGCGCCCGCCATGGCGGCGGCGTTGACCAGAGCATCGAGTGCGCAGAGTTCGGTGCGGAGTCGGGCGGCGAGTGCGTCGACCTCATCCAGCCGATGGAAATCGGCGGTGACCAGTCGCACCGTGCGCGGGTCGAATAGACGTGCGCGACCGCCGACGGCGGAATACGCACACGCACAGTGGATTCGGTCACCGCCAGGAGAACGGCGGGGAGACGTTGCTTACCGAGTGGAGGGGAATCGGCGGAATTCGACGAAGTGCCGCGCTGAGCGCGCGGCGGCCCTCACGCCTTCGGACTCGGCGGTTCGTCCTCGCTGCCGAAGCCGACAAGCTCCAGCGCGGAAGGCAGATGGTGACCGACCGGCACAGCGCAGCGCATGCGCGGGGCGCCCGGATTCGCGGTCATGTCAGCCATCCAACCTGTCCCCGGCGTGGTCGATCAAGATCCAGCCGATCGGATTGACGATTCCCTAGCGCCCTGTCGCGAACGCGGTTCCCACGGCCGACGGCAACACCGACGCAGCGGTCGTCCACGGCGCGTGCCGGTCAGGGTGTCCGGCGTCGGTACGACCGCGCCCGCCGAACCCCTATCAGCACAACTCAGCTCCGCAGTTCCGGTTCGACGTGCCTTCTCGTGACAGACTCGGTCGTCACTGCGCCTGCGGTTCGGTGATCTCGGCGGTATGCCAGCTGACGCTGGTCACGGAGGGCTCGAGGCTCAACCGGCTGACCGCGGCCTCCATCTGCCGGTCGTCGCGATCGTCGCCGATCAACTCGGCAAGCACTTCGACCCGGCTCGGCACGCCGGTGTTGGCGCTGGCGATCGAGGTCAGCCGGAAATCGGTCCGCGTGAGCGCCTGCACCAGCAACGCCCGCACATGCGCCTCGTTGTCGTCGTCGGTCAACGCGCGGAATACGTACCGCACCGACTGCTCGGCACCGGAATCCGGCGCCCGGTCTACCGCGCGACCAGCCGCTCGCAAGGCGACGTTCACAGCGATGATCGCGACGGTGCCCGCGGCGGCAGTGGAGTACATCCCCGCACCGGCCAACGCCCCGACCGCAGCCGCGCACCACAACGTGGCCGCGGTGTTCAGGCCGCGAACACTGACCCCGTCACGGATGATCACACCCGCACCGAGGAACCCGATCCCGGACACGATCTGCGCGGCGACCCGCGTCGGATCAGCGGTTCCTCCCTCGAATCCATTGGCGGACAACAGAACGAACAATGCGGCACCGGCCGCGACGAGCGCGTTGGTCCGCAGACCGGCCATGCGCGCCCGGTACTGGCGTTCGATACCGATCAGCGCGCCCAGGCCGACACCGGCCCCCAAACGCAACAACATTTCCCAAGTGGACATGGGCAACAACCTTCGAAAGTTCGAATGGTGACCCTGCGCACAACAAACTAGGCGAGAACGACCCCGCCCGAGCCGACGCCACGATGGTCACCGCGTGAAATGTGAACAAAGCAACGTCTATGACTGCCGTCGGACACGACGACCACCTCCCTTCCACACACGAACATGCCAAGGCAGCGGATTCAGCACTGGGAAGGCCGATCCGGTACCACTCCTCGTAAGACCTTTGGCACTCCACGGCGTGAACCCACACACCTGCTGGTGTCGGGAGCCAATCGGGGCCACCCCTTAAGCCGGGGAGACCTGTCCTGACCCGGGGCGTCTCTCGACGTTCGGGGTCGCTGGCCTGTATCCGTGAAGGAGCCTCAGCGAACGACGGCACCTTGCGTCAGGCAGTTAACACCCCGCCTTCAGATCACGCAACCCCGCATAGGCCTCACAACACCCACCACGGGAGCGATGAGGCCGAGCCGGGGCCGTACGTCTCGGCACGCAAGACAGCCGAGGACCCGGCGACATCAGCTGTGGCGCTACATTTGACCGAGTAGCTCAGCCGTAGCCCGAGCGCCGGACGTAGCGGCTGCTGAATCGATGCCGGGATGGGCGCCGGTGGGTGCCGATCGGCGCCGGGCAGCTGAGCATGGAGCTCAGCGTGATCGGGCACGGTGGACACGTCTTCGCGCGACCAGTTCGACCGTCACCGCGACCGCGCAAGCCTGCGAAAGCATCAGGCCGATCAGGACCAGGATCTGCACGGCACCGGCTTGAACGGCCGACCCGCTCGTGAGCAGCACGCCGATGAAAGCGCCGGGGAGACTGACCAATCCGACTGTGCGGGCCTGGTCCACACCCGGTATCAGCGCGTCGATCGCGGTGTTGTCGAGGACCAGCAGGTGAGCCGCCCGGTCTCCGAACCCCAGGCTCAACGCAGCCTCGACCTCGCCCCGGCGCAGGGCGATGGCGTCCAAGCCGCGCCGCGCTGCCAGCGAGGTCGCTGTCATGGTGCCGCCGAGGAGGATGCCGCCGATCGATACGAGGGTGATCCCATGGATCGGGACGACTCCACTGAGGAGGGTCGCGGGCAGCACCGCGGTGGTGCCCGCGGCGATTGCCAGCCCGAGCCACGCTCCCGACCGGCCTGCCTCGGCGCGTCGCGCCGAGGTGACGGCCGCCGCACCGGACATGACGAGCAACACGAGCACTGCTGACCACACATGCCGCAGCGCCGCGGCGAGGATCAGCGCGATCAGGCTCATTTGCAGCACTGCTCGACCCGCTGCTGCGGGCACCACCGACGGTGAGCCCAAGTGGGCCAGCCAGTAGACCAGGGTCGCGGCGGCTACCAGCGCCAGGCAGAGCAGGGCGAGACCGAGACCGGGTGTGACCGCCATGATGTCTCCTCACTGCTCTCAGCCCAAGGCGAAATCCGCCTCAACCAACAGTTGACCGGACAAGATTCCCAGGTCACCCCAGTTCCCATCTCCGATGTGCCCCGCCGGGGGCGCGTAGAAACCCGCACCGCATCCAAATCACGAACGGCGCCTCCGGAATTCCGGGGCGCCGCTCGGGCACTTCGCACCGCGTCAGCGGATCAGGCTTCGCGCACCGCCGTGACGATCGCGACGACCGCCGCGGACAACGCCCCGATCACCACCCCGCCGAGGACGACCGCGGCGGCGGCGACCGTGAACTGATCCCAGCCCACCATGAGCGCGGCGACGCCGAGGACCACGAGGATCGCGTCGACGCCGACGGCGGCCAGGACAGCGTCGTCGCGGCTCAGCAGCCGAGGAGTCAGCGCAACGGTGGCCGAGCCGAGCAGGACGGACACCAGTCCGACCACGACGAAGACAGGGACGGCCATTCCGGTGCCGACCGCGGTCCCCAGGATCAGCGTGGCGAACGGGACGAGGCCGTACAGGACGCGGATCGCGCCCACACCTCGCAGCGTCCACGAGGACACATCGACGGGGTCGCCCCCGGTAGAGGTCTTGGTCGCGTACGCCATGCGCACAGTTGCCACCTGGCTGGTCATATCCCGCTCCTTCGACATTTTCACACCTTCGTGCAATTGCACGTAGCTGTGAAACTACGTCCATTGCACACCAATGTGCAAGAACTCGTGAAGGGACTCACAGCCGCCCGGGTTCGTGCCGGAGAGCACACCCTTGATTCATTCGGGGACAGCGCGTTTCGACGAGCAATCACCCGACGAGCGCACCTGCGATCAGTGCTGCGCGGCCTCCGCGGCGGACCGGGCGATCTCCGCGGCACCGGAACGGTCGACGCCGACCGCGATCAGGCAAGCCAGGGCGGCGTCGCGCGCGGCTTCGGCACCGACCCATTCACCATCGCTGTGCGCTTTCAGCAGCTCGAGCACCAGCGCCGTGAGCACCCCGGCCAACGCTGCGGGCGGCAGGTGAGCAGCGAAGGTTCCGTCGGCTTGACCAGCCGCTATCAACGTGACCAGCCGGGCGCGGACGGGCGCGAGCCGGTCGGCCATCCGGGCCCGCGACCCGGCTTCGTCCAGGCACAGCAGCAGCTGGAACTCGTCGCCGACAGCCCACAGCGCGACCGCCATATCCGCGGTCGCCCGGGCGGGCGGTTGCGCGGTGTCGATACCGTCGAGTGCGCGACCGACCTGCTCGAAGGCCTCGTCGAGCATGCCGTCGATCAGCGCTTCCCTGGTGGGGAAATGACCGTAGAGGGTGCGGCGGACCATCCCCGCGGCAACGGCGATATCTTCCATACTCGCCAGGGGATTTCGCAGCAACTCGTCCCCGGCCACAGCGACGATGCGTCGCCGGTTGGCCAGTGCGCGCGGCCCGAGGCCGACGGTGGTCGAGTGCGTCGTCGCAGTCACGTCCGTCCTTTCACCCACCACCATCCCACACCTGCGCAAAGGTGTGCAAAAGGCCGTCGTCGCCGCGTTGGAACCGGACCACTTCGTGACGGCCGGGATCGCCGACGATATCGGGGCAGAACACGTCAAGTTTCCAGGCACAGAAGCCCCTTCGACCGAGGTCAGAGGGGTTTCACTGTCGGCCTGACAGGAATCTGCCTTCGACCACTTGGCGCGCGTTCCAATTGTCCAAACCCATCAGTACCCAATAGCGCTCAGCGCCAGGCTCTTTCGCGAAACGACTGCTCTCACCGTTTCGCGTGAATTCGCATCGATTCCGGTCAAATCTGTGGGGTTTCCGTGCGGCGCTACCTACAGCTTTCAGTGAGCGGCGCCGCTCCTGGCGCAGCGCCCGCATGTAATCGCCGAAGTCGACCTGGATGGTGTAACGCTTGGACGCGACGTACCGGCGTTCGATGGCACGGCGTTCGCCGCAGTCCTGGACGAGCTGACGCCCGACTCGTGCCCGGCCGCGCCGTCGCTGGACCGCTACGACGAACTGCTGCAATAACAGCAGTTCCGACCCCGCCCCGGAGACGTCACAGTTCGGCGCCAGATTGTTCGCCCGGAATTGGCCAACCGATGTTCCGGCCGGACGAACCGGTACATCTACCGGTCAGCGTCCGTGATGTCGATCATGATCGAGATCGACCCGGCCAGCATGATTACCCCTTTCCCCGCGAAGGTACCGCGCAGGGGCGGAGCCACCTTGCGTGGTTGCCATAAGGTTGCTACCAGAGCGGCAGGCGCCGAGCGACACGAGTCCATATCGAGCGTCCAACTTTCCGAGCGGATACTCTTTACCCGCATGAGCACGCCCGAAACTGCGCTATCGGCCACACAGGCCGGTCGCCGCCGGCTGTCCTATCCGATGTTCGCGCTGGTCGTGATCGTCTATCTGGCGATCATCCAGCTCGGTGGCCTGCTGATGACCGAACTGACCGGCGAGGACGACTTCTTGTCCACGCGTGCGGTGTTCTACGGCATGATCATCCCGCTCGGCGTCGCCTTGGCGTTCACCTACGGGCTCATCGCCTATCTCGGCTGGACGCGACCGGTCCTGCACGACGATCGACCGACCCGGCCGTGGGTGCGGGTCGTGCCGATCGTGTTCCTCGTCGCGATCGTCTTCGGCATCAACTACAGCGCCCTGTCCGACAAAGGCCTGCTGTACACACTGGTGCTGCTGATCGCCACCCAGTTCGTCGGCTGGGGCGAGGAGGGCATGTTCCGCGGAATCGGCGTGGTGGTCCTGCGTGATCACGGGCTGAGCGAGGGCAAGGTCGCGCTGTGGTCGAGCATCGTGTTCGGGGCGGTGCATCTGACCAACGGCATCACCCACGGCGCGAACGCGATCGGGCAGGCGATCATGGTCAGTCTGGCCGGCTACTTCTTCTACCTGACGCGGCGGGTCACCCGCGGCAACACCGTCAACTCAGTGCTGCACGGCCTGTTCGACTTCACCCTGCTGACCGGCACGTCGATTCTGATCGATCAGACCTTCTATCTCGGTGCTCTGCTGCCGATCCTGCTCTACCCGGCGCTCGCGATCGTGCTGCTGGTGAAGCGCCACAGTATCGAGCCCGCTCCGGCGCACGCCGCCTGAGCCACCGACCGATCACGGAGACGCACGTGGGAACACATCAGCGAGAGACCGAAAGGGGCTTCTCGGAACAGTATTTCGACCCGGGTGACCGCTGGGTGCCGGTGGATCGCCGCTGGCTCGGCATGGACAAGCGGACCGTCCTGCCCGCCCTGGTCGTGCTCGTGCTGGCCTTTCTGCAGGGGGTGCTGCTGCCGCAGATCGACGCCGCGATCCCGGAGAGGGACGTGACCGCCGTCGGCGATGTGATCGCGGTGCAGGGTCAGGTGGGCTTCACCGCCGCCGGTGGCTGGTCGCTGGTCGCTGGTCGCCGGGGAACGTCGAAGCGACGAGCCCAGCGGGCAGGGGTACCCGCCGCAAGCGGTGCTCACCCGTGGCGGGACCCAATTCGTGGTCCGTACCGGCAATTTCGACGGCGACGCCACCGCCCTGCTCGATCAGATCCAGCGCACCGACGAACTTCTCGGCGGGGCGCTGACCGCGACCGGCGACCCGGTCGCCATCACCACCCGCGCCGGTCTGACCGGAATCATCACCCGCTACGCGGCCGCAGGCGTAGATGGTGTGCTCGCCGCGTTCGTTTTCAACGGAACCGGAATCGAGGTCGTGGCCGTCGGCCCGGCGCAACCGGGCCAGGACATCCTCGGCGAGGTCGCCGAGATGATCGCCAGTATCGAACCGATCGGAGCAGTGCGGTGACCGGCAGCAGCGACCTGACCCAGACCAGGTTCCTGGCCATCGAGAACTCCGGCTGGGGCCGCGATTTCACCTTCTACCAGCCACGCAATCTCGCGTTCTGGGTGTATCTGCTGATCACCGGTTCCGGAGCGATGCTGTTCGTCTCACGCATCGCCACCAGCTATCCCGCCTACGGGCGCGCGATCGCCGTCACCGCTGTGGTGTTCACCGTCTACGGCGCGTTGTTCTGGTGGTTCGTCGCCCACATCGACCGCTACGCCCGCCAACCCACGAAACTGCTCGTCGCCGCCTTCTGCTGGGGCGGGTTCGCCGCCACCTGGTCGATGGCCTCCTACGCCAACACCGCCCTGATCGACATCTACGGCAAGGTCTTCGGCCACGCCTTCGCCCAGGACTGGGGTCCGGGCCTGAGCGCACCGTTCACCGAGGAAACCGCCAAGGGCTTCGGTCTGCTGCTGATCATCGCCCTCGCGCCACGGCTGATCCGTACCGCGTTCGACGGCTTCATCGTCGGTGCGTTCCTCGGCCTGGGCTTCGAGATCATCGAGGACATCGCCTACGGCATGAACGCCGGCGCCTCGCAGTTCGGCGCCAACCAGGTCGGCGCATCGATGAGCACCGTCGTACTGCGCGTGATCACCGGCGCCACCGGCCACCTGCTCTACACCGCGATCTTCTGCGCCGGACTGGTGTATCTGCTGGGCCGCCCCGCCGAACCCCGCAAGATCGCGCGCGGCATCGGCCTGATCGCGATCGCGATGCTGCTGCACGGATTCTGGGACTCGATGGGCAACCTCGCCGGCGACAGCGCCCTGGGCAGCATCGCGATCATCGCCGGCACCATGATCATCGCCCTGTCGATCGCCGCAGGCGTCTTCGCGACCACGGTGCCCCGCGAACGAGATTTTCTCGCCCGGATCCTGGCGCCCGAGGTCGACAACGGGACACTCACCGAAACCGAGGCGGTCGCAGCGTGCGCGGATGCCAAGGGCCGCAGGACATTCCGCAAGGCGGGAGCGGGCAGGGCCGGACGCGCCCGCAACGAACAACTGCTCGACGCGATCTACGACCTGGCTGACGCGCTGGCCACCGACCGCGGCGGGGAAACACCACGGGTGGAATTCGCACGCTCGGAGATCACCCGTATCCGCGACGGGCGCCCGGCCACCCAGGCACAGCTGCCAGTCCGGATCTGAACACCTTTCGAGCAGCGCGTCTTCGTGTGACTTGCAGTGATAAGTGGCGGTGTTTTCGCGCGGTCAGGTGGCGCCAATGACGAGGGTGCTGCGGGCGGTTTCGACGACGTCGGCGGTGATGGTGTGGAGTTCGTTGATCTTCATGATGCGGTGGATCTGGGCGAATAGTCGTTGCAGGAGGCGGAAGTTGCCGCCGGTGATGCGGGCGACAGCAGCGACGGCTTGGGCGTCGGTGAAGTCGTCGGGGTCGAGTTCGAGGGACAGTTTGTGCCAGTGCCGGGTCAGGACGAAGGTGAGTTCTTCGCCGGTCAGCGGCCGGTATTGGTGGGCGAAGCCGACGCGGCTGTAGAGCTGCGGGTAGCGGGAGAAGGTCTTTTCGATACCGGGCATCCCGATGAACAGCAGCCCGTGGTCACCGCGGTCGTATTGGTCCCGCAGAAGTTCGATGGCGGTGGCGGACAGGCGTTCGGACTCGTCGATGACGAGCAGTTCGACGTAGTCGGGCATCCGGTGCTCACGGCTGCCGGTGTGGACGTGCTGGTCGATGCAGATATTTACCCGGTTGTAGAGCTGCGTGAGGTCGCCGCGCAGTTCCCGCAGGGTGGCCGCGACGGTAGGCGTGTAGAACACGGTGCGGGCACGGGATAGTGCGGCGTAGAGGTCTTTGTCGGATTCTTCGCGGGGACCCCAGGTGGTGAGCAGGTGCCCGGACTTGTCCCACCGCGCGTAGCGGGAGGCCGACAGTGTCTTACCGATTCCTGCAGCGCCGTAGCAGATTCCGATGGTCCGGTCGCGTTTGACGGTGTCGGCGAACTCGACGAAGCGGCGGTGTTCCTTGGTGGCGATGAACGGCCAATTCCGTGGTGTCGGCATGTTCAGTCCTCCTGGTAGGCACGCAGAGGCGGTGTTGGTGCGGGTGCCGGCGGTTTCGCTTGTGAGGGCTGGCGCACGGGTGCAGGTAGGTAATCGGTCACCACGGTGATGCGTTCGTTGATCTGCTCGCGGACTCGGCGCCGGTAAGCGCGGCGGGCGGCTTGAATGTCTTTGAGCCCGATGGTGTCGCCGGTGTGGTCAGGGCTGATGGCCTTGCACAGGAACCGGTTTTTGTGGAAGACCCGGATCTCGGTGATGTCGCGTGGGTCGTAGCGGATGGTGATCGGCTCGCGGACGTAGGCGGCCAGGGTCGGGTGCAGGTAGCGCAGGCCCTGGAAGTGGATGCCGTCGCGGTGCACGACACGGGGTGTGGCGACCTGGATCAGCAGCAGGTCGAGTTGTTCGAGACTCTCGGGCATGCGTGGCAGCCAGCCCTCGGCCATCCAGGCTTGTTGTGGTGTGACGCCGATTTCGGAATGGGTGCGCTGGTGGTGGGTGTCGGTGATGAACTGGCCGATTGCCTCGTCGAGCTGGCGTAGCGACAGCGCCGGCGGCGTGGCCGGTTTGCCGTGGACGAGGTGGCCGGGCAGTTCGGTGAGCAGTTCGGTGTTGATGGTGCCGAAGAACCGCTCGATCTTGCCGCGGCCCTGGGGTCGCGCCACGGTGGAGTGCACGATCTGAAACTTCAGATCGGCGGCGACCTGGGCGAGGTGGTCGCTGGTGAAGTCGCTGCCGTGGTCGACGTAGAGGATCTCGGGTATCCCGCACATCGGCCAGCCCGGATCGGATTTGGTCCAAATCGCCTGCCGTAGCGCCAGCGAAGTGTTCAACGCCGACGGGGCGCCCAGATTCACGGTGTAGCCGGGCACCGCCCGCGAGCAGTCGTCGAGCACCACGGTCAACCATGGCCGGCGTGTGTTCCCGCCATCGAGGACCAGGATGTCGAGCTGGGTGTGGTCGACTTGCCACATCGCGTTCGGACGTTCGGCGCGGCGCCGGTAGACCAGCTCATAGGTGTCGCGGAACGCGGCAGCACCGTCGTGGGCCAGGGTGAGCATCGCCGGGTCGAGTGCGGTGACGATCGAGCGAACGGTGCTGTAGGACACCGGCACCCACCCTTGTTCGGCCGCGACGCGGGCCGCGCGGCGGGTGATCGCCGCCAGCGACGGACGCGGGCGGCGCAACGCCATACCCTCGATCAGCCTCACCAGGTCCAGGTCGGTGTGCCGACCGGTCGACCGGCGGCGGGTCGGGGCGAGCCCGGCCACGCCCGAGGTTCGGTAGCGATGTAGCCACCGTTGAGCGGTCCGCAACGGCACACCCGCCTGTGCCGCAACGCGGGTCAATGGCACCTCGTCATCGAGATGAGGCCGCAGCACTTGGAAGCGGCTCATCGCCTGCTGGCGGTCCGCGTCGGTCAATCCGGTCAGCCCGGCCGCCGTCACGCCTCCATTTTCGCTGCGTCAGCGGACAGATGTCGGTAAATGGTGGGGCGGGTGACACCGAACTCGGCGGCGATCGCCTCGACGGTGTAGCGGCGTTTGCCGCGCTCATCGAGTTCTTCGTACATCTGTCGAGCCAAGGCCACCTGCCGGGGCCCGAGTTTGGGTTTCTGCCCGCCGGTGCGGCCACGGGCACGAGCTGCGGCCAGACCGTCGCGAGTGCGCTCCGACATCAGGGCATGCTCGAATTCCGCGATCGAGCCCAGGATTTGGAAGAACATGCGACCCACGGCGGTGGAGGTGTCGATGCCCTGGTCCAGGACCACCAAGTCCACACCGCGGTCCTGAAGTGTTTTCGACAGTTCGATCAGGTGCTCGAGGGATCGGCCGAGCCGGTCGAGCTTGGTCACCACCAGTTGATCTTTGGGCCGGTTGGCGACCAGCAGCGCCTTGCTCAGCTCGGGGCGGGATGCGAGTTTGCCGGAGGCCTTGTCGAGGAAGATCTGTTCGCATCCGGCCGCGGTGAGCGCGTCGTGTTGAGCCTCGGGGTGTTGATCGCGGGTGGAGACCCGTCCGTAGCCGATTCGCATGGCGCGGAGTGTATTGCGAACCCCCGACAGGTTGACATTGGTGCGTACACGGCAAGCGTTACAGAGGTGACCTGCGGGAACCCGTTCCGCCGCAGAGTGTCGGGGGGGGCGTGGGGGGAGGGCGGCGAGACGCGCGGGAGCGGGGGGGTTCTCGTGGGCGCGGGGGGGGGTGGGTGCGGGTGAGTGGGTGTGGG
>NZ_JBHXNJ010000001.1:642260-711855 GCF_042719655.1 Nocardia sp. NPDC058518
GCGGCTCTTCCACCGCCCCCCCCCCCCCTGTGCCGTCGGGCGCACCCCCCCCCCCCCCCCCCCCCGCCCCCGCGCCCCCCCCCGCCCCCCCCCCCCCCCCCCCCCCGCCCCCCCCCCCCCCCCCACTACCGTGGGCACTGCGGCTCGTACTGTCGCCCGGTCGCGCGTTTGCTCAGCTATGGGCTGTGTCGTGTTCGGTGACGAATTCGAGGAGTCCGGGTACCCCGGGCAGACCTTTACCTATCGCGGCGGCCGTCCGTGCCGGGATACCCGACGATTCTCAATTGCTGAAGATGCTGCTCAGTGGCCCGAACAAGCCGGTGGACAGCAGACCGGTCGCATCGACGGTCCGAGACCGGGCCGGTGGCGGTGCCCAGGGTTGGATCGTCCAGCGCTGGGCGTAGCCGTCGCTCTTGTCCCGGCCGATCAGAACCCCGTCGCGATCGGTCCAGTAACTCACGACCGCCGGCAGATACTTGCGGTCGCTGGTGGACCAGATATGCGTCCCGTCGGTGGACCACCGCTGAGTGATGCCCTCACCCTGGTCTTGCCCGCAGCCGCGCATCTCCATCGCCGAGCTCTCCCCGCCCGGCTGTGGATCCTCGTCCGGGACAGGCTCGGAGTCGGTCTGCCACTTCTTGTCGTAGGCCCGGATCGAGTCGAACAGGACCTGCATGTCCCCGACCCAGGCACTGGGCGGACACGGATCCCATGTGTCCCGCACCTGCTGCTCCAGTTTCCGCGCGAACGCCGCCTGCTCCTCGTCGTTTCCGAACACGAGGCTGTCACCGATCACCTTCATGGTGTCTTTGACCAGCCCCTGCCACTCCTGCTCGTTTCCGGTCCACGCGGCAGGCATGGTCGCAGCCAGGCGCCGCTCACGAATGGCACGCGCGAAAGCAACACGGCGTGTCAGGGCATCGCCGGCATAGCTGCCGTTGGCACGAGCGCCGACACAGTGGTTGCCGATGTTCTGCAGGTCACGGACCGCGACGTTCACGATCTGGTTACGAGGCCCCGCATCGCTGCGGTCGTAGCTGGTCTCCAGATACCAGGCACACGCCATACTGCCGTCCGCATCGCCGAGCTCGAGTTCCGGAGGAGCGGTCCGCTGCAGCAGATACTTCGTGCCCTCCTTGTAATGGCTGAGGTCGGTGCTTTTGCCGAGCCGGGCGCGCAGACACCGGCCGGTGTCGTTGTTGGTGATGGTGAAGTCGCCATTCGGAAAGCCCGCCATACCCGCAATCCCTTCGTCGTTCGAACGAAACCGGACAACCGCGACTGTAGACATCGCCTGCGACGCGAACCTGCACCTACGCGAGCAGCGGCGAGCCGACACTTGAGCCGGTTCGGTCTCTTCGGGGTGACGGCCGCCCATGATCACACAGTGCGCCGTATCGACGCACCGGGTCGCCCACGACTTCATCAACCGCCCATCGACATCGACTTCCATCGACGCCTCGACATGGTCGGCGTCCCACACGGCGGTGCGGTAGGTGCAGGGCCGCTTCGAGAACACGCCGAACTTGCGGCGGGACTTGCTCGGCCGCACGCGCAAATGGCGTGGGACCCGAATAAGCGCCAGAAAGGGGCCGCGCCCATGTCGCGCGCAGTTGTCTGCGAGGCCCATGCTCGATAAGTGCCCTGCCGACCCGAGGCAACTGCCTGCTGTAGCGCCAACCATCAACGCGAAAACACCGCCATTCAACATTGCGAGTCACACGTCTTCGAACACCACTGAAGCCGAGTTCCGAAACCCGTTCGGATACAGGACTGAGCGAACTTGCTGTGACCGCTCAGGACGACCGAATCGAAACCAGTCCGTACCAGCGGACCCGCACCGTCAGATCGGATATGAATCCGCGATGACCAGGCGTTTCCAGTTGCCCATGTGTTGCGTGTCCTGCCGAGGGCGCGAACCCGCGACGTGACCGCACCGTCATCATGGGCTCCCACATCGATGCCTGAACATCGAGGTCACTCCACAGCGGCATCGAGAGCAGCAGCCAGGTCGCGGGACCCGCTCACCGTGATCTTCTCGCCGTTGAGGAAGAAGCTGGGTGTGCCCGCGACTCCCAGTGCGAGGCCTTCGTCGAAGTCCGAATTCACGCGCGCCGCGGTGCGCGGGTCGTTGTAGGCGATGTCGAAAGCGGTCATGTCCAAGCCGATTTCAGCGGCCAGGTTCCGGAACACCGTGTCCTGGGCGACGCGCTTCTCACCCCACTCCGCTTGGGTTTCGAACAGCCGCTGATACATCTTTTCGAAGTGCCCCTGCTGCGCGGCCGCCTCGGCGGCACGGGCGGCCCGGCCGGAGTTGACGTGCGACGGGATCGGGAAGTAGCGCACCACGAAGCTGACGCGATCTCCGTACTCGGCGCGCAGCCGCTCCATGGCCGGGAACATCGCCCGGCATGCCTCGCATTCGAAGTCCAGGAACTCCACCAGGGTCACCCTGGCACCTGCGGGGTCCGACAGCCGGTGGCTGTCCGGACGCACCACCGCGGCCGGTTCACCGGTCGATCCGGCCTCGGGCGCCGGAGCGCTCTGGGCACGGTCGTCGCTGCGTGCCGCTGCCAGCACAATCGCGCCGACGACGATGACGAGTACCGCGGCCAGCGTGGTCAGTATGCGGGTGCGGCGCGGCACCGGGCGGGCGTTCACCGCGCCCGACTACGGGCAAATGAGACAAACAGGATGATCTCGACCATGGTCGCCATGCTAGCGCCCGCCGGTCCCAACAATCCAAATTCCTCTGAATACAGAAATAGATGTACCGTTTGGGGCGACAGGCGTATCGTCGACGCGCTGGGCGATCGTCCAGATACTGGGTGGTGAGCAGCACTGTGGTGCCGTTGTCGGCCAGCCCCTTGACGGTCTTCCAGACCTCGATGCGTGACTGCGGATCGAGTCCGGCCGTCGGCTCATCGAGGAAGATGACCGGCGGGTTCCCGATGAGGCTCATCGCGATGTCGAGGCGACGGCGCATGCCGCCGGAATAGGTCGATACCTTGCGCGCCGCGGCCTCGGTGAGCGAGAAACGCTCGAGCAGTTCATCGGCGACAGCGCCGGGGTTCTCGAGCCGCCGGAGGTTGGCGACCAGCACGAGATTCTCATGTCCACTGAGGATTTCGTCGACAGCGGCGAACTGTCCGGTGAGGCTGATGGCCTCGCGCACTTTCTCCGGCTGGGTGGCGAGATCGAAGCCATGGACGCTTGCCAGGCGTGGGGTCGGCACTGCGATGTCTTTACGGCCCTCAGCGACTACTTCCGGCCACGCAGGCGAGCACGCGCGCCTGCGATGATCGTGATGATCATGACGGTCATGACCTGCAGCGCCGTGAGCGGAGGTGCAGGGGGTGGCTGAACACGTGCGGTGAACTCGACGGAGGGTGGCGGCAGCGGCAGCGGCGGCGGGATCGCTGCGGGGATCGATGGGATCACCTCGGGCAGTGGCATTGGGATAGGCACGGCGGCCGGTGCCACCGGTGTCGGTGGAATGGTCAGGGGGATAACGGGCTCCGGCAGATCCGGGACCGGTAGCAACAGCATGCAGGTCAGCAGGGCGCTGCCGGTCGCGGCGCTGCCGACGGCCACACTGCCCGCACCGGCCGAGCCCGAGCCGACGCTTCCGCTGGAACCGAGGCCGACCAGGCTCGAGCCCATGCCGCTACCGGTGACGATGCCAGACCCCAGTGCGGCGCTGCCGACTGCCGCGCTGCCGACACAGGCGGGAAGCACATGGTCGGGGTTGAGGAGCAGCAGGCCGCCGAGCGTGTCCGGGCCTGCGACCGGAGTCGTCAGCGCCGTACCGGGCACGGGATCGGAGGCCCCTGGATCCACGGCGGTTGGATCGATCGTCGCACGGGCGGCATCGATGCCGCTGGAAGTGCTCGGGCCGAGGCCGAGAGCTTGCCCGGCTGCCGGGTTCGGGACCATCCCCGCCGAGCTTCCGGTCGGCGCCGACGACCAGCCCGGTTCACTCGCGGCGCCGCTGCCGGTGCCGAGCCCCAGCTCCAGCCCGCCGGTTTGTCCGTCGCCCGCGGCGGCCTCGGTGCCCGGAGCCGCACTGCCGCTGATGATCTGGTCGATCGTCGGTATTCCCGGATCAGCCGCAGCGAGCGGTGAGTGGACGGCCAGCCCTGCCGCAGCCACCGACACCGCCGCGAATCCTCGTACTGCTCTTCGTTTTCCGCCCACTACGCCTCCGAAAGCCAAGTACTGATTGCTGTTCGACCCGGTCAACGAGGAATATCGCCGCTGGACGACGTTTCCGCGGCAAGGTGCTGGAAGCGCGCGAGCGCGAGTTCGTAGGCGTCCTTGGCGACGTGGTTACCGCCGGCGAACGGCCGATCCAGTTGATAGACAGCCACAATGACCGCACCGATCACCAGACCGAACAACCCGGTCATGAGGATGCTGCGCTTGGTGACCACAACACCGGAGAAGACGGTGCCGAACAACAGCATGGCAGTGGCGAACCACAAGGCGATGTAGAGAAACCAGGGCAACCGATAGCCGGCGTCCAGGCCACGGTCGAAGCGGGCATCGGTGATCGCCGCAACGGCAGTGGCGGTCTCCTCCTGGGCCGCCTTCGCGTCCGCGGTGGCAGCAGGCACGGAATTCACCGCCTCCCGCAGATCATCGAGCGTCGCCTGCGTGGACGAGCTCAGTCGGCGCTGTTCGTCCATGACCTGCCACTCCTCGTCGATCACCTGTCGGGTGTAGGCGGTCACCAGGGTTTGGATCTTCTCCCGATCCGGCTCGGGCATGCTGTTCGCGGACTCGTACACGCCCACCAGGGCTTTGCCCTCCGACACCGTGTGCGCGTGCGAGGTGTCGTACTGCTGCCACAGGATCACCACCACGAACGCCACGATGGCGGCGAAGAACATGTTGACCATGTCCAGCATCATCGAACCAGCACCGGAATCGTCGTCGTGCCGCCATGATTCGGGCCGCACCCGATCCCCCAGCACGAAGATCCCCACCGCGACGCCCACGAAAAGCGCCAATACCGCCAGCTGCAACAGAATTCCTAGCATTCCGCGACTCCGTTCCTGCCCGGGTGGAAGCGATCACAGGGTATTCGCGGCCGCCACCGGGATGGATTGCGATCCGAATCCCTTCCACGCCAACGATTTACGACCGACCGGTCGCTTTCGTGGCGCTGCCGCCGTGAACCCGGCCGACGCGCGATCGTTCGAAGACGGCGATCTCGAGCCCGGTGAGGAGCTGCTGTGGCTCCCGACGCCCCGTATACGACGTCGGCTCTGGAACGCTCAGTCGTGGGTTCTCGAGGAGTATCCGTCCGCGCGCATCAGGCCCTGCGCATCCACCGAAGCCACCAATTCGCCTGCGGACGTGAATATCTGAATCCGCGAGTACATGCGCCCCGCACCCGCGAAAGGACTCTCGCAGCGCAACAGCAGCCAGTCGTGCACGGTGAACGGACGATGGAAGGTGACAGTCTGGGCGAGCATGGCCGACTGCCCGCGGCCACCGCGCCGCGCGATCTCGGCCTGCGGATACGGGCGCGAGGCGACCGGGCCCAGGAAACCCTCACTGCCATGGGCCAATAGCGCCCGCGAGAACACAGGCAGATCGGGAGCCTTGTCGCAGCGCATCCACACATCCAGGGACGGCGGACCCGCGAGATCGAGCGCCAGCGCGTCCGCGCCACCGGGCGTCCGGACCTCCCACGGCAGCAGGGCACACGGCAGGTCGGCACACTCCTCCGGACCAGGCACCTCGGGCGGCAGTACGGCATCGTGCGCGAGAAAGTCCGGCTCGTCGACGCTGAGCATGGCCAGCACCCGGGCGTGCTCGCGCCCGTCCTGCCGGAACGACACCTGCACGGTGGCCAGCGCCTTCCCCGACTGGACGACCTCGACATCCACGTCGACCTCGCGATCGGCGTGCCCACCGCGCGGGAACACACCGTGCAGCGACTGCACCGCCATCTGCGGCACCGTGCGCTCGGCCGCGACCACCGCCTGCGCCAGCGTCTGACTGCCCAACGTCGTCGGCAGCGTCGAAGTCACGTTCCTCGCCCGAAATCGTCCGGGCGCGATCTCGCCGAGATCGAGCACTTCGAGCAGGTCGGCCAGGTCGACGACCGGCCAATTATCGGTTCCACCAGCCACTGCGGAATGCTCGCACACACCTCGACCTCCAGGGAAGCCACGATGAGCGGTGAGTGGGACACTTACTCTGGACGACCCCGCCGCACAGTGGTCACGTTAACGGGGACCGGCCACCAGCGATTCGAGTAGGAAACTACTCGTGTGAGGCTGTCGAACAAGAGGTCTCATTGATGTCGAGCTCATTGTTGTGTCGAGATCGATTGCGTTCTCAAAGGACGTACAGGCTATGTGGACATCAAAGTCGACCGTCGGCCGCGGCCGTCGAGCGAACCGGCCCGACGTCGCATGCGTCGGGTATCCCCGACTCGTGCCGATCGTGGCGGGACGATGATCACACCCGCGGATCCGGTCCCTTCCGATGCGGGACGAGCGTCCGCCCAACTCTCCTTGTTGGGCGGATTCGAACTCCGTATCGACGGCGTGGAGGCCGCGCTGCCGATGCACGCCCGCCGGGTCATCGCCTATCTGGCGCTGCGCAAGTCGAGCGACAGGGAATGCACTCGGCAGGTTCTCGCCGAACGTCTGTGGGAGGACTCTCCCCCGGTCCGATCGCTGGCCAGTCTGCGCACCGCGCTGTGGCGAATACGCCGCGTCGACCCCCATCTACTGACCGGCGACACCGAGCGCGTGGCCTTGGCCGACCATGTCGAGGTCGACGTCCATTGTTTCCGCCGGTACGCCGAAGGGCTGCTCTCCGGCGTCACCACCTGCGTACCGCCGGACGTGCGGCTGCTGTGTGGGGCGGCCGAGCTGCTACCCGGTTGGGACGAAGACTGGCTGATGTTGTTCCGCGAACAGGTCCGCATGCTGCGGCTGCATACCCTCGAGGCAGTGGCCCGCCGGTTGTGTGAGCAGGGGCGCCATCCTCAGGCCATCGACCTGATCCTGTGGGTGGTCGCGGAGGAACCGCTGCGCGAATCGGCCAGGGCGGTACTCATCGATGCCCACTTGGGCGCCGGAAACGCCGCCGAAGCGCACCGGCAGTTCCACTTGTTCGCCACCGGTCTGTGGCACGAACTCGCGCTGCGCCCCTCGCCCGAACTCGGTCGGCGCCTCGGTCTACCGGCCGCCGCCGCTACGGGGCATTGACGCTCGCGATCATGCCCGGGCAGCATCGTCGAACGGCCGGGTCCTTCGATCGCAAGGAATCACTATGTCGGCCGATTTCACCGATGCACCACCTCCGACGACGGTCGCGGGCTTACGCGCCGTAGCGATGCACATCCAGGAGCTGCGCGCGGTCGTCACACTCGATGCGACGACCGCTACCGCCTCCGCGGAAGCGCAGATGACCTATGAGATCGGCCCGCAGTCCGGGTCACCGATCTTCGATCTGCGCCAGTCCGTGCACTCCTGCCGACTCGACGGCGTCGCACTGCCACCGTCGATGATCGCCGCGCGCGATGTCGGCGCCGGGCCGCACAGTACGGTCCGGGTCCTCGACGTCGCGCAGAAGGCCGGATCGGTGCACCGATTGACCATGGCCTACCAGCTCGCGACGCCGACCGCTGATCTCGGAGGCGCCTATCCACCGGTGCTGCAGCTGTCGAACGGACGGGTGCGATGGTCGCTCGGTATGTCCGATCTGTTCGCCGGTCGGTATCTGGAAGCCTGGTTTCCTTCGAATCTTCCCTTCGACCGGTTTCCCTTCGCACTCGAATTGCGGATCATCGGCGACTCGGTCGCGCACTCGCTGATCACCAACGGCGATGCGACCGTCGTCGGGGTCAACTCGTGGGCCGTGCGTTTTCCCGCGTGGTTCACCACCATGTCCCCGCTGATCGAACTGCGACCCTCGGATACGGTGACCGTCAGATCCACGACCACCGTCCTGCCTGTCTCGCGGCGAGCGGTGATCGTCGAAACCTGGAAGCCGTTGGGGGGCAGCGAAAGCCTGGCCGCGCTCAACACCCGAATCGCCGAACTGCTGGCCGAGAACGAACGTACCTACGGCGAATTCCTCGGCACCAGGTTCGTCTGCTTCTTCCATGGCGCCTCCGGTGGGATGGAGTACGCCAACGCGGCCACGACCGCCGCGGGTGCGCTCGGCCACGAGGTGTTCCACTCCTGGTTCGCCCGGGGAGTCACCCCGGCCGCGCAGACCGACGGGTGGTGGGACGAGGCGTACACCAGTTTCCGCGATGACGGCGACACCCGGACCGAGCGATTCGACTACACCGAACCACCGGTCGAGTTGTGCTCACGCGCACCGTTCCAGCGCACGACACCGTCGTCGGCGTATGACCGGGGTGGCCGGTTGTTCCGGGGCATCGCCGAGCGGATCGGCGCCGACCGACTACGCACCCTGATGGCGGAGCTGTACCGCGCCCACCGTGCGATACCGGTCTCGACTGCGGTGTTGGAGTCGTGGCTGGTCTGTGGTTCCGGTGCGACGGATCTCGTCGACGCGTTTCACCGATTCGTCTACGGCTTCGGTGAACCGGCCCCCGACGCCCGCGTCACGTTGGTGGCCGATCCCGCCCCGTGGATCCGCCACGCCGCCGATCAGGCGGTAGCCCACTTGTCACCGAAATTCGGTCAGGACAACTGGTTTCATGCCAGGGTTCGCAATTCGGCGACCGCGGGAGCCTGCCGTCACTTCGTCGTCACCTTTACCGTCCGGACGACCACGGCAGCACCGGCCACGTATCCGGGTGACTTCTTCCCCGCGCTGACCGCGGCGGTCGGATTCGATCTGGCACCGGGTCGCCGGCGCACTGTCTCGGCACGCTGGCCCAGCGGTGCGGTACCCGCGCGCGGAACGAAGGTGACCGTGTTGGTGTCGGTCCATGCGCGGCGCTCGCATCCGGCCTCGGGCACCCACACCTGGGAGCAGGCGTCGACGGCACAGCGCCACATGACTATCGACTGATCGGCGGGCGGGCGGGCGGCGTCGCCACCATCCCCACCCTGCCGAACAATTCGGGCGAGGGCCAGATGCCGAGTTGACTCCACAGCAGCTCGGCGAAGATGCCGAGCTGCCGCCGCGCCTCGACCACATTGCTCTCGCACAGATGGGCCTCGATCAGTGCGGTCTGGGCCGATTCGCGCAGCGGCTCCTCGGCGACGACGGCGAGCATGACATCGATCGCCTCCAGATAGCGCCCCTGCCTGGACAATCGGCGCGCGTCCACCTCGAGTGCGTGTAACCGCAACTGCCGCAATTGTTCCCGAGCGAGCAGAAGCCAGGTCTCGTCCCATCCAGGGAGCAGGTCATTGGTGCGAGCCAGCAGTCGCGCCCGCTCGCGCGGACAGTCACGCTGCTCGGTCAGCATCTGCTCGGCGTTCCGGCGGAACTCGTGGACGTCGACCGCCACCCGATCGGCCAGCCGCAACCGCCCGCCCTCCCCCTGCACCAGCGCCGGGCCGGCCTGACGGATTCGCCACAGCGCCGTCCTGAGACTGGACCGCGAACGTTCCACGCTCGAGTCGGGCCATAGTCGTTCGGCGAGCACGCCCCGGTCGCAGTCCGGTTCGGCGATCTTGTCCAGCGACAGATAGGCCAGAACTCGGCGGGAATGCTGCGGGAGCGCGACATGCTTCGCGTCGACTCGCAGCGCGAATCCGCCGAGCAGGGAGATAGCGAGTTTCTGGTCGCTCGCGTCAGAAGCGCACGCGGACACCGGCATCGGAGTTCCCCTCTCACGGGCCCGGGTGTGGCCCAGTGCGGCAAGCCTGCGCCGGCGACGCTGCGGATTCGTCAACACGGCGTCAACACCGTCCACAGAGCGTTGACGCAATCGGGTAGGCCGATAGGCGACCGTCGGCCGATGACTGGCAACAAGAGCGGCGTGATCGTGGTGCGGGTATGGCGCGACACCGGTCGTTTGATCATTCGAGTACTGGCCGGAACCGATGACGCGAACTCGAGCCGCGAATGGGTTTTCGCCGACGTCGAGGCCACCCTGGCGTGCATCGGGGACCTACTGAACACCCTTCGCGAAGAAAAGGATTCGGATGACACGAAGTGTTGACGCTCGGTCATATCACGGACCCGCACAGTATGCCGAAACAGCCGTCGTTTGCGGAGGTGAACACAATGCGAGTCGACTCCTACATCGAGTCTCGCGGCGATTCCGAGGACTACGTTTCGCCCTTCGCGGGAATGTCCCCGCTGGGTGAGGCGACGGATCAGGCGACCGAACAGGCCGACCCGGAGTTCGACGAATCTCCGTTCGAGAGTTTCTCTTTCACCGAATCCCCGTTCGGCGAGCACACCTACTCCGAGGCCGATGAACAATCGCAACTGGCCACCGAGTTCCTCGAGACCATGCACGACGAGGAGTTCACCGAGGCGCTCGAGCAGCTCCTCAACGAAGGGGCCGCGCGTGCTTTGTCCGACGCTCAGCAGTGGACGGTCACCCCGTCCGAGGCCGAGTGCCGCGAGTCGCTGCAGGAGTGGATCGCCCCGCTCGTCACCGAGTGGGAACGCGCGATCGACAACTTCGCCGGCGGGCTGGAGAACGCCGATCTGCACGGGCTCGCCGAGCACGAAGTAGACGAGTTGCTCGATTCGCTCGAGACCCCGGCGGCCCTGGGCTCGGAAGCGTTCGAGAACTTCCTGGGCAAGCTGGTCCGCAAGGCCAAGAGATTCATCAAGTCGAAGATCAAGCAAGCCGTCGGATTCGTGAAGAACCCGATCAAGGGCGTCATCGGTATCGCCAAGAGTGGCCTGAAGACGATCAAGAGCGGCCTGCAGACCATCGGCAAGCACCTGATCGGCCCGCTGCTGAATCGGCTGAAGAAGATCGGGCTCTCGCTGCTCAAGGGCGTGGTCAAGAAGCTGATCAACCCACTCACCAAGATCCTGCCCGCCTCGATCCGTCCGCTGGTGCCGTTGCTCACCAAGCGGCTCGGCATCGGCGAGGCCGCCGACGAGGCCGACTATGAAGTCGACGGCGAGCTCGGTACCGCGGCTCTCATGGCAGAGGCGTTCGATCAGGAGCTGCTCGAGTTGTTCGCGGCCGAGGACGCTGACGAAGCCGAGGAAGCCGACTACGAAACGTTCGACGACGCCGAAGAGCCCGAGCACAACGTGGTCGCCGAGCTCGACGACGCTCGCGCGCGCCTGGCCGCCCAGCTGAGCGGTTACACCAGCTCCGAGGATCCGATCGCCGAGATCGAGCAGTTCGTGCCAGCGATCCTGGCCATCCGGCCGCTGATCAAACTCGGGCTGAAGGTCACCGGTGCGCGCACGAAGCTGGTCAACCTCATCGCGCGGCCACTCGCGAAATTGATCAGGGGGATGATCGGGCCCGAGGCCGCGCGCACCATCGCGAAGGTCGCCGGACAGGACCCCGCCACCATGCTGGCTCGGGCGGTCGTCGGCGTCGGCTTCACCGCGCTGGGTCTGGAATCGACAGACCAGCAGGAAGACACGATTGCGGGTGAGGCGCTGGCCTCTACCGTCGAAGCGACCGTAACGCGGGTACTCGACGAACTGACCGAGGAGGCGCTGAGCGATCCGCTGCAGGTGAGTGCCTCGGTCCAGCGCGCCTTCGCCGAAGCGGCCGCCGCGTATCTCCCGGACCGGCTGCTACGTGCCGATCTGCCCGAACGGGAGACCGCCGAAGAGGGTGGCTTCTGGGTGATGATGCCGCGCGCCACTCGGCCTCGCTACCGATTCCGCAAGTACACCAAGGTTTTCGCGGTGCCGATCCCCCGGCAGGTGGCGCGGGCGGTGCGCTGGAACGACGGTGGCACCCTCGAAACCTATCTGCTCGACCGTGGTGTCGGTCAGTGGCCGGTGCAGGCGGAGATCGACCTGTACGAGACGCTGCCGGGTACCCTGCCCGGTCACTTCACGAGGGACGAAACCCTGCCTGCCGCGGAGAGACCCGCCGATGACGAGTTCCAGCCGCTCACCGGCGAGGCCGCGGGGCTGCTGCTGCGTGAGCCCGCGCTCGGCCGGGCACGCAGAGTCGGCACCACACCGGGCGCCTATCGCCCGGTCCCCGGCCAGCGGTACTTCCGGGTGCGCGTGGGCAAGATGCCCGCCCGCAAGGCCCGTCGTCCCCGTCGCCTGACCGTCGTGCGCTGGGATCCGACAGCCAAACGCCTGGCCGTGGTGGTCAAACTGTCCGAACGGCGTGCTCGTGGTCTGCAGGCCCGCTTGCAGCGCACCGCACCGGCCGGTCAGCGTGACCTGCCCGCGGTGCTGTCGGCCCTGCGGGAGATCTTCTTGCCGCGCTTGCAGTATCGGATCGCCAAGCGACTGCTGAAGGCCACCTCGGTCACCGACCCCGCGGTCGCGGCCACGCTGGCAGGCAACCTCGCCGCGGCGACGAGCACCGGCATCGCCAACTACCTCACCCAGCGCGGCGCGCAATTCGCCGCCGCGGTGGCCGATCCGGCCGACGGTGTCACGCTCACGGTGACCTTCACCGGCGTGCAGGCAGGCGCTGGGCAGGTTCCGGTCCCCGAAGTCGTTGCTACTCCCGGGTTGTCGTGATGGCCGACGGGTTCACCACCGAGACCGCCGCGCTCGCCTCCGAGGCCAGGCATTGGCGCCGCGCCTGCGCGGCGCTGGCCGACCTCGAGGTCGGTGCCTCTGCCGCCGCGTGGCGTGAGCTGGAGACCTACCTGGGGATCAGCGTGCGAGCCACCTTGACCGCTCACGCCAAGCGACTCACCGCGCAGGCCGACCGGACACTGTTCACCATCAAGGCCGCGTCGAGTCCCGCCGATCTGAAGACCGCCCGTGCGGAACTGCTCACGCTCCGGCGCCGCTACAGCCGCGCCGAGGCGATCGTCGATTTCTATTGCGACGCGGTGAATACCAGAACGAACCCCCGGATGGCCGCCGTCCTGCGCGGACTGGACGCGCTGGCCGTGCACAGCATGGACCAGATACTGCGGCCGTTGGGAATCGATACTCCGCCGGTACTGACCTACCTCGACAAGGGGATGGGTGCCTCCATCCTGCGGGCGGGAGCGCGGCTATGGGACGCCACGCTCTCACCCGCCGCCGCCGTCAAGATCACCCGGCACAACCTGTGGCAGCCCACATCCCTGGTCCACGAGACCGGCCACCAGGTGGCCCATTTGACCGACTGGACAAAGGAATTGGCAGCCGCGCTGCACACGGCTCTGACCCCGCACAGTCCGCTGGCCGCCGATGCCTGGCAGAGCTGGGCGTCCGAGGTCGCGGCCGATGTCTACGCGTTCTGCCTACTCGGCTTCGCTCCGGTACCCGCGCTGGCCACCGTCGTGGACGGTCCGTCGCGTGCGGTGTTCCGGATGCCGATCGGAGATCCCCATCCCATCTCGGCGCTGCGGGTGCAGTTCAACGCGGCGCTGTGCCGATCCTGGTTCGGCACCGGCCCGTGGGACGACCTCGCGCGCCGGTGGATGGACCGACATCCCCTCGAGCACGCCGCCCCCGATGTCAGAGCTGTTGTGGGCGCGAGCATGTCGTTGCTGCCCGGCATCGTCGACGTGTGCACGCGCATGCCGATGCGCGCGTTCAACGGCGTCCCGCTCTCGGCCTTGGCCGACCCACGCCGCGTCTCGCCGAACGAGCTCAACCGGTTGGCAGATCGCGCGGGCGCCTCGCTGTACACCTCGACCTACCTGCAGCGAGTCGACCCGATGCGAATCCTGGCACTGACCGTACTGCGCGGCCTCGAATCACCGAATCCGCCGACGGAGATGGAGAACTGGTTGCGGCGGATGGGCGGCGATCGAGCCGTCGCCGCTTGATGAGCACAGAGAGAGGAAACCGAGATGGACAACGAACCGCCCCCGGTGATGACGCGCGAAGACGTCAAGAACCTCGTCGCGGAGGTGCTGCAACAGTCAGGCCGCCTTCCCGCGGACTGCCCACCACCGCCCAAGAGTGACCTCAAAGAAGGCAACGACTTCACCCTCGCCGCCTTCAGCATGCTGCAGTACAACCTGGGGTCGAGGAATCTCTCGTCCAACGGGCCGCTGACACAGACGTTGTCGGTCCGTGTCAACACCGACGACGAACTCGTATTCGACAAGGAGCTGCCCGACTACGCCGTTCAGGCCGTCGTCGTGCACAGCAACAAACTGCCTCCGCAAGTAGAGACCGTGCTCGGCGGGCAGATCCCCTGTCCGATCCCGCTGCGCGACCCCGCCTTCGCGGTCGCGGTGCAACTGCGGGACTGCCACAAGAAGATCCGTGACATCGCGTTCGTCACGCACGACCCCAAGCCATTGCCTTCGTGTGGAGACCCCTGCTGCCACGGTGGGCATTACCGCTCCCAGCCCGATACAGCATCCGAATAAGGAAGAGGCAGCGCCATGTTTCGCACCCTGGCCACACTGGTCGCCGCGCCGAACGATCCGTTCACGCCGGCGGACGCGGTTTTCACCTTTCATCCAGAGCAGTTGAGCCGATGGCTGGACGAAATCTGGGCATCGGGCGGCGTGTCCACCTTGGCGCCGATCTTCACCGACAATCCCGTCCCGCTCGGCGACCCGGCCGCCATCAGGATGACGGCGATTCCGAGCAACCTGATCCTCCAGTCCTTCCAATCCGGCGTCGCCCGTCCGGCTCCCCCGACAACCTTCCCACTCCCTTTCGGCTACAACCCGCCTGCGGTCGGCCTGGGCGGAAAGTTGCTGTGGGACCACATGTTCTATGCGTACCTGCTCGAAAGCACCGGCATCTTCGAGATCTTCGCGGAGGTCGTGCGGCGGTACGTCGTCGGCGAATCGCTGCCCGCGCCCTCGGTGGAGACGATGGCCTGGGTCCGTGCGACCGAAGAGCTGTTCTTTCGTGACCCGCCGTTGTTCCGGGTCGGCGGCCTCACCAGTCAGCTGCGCCCCGACGCCCGCGTCAACCGGCGCAATGCCTACTGGCGCATGTTCGGGCTCGATCTGCCCCACCCGACGCCAGGTGTGGCTGGTCAACCGTGGAAGCGAGATGCGGTCGCCACCAGCAACACCCGGTTCATCGAGATGTGGAACGAGCTGCTGCGGCAGGTGTGGCTGGGCATCGAGAACGACCGCAACACCTCCGGCTCGAATCCGACCGACTCGAGCTACGTCGCCTACCTCTGCCAGACCATCGGTGAGATGCTGCGGCTGCGGCGGCTCGGCGGAATGCTCTCGCGGGAAGAGTTCAGCAACGTCTGCATGCTGAGCTGGTTCCACCTCACCGTCGAGCACGAGAGCGCGGTGGTGCGCGACCTCAGCGCCAATGCGGGTCTCGCCGGCGGCAATCCGGCCGATCGATTGGCGACCGTCGGCGCTCGCGTCGGCGTGGCACCGTCCCGGCAGGCCCGTGAACTGTTCGAACTCGGGACGGTGGTCTCACCACTGCTGTGGTCGATCGAGCTGCGGATGTTCGACGCACCACAGCAAGCGGAGCTGCTGTACCGCTCCAGGGACATTGTCGACCCCCGTCCCGCGCAGACGATGAACCGGATCATCGACCTGTGGCAGTCGGCGACCGGTGAACGGGTCAAAGACCTGGCCGTCACGGTCCGCAAACCGGCGGCGCAGGTTCGGTCCGCGCAACCATCCAAGTTGCTGCCGACGAGCGTCCTCTCCGCCGGGAACGCACCCACGGCACCGTCGACGAACGGGCATCATCCCGCCGTCCGAGTCCCTCGGCCATGAGCCGCTGGTCCGCCGAGTCGCCACCAGCGCGACACCGATTGGGAGCTTGATATGACTACAGTTGCCGAATCGTCGATCTTCGCCTCGCCCGAGTCGACACCCGATACCGGCATGTGGCCCACTCGCGAAGATGTGTTCGCCGAGACCGTGGGCGACACCGAGTACGCCGCGGAAACCGGCTGGGGCCACGAGGAAGCCGATACCCCGTGGCACGAAAGCGGTGACAGCAGTGCGAGTTACGTCTCTGCGGCCGAGTACGACGAGGCGAGTGACTACGAAGACGACAACGAGGACGTGGAGTTCACCGAGACCGGCTATCACGAGGCCGACTACGAAACCGACTCTGAGGACGCCGACGCCTACGAGGACCCACAGCTCACCACGGTGACACCGGGTCGGCTGATCGTGCAGCGCCACCCGCTGCTGCGTTCGCACGCCGGGACCCCGCCGGACGTGTTGGTCGAATGGAACGGCATGGTCCAGCCGTCGGTGGTCGATGTGGTCGTCCATCTGCACGGGTACTCCGGGCACGGCGCGGCGATGAACATCGTCAAGCACAAGAAGCCCATCAGTGGCCTGGATTTCACCGACCCGGCGAACAAGGCCGCGGTCGGCCGCACGAACCCCACCCTGCTGGTGCTGCCGCGTGGCCATCACCAGCCGAAGGGGCGGTATGTGAATCAGCAGCGCTACACCTTCCCGGCATTGCTGAAACCTGGTGCGCTGCAATCGTTGATCGATGACGCGCTCGCCCGGTTCGCCACCGCGACCGGGGCCAGGGTGCGGCGGCACCGACTGATCCTGACCGCCCACTCCGGTGGCGGGGCGGCGCTGATGGCAATTCTGGCGCACACCGATCCGGACGAGGTGCACACCTTCGACGCGCTGTACAACGACCCGACGCCGCTCATCGCGTGGGCTCGTCAGCGGATGGCCGCGGGCACCGGCGCGCTGCGTGTCCTATACCGACCCGGCGAAGGGACCGCGCGGCACAGCGAGCGCGTCGGTGCGGCGGTCCGCGCCGCGGGTTCACCGAACTTCCGAGTCGAGCGCACCAGCGTGGCGCACAACGCGATTCCACGCACCTTCGGCTGGCAACTGCTGGCCGATCCCTCAGCCGATATGCGAGGCATCACCCGAGGCAAGGAAGCCGAGGACGAGTCGTTCGCGACGCAAGAGGGCGACGGCGAGTACTGGGGCGAAACCTCCGAGGAGGAAGCCGAGTACGTCGCCGAGTCCGACGCACACGAGTGCGCGTGCAAGGGACATCGAGCCGCCGAAGAGGAAGCCCCGACCAAGCGCACCCGGCGAACCCTCGGCAAGTGCGCGCCCGCACAGGACGACCGGACGCCCACAAAATCGTGGGCTGAGCAGCAGAAGAAGTTCGCCAAGCAGTGCAGTGTGAACAGTCGCAAATTCGATGCCAAGTCCCTGGCCGACTGCGCCTGCGCGGTCGGTGAACCACGCCAGGTGGCCATGGTCGCGATGGCTCGGGTCCGGGCCGCCGGACCGCTCGCGGCCAGACTGTTCCAGCATTTTCTCGACGCCACCGGCACCGAGGTCAATATCGACGTCCTCGATATGATCCGTCGCTCCAGTGGCGTGCGGGCCAAGATTCGCAAGTCGATCGCCCGCGGCGGCATGGCCGGGGTCACCCGGATCGAACAGAGCGAATACGGCGACACCGACCTGCAATTCGCCTACGGCGCCATCGACTGCGTCCAGTGGCGCGTGCTGCCACCCGCGGGCGCGAACTGGCGCAAGAATCCGGCCACCAAGATCGAGATCTCGATGCTCGACTACTACGAGTTCCATCCCGAACGCACGGCCGCGAGCCAGTGCGCGCATACCGCCTGCGTCGAACTCGTCGCCCGCCGTCAAGCGAAGAACTTCTGGACCAGCGGCCGAGCGGCCGTCAGCTGGGCCGATCTCGGCGGGAAACCCGCGCCCGCACCGGCGCGACCCCCGAAACAACGACGCGATGTCGTCTACCAGAACACCTACTGACGCGATCGATGAGGAGTCTGTCATGAGCACCGTTGCCGAATCGTCGATCTTCGCTTCGCCCGAATCGTCACCCGAATCCGGGTACTGGCCCACGCGCGAAGATGTGTTCGCCGAGATATCCGAAAGCGCCGACGAAACCGGTTGGCAGAACGAAGATTCCGCGACCACGCAGGCAGATTCCGAGTACCTCGGCGAGGTAGCGGAGGCCTATCTCGGCGAGAACTACACGGACAGTGCCGAATACGGCTATCAAAGCCTCGACGCCGAGGACGCCGATCAGGAAGCCGATTTGGAGGACGCGGATCCGGAAACCTTCGGATACGAGGACGCCGACTACGAAGACGTCGATCCCGAGTCGTCCGAGTACGGATATGCCGGGGAGGACGCCGGGTACGAAGAGGCCGACGAGGAAACCGCGCCCTACGGCGAAGAGGTCGACGGCGAAGAAATCGACTACGAAGAGGTCGAGAACGAAGACCTCGAGGAAGAGTCCGGTGAGGTCGAGGAGTACGAGTTCGATGAAACCTTCGGCGAGGACGAGGCTTTCATCGAAGGCGAGACCTTCCCCTCCGGACTGGTTCTGACGGCGCGGCCGGGACCGGAAGCACCCGGCCAAGAGCATTGGGATCCCAACAAGACCGGCCTGCCGCTCTATGACACCGGACCCGAAGTGCGTCGCCAGCAGATCTCCCCGCACTTCACCGTGGGTGAACTGGTCACCAGTGGCGGACGTGCGGCCGATCGGGCTCGTATCTCCCCCGCACTGATCCAATGCCTGGAGGCCATCCGGGTGCGCGCGGGCCGACCGGTCCGGATCAGCTCCGGGTATCGCTCGTGGGCTCGCAATGCCGCCGTGTACAAGCAGCGCAACAAGAAGCCAACCCTCAGCAGGCATTGCAGCGGCCAGGCCGCCGATATCACCATCGCCGGACTGACCGGGCTGCAGATCGCCGAGATCGCGATCGAGGCCTACGGCAACAACATCGGACTCGGGATCGGCAAAACCTTCGCACACGTCGATGTCCGAGGGCGGCCGGACACCTGGGCGTACTTCGGCGGCGCGGCGAAGACTGCCGCACTCGGTGCGGTCGAGCGTTACCGGTCGCGTGGTGCGAGACAGCCCAGGCCACGAGCGGTGCCAGGGCCGGCCCCGGCACCGCAACCGGCTCCCACGCCCACCCCCTCCGGGACAGGTGACCGAGCCAGGGGCATCGTGCGACGTGGCACCTTCAAGGCATGCTCGAAGCAGGAGCAACCCGGTGCTCGCGCGATGGCGGATCAGTGGAAGCGGCTGACGGGCCGCAGTGCGGGGACCCACTCCTGCCGCAAGACCACCTGGGGCACCCCGTCACTGCACGGTGAAGGCAGATCGATCGATCTGAATGCGCTGGTGTCGGACCCCCGCCAACGTGCCCAGGCCGATGCGTACGTCGCCTGGATGCAGGCCAACGCGGTCGAACTGCAGGTCGCGTACATCATCTGGAATCGCAGGCAGTGGAGCTGGCAATCCCGCGCCAAGGGCTGGCGGCCCTACGGCGGCACGAACCCGCACACCGATCACGTCCATGTCGACCTCAGCTGGGAAGGCGCGCTGACGCCCAGCCGACTGTTCGCAGGCCCGGTCCCCGGGCTCGGCTCGGGTACCGCGCCGACGCCGCCCGGACCGCGGCCGACACCGAAACCAGCGGGGAACGTGCCCGCCCACGTCGTCGAGTTCGTCCGCAAGTACCGCCCGCACGCCCAGGCCAACGAAGCGCGTTCGCGTATCCCCTGGCTGGTCACGCTCGGACAGGCCGCCCTGGAATCCGGGTGGGGCAAACGGTCCTGCGGCAACAACTACTTCGGCATCAAGGCCCGAACCACCCTCCCCGCAGCCCAACGAAAGCTGTGCCAGACCAAGGAAGTCCACAAGACGTCCACGGTGCAGTACCCGGAGGTCGTCTCGGTCACCCAACGTCCCGACGGCCGCTTCGACTACGTCGTCAAGGACTGGTTCCGCCTGTACAGCAGCCCGGCCGGCTCGTTCGACGATCACGCGCGCGTCCTACTGAACCGGCGCTACGCGAAAGCCTTCGCCCATACCCGAGACCCGTACGCTTTCGCCCGCGAGATAGCCGCCGCCGGATACGCCACCGCACCCGACTACGCCCGAGTCCTGACCGGCGTCATGAAGCTGATCGACAAAGTTCCCCAATGACCCGGGTACCAGCCCAACCGAGTACCACGGAGCCACGTCATAGCTGGAACTCCTTGACTTCTCCACCATCCGATCGCCCCTCAGGCGCTCAAAAGACGCCGGACTGCTCGGTAAACTCGGCACTGCGCTCCGGATCGAGTTGCCCATGCAGGCTGTCTACCTGACCCGACTACTTCAAGTACATAGCGGTCGGCCGTGACGCGCTTCAGTTCTCGCACGTCGGCCCGGAGTTTCCGCAGCTCCTCGGCGGCATCGCGGGTCACCCCGGGGACGCTGGCCGGTGTCGACCTGCTCGCGGCGGATCCAGTTGTGGACCCCCGGGTGATCGGGCTGTGATTCTTCAGCGCACCAGGTCAGATTCCCAGTCCGGCCATGAACCGGCCCGTGAACGCACCTGGTGGTCGCCTAGAATCTGTGGCAGCGTTTCTCGCTCGACCTCGTCCACCGGAGTGGGGCACCATGCGATTCACCCGAGCGGTTTCGATGGCAATCTCGACTGTGATCGTGATGTCGGCGTTCGTGGCGTCATGCGCACCCCCACCCGCGCAATTCCCTCGCGCCGAGATCGAATCCGAGCTGAATCAGCTCGTTAGCAGCGGCGGCATCCCTGGCGCGCAACTGGTGGCGACCAACGGCGACCGTGAGATCCAGCTCAATGGCGGGTTCGGCGACCTCACCGCCGAGACACCGTTCCCGGATGCGGCGCGCGTGCGGATAGCCAGCAATACCAAGACCTTTGTCGCTGCCGTCGTCCTGCAGCTGATCGCCGAAGGTAGCGTGGCACTCGACGCTCCGGTGGAGCACTATCTCCCCGGGACGATCGCGGGTCCAGGTGGCGACGGAACCCGGATCACCGTGCGCCAGCTGCTCAACCACACCAGCGGCATACCCGACTATCTGCCGTTGCTCGGACCGCTCTCCGAGGCCGATCTTCGCCGACCACGCCCCGTCGAGGAGTTGATCGACCTCGCGCTGGCCCAACCAGCGATATTCGAACCGGGTACGAGATTCCGCTACTCGAATACCAACTACCTGCTGATCGGACAAGTAGTCGAGCGCATCAGCGGTGCGTCGATCGCGGACGAAGTCACCCGACGGGTGATCCGCCCGCTCGACCTCACCGACACATACTGGCCGAATTATCCTGCGGAACAAGAGATCCGCGGACCACACCCGCGGGCCTACCACTACTTCGGTCACGAGCGTGTAGACATCACCGATATCGACCCCAACTGGGGGCTCCCGGATGGCGCCATGGTGTCGAGTGGGCGTGATCTGAATCGATTTCTCACCGCGCTACTGTCCGGCCGGGTGGTACCGGCAGCGGAGTTCGCCGAGATGACCCAGACCATTGCCGTCGATATCCCGGGAATCACCGGGGTCGGGCTCGGACTGTTCCGGCGGACCACCAGTTGCGGACTCGAGGTGTGGGGCCACAACGGCGGCATGGATGGTTTCGTGGTGCTCGTCGCCGCGACCGCGACCAGCGCCGTGACGATCAGTTTCAACCAGCTACCACGCACATCTGATGCCGCTCGATTCGAACCGAACGTGCTCATCGACAAGGTGCTGTGCACCGTCGGAGATCTGCCGAGCCATCGATGACACAGCGGTATCTCCGCGCGCCATACCTGCGGCGCCTAGTACTCCAGCCGACCGCCCAGCGAGCACCAGCGACCCGGATCAGGTCCGCGTCACGGGTGCCGATCGGGGCACCGCACAGGCAGTAAGGCGATCTCGAGGTCGCCTTTGGCGTTGTAGGTCAGTGACCGTCTGGCCAACAGCCAGCGTCGCCAACCAGGCCTGCCTCGCTGAGGGGGGCAGGGTTGCCACGGCCCAGTCGAACAACAGAGCCCTTTCGCGCCTTCTCCGCAGCTCGAGCGTTCCATGCTTCTGGCGGTGCGTCCGCGACGAGGCGGTCCGCGACACGGTCGAGCAGTTTCGCCCATCGGATCGCGGCGGTGTGGTCATCGTACGTCTGGGAGGTTGCGACCGGCTCGGAGACGCCGGGGTGGGGAACCCGGTAGCGCACTTGGCTCACGGTCGAGCCGTCCTTACGAAACGCGAACGCGGGGTGTGGTCTGCGGGTCCGTGCCATTGGCGCAGTCCTTCTACTAAGGCCGAATCCCCTCAGATTCCTTAGTGTGTGGACCGCAATGTGGACGCAGAAGGGGCGCAATCTTTCGATTACGCCCCTGAACTGCTATTTAACTGTGTCCGGAGGGCGACTCGACCACTACGTACACGGACTCGCAGTACAAACTTCGTTGACAATAGGGTGATTTCGAGGCCAGCGCTCCCCCCGCTTCCCGCATGTCGAGATCTGGGGCGACATCACGGTGGCCGGACTGATGGTTGTTCAGAGCAGTCGGGCAGCCAACGTCCCGATCCTGGGGCCTGCCGCCAGGAACATCCGAAGGTCCGCACACCACATCGGCAGATCGGTTTCGGCAGGAAGAGCCATCAGCCCCACGACGGCGAGCGCCTGTCCCCAAGACCGTGTGTCGTCACGGCTCGCCTGCTCGAGCACCTCCAGTGGATGTTCCACGTCGTTCGACGATGGCCCGAGCAGCGAAATCAGGTGCGGCCAGCGGATAGCCAGCGCAGCAAGTTTCGCTATCTGCTCAGCCGACGGCGCCATCCGGCCGTCAAGACGCTGGCGTTGCGCGACGAAGGTGTAGAAGCGGAACAGATTGATGTACCGCTTGATCTCGCGTGGGGTCGTCGCGGCAAGGCTCGGCAGCGCTGCCGCGATGGCGTCCGCCGCATCGGCGTCGCGATAAAGGTCCTTGAGAACAGCCTCCACAGCGGCAATGGTTTCTGGACGCAGAGGATCAGTTGGAGCGTTCGGAACAAGGAGCTGTTGAGCGGCGCGCGCCGCCTCCGGCAGAGTTGTGGGTGAAGGAGTGTGGAGCCGGATCTCGGCAGTCAGCCGTCGCACGAGATCCAGGTCGAGCATGCCAGGGCGGTCTCGTTCTGCGGCCTCGGCCGATGGCTCCCGCGACTGCGGCGTGTGGATCCGCCCGTTTGCTCCGACGTCAGCATCCTCACGGCGTCGCGGCTCTGGCTGATGGTCCGAAGCGAACACCGCAGCGGCAGTCGGTGGGCTGGGTCTGTTGGCTTGTAGCAGGCCTCGGGCGTAGTTTCCGATGTCACCCGAACCTTGGGGAGCAGGCAAGCTCAGCGGCAGTTGAATGATCTTTTCCAGGAAGCGCCAGCCGAGCGTGGCCCAGTCGCCCCGTGCGTGGCCGACTTGGAGGGCCGTGTTGAGATCGCTGTATGCGACTTCGATGTGAGCGGCCACGACTCGTGGTTCCATCGCGATGACGAAGACGCAGTTCGGAAACTCACCGGCGAGAAAGAGATTGACCGCTTCGATGACCTGGACGACGGTGCCGGGTGTGCACCGGTCGAGGTCGTCGACGAACACGACCAGTGGACGATCCTCTGTCGCGACCAGGTCGAGGACTCGCTTCATGTCCATATGAACGAGGTAGAGCAGCCCCGACTTCGGTCCGTAGCCGGGTTCTGGAAACAGGTCGAATGACCCCTTCATCTCGTCGCCCACGACGCGGCCGAACCCTCCGGCTGCGGGACCCTGTAGAAGACCGCCCAATGGCCCAGCTGCGGCTTGGCCGAAGAAGCCATAGGTGCGAATGGCCGAGCCGACGATCCCGGCTGAGGTTGCGATCGCGACGATCCCGCTTGTCGTGGGGCCCAGCGGGATGCTCGAGCCGGACAATTGGGCCAGTAGCAGTACGACGAGGGCGACAGCGATTCCCGCAGCCACGCACAGTGCGACCGGCAGCAGCCGTTCCAGGATCGTCCGGTACACGCGGCGCCGGACAGCGCCGCGGTCCATCCGGGCGAGGTTGAGTTTCAACCAGAATCGTTCGCGGTCTCCGACTGGCAGTCGTGCGGTGATCTGAGTGATGATTTCGTGGGCGAGTCCGGACCAGATCTGTTCGCCGCTTTGGTACATCCAGGGGTTGAACCAGACTGTCGCGCGCCAATCCTTGGGATCGAGGCCGCTGGTTTGGCCACGCTGTTCGGCGCGCAGCAGGGGAATCGGCTGTGCGGCGCCGAGGGGTTCCTCGGCCTGCAGCAGCGCCTCACGAACGCTCACCGGTTGAGTCTGCGCCGCCGTCTCTCTTCTCCAACGGCGAAACCGGAACCGCTGTCGGTCAGGGGCAGGCCTTTCCATCAGAACCGCTCGTGACGTCGGGTCGAGTTGTATGGGGCGCGGAGTGCGGGCGCCCGGTGGCGACGTACCGAAGGGGTCCTCCCCCACACCTGGATCGAGCCGTTTCTGCACCATCCGCATGAGCGAGGTCTTGCCGGCACCCCACGGAGCCTTGACCCCGATGGTCAGCGGCGGCTGAGTCGATTCATGCTGGATGAATGATGCGATCGCGTTGGCATAGGGGGCGTGCTCGAGCTCGTCCTCGGTGGTCCAGAAATCACGCGCCAGCCTCGGTTCCGGAAGGTGATCGCGCCCGGACAACCAACGATGCACTTCCTCCTGGAGCGCAAGCCGCGCTTCCTCCTCCTCACTATTCGCCAATTCCGTTGCCGCGAAACGCTGTACGGGCTCATCGGTGAAGTACATGCGGCCGTCCGGTCGCTCGACAATCAAGCCCTGACCGGCCAGTAGATCGAGCATGCGCGAGGCATCGGCACGGTCGGAGTCCAGCAGCCGTGCGGCGATCCCCGCATCCAGTCCCTCGGCGTCGATCAGCGCGGCCCGGCGAAACAGCTGTGCGGTCTGTGGATCCAGTTCGCTGTACCGGTACGCGACCAGGTCGATCATGCGGTTCTGCACGCTATCAGCGGCACGGAAGTCTTCGGGACGGTGTTGCGCCTCTTCGATGAGCTGACCGACCAATGGATTGCTGTCGGCGAGTGCGGCGAACCAATCGCCGACCGCGTGCGGGGACGGTGCCGGTGCTGTCACGCCGCCGGAGTCGGTCGCACTGCGCAACTCCGACAGCAGCACCTGAGCGGACTCGGGTAGTGACGGTGTGATCGTGTCGAGCCAGGACACGATGGCGTCGGCTCGGATCCCTTCGCAGGCAACCCAGTCGATCTGGTCGTCATCATCGCCCTCCTGCCACTGTGTGCCATCCAGACGCAGAAGATGTCCAGCCTGGTCGCGTCTCGGCACACCGGCGTGATGCAACGCCACCATTTCCCACTGGTCGTTGAATATCGGTGAACCGGAGTTGGCCACGCCTTGGTCGGTGTAGTACTGCACAAACTGATCGAGTACGAGTACCAAACGGTTTCCCCGGGTCCACAGCTCTTTGAGACGACCGTGCGGGTGCCCGATCAGGTTTAGATTCTCCCCAACCAGGACCGAACCCCGGATCGGGACCAGGAGCTGGCGCCCGAACCTGTCACCGGGAAATTGTCCTTCGTTGTCCGGATGCAAGAGGACCAAGGAGGCGTCCAAGTGCGGGTCACCCACCATGAACGAGCCAGAATTCAACAGGAATCGCCTCGTCGGTTTCGGCACGCCGTCGGGGCCTACCTCGGCATCGAACTCGACGACCACATCGCGAGCTGTGTCCTGGTCGGGAAGGACATGCCAGTTTGTCAGCAGCAGCTGACGGGTAACCAGAATCCCCGTCCCTATAGGCACCTCCCGGCCCATGCGACGAAGTGAAAGACGGGCGACGCATTGCGCGGCCCGTGCGGCGCGCGACACCCACGCAGCGGAGGTGTTGTCCGAGGCTGCGATTACTCGCTCGAGTGAGGGCAACGTCGAGGTAGCACCCGACGCGGCGAGTTGGATGACCGCACTGGCAGGGACAGCGCCACTGGCCAGGAGCCGGTCTGCCCGGGCTTCGATGTCATCCGGGTCGCCCACGATGCCCGTCTCACTGCCGGATCGCGACCGTTCGATCTCGTCACGGAACGGCCCGCTGTCTTCGAACCGGCGCGCCGCGTCGTCCCCGCTGTCCCAGCGAGCAGCCTCGGAACCGCTGGATGCCATGATTTCGCCTCCTCCTGGTACTGCAATTATCTGCTCCGCAGTAGATCGGGCGACTCTTGGTGCGTGTCCGCGATACAAACGGTACGTCGACGAGAGCTAATGGAATCATCTCATCAATGCTATGAGGCCGCGTTCAATCCACCGATCCCAAGTCAACGCGATTGAAAGTTGTCAACGGCAGGCGAATCCTGGATCTGGCCCAATTTTCGTGAACCGCCAGCCGGGTCATTCAGTCGCTCAACAGGATCCGCTTTCGCAGGAGGTCCGGCTTCGGTCGGCCGAACATCTGCCGTGTCAGCATTTTGATGCGGTTGACGTGACCTTCGACGGTTCCGCTGCTCCAAGGCAGCGTGAAGCCGGCGGTGACGGCGTCTTGGTCGCGGCGCAGACCACGAACGAAGGAGTGGAGCGCCGGGTGATCGTCGGAATTGACTGCGGCCATCCACCTTTCGAGATCTCGTCCGCGGCGCTCGCCCATGATCGCGGCGAACTCGCGAACATGGCCGACCAGTGATGCCAGTTCCGGGCTGACGGACAAGATCGCATCGAGGCTCGTTTGGTCGTCGGAGTCGGTGCTGCCGGGGTTGGTCATGATCCAGGCGGTGACCCGGCGGACTGCCGGAGGTTTGGGTGGGGGCTTGTGGATGTGGGCGGTCGTGCGGAAGGAATGCAGGTAGGCCCTCACGATCTTCTCGCTGCCCCGGAAGCCGCGCTTCTGGATTTCCTCGAACAGTCTCGTGGCGTTTGTGTGGCCTTCGTTCCATCGTTGGTGCAGGTAGGGCTTGTAGTCGTCGAGGATGCTCCGCCGGTATCCGGTGCGATTGTTGACCAGCAACTCTTCCGGTGATTCGGCGTGAGCGAACCGGCGTGCGGTGCCGCACGCCAGCCCCAACTCGATACCGATGCCGCGCATGCTGCGGCCTTCGGCAAGCAACGCATGGACCGCGGCGTAGCGCTGACGGGTGCGGACCGCGACCCGGTCGTGCCTGAGTTGAGGTTCGACGGGCCACCATGCAGATCGGCCGCGAGGTCGGCGTGTCGGGTAGTTGGGGTGTTAGGACCGGAAGGAGTCATTCGTGGCAGCACCGAAGAAGTACCCGGACGAGTTGAAGGCGCGGGCCGTGCGGCTGTATCGGGAGTCGGATCCGAAGCCGACAATCCGGAAGCTGGCAACGCAGCTCGGGGTGCATCACGAAGCGTTGCGGCTGTGGATCCGCCAAGCGGAGACTGATATCGGCGAGCGAGACGATCGCCCGACTACCGACATGCTGGCCGAGAACCGAGCCCTGAAGAAGCGGGTCGCGGAGCTGGAGCGAGTCAATGCCGTATTGCGCGATGCGAGTGCGTATTTCGCCTCGGAGCTCGGCCAGACCCGACGGTGATCGTGGCGTTCGTCAGCGAACACCCGCAGCACCCGGTCGAGCTCGTATTACGGGTTCTGGGCATCGCGTCCTCGACGTATTACGGCTGGTTGCGGCAGGCGCAGACGCCGTCACGGCGGCGATTGGCCGATCAAGAGCTACTGGCCGAGATCGTCGACATCAATACCAGCTCCGGCGGAACCTACGGGTCACCACGCGTCCACGCGATGCTGGCCCGGCGCGGGTTCTCGGTCGGCCGCAAACGAGTCGAGCGACTGATGCGAGGGGCGGGTTTGCAGGGCGCGCGTTCTTGCGCAGGAAGTGGCGGCTGGGCTCGACCCGGCAGGATCGGCGTGCCACCCCAGCTCCGGACCTGGTGAATCGTGACTTCGCTGCCGACGAGCCGGACCGCTTGTGGGTTGCCGATGCCACCCGCATCGTCTGCGGTGAGGGTGTGTTCTGGCTGGCCGCGGTCCGGGACGCGTTCTCGAACTCCGATCGTGGGCTGGAAGTGTTCGGACCGTTGGGATACCGGACTGGTGCTCGGCGCTCTCGAGTACGCGGTCTGGACCCGCGATGTTCGTGACGGGCAGCTGGTTCATCATTCCGACCGCGGGTCGACCTATACGGCGATTCGGTTCGCGAACCACTTGGCCGACAACGGGATAGCACAATCCATGGGGTCGATCGGTGACAGTTACGACAACGCCCTCATGGAGAATTTCTTCTCCACCCTCAAGACCGAGCTGGTCTACCGGAACAGTTGGCGGACAAGGGAAGACGCCGAGAACGCCCTGTTCGCCTACATCGACGGTTGGTACAACACCCAGCGGATCCAGAAGAAGCTCGGTTGGCGATCACCCGACGAGTACGAAGGCAGCTATCATCACCGGGTTCCTGCTGGAACCAGATAATCCGCTCTCCGGATTAGCGGGGGAACCTCATGCTGCCACTTCCGGGTGCGTACAGCTGGCCGACTGGTCCTACTGGCCACGAGGAGCCAGCGAGCGGGCGCAAGCGGCACAGATGTCGGCATACGAGTTGGCCTACCAAACGCTCGTGTGGGCCGAGCAGTACCAGATCGTGTTACTCGCGGCCGCCTCCGACGAGTCACTGGCCGAGTTCTACATCCTTGGCGGATTCACCCAGCCGCAGACGACTCACTGGCGGCAGTTTCGCTGCGACCGCCTGTTCCAACAGCATCACCGGCGGGGGGCCCGTAGGAAAACTGCGACTGCCCGGAACACCCCTACCCGATCGCGACGCAGTCCGTCACTACCTTGAGCAACACGACAGACTCGCTCCAAGCGCTGAACAAATGAACGGCCAGTGACGTGCCTACGACAAAGACTACTGCCTGGTCCTAGCACCGCACCCGACAAGTCGGGCTGTCGCGTCGCCCTGACATCGACAACTGCTCGGGCCTGACGGGATACCACCGTCGATGGCGACCGCCGAACTCGACCGCAAGAGCCCGTCCGGCTAGGGTGGCGTCAGTGAATCGCGGCGGTAAATGGCACGACAATGGCGGCGCTGTAGGGCACTGACGCTATGTCGTCATGTAGATCACTGGCCCGATACATATGAACGTGCGTTGCCGAGGTCGGTTGACACGAGTAGCGCACTACCCGTGTGCATCCTGTCTGGCGACGCGAAGATAGTGATGCGTTGCCGACACATCGCAAGTCGTTGTCTGAGCCTCTGCGCCGATAGGAGCCTACGATGCCTACAAAGAAGCGTGACACGGGATACGGGTCGAGGCACCTGAACGACGATCTCCTTGCTGCGTTACGGAAGTTCATCCGCACCAAGGGCGAGGATTTCCTCGCCGACCCGAACATTTCGTCGATCGGCGTCGGCTACAAGCAGGTTGACGGGAAACCGACGACTGAGATTTCGGTGCAGTTCACGGTGAACGAGAAGTTGTCCGAGCCGGAGGCCCTGGAGGCGGCGGGGACGACACCTATCCCGGAGTCGATCACCGTGGACGGCGTGCAGGTGCCGACCGATGTGCTCGAACGTCGATACGAGCCGGCATTCCGGGTTGTTGCCGAAGCAGTTGCACCGGAACGGAAGACACACCTGGATCCGATCGTTCCGGGCATCAGTGTTGGTCATGTCAGCGTTTCTGCAGGAACGATCGGGTGCATTGTGTACGACCGAGAAGACGCAACGCCCTACATCCTGAGCAACTGGCACGTGCTGCACACGGCTGCCGGCGCATTGGGTGATGACATCGTTCAGCCCGGTCCACGCGATGACAATCGGATCGACCGTAACCGGCTCGGCAAACTTGTGCGCTCGCATCTCGGCGTGGCAGGAGATTGTGCTGTCGCAACGATCGAGAACCGACAGTTCGACAGCACGATCGCCGAGATCGGTGTCGTCCCAGAGACTCTCGGGGAACCGGAGTTGGGCGACAAAGTAGTCAAGAGTGGCCGCACCACCCAGGTCACTCATGGGGTCGTGCGCCGCATCGACGTCATCGCCAAGATGAACTATCGCGGCGTCGGGGCGAAGGGCATCGGTGGTTTCGAGATCGGACCGGATCCGAACAATCCGCCGGTCGACGGTGAGATCAGCAGTGGGGGCGATTCTGGTGCTACGTGGATGTTCAAGTTGGCGGACGGCAGGACGAGCACCGTGCTGGCCGGGCTGCATTTCGGTGGGGAAACCGGCGGCAATTCGGACGAGCACGCATTGGCGTGCCTGCCCTCGTCGGTATTCGAGAAGCTTGGAATCTCGCTCAGCCCGCCTGCCCTCGATGAAGCCGTCGTGGCGCACGGATACGACGCGCAGTTTCTGTCGCCGCCGATTCCGGTGCCCGATGTCGCAACCGAGCTCCGCTCCGATGTCGCGGCAACCGTCGACGGCACGACCGTATTGCAGTACACACATTTTTCGCTGGCGATGTGCCGCTCTCGCCGATTCGCAATCTGGGTCGCCTGGAACATCGACGGTGCCGCGATCAAGAAGCTGCCGCGGAAGAACATCGATTTCGTCAAGGACTCGCAGCTTGCTGCGGACGCGCAGGTTGGTAACGAGTTGTACCGAGGTAATCGGCTCGATCGTGGCCATATCGCACGGCGCGCCGATCTCCTCTGGGGGAGCCTGCCGGAGGCAGCTCAAGCTAACAAGGACTCGTTCTTCTACACCAACATCACACCGCAGATGGACGACTTCAACCAAAGCACGCGCAACGGTGTGTGGGGTCGGCTCGAAGACGCGGTCTTCGCCGATGTCGAGGTCGACGACCTCAGGGTCAGTGCCTTCGGCGGGCCAGTGTTCGCCGACGACGACCGCGAATTCCGGCGCGTCAAGATCCCGCGCGAATATTGGAAAGTGCTCGCGTTCGTCGAACACGGACAGTTGAAGGCTCGAGGCTTCATATTGAGCCAGAACCTCGAGCAGCTCGAAACGCTCGATCTGGACAAGTTCCGAGTCTTCCAGGTGCCATTGACCGAAATCGAACAGCGGACATTCCTGCGATTCCCGCAAGCGCTTCGGGATGCGGACCTGCAGATCGCACCCGAAACGACACCCAGTCCCGTGGACTCGGTGTCGGCAATTCAATGGTGAATCAGCAGGACGGAACACTCGGGGTCCGAGGCGAGAGTCAATTGTGAGACGAATCCACGGCGTGGTGGTTTTCCCGGCCGACGCCCCAGCGACGACAGCGCTGCTGATCGTCGAGTTGCGGGATGTCTCCTATGCAGATGACAGCGCCTCCCTCGTGGCCAGTACGCAGATAACAGCGGCGACGGTCCGGCCGCACGGGCGCTGCCCATTCGAATTCGAGGCGCCCGAAATGCCTATGGCAGCTTCACTTTCACTGCGCTGCCACATCGACCTATCAGGTGACGGGACCGTCATGGCCGGCGACCTGCTCTCGACCCAGTCGCTGCCCATTCCGACAGCAGGTGATGCCGGTCCACTGGTCGTGCCGGTCGTCGTCATATGACGATGCAGGCATCAACTCGACTTAGTACCGCAACGACACTCGTGTGAGTGGGTGCTAGTAGATCTGCGGTCTTGTGTTGGATCATGCTGTGGCCGAGTTGGATTCGTTGATGACCAGAGTCGGTGTCCCGGTTCACTCGATCCGCGCCACGGGCTCTTGCCCGGAAATATGTATCGGGGCTGGTAGCGGGTTTGGAGCGGAAGACCGGGTGGACTCTGGCCGAGCGTGCCGGTAAATTGGGCCCGCAGGGGATGCAGCGGCAACTGCGGCGTGCGGACTGGGATATCGACGGTGTCCGTGACGACGTACGCGCCTACGCCGTGAAACGGCTAGGTGATCCCCATGCGGTGCTGGCCGCCGACGAGACCGGATTCTTGAAGAAGGGCGTGCGGTCGGCGGGGGCAGTGGCAGTACTCGGGCACGGCAGGCCGGGCGGAGAACTGCCAGATCGGGGTGTTTCTCGCGTATGAGTCGCCGCGCGGACCCGCGCTGATCGGCCGGGAACTGTATCTGCCCGAGTCCTGGACCAGCGACCATGAGCGTTGCCGGGCCGCGGTATCGCCGAGGAGGTCGGGTTCCCCGCGAAACCACGGCAGGTGATCGCGATGCGGCCATCGACGTCGGGGTGCCGTTCGCGTGGTTCACCGCTGATGAAGCCTATGGCCAGGCCGGTTACCTGCGTGAGTGCCTCGAATCCCGCGACGTGGCCTATGTGCTGGCCACTCGCTGTGATCAGCGGGTGGCCACGAGCGGCGACCGTGTGGCCCGTGTCGACGAACTCGTCGCCGAGTTCGCTGCCGTCACCTGGCAGCGACTCGGCGCCTGTGCCGGTGCGCACGGACCCCGAGAATACGACTGGGCACGCCGCCAGATCGAGGGGACCTGGGCGCGGCGACGCGGGCACTGGCTGCTGGCGCGGCACTCGATCAGCGACCCGACCCACATCGCCTACTACCTGTCTTACTGTCCTACGGGCAGGCCCGCTCCCGGTTGGTGGATCTGGCCTACACCGCCGGGTCACGCTGGCATATCGAAGTAGCATTCCAGCAGGCCAAAGGCGAAGCCGGGCTCGATCACTACCAAGTCCGCAGCTACCGGGCGCGGTTTGCCCACATCACCTTGTCCATGCTCGCACTGGCCTGGCTACAGGCATCGAAAGCGATTGCCGCAAAGGGGGATACACCCTAGACCGGTGAAGACATGATCGCTCTCACTCTACCGGAGATCCGCCGCCTGCTCGTCGCCCGGATCCTGACCCGCCACCACGGCCCTCGCCACGTCTGAGCCTGGTCACGATGGCGCCGCCGCCAACAACACCAAGCCCGCCTACCACACTACCGGTGCGACGAGGCCACCCCCTCGCCGCCTGAGTGTCGTCGCAGTATTAGACCGATTAGACCCACCGTCGCGGGTGTGACCACCGGAAACGCCGTGTCGCCCGGCGGATCCACTCAGTTCGGCGCGTGAGTAGTCGGGACGTACCGGGTGGTGTCGAACTGAAGTAGTCCGCTACTCGTGCGGCCACAGTCGGTCAGGTTCACACTCTATTCGAAGGTCGGGATGCGCCATCCAGGTGCCGCGGAACGCCTTGGCGCGCAGTCATCAGAGGGTGGGGAACTGATTGAAAGGAAGTGGTCCAAAATGACCAATAGCGACGACGCGAACGTCGGTTACACCGGAGAGTACCAATCGGGACCGGTGGCCGGGTCGGCAGTCATCCCAAGCGTCAATCACGGCGATAGGGAAGTGCACTACGCCGATGTGGACGGTCTTGCCGTGTTCGAAGGTGACATCGTGTTGGGCACCGTAGCGGAGATCCAAGCCAAAATAGGCCCGGAGGGAATCGGGATCACCGGCGACCAACTGCGCTGGCCTGACGCGACGGTCCCGTATGAGATCGATTCCGCACTGCCCGATCAACAACGGATCACCGATGCCGTGGCGCACTGGGCTGCCAATACCCGGATACGGTTCATCCCCCGCACGGCCACCCATTCGGACTTTGTCCGTTTCCGCCCGAGCACCGCCAGCCGATCACACGTCGGCAGACGCGGAGGACGTCAGGACATCGAACTGTCGAACACCGCTCCGACCGGCACCGTCATCCACGAGATGGGACACGCGCTGGGCTTGTGGCACGAACAAAGCCGCGAGGACCGCAACACGTTCATCGAGGTCCGCTTCGCGAACATCGCGGCCGCGAACCAGCACAACTTCAACCAGCACATCACCGACGGAGACGACATCGGGACCTACGATTTCGGCTCCATCATGCACTACCCGGCAACCGCATTCAGCACCAATGGACAGGCCACGATAGTGCCAAGAGACGCGCTGCCGCCGGGTGTCGTGATGGGACAACGCAACGGCCTGTCTCGTGGTGACCGGGATGCAGCGCACGCGCTATACCCCTGGTCGGGCATCTACACAATTCGGCAGAAGAGCACAGGCAGATTCCTGGACGCCCACGAGACAGCGGCGGATAATCTCGATTTCCGGTTGGTAACACGCCAGGCTCAGAACAACGACACCCAACGCTGGCGGCTCACGCCGATCGGCGACGCGTACACGATTCGTCAAAGAAGCAACGGCAGGTTCGTCGATGCCCACGAGTCGGAGGCAAAGGACTTCCGGTTGGTGACACGCACGGCTCAGAACAACGACACCCAACGCTGGGTAATTCGAGCCGCCGAAGCTGGCAATTTCACACTCCAACAGCTGAGCAACCGCCGGTTCGTAGACGCCCACGAGAACGACCTGAACGACTTTTCGGTGGTGACACGCAACGCTCAGAACAACGATACCCAACGCTGGATCATTGACCCCCTGTGATAATCGCTGGCAACAGTTCAGTCACCGCAGCAACGATTGGCTTGGGACCGCCCCTACGAATCCGGCGGGGCTGTCTCGGCCGAGTCGAGCGAACTGGCTGGAACTCAACAGGGTTACGACCCGCTTCGGAACACGCGCGCAGACGCACTGGCGGCCATGCTCGTTGTGAAATCGCTTGGCTAGCACCGAATTGTCCCGCATTTCCAGGTTTCGGGAGGTGTAGCATGATTATCAATTCGACCCGTGAGGGTCGCCGGGATGCACCGGTCACCGCAGAAGAAGTACCGCCGAACGACAATAGAGTAAGAGCTCCTATCAGGTTCGGTTGCCGAGTCGTCGCCAGCAGATGAGGGCAGCGGCGAGGGCGAGGAATCCTTGATGGATGTAGGTGCGGCGTTCCCAACGCACGACCAGGCGCCGGTATTGGTGTAGCAAGGCAAGGGTCTGCTGGACGATCCAGTGGTCGGCAGTCACTTTGTCGCGGGTACCGCGGCGCGGGATATAGCCAGTGATCACGACATGCACCCACGTGCTCACCCGCCCAAACAGCGTGACTTTGCGGCCGAAGGCGGGGAGGATGGGATGCGGATCAACGGCCCGAGCGGATACCAATGATATCGGTACGACGTGAGGCGAACGCGACCGCTTCGAAAGAGTCTGTCAAGGGTGCAACGTTGGGAGGTGGCAAAAATTTCGACCGGTGGCAGTCAGCAGTTCGCATGGGCGGAGCGGGAAGACGCACCGCTTCGGGAAGTCTACGTCCCACACGCAGAGTACCGCTCGCCCAGCGCCTTTGTGGTTCACGAGGGTGGCGGCGAGTATAGCCTGATTGTTGGTTCGCACAATACTTTTCATTATTATCAAGCTCAGGTCGTCGCGTACGGCAGAAACAACACGCGGTGCAAGTTCTTCAAGCGGCCCACGCCGGAGTGGGTCACCCTTCCGCCGCCGGGCGTTTCTGGCTGGTGTACGAGGTTTTATGTTTCCTGCACGAATGTGTCAGGTGCGGCCGTCGACTCGAAGTTTGTGTTCTCGTTCAGTGGCGTCGCCATCAACGACACTCCTAGGCTAGCGGGGCCCGCCGCGTTCTTCGAGACCGCCGCAGACGGCACAGCGATCGCGCGAAATTATGAACGGACATCCGACGGCAGTTATACAACGGGCAGAGGTTGGATGTCCTTCAATTCCAGTTCCGGGAACCCGCTTCCTACGATAAGGCGAAGGAGTGCCGGTAACTACTTGGTGAGCATCCCCGGACTCGGTACCCCGAACCCGGGCCTCGCGCAGGTCACCGCGCTCGGATCGGGCACCACGCACTGCGTCACCGGGTCGCCCTATAGTCTCGCGGACTCTCCGACAACGCTCCGCGTCGCCGTCTACGGCTGGGCCGGATCGACCCGCGCGGACACGGATTTCGTCCTCAACTACGACCAGTACGTGACACGGATCGCCAATGACTACCAAGGCGCTCGCGCCCACGCAGACAAACCGTTCTCTGTTCCATACGCACCGAGACGCTCCTACAATTCGGGCGCCATAGCCGACGACCCCGGCACGAACACGGCGTCCGGCCGGGGAACCGGGCTCTACAACATGCACCACAGCAAAATACGTTCGACGCCGAACTCGGCGTGGGTAGGTGCCGCCTACTCGGCAACAGGAGGCAATTACTGCAAGATCGAGTCCTGGGTCCCGTCCAGTTCCGGCGGGACAATCGTGCATATCCGTTGCTACGACGCGCAAGGCAATCCTGTGAACAGCGAATACTTCGAAACGTTTCAAGGCCCCGGAATAGGCCCGTCGTAGTCATTCTTAAATTCGGTATTTGAGGAGGCGGAAAAGGTGTCTACAGGCGGCCGTCAGGAGTTCGCATGGGCAGAGCGGGAAGACGCACCTCTCCATGAGGTGTACTTCCCGCACGGGGATTACACGCCGGGCGGGCGCGCCGCCGTGTGGCGCGAGGGTGTTGGGGAGTACACCGTGGGAGTTCTCGGCCACGATCCCTGGCGCGCCTATCAGGCTCAGGTCGTCGCGTACGGCAGAGACAACACGCGGTGCAAATTCTACCAGCGACCCACGCCGGCGATTGGCGAGAACAACAAGTGGTATTCGCGTATGTTCGTTTCCTGCACGAATGTGTCAGGTGCGGCCGTCGACTCGAAGTTTGTGTTCTCGTTCAGTGGCGTCGCCATCAACGACACTCCTAGGCTAGCGGGGCCCGCCGCGTTCTTCGAGACCGCCGCAGACGGCACAGCGATCGCGCGAAATTATGAACGGACATCCGACGGCAGTTATACAACGGGCAGAGGTTGGATGTCCTTCAATTCCAGTTCCGGGAACCCGCTTCCTACGATAAGGCGAAGGAGTGCCGGTAACTACTTGGTGAGCATCCCCGGACTCGGTACCCCGAACCCGGGCCTCGCGCAGGTCACCGCGCTCGGATCGGGCACCACGCACTGCGTCACCGGGTCGCCCTATAGTCTCGCGGACTCTCCGACAACGCTCCGCGTCGCCGTCTACGGCTGGGCCGGATCGACCCGCGCGGACACGGATTTCGTCCTCAACTACGACCAGTACGTGACACGGATCGCCAATGACTACCAAGGCGCTCGCGCCCACGCAGACAAACCGTTCTCTGTTCCATACGCACCGAGACGCTCCTACAATTCGGGCGCCATAGCCGACGACCCCGGCACGAACACGGCGTCCGGCCGGGGAACCGGGCTCTACAACATGCACCACAGCAAAATACGTTCGACGCCGAACTCGGCGTGGGTAGGTGCCGCCTACTCGGCAACAGGAGGCAATTACTGCAAGATCGAGTCCTGGGTCCCGTCCAGTTCCGGCGGGACAATCGTGCATATCCGTTGCTACGACGCGCAAGGCAATCCTGTGAACAGCGAATACTTCGAAACGTTTCAAGGCCCCGGAATAGGCCCGTCGTAACGATCGATCGGACCTAGCGCCGCGACCGGCACCGACCGGATGACTATCGACAATAATTTGGGCACGGATGGCGCCGGGCAGATCACGGGCGGATTCAACTGGTCGAAGCAACATTTCATCGTTGAAATACTGCGTCGACCAGTTGAATCCGCCGTTCTGCCTTGAGGATTTCGATGGTCTGTTCCAGCTCGGCGATCTTGCGTTTCTGCTCACGGATCACTCGGAGGAGAGCCGATCGGGGTTGTCTCCGATCGAAATGACCAGTGCCGCAGCGGTATCTGGTCCGAGCGCGAAGATATCCATGGTATTCGGGGCGACCTGGCTGAGTAGCTGACTCAGCTTGCGTTTGAGCTGTTCGGCGTGGGCTTGGGAGTCGGTGGCTCGCTGAGCGGGTGAACGCAGCGCGAGCTTGGTGGCCTCGATCGGGTTGTGCAGTGTCCCCAGGTCAGGGTCGAACCCGGCGCAGGTTGCGATCAGCCGGCCGCGTGGCAGTCCACGCAGCTGGCTGCGGAGTTTCTTCGGGGCTGGTCGTGATCAAGGCTCGCAGGGCGTTGATCGCCGCGGAGGCAGCCTTGACTGCGCTGTTGCGGGCCAGTTGCAGTGCCCGGACGGCCTCGATCGCACCGTCTTTCACCTGAAAGATGCCCTGTTGTAGCTTCGAATTGTTGAGTGGCAACTCCAATTTTCCTGCCCTGCAGGGGGCTCTCGCATTCTACGGCACGTGCACACCGTCACATCGCCGGTGGATTAGGGCTGAGCCTACGCCGCGCCTATCCCTGCGCCGATGTTGGAAAGACCCACAGTAACCCCCGCTACAGCGAGGAATGCCAAGGATAGAAAGAACAGTCGCGACGACCGATCAAGATCCTTCATCGCCGCCGCCAACGCGGCGAGCGCCTCCCACTGACCCTTCAAATCAATGCCCGAGTGACGTTCCAACGTTTCCTTGTTCTCGGTGGCTGCCTGTTCGATCTTCGCCGCGTTATCGGCGGCTGTTCGCACGGGGCCCTTCGCCGTCCACCCGATTGCGAGGTCAACGATGCCGACCAGAAAGAGGACGGCCGCAGCGACAACGCTTACCCAAACAACCACGTCCTCCATTTGTCTGTCCTTTCCTTCGCAGCACGTTCACCCTCACCCTGAACACCTACGGCGACTGGATCCCCGAAGAGGACGGCGGCGCGGCTAGCCTGCTGCCCGAACCGCCTGCCCCGGCGGGGATTACGCCTGCTCCGTCGATTGAGATTCCGTCGAATGTGGTGCCGCTGTTTGGTCGTCGATCGGGGTAGGTGCCTGGCCGGTGCCATCCCCAGTCAGCCGTCCCGATAGGCGACGTAGCCGATCTCGGCTTTCCCCGGCCTCGGCTGAACGGCGCAGAGCCTCCTCTTTGCCATCGGAGGTATAGGTCCAAACGCCTGCATTTGGAACCCGAAATGCCGCGAGGTGTTGGGAAATTTCCTTGTGCATTTCGTTCTGTTTCTCGGTCAGCTTCGCAATATCGTGGACGGTCTTGATGATGATGGACTCAGTGCCACGCAGGCTCTCCCAGTCCAGCACCGAATTGGTTGTGTATCCCTTCTCGCTGCTGTCGGCATAGGTAGCTTTGGCCTCATGCCGTGACGGCAGAGAAGCGTGTTCAAAACGGTGGTGGGAGAGGTCCCACAGCGTTCGCCACTCTTGCCCGGGAGCCAAGAAAGGGATCTCATCTGGATACCAGAGGTCCTCAATCTCGGTGTCTCCGACCGCATGCGGGCTTACTTGAGGTTTGGGGTCGAACGTGAGTTCGACATTGTAAGCCGGGGTCGTGCCGAAGTTTTTAACGACCAACTCAAGCGCCTTAGAAACAGCAGGGTTCTTTTCCACGAAGATGACAACGTTCGGTTGCGATTGCTCCTCGCGCAGTTTTCGCGATTCCTCTACCTGCTTTAGCGCCGCATCAACCTGCTTCCCGGCGGCTATGACCTGCTGGCGTGCGAACCAGCCCGCAACGAGAACGGCACTCAGCGCGACCACGGCACTGGCGCAGGAAGCAACGGCTGCAATCGCCGCCCACTCATCAGCTTTCACGTCGTTGAGCGTACCGATGACCCCTGACAAGACCAGCCAAACCGCCTGCGCGCCGGGGTGGGGCCGGGGCGGCGACGCCGGATTTACACGGTGACCTGCGGCGCAACGCATCTACCTGCGACGTAAGAGTGCCCCCACAGGGACTCGAACCCTGACTGTGCGGATTTTAAGTTTGCCGCGCTCGACGTTTGCGGTCGTTGACAGATGGTGGAGCGGAACGGGATACCGGTGCTGACCTGCGAACTCCATAGTTGGGTTCGTTGGCTGGCATCGGCTCCGTTGTGTACCGCTGCGGACCAGCTGCGGACTGGGCGCTCTCAGCTTGTTGGGTAAACCCTGGCGCGCGCCCTTGGAGCTGTTGCACCTCCAACAGGCCAAGGCGCAGTTTGCGAAGGTATGTGGACCTCCCGCGCTAATCGGAACTACGTGTTCAATGGTCGCAAGATTATCAGGTCGAGCTGTACCTCGCGGGTAGCGAGCAAAATCCATTAGTCTGCCGCAGTAGCAGCAGTTATCGCCGTCCCTCTTACGAAGTGCCTTCCGGGAGATCCCGTCCTCGTATTCGTTGTCGGCCAAACGGGCGCGTCGAACATGTGACGCTCGCACTGCGAGCTCGAGTCGCTTGTCTCGGTCGCGAACGTAGCGCTCAATGTCCTGCTTGCGCAATTCATCGGTACGCTCTGATCTGCATGCACGAATTCGGGACAATCGGGCTTCGTGATCTCGGTAGTACCACTCGGACACCTTATTGCCATGGCAGTTTTTGCACTTCGATCTGTGGCCAAGAGTTGCGTTTGGATCACGGTTGAAAGCGGTCAGCGGTTGGCGGACGTTGCATTCTGAACAGGTACGTGTTCCATCCGGATGATCGACGGCCTTTAGAATCTTTGGACTGGGGTTTCCGCCGAGTGGATCGCCATGGTGCCTCCATCTCTGGTAGTGCGATGAGCACCACCCCGCGAGATATCGCTCCACTGGAGCAGTCGCTGATCGAGCACCTCGGTCGGTCGGGTGAGGTCTGTCGCCAGATGTTGTAGTGGTAAGTACACATCTTTCGCGCTACCACGCGCCGGCTGCAGCCCACGCTAGTACAGGTGTCCACGTGCTGGACTGTAGCTATAGGCACTGACATTTAGGATCGCAGCTGGTCAATGGTCTTGTCGTCCAAGCGGTTCCGCCGCCAGCCGCAAGGTCAGCCATCCCGATGAACCGCGGATAGCTCGCCTATCCGGCCTGTGACTGCTCTCCTCCCTCATCCTCATACCTGCCGCCCTCAGCGGAGCTCGGTCGTGTCCAGGATGGCGAAGCCACCGCGTAGCGGACACCGGAGGTGGTCCTTGTCTCGAGCGAGTGGAGCGAGACGATGACGGCACTACCATCAGGCCCGCCGCGACGAGGACAGCGAACTTGCCGACGCGATCGCCGCGTTGGTCGGTGAGATCGACCGCGAACTCGAAGACCTCGGTGTTCGTGGCTCGTTCCCGCGAAGCCCGCGATCCCAGCCGCAAGCTGGTTAGGGACAGATTACGAGAGGTGCACTGGCCGATGCGAAGCGCAGACGTGCGTATTGGATTGTCAGGCGCCGCTGCCGAAGGCCCAGAATTCATCACATGATGCGACGACATTGGACCGCGCGCTGATGAGTAGCCGTTCCAGCAACTGGCGGGTGCGGGCTTTCAGCTCGGCTTGCAGTTCGGTTCGCAGTTCGGTCTGCAGCTCAGTCATATTGTCGAGGATCTGTACGATTTCGCGCTGCACTTCAGGCGGAGGAACCGGGATCGTGACTCTGCTCAGGCCGCCGCTGGAGAGTCGCTTCATCTTGGCACGGGAGACGTGCTGATTCTTCTGAGTATGGAAGGTGCTGGTCTGGAAGTAGTAAGAGACGTAGGTCGGATCGAGTTCGCTCCGGAACAGAAATGAGTCATCGTGGATCGCGACCTCCCCTCCGCCTAGCCACGCCACGGCCTTGCCAACATCTTCGACAGTCTCCCCGACACCGGCGACGATCACGTCTCCCTGCTGGGCGTAGCGCAGCTGATGGCGCAGGTCCTCCCGCACATGTGAGACGGTGGTGCGCGTGGACACGGTACGTTCAACGTGTCTATATTCCATCCGAGTGCATCGATCGCCCGCTTCATATCTTGATCACTGGCGACATTCTGAATGATTCCGATGATCAAGCTCCGGCAGGGGTGGTACTTCTGCAAGGACCCGTCACTGACCGACGCCGACGACGGGGTACCGCCGGAGATCATCGCGCAAGAGATTGTAGAGGAACTGAGCGCCGCGCTCGCCGAGTTCTCTGCCGTCGCTGACGCGTTGGTGGCTCGTGCCGCCGAGGTCGCGCATCGGGCCGAACCAGGGAATTTCAATCATTGCCAACGGTAGGCTAGCGGAGATCGATTCAATGGCTCGTTGACTGAGCGGGGAATGATGCCACGGACTACACAGCTGCGGACGTACACGGTCCGCGAAGGCACACTGTCGGAGTGGGCGGCTAAGTGGCGTGACCTCGTTGTGCCATTGCGGTTGGAGTTCGGGTTCGAGATCGGCGGTGCGTGGCTAGATGAGGAGCGTAGCCAGTTCGTCTGGCTGATTTCCTACGAGGGCGAGGACTCATTCGAGGAGGCGAACTCGCGTTATTGGGCATCTGCTGGTCGAGAGGCGATGGGGCTCAACCCATTTGACTACCTGGTCGACCGCGAAGTTCGCGTGGTGGAGTCGTTCTACTAGCCGTCGACCGGGAGCAGGTGGGCGGCTCGTTCGTCGGGGGTGAGCGAGCGGAACACTCGTCGGCGTGCGCGTGCCTTTAGCTCGTCGATGTCGATCTGTGCAGCCCAGATCCGAACGGTTCCATCGAATGATGTTGTGGCTAGGTGGTTTCCGTCGGATAGCCATGCCACTCGGGTGAGGCGGTCGCGGTGCATACCGATGACTGCGATCTCAGTGAAGTTCTCAGTGTCCCATGTACGGACGGTTCGGTCGTAGGAGGCGGTCGCGATTCGGGTCCCGTCGGGGGACCACGCGACGCCCTGGACCCTGGCGTCATGTCCGGCTAGAACGGCGACCTGTTGACCAGTTTCTGCGTCCCAGATACGTGCGGTGCCGTCGGCCGAGGCGGTCACGATTCGGTGTTCGTCAGGTGACCACGCTGCGTCGTTAACCCAGTTCTCGTGTCCGGTCAGCACGCTACTGCCATGTCCGACTACCCCGTCTGGGGTAGCGATGACACGCCAAACGCGGGCGGTTCTGTCATCGCTTGTGGTGACGAGCTGGGTGCCGCTCGGTGACCAGATTGCGCGGGTGATCCAGTCGCGGTGGCCGTCGAGGTCAACGAGCTCAGGTGCGGCAGAGCCTTGCGGGGCGGCGAGGCGCAGAACTCGGTCGTGGCCGCCGATGGCGAGGTGGCGACCGTCCGGGGATTGCTGCGAGGTTTCCGGGACCGATTCGGTACTGAACGACGAAATTAGTTGCCACTGTGCAGTATTGACAGAGCGTGACCATCGCCGAATGGTTTTGTCGAGGCCACAGGACGCCAGGTATTCGTTCTCGCCTGGTTGAGTCCACGACACGTCAATCACCGGTCCATCACCGGTGGATACGACCGTCGACGCCCCGGTCGATGGTGTCCAAGCGCGAATGCTGCCGTCATCTCCGCTGGTAAGGAGTTCGTCGGTGGCGATGGCCAGACCGCGAACTGGTCCGCGGTGCCCGCGCAGTTGTGCGGTCTCGCCTCCTTGGGGAGAGGTGTCCCAGATCCGGCTGGTGGTATCGGCGCTGCCGGTGAGGAGGCGTTGCCCGTCTGGGGACCAGGCGACGGACCACACGTCGGAAGTGTGGCCGCGCAGGACGTGGAGTTGTTCGCTGTTGTCCGGGTTCCAGATTCGGGCGGTGCGATCGCCGCCACAGGTCGCCAGCGCGCGTCCGTCAGGAGAGAAAGCGACGTTCCACACTCGGTCGTCGTGGCAGCGCAGCAGAGCCGTCTGCAAGCCGCTGGTGGTGTCCCAAATTCGGGCGGTGACGTCGCCACCTGCTGAGGCTAGACGTCTGCCATCCGGTGACCAGCTGACTCCTTCGACGAAATCTTCGTGACCCGTCAACACCATCGGTTCGCCGCCCGCGAGCGTCCAGATGCGCACGGTTCGGTCATGGCAACCGCTGGCGAGCCGCAGCCCATCCGGTGAAAAGGCCAGTCCGAGAACGTTATCCGTATGCCCTGTGAGCCGGCCAACTTCGGTGTAGGTGTTTGCGTCGAACAGCCGAATGATGCGGTCGCGCGAACCTACGGCGATGCGGGTTCCATCCGGTGACCAGGCGACCGCGCGTACGACATCGGTAGGGCCCGTCAGTTCGGCGAGGACGTCTCCGTTGCTGGGGTCCCACACACGGACCGTGCGGTCGCGTGAAGCGGTCGCAATTCGGTGTGAGTCTGGCGACCATGCAGCCATCTCGACCATGCCCGAGTGGCCAGCGAGGACCCGAACGCAGTCAGCGGAGTCCGGAATCCATATCCGGCAGGTACCGTCGCGCGAAGCGGTGGCGACCAGCGCGCCGTTCGGTGCCCACGCGACATGGCGAACCGCGTCGGTATGTTTGTCGAGCACGCTGGTCAGGTGGCTAGATGCCAAGGCTGCCAACAGTGCTCGCGTCGCAACCGGTGTCGGGGGACACTCCGATAGAGCAGCCAGGGACAACAGCGCTGATAGTTCTGGGTAGTCCTGCACGTGGGTCAGTACGTATTCGCCGATACCTTCCGAGACTCGCCGCAGGAAGGTCAGGTCTCGGCGTGTGGAGTTGTCGACCAAGGCCGTGATGGAGTCGGTGGCCAGCGCGGGGTTGGTGTCAACCCATTCCCTGGCCAGGCGTAGTCGCTCGCCGGTGAGTAGGTAGTCGGCGTTGCGGTGCGAGGTTTCCCAATCGGCCGCCCAACGCTCCAGTTCCGCGCGTCGCTGCAATACCACCATGTGGGCCTCGACCTCCTGGCGCAGTGGAGGCCACTGCCGGAAGAGAGCTTCGTGAGCCACTTGGGCGACGGGGATGTCGCCCGCGACGTCGGTGACGAGCAGTCTGGCCTCGATGAAGGCGTCGATTACGCGTCGGTCGTCTTCTCCCAAGTCCGCTAACGGGACTGGACGTCGAGTTGATCGTTGACCGTCGGTGGTCACAAGCTTTAACAGCACGGCCAGGATCGGTTCGATTCCGTTGTCGGCGTGCAAGGTCGTGACGACGTCGTCGGCTTGTCGTGCCAAGGCTCCAGCGACTCCGCCGAGGCGTTGGTAGTCGGCCAGAGTCGCCTGTCGCGCAGTGCCCGAGACTAAGTACAGCTCTTGGAGCAGATACCCCAGCAGCGGCAAAGCGTCCGCGGTTTCGACGTCGTCGAGGATTCGATTCACCACACCGGGTGCGAATTCCAACCCAGCCATCGCAGCGGGTTCGGTGACGACTGACCGGAGTTGGGTGGCGGTGAGCGCGCCGATCGCGGTCGGGTTGGCGAACAGACCGGCGCAGGGCGAGTCCAGGAAACTTCGGAGATACTCGATTCGGATGGTCATCACGACTCGGAGTCGGGGATCCGCGGCTACAGCTGAGTCCAACGCCGTGAGAAAGACTTCGCGGTCACGTTGACCCGCGAGTGTGAATAGCTCCTCGGCTTGGTCGATCGCGAGCAGGAGTCGGGCCCGGGGTCTGGCGAGGCTGGCGCGCAGCCGAGTCAGCATCTCGACCAGTGCGGCCGGGTCGTCGCGTAGCCGCTCCGCGCTGCCGTGGGCGACTTGCGCTAGCCCCAATATCGGGTCGGTGCCCGGAGTGAGAACCGGTAGGACGGACCATCGCGCGCTACGCAGTCGGGGCAGCAGACCTGCCTGGACTAGTGAGGATTTCCCGCTGCCGGACGCACCGGTGACCACGATGAATCGCGCCGTGTCCTGGGCGCAGAGTTGCCGCAGGAGTTGCTCGGTCATCTCTTCGCGACCGAAGTAGACCGCCGCTTCATCCTCGGTGAAAGCCTCGAGTCCGGGATAAGGTGACCGGTCCGAACTCCACTTGCGTAGCGGTGCCGGTGGGCGCTGCACGCGCACGCTCAGAATCGTGATCACCACAAGCACGACGACCAGCACCACGATGATCGGGGCGGAGAAGGCTTGCAACCAGCGAAGCAGCGTCGGTGGCGAGGGCCGATTGGTCGCATAGTTCGTGACGATGCCCAAGGTAGCCGTGCACAGGACTAGCAGGACCTGAAGCGTCCCTGTCAGCCGCTGGTTCATCACCGGCTAGCCCCTCCCCCACAAGGTTCAACTCCGTAGACCTGAACCGCGATCATATGCGGTAAACCCGTTGGTATACAACGCTATTCGTCAATGCAGGGATGGCCGTTGCGATTCGTTGGGGATTCTTGCCGTTAGCGTAGGGTCGAGGACGGGGCGGCGGCGGGCAGGCTGATATGAGCGGCGTGCTTTCATGCCGGCGATGCGTTCGCGCTGACTCGACGATGAAAATGTTGGACGCCCAGCGCGAGCCTGAGCGCGCCGTCCGGACGGGCGGTGCACAGTCTGCAGCAGCAGCCAGCGCGGCATAAGGGCATCATTGCGCATCGCGACACCCGGTGTGCCAGAAGGTCTGCGACAGCGACCTCAGCGAATCCGTCGTGGTTGGTGTCGGATTTCAGGCTCAGCAGTTCGCGCGGACGAAGATCCTTAGCGTCTCGCCGCCGCCGTCGTGGATGACTGCGTAGCGTCGTGGTGCCCGGTTGTCTTTTGCCGAATGCTCGTTTGCCGTGTTGCTCGCCAGCAGGTCTACCATGCCCGTCGCGTCCCAGTACGACTTCCATAACTGCGGGACTCCCGGAGCGAACGGCGCAAATTCGGATCGCTGTTTGAAGTCGTCCACAGAGCTGCGAGGAATGTCGACTACCGCCACACTCGTCCACGTTTGGAAGCCCCCGTCGTGGTCGAACCAAATTGTTTCTGCTCCGTCGGGGAAGACAACCCCCGAGCACTCGGACATATTGCGAAGGCCCTCGGCATCCTGTGAACACCCGCTCGTGACAGCCGAAATGGCCCAGGCGGATACACAGAGGCTCAGGATTCGGGAAGCGGCGTTCCTCATAGCTTATCGAACCATCTCATAGTTCCCGTTGACTCGCCTCGGGAACGGAAGCTGCGTGCCCATCCGGCTTCTTCGAGTTGCCGCAGCTCGTTATTGAGAGAGATCCCGATATTCAGGCTGAGCGCTTCGAGCTGCTTCTTATCGAAGTTGTAGAAGTCGTAGACATAGACTTTGTAGATAATCTCTGCCAGTAGGCCGCCATCGCCTTCGATGACGGTGGTGTCGCTCCCAACTGCAATGTCGTAATGGCCGAGTGCATAAAACAGGTCGCCCTCTGTTTCCTCGTTGCCCACCCATTGTGATGTCAACTCCCGCGTGACACCGATCTGAGGATCCTGCCGCGCTTGTTCTTTGATCTCATCGAGACATACGGAAATTATTTGTCTCGCGCTGCCACTCTCGATGGTCTGGTTGAATTGCGCCGAGCTTATTTCGTTTTCGAAGCCAGCATCGTTGTTGCCCAGATATATACCCATAAGATCTTCGGCGTAAGAATATCCCATTACGTCGAACCAAGCTTGAACGGATGCTGCGTCGACGCTATTTGCGGTGGCCTCTGCCTTGTCCGCGGCGCTGGTCTTCGAGCCGTAGACTGCGCGGTCGTTTGGAAGCGGGCTATCAGGCGGGCGATGCAATGCTGCTCTCCCACCACGCGTTGTTTCCAAACCCGTAGCGGGTCACGCCGATATCGACAATCACTTTGTCGGGCACCTCGTATTCAGTGGCAGAGTAGGTGGGAGTTGTGCGCCCTGGCGTATATTCGAGCGCTCGGGTGATGTTTCCGATCATGGTTGTTATTGCATCTCGTCGTGCGTCCGATGCTGCTCTCAGCGTATCGACTGCTGAAACGATCTGCGACTTGTTGGAAGCATTCATGGGGCGATCGATAAGTTGCGCCCACGCTCCGAGAGGGAGGGTGAAGCCGAGGAAGCTCATCGGCTGGGACAGCCCGCTGCTCCAGCCCATCGCCTGGTTGTACACCAAACGTTCGAGGCAAGTCCCGCCGTTGACAACGATCTTCGAGATGATATCGAGGTCAGTGCTCCTTGCGGAGACGGTTTGCGCGAGGCTGCTCGCGCTCGCGGCGAATGCCTCGCCAGCGCTTCCGGTCCAGCTTCCTTGCAACCACCGCACGCCGCTGGACAAGTTTTCCGAGGCCACGAAGTCGTTGATGCCGAGCTGGCGAATTCGGCCGCCTAAGGTCTCCAGTGTTTCCCAGTCCGCGGCCAGCGGCGCGAGGTAGTCGGCAGCCGGTTTGATGCCGATCGCTCGATTCAACGGGTCGTCGAAATGTGTCAGCGACTCGACTGCTGACTCGACAACCTGTCGCACGGTGAGTTGGCCGTCTTCGATTGCTGGCAGCGTCGGCAGTTGAAGTCCCGTGAAGCGAGTGGCGCCTTCAAAGGTGTTGCTGACCCCTGCGACGGCGAGGTTGTCCGTTGTGCTTGCCGACAAGGTCGAAATCGCTTGCGCGGAGGCGTTATCGGTTCCTTGGAACTGACGTGATGCTGTCGCAAGGTTGGTTCGATACGACGAGAGGCTCGTCAGATCTTGTTGATGCGACGTAGACAGTGTCGTCTGGAAGGTCTCTAATGACGAGGTCAGCGAGGTGATCAGCCCGGTCGATCCGCTGGGAATCGAGAGTTCCGACAGCATGCGTGTGGCATTCGACGAGAAGTTCGTCCCCAGCTCCTGCAGGTCCAAACCGAATCCATCGAGACTGGCGACCTGCACGGCGAAGTCGTTCAAAGTATGTACCCCCTCGGTGCCACGATAGCAGTGTAAGCGATGAGGATCAGCGAATGATCTTGCCCCACATGGGAACTGGTCTGCAGCTCAAGATGCGTGGCGGCGCAGCCGGAACCGGGTCGGTGGTTGATCTCGGGATGCCAATCCTCAGCCGCGGGGAGTGTGATCGTCGTACTCGAACACGCTGAATGTGCGGAAGTACTCGTCCTCGTCGATGGGGTCGTCGCTGTACGCCGGTGCTGGATTCGGGCCTGGGACGGGGTTCGGTGTCAGTGTGGGTACTTCGACGTCCGGCAAATGCGCGGCTCGTGTCGTTGATGGACTTGGGGCGGTCAGCGGTTGGTTGCGAGGCGGTTGTGCCGTCATGCGTGCTGCGGGCGTCGGCCACGGTTGCGTGCTGGGCGCGGCCGGTTCCGAAGGGCGCGTTCGGGCGGCCGAAACGACGGGGCCGGGCGCTTCAGTGGCGAGAGTGTCGGGGGTGGGCGCCGGTGATGCGTCCGCAAGGTCGAGTTCGGGGATTGCCGGCACTTCGCCGTCGGACAAGGCGGCCTCGATCGCCTTCTGTGCCTGGGCCAAGCCTGCTGTGTGCAAGGACATGATCAATTCGGCGACCATCGCCGGGGTCATTCGGTGGCCGGCCTCCGAGAGCGACCCGGTTACCGCCGCCACCCGGTTGCGCCGCCAGCAAGCCCGCCTCGAGTCCTCCCGGATGCACGACACGAGCCGAGGTCGTCTGACTGACCCGCAGGTCGATGTCGCGGTGGAGGACGCCGCCGACCTCTCCGCCCGGGTCGCCCGCGCGGAGGCCCGGTTGTTCCGCGTCGGGGTGTACCTGAGCGTGCACGCCGAATCCGAAGCCGAACTGGCCGACGAGGTCGCCGCCGTGCGGGCATTGGCGGCGAGCCTGCTCGTGGACACCTGCACCCTGTCCTACCGAGCCCCTCAAGCCTGGGCCACCACCCTGCCACTGGGCCAGGACCTGATCCGGGTTCAGCGCACCTTCGACACCACCGCCCTCGCCGCAGCGTTCCCCTTCGACTCCCCACAACTACCCGCCACCGACCCCGCGCAAGCCGCACGCCCGCACGGGGTGCTCTACGGCCGCGACGCCGCCGCAGGGTTGCTGTTCGTGGACCGGTTCGCCCCCGAAGCCCACAACCACAACATGGTGATCCTCGGCCGGTCCGGCGCGGGCAAGTCCTACCTGGTCAAAACCGAGATCCTGCGCTCGCTCTATCGGGGGATCGAACAGATCGTGATCGATCCCGAAGACGAATACCGCCGACTCGCTGAAACCGTCGGCGGCACCAGCATCCGCCTCGGCGTACCCGGCGTCCGACTCAACCCCTTCGACCTGGAAATCCACACCCGAGACGACGGGAGTCGCAGCGCCCCACCCGACGCGCTCACCCGGCGCAAACTGTTCCTGCACGCCTTGATGCAGGTATTGCTCGGCAACCAGACCGCTGCGCAGAGAACAGCATTGGACTCCGCGCTGCCGGCCACCTACGCCGCTGCCGGGATCACCGACGACCCGGCCACCTGGACCCGGCCCGCGCCCACCCTGAGCGGATTGCGCGAGCACCTGGGTCGGATGGGCCCGCCTGCCGCCGCAGAGCTGGCCGCCGGGCTGCATCCGTTCGTTGACGGCGGAGCCTACGCCGGGCTGCTCGACGGGCCGACCACCACCGACCCCGACGGTGGGCTGATCGTGTTCTCGCTACGGGAACTGCCCGAGGAGCTGAAAACGATCGGCACCCTGCTCGTGCTGGACCTCATCTGGCGGCGGGTGTCACACCCGGGCCAGCGGCGGCCCCGGATGATCACCGTGGATGAAGGGTGGCTGCTGCTGAGCCAGCCCGCCGGAGCTCAGTTCCTGTTCAAGGCGGCGAGGAGTTTTCGCAAGCACTGGGCCGGGCTGACCGTGGCTACCCAGGACTGCGCCGATGTGTGCTCGACCGAGCTGGGGCGCGCGATCGTGTCCAACGCCGCGACCCAGATCCTGCTGCGCCAGGCACCCCAGGCCATCGACGAGGTCGCTACGGCGTTCCACCTCTCCGACGGTGAGCAACAGTTCCTGCTCTCCGCGGCACGGGGATCCGGGCTGCTCGCGGTCGGCGGCACCGACCGGGCCGTGTTCGGATCACTGGCCTCCCATACCGAAAACGCCATCATCACCACCGATCCCGGTGAACTCGCCGCCAGCAACGACGAGGGCGATACCGACATCGAGATCGACGCTGCGGCACCGCTGCCCACGCTCATCGAAGCCGACGAGCAGGACGAGGTGATTCTTGACAGCCGCGCGGCCTGAGACCGGATTCAACTCTTCCCCGCCACCCAACACTGTCCCGACCCGTCACTGGACCCCGAAGATTCCGACCACCGCACCCGACGCGCGGCCGGTCGCACGACTAGGCGCATCCCGCCCCTAGATCGGCCGCTGGCGCGGTAGCGAACAGGATCGATCCCCGGGTGCCCGCATTTACCGAACATGGCGTCAGAAACGTTGAAGGAGAGGCTATTTGACGAATTGGCAGGTACGGAGCGTTGATAGATCCGGCGCGACCCGCCGCCGCGTTTCCGACGACACAATGCAGCAATCGCCTGAATGAGAAAGGACAGAGACTTCATGGACAAGCAGCCCTCGGAAACGGCGAGCGCCACACCGATGCACCCACCATGCGGCGCAACGACTCCGCCCCGCAGAGGAGCCATGAACGCATCACCAGCACAGGAGAACCCGGACGAGGGCGACGACTCTACTGGGGATATTGCGGCGGGCGGGTCGCTCACCGTGGTGGTACCGACCGAAGCCCCCGCACTATCCGCGTCCGCCGCACAGCGGCTCTACGCCTAATCCGCAACGTCGCAGCCGAGTCCGACCTCCTGGCAGGACGCGATACCGAAAGCGACGACCACACGATGAATCGAGCAGCATGACAAAGCACTTCGCGTTCCTTGGCCGCGTGTCCACCGAGGATCAACAAGACCCGGCAGCTTCACGCAATTGGCAGCTCGCCCGAGCCCGGACCCTGACCGAACCCCACGGAGAGATTGTCGCGGAATACTTCGACGTCGGCCAGTCACGCTCGATCCCCTGGAAGCGCCGCCCCAAAGCTTCCGAACTACTCGAGATCCTCAAGCAACCCGACCGAGGTTTCGACGCCGTCGTCATCGGCGAACCGCAACGCGCCTTCGACGGCAACCAATTCGGGCTCACCTTCCCAGTGTTCACCCATTACGGGATCGAGTTGTGGGTTCCCGAAGTCGGTGGCCCGATCGACCCGGAATCTGAGGCACATGACCTGATCATGTCGGTCTTCGGGGGAATATCCAAAGGTGAACGCAGCCGGATCAAGATCCGCGTCCGCGCCGCGATGACTGCCCAGACCCGGGTCGAAGGACGCTACCTCGGCGGGCGGCCCCCCTATGGCTACCGCCTGGCCGACGCGGGACCCCACCCCCACCCCGGCAAAGCCGCCGAGGGCCGACGCCTACACCGTCTCGAAGGCGATCCCCGCACCGCTCCGGTCGTGGAGCGCATCTACCTGGAATATTTGTCCGGCTTCGGCATTTTCGTTATCGCGCAGCGCCTGACCACTGACCAGATCCCCTGCCCCTCTGCTCACGACCGGGAACGCAACCCTCATCGGTCGGGTGTTGCTTGGTCCAAGAGTGCGGTCCGGTCGATCCTGGGCAATCCCCGCTACACCGGCCACGAGGTGTGGAACAAACAGCGCAAGCAGGAGTCGCTGATCGACGTGGATGATGTGGCGCTCGGCCACCACACCCGGCTGGCCTGGAACCCCAAAAAAGACTGGGTCTACTCCGACCAACCCGTTCACGACGCGATTGTCGCCAAAGAAACCTTCGATCAGGTACAAGCCCTGTTCGCCGCGCGAAGCCCCCGCTCACCTCGTCCCATTACCCGCCGGACCCACCCGTACGCGTTCAAGGGACTCATCACACACCAGAGTTGCGGGCGCAAAATGCAGGGCAACTGGTTCCACGACGCAGCGGTCTACCGCTGCCGCTACCCCCGTGAATATGCCGTCGCGAACCATCTCGAACACCCCACCAATGTCTTTCTCAACGAAGACCTCCTCATCACACCCCTCGATGACTGGCTCGCTGAGGTCTTCGCAGCCGAACGTATCGAACACACGCTGACGCGGTTGGAGGCCAAACAACCAGACTCTGTGGCGGCAACACAACCACTGCGCCAATCCATCGCCGAATGCGATCGAAAACTTGCCCGCCACCGCGCCGCGTTGGAAGCCGGGGCCGACCCTGCGAACGAGCGGTTCTGGCCGCCCAGCTAGCCGCGACACCCGACCACGTCCCGACGCAACGGATGAGCCGTGACGATATCCACCAAATCGTGGACGCCCTGGGCGGGCTGCAAGCAGTCCTGCGGGCAGCAGATCCCGGGGACAAGCTGGAGGTATACCGAGAACTCGGCCTGAAACTGACCTATGATCATGAGAATGCCATAGTCACAGCGGGGTTGAATCCTCAACCCCGCTGTGGCGTATTTACTGTGTCCGGAGGGGGACACACTCGCTATCCACAACCGTCCGACTCAACCGTGTTCGCAGACCAGAGAACGCCGCAGTACCCAGCGCCAGCCGAGCCCCATAGGCAAACCACTGCGGCACAGATAGTTCTGTGCGCACGAGTGGCTGCGGACCGATCGCAAGAACGTCCGAGCTCGCCGGGTTGGGCCCATTCCCGCTCGCGCGGGGAGCACTCCCCACCCGATGAAACAGAGACACCCGGCCAGGGCTCATCCCCGCTCGCGCGGGGAGCACCACTTCATGCCCCAGACGCGGGCCTGGAACAAGGGCTCATCCCCGCTCGCGCGGGGAGCACGCGGAAGGCCCGCAGCTCGCCGGGGGTGATCGGGGCTCATCCCCGCTCGCGCGGGGAGCACACTAATTCACCTGCACGTTTGAACGCCAAACACCCGATTTACATTCACTTTCGATCAACCTCCACCACCAGACACCAACAAGTTCCACCACTTTCATGGACACCCCGCCTGAAGAGCCAGCCGTCCTCGCCGTCGTCGGAGCAAACCTCAGTACCGAGCATAGGTCTCCGACCGCCACGGTCTATAGGCACTCCGCCCAACACATCGCGGATGCTCAATACTCCAGCTCATATCCGACTCGCCACAAGGCGAATGAACGCTGTCGCCCGAAACCGGTCGAACATTGCTCCGCAGTTCGGGCAACGACGAACCGGTACGCGCCGCCAGCATCCGACAGGTGACAGGTGCTGCTCATCGAAGGCCGATCGCAAGTTGGTCCAGGGACTCACGCCATGACGGCACTGGTACCTAATTTGCCTAATTGGGCCAAAGTTGACCCGGCCACATACGAGCCAGGTCCCATCCGCCACCGCAGCCCAGGCACACAACACCCCGGAAGTCTGCCCAGCCAGCCGCCAGCCAGTCCGGCGCCATAAAGCGAACTCTCGCCCATGAACTGACCGAGCGCGCCGGTGACGGGGTGATCGCGATGTTGGCCTGCAGGTCAGCTACAGCGGCGTCAAAGACAAGCTCGCCCAAAATCAGCGCTACGCTTCAACGGAAGTCAGCAGCCACCGAACTGGGGATGCCATACTTCAAACCAGGTCCTCCACGCCCGGGCCGTACAGGACCGTCAGGACACTCCACAGCGGCCTCGGCGAAAATCGATAAGTGCAGCCCGACACGGTCAGGCATCATGGCTGGCATGCACGACTGGCCCGCACCCGACTCCGGCGAGATCTCGACCCCGGAGTTGGTCGCCGCGTGGGTAGCGCTCGACACTCTCCCGTCCGAACGGATCCCACTCTGGCAGCGCACTGGCTGGTTCAGGGCTATGACGGTGAAACGCTCAGGAAATTGGCTGGGTTAAGTGGCACGGATCCTCACGAGGTCCACGACATACTGCCCGAGGCACTGGCCGACTGCACCGCAGCCATTCCGGACTCGGACGCAGCCGCGGCCCAGATGGCGTTCACCAAACTCGCACGCATGCACGCCGACAACCGAGCCACCGAGAGATGGGTACTGGACAAGGTTTGCGAGATCGTCGCACGGTCCGGCTATGCCGACAGCGTCATCGCACTTCCGCTCGGCCAGATATTCGATCTCGAAGACGAGTGGGGAGCGGGCTGGGGCCGAACGGAACAGCAACTCGCATATGAGATACAGAACGCATGCAGAGTTCAACTCGCCACGAGTCACGCGGCACACGACCACTGATCCAGCCGCACCGTCGAGCGGCTCGAGGTTAGTTCAGAGAAGCCTGTATCCGTTGCCCGATGCTCAACGTCAACCCCACGATGCTGTCGCGACTCGACGAGATCGAGACCGACCTACTCCACAGAAGAGCCCGCGCCGAGCAAGAAGCATGGCTAGGCGAGATCGAGGGCATCGACCTAACCCTGGCGTTCCTTCGGCAGAAACGAGACCAGACCCTGCGCGTGGCCCGGCTCGCTCCCGCCGGGCCGACGACGCTCACCCTTGAACCACCGCCATCCAGACCGCGGCAATAGCGGACACGATCTTCCGCTGCCGAGCCGGGCAAACACGCGGTATGCGGCATGAGCGGATATTCGCTCGTGCCCCTGCTCGTGTGCCTTTAGGGTGGTGCCGGTATGGCGACGGCCCGAGATCTCCTGGGTGTTGTGATCGCTCGCCACTGAACGGAGGTTGTTGTGCACAAGCTGATGGTCCTGTATCCCGATCCCGACCACTTCCGCGACTACTACGTGAACAACCACCTTCCCGCTGGTCATGCGCATGCCCGGCCTGCTCGCGTGGCGCTACAGCTTCGAGGTGGCAGCGACGCAGGGACAGACGCCGTACTTCGCGGTCTTCGAGGCCGAGTTCGCTGACGCTGCGGCAATGACCGCGGCGAGGGCGTCTCCGCAGGGCCAGCAGGCGGCTGCCGATGTCGCCAACTACGCCACCGGTGGTGCGATCGTCATCCACTATCCGGTGCAGAACGGCACCTGCTGAGCCTGGCCATGAGGCACCGCCGTATCCGCGGTGAGCCATGTTCGCCACATCCTCGCGGAATCGGTCCCCGCACTCGCTTCGGCAATACCGGATGTTCGACGGACGTTCCGTCTGCGATTGATCAGAGCGACCGAACGCCCGGAACGCGGCCTGTCAGTGTGTTCCGGTGCCGCGCTGGTCGGCGGTATTCGCTGCTTTGTCGTAAACCAGCGAATATCGCCAGAACAGGTGGCGACGGATGCGCGATCCAGGCAGATACTCGGCTGCCGCACAGCGGATCTCGGAAAGCGTTTCGCGCGGTCCCGCGGTCGGCGCGGTCATCTCGATCGGGAGCCGGTCGATCGGGCGAGGGTGCTTGATCTTGCCCACAATCAGATTCGCTACCGAGGCAACGAAGCCCGTTGCGTAATCGGTCGGGCCTGCATCGCGGAAGCACCCGATGACGACCAGTCGGCCGCCGGGGCACAAAAGTCGGTCCAGCTCACGCAGGGTATCGACCAACGGAAGGTGGTGCAGGGTAGCGACCAGCGTGATGGCCTCCCATTGGCGAGGCGACCGGAGCTGATCGAACCGAACCTGCTCGATCACGACAGAATCGTCCCCGGCGAAACGCGCAGCCGCAACGCGCGCGGTCGCAGCATCGGGCTCGATCCCAGTCACTCGATCGACATGTACTCGTAGCCGATCAACCAGATTCCCTGTGCCACAGCCGATATCGAGCACAACCCGGGCTCCGCTGGACCTCACCCGATGGACAACCCACCCGCCGTAGAAGTCGTTATGACTCCACGGATGCCGCCCGTTGAACCGATCGATGCGCGAAAGCAAGGTCACGACGCCACCGTAACGATCGTGGGCGAACACCGGACCGACCCGCACCCGACTCTGCACCCGGGACCACTCACCGGCAGATGCGGACGTTCGCGACCACGCGATATGCGGCATGAGCGTATGCCGAGTGCAGTCGTTGTCTGGGTGCCTATAGCATTCCCGCCGCACGGAAGAGCCGGTCGTAGATCGCGCGGACGGTCTCCTGCTTGCGTGCGTTGTAGTCCATGACATGCCCACCTCCTGGGACCGCCGAGCGTTTGGCGTCCTCGTACTGAGCACGATCCTCGGGATGGTCGCGCAGCCAGTCGCGGAACATGCGGTGCCGGATGACCTCTGGGCACTCTGGTCCGAACACGTGCAGGTTCACGCGGGGCTCGGCCAGCCTCATGCACCGGTGTTCGTGCCAGGACGGCTCTCGAACAGTGAGGATGTAGCCGATCCGTGTAAGCAGAGGGACGTACCGCTCCTCGTTGGAGGGATCGGCCACCGTCAGATCGATGTCTATGACGTCCTTGGCGGCCAGTCCTTCGACGGAGGTCGACCCGACATGTTCGATGTCCACCACCGCCGGGCCGAGCGTCGCGCGGATCTCAGTCGCCGCAACCTGGTAGCGGCGCGGCCACTCGGGCTTGTAAGCAACGATCGAGACCGTCTCCGGTGGTGGGGGCCCGTTCACCCATGGGCTCTCGGCCGGGTCCGGGTCGTGGTGTCGGGTGATCTCCTCGAAGGTAGGCACATGTCTCAACGTAGCAATGGCCCGCCGAGGCCCTGATCCTTTTTGCAAGCGGACGCGACTCTATGGGAGCGACATCGCCGCGCCTGTGAACACTCGCCATTCGGCATGAGCGGACATTCGGGACGCGTACAGCGGCATGTCAGTGCGTTGCCTGGGTGAATACCGAGCCGCGATACTGTGGCCGGATACGGTGGATTCGCGATTTCTACGCGGACGAGGGCATCTGGCTCCTCTTCGAACTCGATGACGACGGTTGGCCGAGCCGACAGGTCAATCTGCGAGGTTCAGACGGTGAGCCCGTGACCGCCGCAGCGTTAGAAGAGGTAATCCGTGCACGAGACCACGGGGGAATCGGCGCAGTTCAGGCATACGAGAGCAAAGATGGTGTCCTCTCGGAGTCCAGCGCCAATGACTGGCACGTCGAGGTCTCTTCCCTCGAAGAGATTACTGCTGAGCAGTTCCAAAAAGCTTGGGCGAAGGCTCGTTCCACGATCGAACGACGATGGTCCATTGGTAGCTGAACGGGGCTCCGGGGGCTTGAAAGCTGCACGGTAATCGACATTTCCGGATGTCGGCCAGCGGCCAGTGGCGTGTCGATTTACTTGGTGCAGAGAAATGACCCAGAGTTCTATCGCCCTGCTGACTCTCGCGCACACACGTCAGCCCAGCGCCAAAATGGAGCCTCCAACCTCCGCACCAGCCGCACATGAACTACCTGCCATCCCCAGCGCCCATGTCCAACGCTTGCCGTACAGGCAGAGGCATCCGAGGTCGTCGACCATCCCCTCGAGGATCCTGCGGCCAAAGCCCAGATCTCAAGGCATTGGCCGCGTTGATCTGCGGACAAGATCCCGGCGGGCGACGCGATCCCGCAACTGTCGCCACGGTTCTCGCGCGCCGGTATGTCGATGGGTGGAGCGCCAGTCGTATCTCTGGTGATCTCGGGCGTAGCCGCTCGGCGGTCAGCCGGATCCTGCGCGACGCCGAGCGGCTCCGTGCGCACGCTGGCGCCGACGGTACGCACATACAGGCCCAGTCACCTACCGACGGTGCGCACGCCGGGGCCGAGCCGCCCACAGCGCGTGCGCACGAAGAGATCGGTCGTGCGCACGCAGAAACGTCGGCAGCCGGTTGAGCCAGTCAATGATTCGACGTCCCCGCATGCCGCCCGCATCTTTACCGGATGTGGTTCAAGCCACATCGACAGTAGAGCCAATCCGGTGTTGGATCGATGCACGGTTCGTTGCCAGGCATCACATCTCGTGCACTAATCCAGCGAAACCCACGTCCTTGGGGGACCAGTGAACCTCGATCTCAGCTGCCCACAGTGCGAACGCATCGACATGGTCCAGAGCGTGCCCGCAGCCATGTCTGAGGGAACCCATAGCGGCTACAGCACCGGCGTGCACTCAGGTGTAGGAATCGGCCCGGGTGGCCTCGTCCCCGCTATCGGGGTTTCGACCCATGAGTTCAGCCATTCTTCCGCACTTGCGCGCAGTCTGGCGTGGCGCCCCGCGCTGGCGACTGGGGGTCGGCACACCTTGCTTGGCTTGGTTCTTTCGTTCTTCTTCGTTTGTGCATTCGCGCTCGGATGTGTCGCGACCTCGATCGATCCTCCCGACGGTGACCCGATTCAGATCTTGGTTTCCCTGATCGGTCTGTTCGTGTTCCCCATCGTGTTAGCGATTCCCCTGTTCGCCATCGTGGCCGGGGCAATCAAACGTGCCCGTCGAGCAGCAAAGATTGCTGCCGGAAGCACACGCGCCCGCTCCGTCTGGCAGAACGCGTTCTACTGCCACCGGTGCGGTACCGCATTCTGGCCTCAGCCAACATTCCCCGAAGTACCGCACCGAACTGCCTTGACGCCCAACCAGTTCCGGTGGCACGTCTGGAACGCGGGCGGCTACGCCAAGCTCTGACCCCCGGTGTCAGCTTGTTCACCTGAACCGGCCTGCGAGGCGAACTCGCTGGCGACGTCTGGAGTCTGGTCAGGTTTCGAGCTGGGCAGTTGGCCCTGTTTCCCGGTTTCGACCGTCGGCCGGTGAGTAGCGCGTGCGACAGCCAGATACTGTCGAGCCTGCTTGCTGGTCAGATCGAGGAGTTCAGCGATCCCGTCTTCGGACTCTCCCAGATCGCGGATCGACGCCACAGCTCGAGCTTGTTGACCACGCAATTGGCTGACTTCTGAGGCGTGTTCGGTCTCGATGTATTCGATCTGTTTACGTAGTTCGTTGATCCGGTGATCACGTGCGGTGATGCCTTCATTGATCGATCCGGTGGCGAGCAGGTATGCCTTGATCGATTCGATGATGTCGATTTCGCGGCGCTGCGCCGCCTGGCGACGGACCTTCATCAGGTCCCGTATCCGGTCCAACCGTTGACGTACCTCGGGGTCACGCTTGGAACGACGTGGCTTGCTAGTGGGCATCTCAGACTCCTGAGATCGGCCCGGTCAGCGGCTCTTCCCCTTCAGCTTACGCCCGCCGTAACGGCCTTTGCCGCTGCCGAGGCGACGAACTGGCGCTGGCACCGCATTCGCGTCTACGTGACCCGAATCGACCACCAACTGAACCAAGTCCCCGCTCACTCTGCGGTCCTTCAAGACGTTCCATGCGGATGCCTTGTCGTCGGATAGATCGTCAGTACACAGAAAGGATCGAAGGCTGTGCCCCTCACATCAATCGAACTGGCACTGCGCCAGCTCGTCGGGCCAGAGTTCGCCAAGGCCGTCACAACGTGTGTCGCAGCAGAACACGAGATCGCCCAAGCACAACGCCGCCACCCTGACATCGCCGATGTTCTCCATCACAGCTTTTCGCTGTTGACAGCGACCCATGACCGGATGAGCACCGAGTTCATCTATCGACCCCATGCACGCGAGCTGACCGAGCGGATCGCGGCGGGAACCTCGACCAAGCCGGGGACCTCGATCGAGGTTGCGTTGTCCCCTGATGCAGGCCAGCCTCGTAACGCCGTTGAACACCACCGCGTTCGGCCTGTACCTGCGGATGTGGGGCTACGAAACTCGCCGCCCGAAAACCCGACTGACACCGCGCTTCCGGGTCAATCTCTCCTACGGCGGCCGCGAAATCGACTACTCCTGGGCACTGGACCCGCAGGAGATTTGCCCTCGCCGTGCGGGCGCGGGCTCCCATTCGACCTGCAACGACGAGAACGGAATCCTGCGCATGACAACCACACAATCACCCGGCGTCAAACCTCTCGATCAGGTGCGACGACCACCGTTGGATCGTCAGGTCGGAGTAGTAACCACAGTGACAGCGGTGATGGCCGGCGAACAATCGATCACCATCGACGTCGTCGGCGCCGGTGACGACGAAGCGAGGGTAGTCGTGCGGTGGGGGCGCGTCGCGATGACGTTCACCTCGGCTGAGCAGGTTCAACGAGTGTTGGGTCTGTTCGGATTGGCCCGCCAAGCGATGATTGGGGTGGCCCAGCGGATGCCGTTGCCTCTCGATGATGTATCGGTGTCGGACGTGTCGGTTCTGACGGCACTCACGTGGACTCGTACCCCGACCGGTTCGGCGTCGGTGGAGCAGATGTATCACGAGGGTGTGCGCCGCTCGATCAAGTATGTCGCGCTGACCATTCGCCCGATCACCTTCCACATCCTCGACCGTGACGGGCTCGACAGCGTGACCAGGGCCCTCGTTCGCGCGCATCGACTCGCCGTCACCGTGTACCCCGACGGACATCGCTTCGCCGGTGATCCGAATACCGCCGGATGGAAACGCACCAATCGGCGCCACCTGAAACCACTCGCCGGCACTTGGTCGCACCGCTGACCTCGTTCACCACCAAAGCGACGCCCGACACCGAAGGGACGGATCATGGTCGCAGGAGAGTCCGCCTTGCCTGCCGAAGGTGCGTCGCACACGGGAAATACTCCTTCTGACTCCTCCGATCCGATTCCCGTCCAGAACTCTGTCCCGCGATATGACACAGAGCCCGCAGATCAGCGAGCGATCGAGGAGCCGCTGACCGCGGACGACGAGGTCGTCAGCGCCGCGCAGATCGTGGTCAGCTACCTCTGGAACACCGAACACGACAAAATCAGCACCAACCCGGCTAGCCACATCATGCTGCAACTCCGCACGCTTACTCGCTGGCTGACCTCGATGCCCGGCGACTGACCGGCATTCGAGTCCGCCACTGCTGAAACGGCATTCGCTTCACCCTCTAGACCCTTGCACTGGGCGCGCAGGAGGTCACGACTCTGCGATTTTGCAGTGTTCGAATCACTTACTGCCCATCGCGATTCGCCAAGCCATCACGGGTGGCCAGTTGGCTGGAGCGCCAGTTGAGGATTCTCGGCCCGACTCCGCTGCCTCGCCCTGGTTTCTCTCGGCGGGCGCCATTCTGCGGCCGCCGATTCCGCCCGCGGTCATAACTGCCCCGTTCGTCCTGTCGTTCTACGATCCATGAAGGAGTCTGTCGTGTCGTTGCTGTCGTCTGTTCGTCATGCCGAGTTGGGTGACCTGGTCACGTTGCTAAATCGTCAGCATGCCGCCAAGGTCGATGTCGTCGCGCCGGCGTCGGCGTTGCGGGCGCGTGATGGGTTTTGGGAGTTGTCCGGGGTCGAGCCGGTGGTCGATGAACGAGGTGTCACTGTCGTCGACGGGGTGTATCGTTCGACCGCGGCAGCGGATTCGCAGCTGGGGACCAAACTCAAGATTCCGGTCGGGTATCTGAAGTGGTTGCGTGAGCAGCAGCGCGTCGATCTCTATGACCACAACATCAACGGTCTGCTCCACGGACCCGAGGACCCCCGTCTGCCCGGAGAACCCGAGGACCGGTCGTTTCTGTTGCGGTTGTTCTCCTCCGGCGTCGCCGGGGAGCCGGGGGTGGTGCGGGCGTTTCTGTCGGATCGGTACGGGATCATCGATAACCTCGATGTGCTGACCGCAGTGCTCGATGGCATCACCACGGCTGACACCGGTGTCGAGATCCGTTCGTGTGATCTGACCGAGTCATCGATGCACTGCAAGGTGTTCTCCCCGAAAGTTTCCGCGCTGGCGCCGACCTTCCTGCGCAACTACCGCAATCCTTTCGCCAACCCCGACCTCGAGGCCGAACGGCGCCGTGTCGCAGGTGATCTGGACAGGTGGCGAGGTATCGCAGCCCGGGACGGTCAAGGTTATCGACCGGGGTCCGAGCCGGTGGTGTTCGCCGGGTTCCGGTTCTCCAACTCCGAGATCGGCCACCACGCAGTCACCTTGAAACCGGAACTGGTCGTGCAGGTGTGCGGCAATGGCCTGACCTTGCCGTTGTTCGCGTTCACCAAACGTCACCTCGGCGACAAACTCGACATCGGCACTGTCGGGGCGTGGTCGCAAGACACCTACCGCAAACGGCTCGCGGTGATCACTGCCGAAACCCGCGACAAGGTCGCGGAGTGGCTGTCGCCGCAGTTCCTCACCGACCGCATTGACGAGCTCGAACGCCACGCCGCCGCGCCGGTCCACCGGCCGGACAAGACGATCGAGGTCGTGGCCAAGAAGTTGGGGTTCAGCGAAGACGAACGCACCGGGATCCTGTCGCACTTCATCGCCGCCGGTCAGCTCACCGCAGCCGGGATCGCCAATGCGGTCGCCAGTTTCTCCCAGACCATTCCCGACGCCGACCGCGCCGACACCCTCGACGACCTCGCCGTGCAAGCGATGACCCTCGTGTGGCCGCACCGCCAACTCCAGTCTCACCGCTCACGGCACGAATTCCCCAGTTCCGCCCAACATTTCAGGAGGTAGACGATGACCGATACGTTGACCCGCCCCGAACTCGACCTCGCAACCCATCTCGGTGTCGCCGGCCCGGCGACCGATCTGCAACCCACCACCGTCCACCGCTGGCAGGAGAGCGACCCCGGCTGGAAGGGCAAGCACTGGGCCTACACCGAGCCCAACGACGTCGGCGCCCGCCACCTACGCCCGATCAACCTCACCACCCGAACCAAGACCGACGGCTGAAACACCCAGCGCAACAACAGTTCCCTACCCAGGTAGGCACCGGACAGCACCATCGCATCCAGTGCCTACCTGTCTGACAATCAGGAGACCTTTCCCATGGCATCAGACACCGACGCTCCCAACAACGTCGCCGACATCGATACCGCGGACGAGAGCGCACTCGACGACATGGTCGGGCCCCTCGGCCAGACAAGCCCGGACACCGACCCCACAGCAGATGCCGACACAGTTCCCGATCCCGTCGGCGTCCCAGTGAACGCGGTCGCGGTCTTTCGTGACCCCGCAAACCTCGTGATCGACAACAACGTGCGCGAAACGTTCAACCTCGATGACTTTCCCGAGCTTGCCGACTCGGTCGCCGAACACGGAGTGCTGACCCCGATCACCGCCTACGGCCACCCTGACGACCCCACCGCGGTCGTTCGGGATGGGCAGCTACGAACCTTGACCGCGATCGCGGTCGGGATCGAGCAGGTCCCGGTCTGGTTGATCGCACCCGATGAAACCCTCACCGCGAAAGACGCCGAGATCTCCCGGATCCTGGCCCAGATCACGGTCAACGACCGCCGGATCGCGCTCACCGACGGTGACCGCGCCGCAGGGATCGCGTTGGCTCTCGACCTCGGAGCCTCGGTCACCCGCGTCGGCAAAGCGTTGCAGACCAAGCGCGACGAGATCAAACAAGCCGGCAAGATCGGCGCCTCGGTAACCGCGCGTAAGGCCGTCGACGACGGGCAGCTCGATTTCGACCAGGCCGCGACTGTGGCCGAGTACGAAAATATCGGCGACACCGACGCGGTGGCGCAGTTGCTCGCTGCTCGCACTCATTTCAGTTACGAAGCGCGCTTGATCGCCAACGACCGTGCCGAGCGGCGCGCCTACTACGCCGCCGGGTTGCGCTGGGCCGAGGCCGGATTCGGTGTTCTGGACGACTACCCGGACTGCGATGGGCCCGATCCTGTACTGGTGCACGCGGGCGACCTGGTCGATACCAACGGTGGTCCGATCAATCTCGACGAGCTCTCGGCTGATGCGGGTTGGCTGGTGTGGATCGAACGATCCAGGGCCTTGGTGACCGTCGAACGCGACACCGGTGCGATCGTCGACGCGGCCACCGTCGACTGGAGTACCGAGCGTGATCCCGAACGCGAACCCGCGAATGGTTTGCGCCACGCAGGCGAGGTCACCCAACACGACCAGTGGCAAGCCGACTACTTTCTGCCCACTCGACTGCTCGATGCAACGGGGCTACACCTGGCCAGCGACATGCACGACGAACCCACCGACCACGGCATCGACATGAGCGAGGACGAAGACCACACCGCTGCAGACCTCGACAACGCCACCGCCCGTGAAGAGCTGGCCGCGCGACGAGCCGAGGTCGAAGCCGAAGCGGCCGCGCGACGCGAGCAGGAACGGTTGGCGGCCAGGCGGGTGCGTGAGCTCAACAAGCAGGGACTGGCCGCGATGGAGGTCCGCCGGGAGTTCGTCACCCAGCTGCTCGCCCGCAAAACTGCACCCCCGCCCGCTGCGAAGTTCATCGCCGAAGTCTTGGTCGCAGAGCCCGCGCTGCTCGGTGAGTACAACGCCTTCGAGACCGGCGCCGAACTACTCGGCGGCAAAGGAACCTGGCGGCGCGACCTGCAACAAGCAGTTGAGACCGCCAAACCGGCACGCTGCCAGGTCATCATCCTCGGACTCGTCCTCGGCGCCCTCGAAAAACGAGCCGTCAAAGATTCGTGGCGCTACAGCGATGCCGGTGTCGGCCGGTACCTGCAGTTTCTCCAGCAGGTCGGCCACGAGCTGGTCCCGGTCGAACTCGCAACGATCGGTCACCTCGACTACAACGACATCGACCTCGACTCCCCTACCGACACACCCGAAGCTCGAGCCGCCTGACCAGTGCCCGCACGTCCGATGCAATGGCAACGCAAGCCGCTCGGCCCCGCCCGCCGAACCATCACGGTGCTCGAAGAATCGCTGGCTGCGGCGCTCGTGATGCTAGTGCGCCCACCCATCTATCGAAAGTATGTTCGAATCGCTGTAAGCTCCCGGGCATGACCCAGATGTCGCGTCCGGACTGGGCCGCGGCCACCCTGGCCGCGGTCCGGCAGCAGCTCCTCGACGCCACCGCGTTCGGCGCGAACCTGCCCGCCGACCACGTCGACGACATCGTCACCCGCCTCGGCGAGCGCCTGAAACAACAGTTCTGTGTCTACCGGTCCGGCGACCAGGAACTGCGATGCCGCCCGTTGCAGCCCCGGTCCCCCACAGGTTGTCAGGGCTACCGTCAGGATCCGCGATGAGTGGATCATCGTCGTTGTTCGAGTCGTGGCCTGAGGAGCTGCCGGGGATACGGCTGGTCGTGGATCCACCACAACCGGTCACCGTCGACCTGGGCACCGCGATCGTGACCCGTCCCGCCCATTTCGGTGTCAACAAGGTCTACCGTGGCAGCCGCAGCGGCGGGCTCCGATTGTCAGGGACCATACCCGGGGCTTCTGCGTGCGTGGGCGAGAGTTTCGGATCGACCTGGCTGGGAACTCGTGGCTTTCACCATCTACACCGGGAACGGCCTCGGGCGCTTGTCTGTCGAACAGTGGTGCCCCCAGCACTCTCTGACTCCCCAGAACCGCTCGATCCAGTGAAGGACCACCGTCGATTCATCGCCCACGACCGCGCCGATACGGCTATCACCTGCGACACCTAATTGTCCACCCCACCCAGCCCGCCCGCTCCGGTGTGGGCCAAAGCCCGCGATCTCTGCCGAGCCCTTGTCGTCCTCGGCCGCGTGGGAGCCGTGGCACCGAGCCGCCGACATGTAAGCCGTCAGGGTGAGCAGTTGCCGCACAGCGCTTGGCCCGCCTGCAAGCAACTACGGCCGGGCCAAGCGCTGGGTTACCGACGAGGCTATCGATTCACCGGTGGAGTGGTCGATTGCGACAAGTACTCAACGGCGACCACGAACACGGTGATGCCTGCATCCCAACCAGCCAGGAAGCCAGCGGCGGCGCCGAGCGCACTCGCAACTCCAAAGCCCATCAACGAGTTCGGCGGAATTTCCGACAACGGCGGTGGTACATCCCTAGTCATCGTGAATACCTTCCATGCGCGGAGAGCGGCTCTCCGACAACGTATTTCGCTGTGAGTCAAGGATGCGGGTACGTTTCGGCGTCAAACCCGTGCGCAGACGCGGTTGCCCGCATACTGTGCGGTCATCGGCAAAGTTCTACAGCGACAGACAGAATCCGACAGATCCGGCCAGGTATAGAGGAGGCGTGGTGGCAAGGCTGGTGTTTCCACAGCTGCCGCCGGGGCCGCTGTACGATCTGATGTCGGCCTTGCACGAACTGCACGACCGCGCTGGATGGCTCAGCACCCGCGATATCGCCCGCAAAGTCGGCAAAGTCAGCCACCACACCGTCGCCGAGCTATTCAAATCCACAACCCTTCCCAAACTGCCGCTCCTGATGTCGGTCGTGGACGTACTGGCCCAGGAATCGCGCCGCCCAACCACGGACCGGGAGCAGCACATCAGCGACTGCTGCGATGCCATCGACCAGCTGTGGACACGTGCTCGCCTGGATGAAGTCACGCCCACCCGACTGCCGACGCAGTCCATGCGCAACGAGGATCCAGCAGCCGACCTGGTCGTGACAGCCGCGCTGACAGCCTCTGCCGAAGTGACCACGATGGGAGCGTTCCTGCCCGACCGGGACCGTTCGATGGCAGTGATGGCCGGTGTGACGAATTACGCCACAGATGCACTGGCATCGTTGCCCGGCACGTCCTCATCAGTCCAACAGCTCGCCCACCTACTGACCGATCCTGCTGACCCCGTCATCGACAGCGACAACCTGATCCTTCTTGACTCACCTACACGGGCCGAGACCCTCGACGGTGTTCGGCGCGCTGCCGACCAGGCCACCGACAGCTTGATCGTCTACTTCGCCGGACATGGCTTGATTTCACGCCGGGGCGAGTTGCTGCTGGCGGCTAGCGACACCGATCCCGATATCGAGTACACCGCGATCGCCTACCAGACAATCCGCGAGCTGGTCGTGGCCAGTAAGGCGAAACGCGTGCTCGTCGTGATCGACGCATGTGCAGCCGGGCAAGCACTCACCGACGAAGTTATGGGGCCGCTGGACGGGCTCGTCCGCATTCCGACCAGCCTGGTCATAGCATCGACTGGGCCCTACCAGGCTGCGCTTCGCGACGTGGGCGGCCCAGTCTTCACCCGCGCATTCACGAATATCCTCAGGGACGGGATCGATGGCGGACCTGAGCTCCTCGACGTCGTAACGGTGTTCGAAGCGTTGCGTGAAGTCGCGCAGCGCTCACACCGATTCCCCATTCCGTATATCAGCGGCGAGACCGGCGACCACCCACTCGCGCTCGCCCGAAACCGAGCGGGACAGCTCGACGACCCCGCTCCGAGGGACCTTCGGTTCGTCGATGAGGTGGACGACAGCTTGCCGATCGTCGATGACCGGCAGATATCGCCTCTGTCTCTGGTGACCGAGGTGGCCAAGGACTTCATGGCTGCCGATTCAGAAACGGTGGTGGCGGCAGCAGAGCGGGTTCTAGCGAAGCTGGTGGACTTCTTCGGAGTCGAGTTCGGCTACCTCCGCCACACCGACCACGATCGTCGACGTTCTGTTTTGGTCGCTGAGTGGCCGCACCGTACCCACACTCCTGATCCAGATCCGTTTGCCGTCATCGACTTCACGGATGCCGACCCCGTCATCCATCAGCTCGAGCACCTGACCGACCCGCTGGTCGTGTATCCGGTGATCGACTTTGCCAGCTACTGGCAATTGTTCCGGCGCGCCCGCGGGATTTCGGTTGCCACATCAGTGACGGTGCCACTGCTTTCCCACGGCGAACCCTCCGGTGCACTAGGTTTCGCCGCCTCGGGACAGCGCGAGTGGACACCGTCTGACCTCTATCTGCTCAAGACAGTTGCCGCATTGTTCGCCTTGCTCGACACCCGCGTCTTGGCCGAGGAACAACTCCGGTACATGGCCCTGCACGACGACCTGACCGGGCTGCTGAACCAGCACGCGTTGATGGGAAAACTAGTAGATCGGCTCGAAACGGGTAGACCGGGACCGGTGGCTATGCTGTTCCTGGATCTCGATCGGTTGAAGTCACTCAACAGCTTTCTCGGGCATAGCGCTGGCCGCAACTTCGTCCGCGCCCTGGCCAGCAGGCTCAAACAGAATCTTGAACCCACCGACATGATCGCCAGATTCGGTGGTGGCGAGTTCGTCATCGTGCTGCACGAACCGATGGATGTCATAGCCGCAGAACTGGAAGCCCAACGGATTCAGCAAGTCGTCCAGGGCCGGGTCACTCTCGGCAGCGAGTTGGTGAGCCGAGCGGCGAGCGTCGGGGTTGCGGTGGCTGATCCGGGAGAGACCTCGGCGTCTGAGCTCGTGCGCCGAGCTGAGCGTGCCCTGCAAGCGGCGCAATCTGACAGTAACAGTGGTATCGCGGTATTCACTGATGCGATGCACGCCCAGTTCGAGCTGCGTGACGATGTGGAGCTCAACCTGCGCAAGGCCATATCCGACGGGTCACTGCTGCTGCACTACCAGCCCGAGGTCGACCTCCGCACTGGCAGCATCACCGGGGTCGAGGCGCTGGTCCGCTGGCAACACCCAACCAGAGGCCTACTGCCGCCCGCGATGTTCGTCCCCGCCGCCGAGGCCACCAACCTGGCGGGAGAGTTGGGGCGTTGGGTGATCAAGGACGCCTTGGCCGAGTTCGCACGGTGGCGTCGAGAGGGCTTGGCCGAAAGGGTCGTACTTCGGATCAACGTGTCTCCAGCACAACTGGTCAGCCTCGACTTCGTCGAGCGCATCGAATCCTTGCTGCGACGTTACGGTGTCGACGGTAGCTCCATCTGCCTCGAAATCACCGAACATGTTGTGGTGCAAGACCTTACACGGACCAGAATCACTCTGCGCGGACTCAAGCGGCTAGGCATACAGATCGCCATCGACGATTTCGGAACCGGCTCCAGCTCGCTGTCGCACCTCAAGGCCCTGCCTGTGGACGCGGTGAAGCTCGATCGCGGCTTCGTGCAGCGTCTCGGCGACAGCAACGACGACCTGGTGATCGTCAAAGCCATTATGGGGCTGGCTGGCTCGTTCGGTCTGGGCGTCGTGGGCAAGGGAGTTGAGACGGCCGCAGCCGCGCGCACATTGGTAGGGCTCGGTTGCTATCGGGCGCAAGGCTTTCTGATCGCTAGGCCGATGCCCGCCGAAGACATGATGGGCCACCTAGTGCGGGGTCGAATCGAACTCGACTTCGATCTCCCCCGGCACCCACAGACAGTCGATCCTCGTCCGGAGTGAAAAGTTGGCCTGTTCGAGTATTGAATTCGGGTAGCCCGCCGAGCGGCCGTCACCGTGGCGTGGGTATCCGATGAACTCGACGGGCAAGATGCCAGACATCCGAGGAGCACGGCTACTCCCCCGGTGTAAGTCGAACCTGCCAACGCATCATCGTCGTCGGCCAGATTCATCTGGTCACAGACCGACAGTGCACAAGCTCGGTCTTGTTACGTTCACCGTGCCGGTCGGAAATGGCCGCGGGTGTCTGCACGTCGAACAGTGGTGCCCCCTCAGCACGCACTCACCCCGCAAGACAACCCGGGCAGATGAATGGCCGAGTCGATGGAAAGATCACCGACTCGGTCATCGACGTCGCGTAGCTCGCAGCTCGAAGGCCACAGCTACGCGTAGCCGCGGCGCCTCACCGTCCGCGTAGATCCTTACTCCGCCGCAGTTCGCACCGACGCCCGGACCAGACCGGTATGACCTAGCCCGGGTGATGCGGCGCGCGAGCGCGTGCCCGCCACGGCTCGACCGATTCCCTGGTTGTGTCGAAGGCTGTCGATCAATGCACAGCCAATCGTGACCACCTCGAGTGTTGGACAACGCCGACCGGCGCCGGCGTCGCGGGCGATCCTGCCGATGCTGGGGTCCTCGGTTTGATATGGACCTAACGTCGAGACCTCCGAATATATTTGCGAAAACCGGGATCAGCTGACGGAGTGGGCG
>NZ_JBHXNJ010000001.1:711865-716129 GCF_042719655.1 Nocardia sp. NPDC058518
CACAGCCATTGGTCACCACCTCGTGTGTTTGACACCGCCGCCTGGCGCGGGTGTCGGGGTCTCCACTGCTTTGTTTGGGGTCTTTGTTTCTCTTGGGACGAACCGAGGACACCTCGGAATCTAGCGCCGAACACGGGCATCTGCACCGGTCGTGCGCCGATCAACTCGACCAGGCAAGCCGAACGCCATCCCACCATGCAGCGGCCTGGCATCGGCACCCCATCGCCTGCCCGCTCTCCCAAAGCGCCATCTCCATCCCTGATCGGTGAATCCGGGCTTCGTCGTGATCCCCCGACCCCGGGAGCCGCTCACGACAACTCGTGCGGCGGCACCCGTCCGAAATATCTTGTCTCCCAATCCGAAAGGTTCCTGTTGTGGAAGCCAATGACGACGTCAACACCCCGGCGTTCGACGAGTCCGACGCCCCTCCCGGCACCACCAGCGACAGTCCCTCTCGTCTACGTGTCGACAATGCCGGTGAGTTGATCGCCGCGCTACCCGCGATGCTCGGATTCCTACCAACCCGGTCGCTGGTCGTGCCCTTGCTCAGCACCGAGTCCACACCCGACGCAACCGAATCGATTCAGGCGGTGATGCGGTTCGACATCGACCCCGTCACCGAACCCGCCGGGACCCGACACCTGATCAACATGCTCGACGCGGTGTGTCTGCGCGAGGGGTTCACCTCGACGATGATGATCATCGTCGATGACCGCCCCACCGCGTCAAAGACCGCCGACGAACTCCTCCGCCACCTCACACAGGCGGGGATCGAACCCAGCCACGCGTGGTGGGTCGAGCACATTTGCGCCGGCGCCGAGTACCAGGACCTGTTGAGCTTCGAGCACGGTCGAGTCGATGATCCTCGCACCTCTATGGTCGCGTGCGCGCATGTCCTCGACGGTCACCAGATTCACGGTTCACGTGCCGAACTCACCGACCTGCTGACCCAGAACCCCGAACTCACCGACCAAGTTCGCGCCCACCTCGACGACACCGATGCCCGCTACCGCCACAACCTCGCCACAGCGACCGCCGCGAACCGGGCAATCGCCTACCGGCGCGACATGGTCGAGTGGGTGTTCATCCAGATCAGCACGGTCAGCGAAACACCGGCCACGGCGCAGGATCTCGCGACAGTCGCCGTATTGCTGCGCGACCAGGTCGTGCGCGACATCATGTACGGGCTCGCCGACACCATCTACCACGGTGACGCGCAGGCACTGTGGCGTCAGGTCGCGTCGGTGACCGAGGGCACCGACCGGGCGCAGGCCGCCACGCTGTTCGGCTACAGCGCCTACCACCACAACAACACCGTCGTCGCCGGGATCGCGATCGCCACCGCGCTCGAAGCCGACCCGGATCTGATGATCGCGAACCTGCTGGACCTCGCCATGCAGGAATGCCTTCGTCCCGACCGGATCCGCATGATGGCCGAATGCGGGCGCGAGATCGCCGCCAACGTCGGCATCGACATCGACACGACCTCCTGACCCTGGCACAACGGGGCTTCACCGCACCAGGTCGTGGACCCGTGTGCGGCCAGCCGAGTGAATTGTCTGCCGGTTCACCCCGCATGCGGTCAACCACTACGCGGGCGTCGAGCACCTCCTGAATCGGATCCGCACCAGCGAAATCCGTCGGTCCGCGCCGCCGATCGCGCACGCGGACGTCGGCCCCGCGAACTCCTCCACCAACGAAAGGGCAATCGTCATGGCCAGCGAAACCGAACTGCATATTCGGGGCAACCTCTGCTCCGACATCGAATTGACCTACACCCCATCAGGGGTGGCGGTCGCGCACTGCACTGTCGCGTCCACACCCCGCTACCGCGACCCCAAAACCAGTGAGTGGCGCGACAAGGACCCCCTGTTCCTGCGCTGCAACCTCTGGCGAGAGACCGCGGAGAATGCCGCGGAGTCGTTGTCGAAGGGAGCGAGGGTGATTGTGATCGCGAGACTCAAGCAGCGCAGCTACCAAACCCGCGGCGGTGAGCAACGTACCGTGTTCGAACTCGATGTCGACGAGATCGGCCCGAGCCTGCGTTGGGCGCGGGCGAGTCTGACTCGAACCGGCGGCACCCGCCAAAACAGCGGAGCTGGTACTGGTTTCGGCCAGCGTAACAGCACCAGCGCCGAGAACGGTGGGGACCGTGGCCCGGCCGTCATCGACAGTCGCGGACACGACGATCCGTGGTCGAAGCCTGGACCGACCGTGGCCATCGCCGACGATGTCGGTGGTGACGAACCGTGGGCGGCACCAGTTTTCGCCGGGGCCGCAGCGGGCGTGTTCGGCACGGAACCCGACTTCTAGGCGTTGCCCGGTTCTGCTGTCCCGCCGGCCTGATGTTCGGGTCGGCGGGACGGGGTCCGGGGTGACGGTCTGGGGTGGACCCAGCCGAACGAGGGCTACCAGCCCGGCGCGCGCCACGGCCACGGGCCCGCGCCCGGCGGAAACGAGCCCCCCGCGCACTACCCCAGCCACACCCGCCGGTTCGCGTGGTCAGCGCGGGAAACTCGCCCCCGCACGCAGTGGCGCGTTCCCGCCGCCGCGTCGCCCACCGGGCTGGTCGGTAGCCCTCGGCTGGGCCCACCCCAGCCCGGCACCCCTGTTTTGTGGGAAAGCGTGGCAGTTCCAGCGCGCCCGGGTGCCGCGGTCATCGCTTGTCACATGTCAGGAGAACCCGCCGTGCCCGAGACCGACGTCACCGACCGTGCCGTACAAGACAGCCGCCCGTTCCTCGACGCAATCGCCGAGATCGAAACCACCTTTGCCACCGACCGCGCCACCGCGATTAAGGCATTTCCCGCCGCGCTTGCGTTGGCGACCGAGCAGGACTGGGCGTTGCTCGACTACCTGGTCGAAGTATTCACCCTCCACCCGCGCGAGGCCGCGCTGCGCCGCCTCGGCGCACGCTGGCGGGCCGGCGACGACGCCGAGCGCGAGCGGATGGTGCGGTTAGTCCCCGATACCGACCCCGGCCTACACAGCCACGACACCGCGGCCCTCGCAGCGATCCTCGAAACCCGTGCCGCTCGTAACAACACCAGCGCTGCCGATGAGTTCGCTGCGCTGCACGCCCAACTCCAGACAGCGGAGTTGCCACGGCAGTCGATCCGCCTGTGGCGCAACCCACCACCGCGCTTGGTCGCACCTGCAACGCGACGTGTCGATGCGTCCCGTCTCACCCCAGCGGCGGTGCGTGCCCGTGTCGCCGCTCGAGCAAAGCGGCGCCCGGCCGTGATCGAACCGGCGCACGTCACCGATTACGTCCGCGAGAACCTGTTCGTCGACACCGACGCCGCCGACATCGCCAAGCTGCGGCGGCGACTCGACGGACTCGTCGCCCGCGGAGTCATCGGCACCGATACTCCACGCGGGTGGAAACCCACCTTCGCCGGCCAGCAGCCACCGCGGCCGGCCGAACTCGCTGACGAGATCTGGGATTACACCTACTGCCAGTACGTCGCCGACCAGTACACACTCGGCAACGACAAGACCGACTCACGGGAGAAGTCCATGATCTGGGCAGCCGAACGCACCGGGTTGCGCGAGCGGTCCGATCGCCGCGACACCTCCCAGTTCGCCAGCAACGCACTCGACGACTTCGACAACGCCATGCATCCGGTCCTGGGGTGGCGGTGCGTGTCGTGCTTTGTCGAACGCTCTCACACCGACCGCCGCCCGATCCACACCCATGGCAACACCTTCCGCAGCGACGACGGGTTGTGCGACTTGTGCCGCTGGGACAACCGTCACGGATTGCCCGCATTGCCTGCGGGGTTCGCCGCCTCCGATCTCGCGACTACCTACTGCCGGTTCTTCGCCGAGCACTACCCCGACGCCGCGTACGGACTGCTCGCCGAAGCTCGTGGGCGAGCACCCGAATGGCTCACGACCATCATCGACGAGTTCCTGCTCGAGCACCCCGACCTGCCCGGTGCTCCGCAGTCGGCAGCCCCCGAGTCCGGGGCTGCAACAGCGCCCACACGTCCGCGCCGCCGTCGTGAGCGTGTGCTGCCGCCCGGCTTGCGTCAAGCGCGGTGCGAGGGTTGCACCGAGTTCAAGCCCGTCCACGACGACGGCTTCTGCACCACGTGCCGCGTACACCTCGGCCTTTACATCCCGCTGCCGACCAACCGTCACGTCGCCGCCTGATCCACCCGCGCTGTTTCTGTCGTGGGGGGGGGGGGGGGCGGGGGGGGGGGGCCCCCCCCCCCCCCACACACAGACAGACGGGCGCGCGCGACCAGCCACGCCCGCC
>NZ_JBHXNJ010000001.1:716139-728427 GCF_042719655.1 Nocardia sp. NPDC058518
CTTTAGCATGATACGGAGACCACCGAGAGAGACACCTCTCTCGTCGTCGGACGCGTCAGATGTGTCTAAGAGACCGGCCGACCGGCTCACTGATCGCGGCGGTGTCAGCGCGCCAGAGGGCAATCGCGCGGATGGGAATCAACCGAATCCAACACCGTGACAACCAGTCAGAATCCCACCGCTCGTATCCCGCTCTCGCCCATCACGTCTCACTCCCTGCCACCCACACCCGCCCGCGCCACGCCCGCAACACTACTTCGCCGCCGCCACACGCAACCGCCCCTCCCCTCCTCTCACCCCCTTTTCACAAGCACACGTCTTGCACCCCGGCATTGCAATTCGATCACGACCAGCGAAAACGCTTGCGCATAACAGAAATTGAACACCTTACCCTCTTGTAATTCCCAATTGTTGGGTGCCTCATGGAGTTATGGTCGCGACCATTCATAAAGTCGCCGCGGGAAACGGCTACCAATACTACCTGCGCAATGTCGCCGCTCACGATGCCACCACTCGTGGGCGGTCATCGCTGGCCGACTACTACTCCGCCCACGGCGACGCACCCGGGCGCTGGCACGGCACCGGACTGGCAGCCCTCGGCATCACAGCCGGTGACGAAGTCACCGAAGAACAAATGAAAAACCTGTTCGGACTAGGAATCCACCCCAACGCCGAACAGATCGAAGACGCCGTCTACACCACCCAACGCAACCTCGGTGCGACCGACAAACAGGCCACCCGGACCGCGGAGAAGGCATCCAAACTCGGCCAAAAATTCGCAGTGTTCGAACAACAATCACAATACCGACAGCTCTGCGCCGACGCCTATCGTAAATACAACATCGCCCGCAAAGTCGATCCGGCAACCGCCATTCCCGCTACCGAACGAGCACAGATTCGTACCGAAGTCGCGACCGAAATGTTCACTCTCGAATACGGTCGTGCACCACGGAATTCGCGGGAACTGTCGGGTTGGGTCGCAAAAAACTCTCGCCCCGAGCGCACGGCGGTCGCTGGTTTCGACATCACGTTCAGTCCGGTCAAGTCCGTCTCCGCGCTCTGGGCGATGGCCCCACCGTCGGTTGCGACCCGGATCGAGGGCGCACACCGGGCCGCGGTGGGCGATGCTTTGGCGTGGATCGAAGACAACGCGCTGTTCACTCGCCTGGGTCGCGGCGGTATCCGGCAGGTCAATGTCGAGGGAATCGTGGCGGCGTCGTTCACCCACCGCGACTCCCGCGCTGGCGATCCGGACCTACATACCCATGTCCTGATCGCCAATCGCGTGCGCGCCGAGGACAATCGGTGGCGCACGATCGACGCCGCGGTCGTGTACGAAGCGATCGTCACCGCGTCGGAAATCTACGACTCCCGCGTCGAGCACCACCTCGAAACAGTGCTCGGACTCCAGTTCGAAGCCCGCCCCGACCGCGACCCCAACAAGCGACAGATCCGCGAAATCATCGGTGTTCCAGTCGAGTTGATCGAGGCTTGGTCTCAACGCCGGACCGCGATCGCCGCACGTCTGGACCAGCTCACCGCTGCTTTCCAGACCACGTTCGGACGCGAGCCCGCCCCCGGCGAAGTGCACCAACTCGCCCAACGCGCAACGTTGGAAACCCGTCCCGCCAAACACCTCCCGCCCGTTCACGTCGCACAACGAACCGAGTGGGCACGCCAGGTCCACACCCTGTTCGGCAGCGATACCGCAGCCCACGACATCGTGGACAGGTCTCTGTCGCCGCCGGATATCGACCGCCCCCTCATCGACGACGGGTTCGTTGATCGGGTAGCGCGCAGCGCGGTGGAGGCGGTGGCTGCACGGCGGTCGACGTGGAAGGTGTTCAATCTGCGCGCCGAAGTCGAACGGCAACTGCGCGGCCTGGTCGAACCAAACCAGTGGGACATCGTCTCCCAGCGCGTCATCACCGCGGCGCTGCGGGCACCGTCGGTGATCGCGCGGGGCGACCCGGATCTGACCGAACAGCCCACCTTGCACGCTGTCCCAGCATATTTGCGCCGCCGGGACGGCACTCCGATCCACGTGCGCGCGAACTCCCAGATCTACACCACCGAATCCACCCTCGCCGTCGAAACAGCCCTGATCGCATTGTCAGTCGAGCCCGGCGCTCGCGTCCTCGAGACCGAACTGGTGGCCAAGTCCGTCTCCGGCTACAACACCACGAACCCGGATCGCCCCCTCAATGCCGGCCAGATCGGTGTCATCTCCTCCTTCGCCACCTCCGGACTCCGCGTCCACACCGCCAACGCCCCGGCGGGAACCGGCAAGACGACCGCCATGCAAGTCCTCACCACCGCATGGCATTCCGGCGGCGGAACAGTGCTCGGTATGGCCCCCACTGCGGCCGCGGCCGCTGTACTCGGGGAGTCGATCGGCACCCGCGCCGAGACCGTCGACAAACTCCTCGACGTCATCGACCGCCACACCCCGAGCCCGAACAGCCCGACCATCACCGGCATTCATCCGCCGTCCTTGCCCCAATGGGTCCTCGACATCGACGACCGAACCCTGGTGATCGTCGACGAACACGTCACACTCGGCAACACCAAACGCCTACAACTACTGCGGTTCCTCTACGGACGCAGCGCGACGGTGCGCTGCATCGGCGACGACAAACAACTCCCCGCGATCGAAGCCGGCGGCGCCGACACCGACATGAACGCCGCCTCCCCCGAACAAACCCTCACCCTGTCCCACGTCGTCCGGTTCTCATCCACCGCTGAAGCGACCGCCTCGATCGGACTGCGTGACGGCGACCCCGCCGCGCTGGCCTGGTACCTGGACAACGACCGCATCCATGCCGGACACACCGGATCGGTCTACGACGACACCTACCAAGCCTGGGCCGCTGACGATCTCGCCGGTCGCGACACGGTCATGTTGGCGCCTACCCACGAGGTCGTGACCGCGCTCAACGCCCGTGCCCGCGCCGACCGACTCACCCGAACCGTCACCGAACCAGGTCCAGAAGTGGTGCTCACCGACGGTCTTCTCGCTTCGATCGGTGACATAGTGCGCACGCGACGCAACAACCCGAAGCTTCGTTTCGGCGAGCACGACTGGGTTCGCAACGGCTACTCCTGGACCGTCACCGCGGTCCACGACGACGGTTCCCTGACCGTTTCACACCGCCGCCGCGGCGCCGAGAGCGACCATACGGTGCGGCTTCCGTCCGAGTATGTGCGCGCGTATGTGCGTCTCGGGTATGCGTCGACGATCGATTCCGCGCAGGGAATCACCGCCGGGGCCTGCCATGTCGCGTTGTCCGGACGCGAGTCCCGCCAGCAGTTCTATGTCGCGATGACCCGCGGGATCCACGCCAACCACGCCTACATCGTCACCGCGCTAGACGGCGCTGAGGGCGCGATCTACACCGAACCCGGCACCTACCCACGCACCGCGATCGAGATCCTGCACCGCGTGATGGCCCGCGACGGAGCACAGAAGTCCGCACACACCACTTTGCGTGATGCCCTCGATCCGACGCTCAGGATCGGGCGCGCGGTCGATATCTATCTCGATACCCTTGGCCTGGCGGCCGAATACGCGCTTGGTACCGACCGACTCGAAGCCCTCGACCACGCTGCCGACACCGTTCACCCGAACCTGACCAACAGCGCCGCCTACCCCGTCCTACGCCAACATCTCGCGCTCATCGCCCTCACCGGTGCCGATCCCGTCGCTGCACTCCGCACCGCAGCCGGCAAACGGGAACTCGATACCGCCGACGATCCAGCGGCGGTTCTGGACTGGCGCCTGGATCCCACCGGTGCTCACTCCGCAGGCACTGGCCCCCTTGCCTGGACACCGGGACTCCCCGGCGGTGTCATCGACCAGGGTCTCGCCGAGCCGGTTCGGGCCCGCGAACGGATCGTGGTCGCACTCGCCGCACAGATCCGCGACGCCGCACAACAGTGGACACCGAGCACCGCACCAGCCTGGGCACGACCACTGCTGAGCACCGACCCCGCCTTGCTCGGCGAGCTCGCAGTATGGAGGGCAGGTCTGCATGTCGCCGACACCGATGTGCGTCCGACCGGCCCGGCCCGCTACACAGATCTCGAACGGAACCACCAGCAGCGCCTCGAACAACAGATCATCGACGCCCACGGCGACCCGACACTCGCGCGCAACCGGTGGGCCGAGGTCGTCGACACCATCGATTCCCGCATCACTACCGACTCCTACTGGCCGATGGTGGCCGACAAGATCGACCTCGCCGACCGCGCCGGACTCGATATCATCACCCTGCTCACCGACGCCGCCGCCGATCATCCGTTGCCCGATGAGATGCCCGCCGCGGCACTGTGGGCGCGCCTGGAACTCGAACCGTCCGCGCTCGACACCACTGGCTCCGATCTGCTCCGACCGGACTGGCTGTCCGACCTCGAAGCCGTCCTCGGCACAGGTATGACTGACAAGGTCACCACCGAACCGGCATGGCCACGCGTCGTGGCCGCGGTCGAGCGCGCCACCAGCACCTGGGCACCCCGCGATCTGCTCAGCACCGCCTACGAACTCTTGCAAGGCGCCGAACCCGACGACGCCGTCCCGCTGCGCCCCGACCAACTCGCCGCCGCGCTGGCTTGGCGCATCGACGCGCTCCACCACCACTCCCCGACACCGCAACCATCCGCCTCTGTACCAACTCCGGCCGCACCTGAACCGGCCGTGCCAGCCGACAACGACGAGCCTTCGACCATCGTCGTCGCGGCCGAACTGACCACGACCCCTATCAACGATGCGCCGGGCTCCGACATCGACAGCCGTGACAGCCACGGTGACCTCGCGACGGGAGTCGAGAGAATTGCTCGATTGTTCGCGGCAGGGCGAGTGTCTGACGCCGTCTCCGCGTTCCGAGCATTCAGGAACGAGCTCTCCGACGACGAATACGCGGTGCTCACCGCGGTCTCGGAGACCCTCTACCAGAACAGCTTCCCCGTCGCGCGGGCTCGACTCCGCTGGGCCGCCCAACAATTCCCGCAGCACCGCACGCTGATCCACGCCTGCACCCCCTCGACCGACCCACACACCTTCCACCGTGACACCGGACCGGACCGTGGCCGCCCCCATCCCGTTTACGACCATCGCGAACACATCAACCCCGCGATTACACCGGCGTTGTTCGACCCAATCCAGGCTGCGGGCAACGATGCCTTCGACACCTACATCGACGACGCCGAACCCTTGGCTAGCCGTGATCTAACGCCGACGGACCGGCCCCGACCGACAGGCGCTGGCTACCCGCTCGACTACTACCTGGCCGCAATGCCCGCCATCGCCGGCCTACCGTGTGTCGACTGCAGCATCGAACGGCCCCGCAACGCGAGCGTGCCCGTGCCTCCTAGTCGCTCCGACGACGGACTCTGCCACTCGTGCCGCGACGACGAACGGCCACCTATTCCCGACCACAACCCGGCCGAGCATCTCACCGCCCGCTGCGCGCATATCGCCGAATCACACCCTGCGCCTGCAGCATTGGCGATGCTGCGCCGCGACTGGCGGATACTCGACCAGGCCGGGCGCGCTGCCATCCAGCAGTGGCTGGAAGACAATCCACTCACCGAACAACCACTCCCGGCCCTCGAGGCGCTGCAGCGATTGTCCGATCGTGACCTCGCGAACGCGATCGACGGACTTGCCCAGCGCCTCAGCAACATCGCCACTGAAGCCGAATTCTTCGCCCCCACCCGACACGACCACTTCAACACCGACCCCGAGCCCAACCCGATCGTCGCCCAACACCGGCACGCCGCCAACAACGCACAACAAGCGGCCCGACAACACGCCCACGAACTCGACAGCGCCATCCGCCGACTCCACGCCACCTCCGGTGCACTCGCCACCGCGCGAGAAGAACTCGACGCTCTTCCCGTGACGCGGCGCCGGCAGCGGAAAGCCTTGCAGGAGCGCATCAACACGTTGGCTGGCGAACACCGCGAATGCAGCGAAGCGCACGAGAAGATCCGGAACACCGCTCGCGCGGCGAATCGTCACGCCAACGAACTACTCACCAGAGCCGAGCACACTGACGCCGAAGACGAAAGCCGACGCCAGGCAGAGCGGGCACGCACCGCCAACGACGCCACCACAGTCCGCGAAGAAACTGTCACAGCACTGCGGCTAACGCTCGGATCCGAGCTGGCCGATCACCGCGCAGAACACCTCCGACGCCAAAAATTGTCGCCAACGAAGCGACGGCTCGAGGAGCGTGCGCGCATCGAACTCGCTTCAACAGCTGACGACTTCGCCTTCAACGAGTACGCCGAACCGGACAGCAACACGCCGGGTAGCCGAAAAGACCTCGGTCTGTAGTCACCCCCACCGACGATCAGATCGAAGCCAATATCAGCCGACTCCTCGACGAGGAAGGCTCCCATGGCCGGACAATGCAGATATGCCCGAGTTGATGTCGGCCGTGGTCGATCACGGCACGTTCACCACCGACCAGCCCACCCTCACCGACGCAAACGGCCTGACGCTGCGCCCCTGGAACGATGCCGATTCACCTACCGTGTACGAAGCATTCCAAGACCCCGCGATCCGTCATTGGCACGTGCGGACCGCCGAGTCCGTCGAGCAGGTTCGCCAATGGATTTCCCGGTGGCGCTCAGACTGGTCTACTGGCAACGGCCAATGGGCCATCACCAGCAACGGAGAAGTCACCGGGCGTATCGGGCTGAGGTCCTCGGACCTCACCGAAGGCGTCACCGAACTCGCGTACTGGACTCTGCCCGCCTGGCGCGGACACTCCATCGCACCCCGTGCCGCAAACACCCTGACCCGGTGGGCATTTCACGGCATCGGGTTCGACCGGATCGAGCTCACTCACTCAGTCCAGAATGCGCCATCGTGCCGGGTCGCAGCCAAATGCGGATTCACCTTCGAGGGCACACTGCGCGGCGCCGGTCGCCACACCGACGGCCGCCACGATATGCACCTCCACGCCCGGCTCCGCATCGACTAAATAGGTCCACACAATCCGTGTTCGGCCAACACCGTGATCGTAGGGTGCCGTCAACATCCCAGACAACGAGTCCCGCCTGTATCTCAACGATGTCCACCGCCTACTTCAGTTGGTGATGTACGGACTGCCGAGATGCATCAGCCGTTGGCATCGCTAATCCCTCACTGCGCCTTCCGGCCACACGATGTCGACCCGAATGCCGCGCTGCCACGCCAGCTCGACCACGGTCCCGGTGCCCGCGCGCTGCCCGTCCTGGCCGTCCCAGACCGCGATCATCCGATCGACCCCTTGGACGAGTGCCTCGTTCGCGGCCTCATAGGCTTCGTGACTCGCATTATCGAAGTCCATGACCCGCACCGTCGCGGCGCGGGCGACCAACGCATCGAACGGCGCAAGGTGGTCCGGCTTCACCTTTGCCTCGCGGTAGCCGACTGAGGGCAGCACGACCTCCAGCTGGCCTCCGATATCGACGACGGCTTCGGCGAACACACTGTCGGAACCCCGAGCGATGCAAGACATCCCCACGAGATCCGGGGTACTCGCGAGCAGATCGATGATCGCCTTCCGCACCAGGTCGGCGGTCGCGGCGGTGATGTTCATGTGTCCGGTGACGCTGATCCTCACGTCGCCCATCACGACGGGGACGGCACCAGTGGGTGCAGCATGTCCCGCAGCTCGGCTACTGTTCGGCTGGTTCCGCATTCGCCCGTGCCGCTAGTACACCGACGGGACTTTCGCCTGGACACGTTGGGACTGTTCCTGCTGGCTTCCTCGAGGGCAGCTTCGCCGAGGCGGAGTGCGTCGGCGTATTCGCCCTGGATGAGTCGGGCCTCGGCAATTCCGAGCCCGTCCAAGGCGCTGGACTACCACCGGTTGGGCCGTCGCAATGCGATGGCCGAGGTGATCACATGGGCGGCTTCGTCGGCGAACTCGGGCTCGGCGCGGGCGAGCCTGCCTGTGGCACGGCCATGCTCACGGATTCTTGCAGACGGTAGCGGGTCCCGCAGCGATCAGTGGTTCTCCTAGCGCGCTCAGCGCCGACGTCCATGGAAGCGGGCCGGTGTCGGCTTCCTCTGTGATGCGCACGAATCGCACGCCCCACTCCGCAAGACGTTCGCGTGCTTGGCGTACGGCCGGGAAGTTCATCTGCTCCTGCTTTGCGTGCGGGATCGCCACGACGGGCAGCCCAGCGCCGACAGCCTCTACCAGCAGGGCGAGCGGCAGCGTGTCGCCTATGCCGGTGGCCCATTTGGCCAGCGAGTTCGTAGTCAATGGTGCAGCGATGATCGCGTCAGCGGGCGGCAGCAGGTCGTCGGTTCCCGGTTGTTTGAACTCCCCGAGTCATGACAGAAGCTGACGCAGGTCGCTAGCCTCGTTGTCATGACTTCCGAATCTCGTGTGTGGGCTATGACCACGACGTTGCCGACCGAACAGGACGCGCACTCGATCGCGGAAAGCGTGGTCGGAGAACGTCTGGCCGCTGGTGCCGAGATCGTCAAGCAGGACAGCGTGTTCTGGCATCTCGGGAAAGTTGGGACCGGCCCGGAGTGGCGGTTGACCTTCCGCGTCGCCGCGGCCGGTCGGGACCGTCTCGCCGAGCGCATCGCGGAGTTGCATCCGTGGAGCGGGCCCGAGATCAGCGCGACACCGGTACCGTGGACGACCGAGAAGTACGCCCAGTGGGTCGAAAGCCCTACAGTGCCACAGGAATAGGCGCGCGCGCCGCTGTTGCGCGGGCGAGGAGTTCGGGCCCGCCAGTGACGCCTCTACCGACGCACCGCTGAGCGACCTCGCGGATTCTGATCAACGGCCGTGCTGACGCGACTGTGGTTGCAAGGTCCAAAGCGGTGTCGGCGGTGGCAATCGTGGACTCGGGATCGCCCGCGTCGAGGCACGCGTCGGCCAGCCACGACAGGTAGAGAGCTCGGTCGCGAGCCCAGTGTGCGGGGTAGCCATCCAGAGCCCGCACCAACGGTGGTGTGGCCTTTCGCGGTTCGCGGAGTACCGACCACACCCGACCGGTCATGATGTCGAGCTCGTTGTGGTCGATCCATGAATACCAGCTCGGTTCCGGGTCCGAACCGGTGTCGTTCTGGAGCGCGTCCCTGGCCATATCGAGCGCGCGCGCCGCGCCGTCGCGGTCGCCGCTACGTGCACGCGACCAGGCTCGCCGCGATTCCAATAGCGCCACCGCTTTCGGGGGTGCACTGGTTCCGAGCGCGTCGCAGGCGGCGTCGGCGACGTCGGCAGCTTCGCGATCGTTGGTTGCGTAGGCGATGTGCACGAGCGCGTTCGCCTCGAGAGCCCGGTCGCCGGCCTCTCTCGCTGCCTGCTTGCCGTAGACGAAGAGCCGGTGAGCAGCATCGTTGAAACCGGCGTCGAACGCGGCCCACCCGGCTTGCTGTGCCTGCTGGGACGCCAACTCCGCCAGCCCACGCGCGACGGCTGTTCGCGGGGACATGGTCTGGAGGGCGGACTCGGTGCGTGAGAGCTCGGTGGCATAGAGCTGATAGGTGTCACCGCCGCCGAGGTGGTTGTCCAGCTCGACCAGACGGCCGAACTTCGTGCGCATTTCGACGATCTCACTGCTGCCGATCTCGCGACTCGTCGAGGCGCCGCCGACTACGGTCAGCCCTGCGAGGGCGAGGAAGTTTCGTCGCTTCGTGGCGTCGGCCCTTTCCGCGTCTTTCTGGGTCCGTTTCGGGTACAGGCCCAGATCCGATTCCGACGTGCACCCCAGGATCGCTACGAGAGCGTCCCGGCTCGCACGCCTTGGCCAGGCGATCTCGCCGCACTCTATCCGGCTGATCGCTTGAGCGTCGACGGCTGGGCGAACCCCGACCGCTACCTCAACATAGTCGCAGACCTGTTCGGCCAGCTCGGCCTGAGTGAGACCACGAGCCAGCCTCCGACCGCTGAATTGCGTATTCGCGATGACCCCCTCGCGGACGTTATCTGCCTACAGTTCTGCGCTGTTGAGGCCGCCGCAAATTCGGGACGCTGGATGCACACCCACCGTCGGCCCCTGAGATCCGATCCCTCATCACGAATCCTACGGCGCGAGAGCGTTGTTCGTCTTGCAGATCCGTGCGGTTGCTGCCCGGCGGTGGGTGCCGACTCGATCCATTCGTATTCCCCGGGAGCCTGGTATGTCACCGAGCACCACCGATCTGCGGGCCAGCCGCCATGACGACTCGTCCGGTCCCACCCTGAAGAGCCGCGAACCCGCACCGTTCGTTGTGGCCACTCACGCAGGCCACGGACCCCGATGTGCCCAGTACCTGACCGGGAAATGCCGCCGGTACACCACCGGTACGCCCACGCTACGCCACCACTGTGCGGTTCCTGCCAATGCTGTTGACGGGCAACGATTGAAACCAGAACCCGCTTCGGAGAATCCGTGGCAAAACTGCCGAACGGGTGCACCTCGTTGTTTTGGAAGCGTCACCAGGAAGGCCCGCGCATGACACATTCGGACGAGCTGAACACGCAGCCCGCGGTGCGGCCTGCCCAGTCCTCGGGCGCCAGCCCGATCGCTTCCGCCAACACTGTCACCGCGGCCGAGGCCACCCACAACCAATCGCGCGCCGAGCTTGTCAGAGCGCTCGAGGCGATGGAGCTGGCCGGGTTTCTCACGGCTACGCCCGCTGTAACCACGACCGAAGCCGCCGACACGACGGCCGTGACCGCGCCGACCGGGGAGTTGCGATGACCCAGACCAGCACACCTAGAGCATGGACCGAATCCCCCCACTCACGCTGCCAGTTCTACAGGAGCGTGTGCTCGCTGCCCACCGTGATCGATCCGACAACGGGGCGGATCACAATGCGGTCCGGGTTTGTCGGGGCGGTGATGATGCCGACCGAGCTCGCTCAGCGAGTCAAAACCAGTCTCGATCTTCGCGGTGTCGCACCGTTGTCGATCGTCGGTCACCCACGCGCAGAAATGTGGACATTCCTTGTCCGAGCCGATATTCGGCCGATCGGTGACCCCGCCGAGGTGGCGCGCTTGCGGAAGGCACGGGTGGTGGTGATCCGAGATGGCGACATCGCGTTGCCCTCCCCGGTGGCGGACCCGCTAGTGATTCGCACGTGGGTGTCCCCGGCCACCAGCGCTTTTCGACCCTCGGGAGCCGTGGTGATCGAATGCGCGTTATCGCTGTTGAGGCAGACCCGGCCATGAGCACCGGCGGCCGGTCACCGCGCCCTGACGAACCCGATATTCGACTATCGGTCGATTGGCCGGTATGCGAGTGTATTTCGCCGCCTGCCTGACCGCCGCGCTGGTGTTCGTCTGCGAGGTGACCGCCCGCCGCCCCGGCACCGTCGCTGTCTACCCCGGCCACTGCGCCGGACTGCCCCGCCTGCCTAACGAGCGACTGTTCCTACAACCCTGACCGCGCGCAAGGCGCCCATCCACCACCCGAATGACCTTGGCACGACAGCCCGGTGAGACCTGACGACACCTCACCCAGCCTTTGTCGCGCGCCAAGGCGGCCCCGGAGTCGATTCCCGGCGACTACCGGGGCCACCCCAGCCCTCGCGAACGACACCGAAGGACCCGAACGCCATGTACGCGAAGTTCGACACGACAACCACCTCCCCCACCGCTCGCTCACGCCGCCACCGATGGATAGCGGCTGGAGTGCTGGTCGGGCTCGCTGCCCTCGCGGTGGTTGCGGCGGTAACGGCCCCGAACGGGAGTGCGCAGCCGACTGGTTTCGCGTGTGAGGAAACCTCTGGACCCGACGTGTTCACCGGATCCGGCCCTGGTGACACCACCAGCGGCCCGGCTGCGATCCTGGGGTTCAACCCCGCCTACTACGTGGACCGATCCGCCGAGCTGGCGCGCCGGTTCCTGACATCGGACTCGACGATTGCCACAGGTGACCGGTTGCAGACCGGGATCGATGCCGTGCCCACCGACACCCGCCATTGCGTGAGCATCGCATCGTTGAACATCAACGGTGAGTCGGCGCGGTGGACGGTGACCGTGACCGAGTTCCGGCCCGGCACCGAGCCCTGGATCGCAACGCAGACCGTGACTACCCGCACCAGCGACCGGGTGACCCTGATCAGCGAGATCACCGCGTCCTGACAACTGGGCCGTTCACACAAACCACCTGAATACCTCGGACCGAATCCGGCGACCCCCGAGCCGGTCGGATCCGAGGGTGGGGAACGTGGCCCCCGGGCCCCCCCCCCCCCCCCCCCCCCGGGCGGCCCCCCCCCCCCCCCCACACCCCCCCCCCCCGCACCCCCCCCCCCCCCGCGCGATAATAAAACAAGACCGCGCCCCA
>NZ_JBHXNJ010000001.1:728437-787289 GCF_042719655.1 Nocardia sp. NPDC058518
CCACCACCACCGAAACCCGATCGGTGGTGGGATCTCCGGCAGTGGCCCGGACAGGCGTCGGTGGCGGTCGCGCTCGGCGGGGCGGCCCACCCCGGTTTTCGCCTGGACCAGACGCAGCACCGCCCCCCCCGGCGGCGCGCCCCCCCCTACCCGACCCACACGAACCACACCCGGTAGAACCCTCCACCGCTTCCCAACCATTGAAATATCGAGGAAAGGTTAGAACCATGACGACCACGAGCTGGTACGACGTCACCGATGGCGGACTGGAAACCTTGCAGCGCAGCCTGATTTCCCTGGAATCCGACACCAAGAACCAGCGCAGCTACAACCCCATGATCATCCCGGGACTCTTGCAGACCCACGACTACGCCCAGGCGATCCTGACCAAGTGCTCGGCCGTCTTGGAGTTCCCCGACGACAGCGAAGCGACCGCGATCGCACGCATGGAACGCCAGAACGTGCTCGACCAGCCCGGCCACGAATTCCACATGCTCATCGGCGAATCCGCCCTGCGACTCACGGTCGGCAGTTCCGAGGTAATGGCCGCCCAGATCCGGCAACTGGCCGACGCATTGACCGCCCGCGAGCACGTCCGGATCGGCATCATCCCCCTCAACGCCGAATTCGTCGCCCCGGCAATCAACTTCGTACTCAACGACACGACCAGCGCCGACAGCGAGGGAATCACCGGCCCGATCGAGAACACCGAAGCCGCCGAAATCGAGCTAGTCGAAAGAACTTTCAACCTGCTCGCCACCACGGCCCTCTACGGCGAGGAAGCCCACGCCATCCTGGCCCGGGCGTTGGCCGGCCATACCGAGTCCGGCAGCTGATCCAGCCGACCGGCCGCGAGGCCCCGCATCAACTCGACGCCGCATCCCTCAGCACGGCGGACGGGAGCTTGGTCGGGGACTCGCGTCGCAAACACACCCAACGATCTTGCCCGGCTCACGGACCGGCGACTGCACGTGGCTCTCACCGTCAACCGTATCTCCACCACCACTCGATGCCGATCGACGAGCACCACAACAAGTTGAACACCAAGTACTTCGCCGCATGCGTCTGACACATCGCCATCGATCCGGTGGCACAGCGGTTCGTCAACGTCGAAACATACTGCCTGGCAGCGTAATTGAAAGTAGAGGCACCCGCATGACCACCGATTCGCCCGACCTGAGCCCAGTCGTCGTCACCGGCGCGGCCGGATTCATCGGTTCCCACCTGACCGATGTACTTCTCGCTCGAGGGACCGAGGTGATCGCGATCGACCGCCGGTCGGTGCACAACGATCCTTTCGCTGCCCGCAATCTCGCCGACGCTCTCACCGATCCCAACCTGGCTTTGCACCAAGCTGACCTGGCCACCGACGAGCTTGACGAATTGATCTCCGGTGCCCGCATCGTGTTCCACCTGGCTGCGGTGCCAGGCGTTCGTGATTCGTGGGAAGAGCGGTTCCCCGACTACGCAGCCTCCAATGTCGTCGCTACCCAGCGCCTACTCGCCGCTTGCGAACGCACTCAAATCCCACGGCTGGTACTGGCATCGTCGTCAAGCGTCTATGGGCAGACGTCGGGTCCGAGCAGGGAAAGCGACCCGACCTATCCGATGTCGCCTTACGGCGCGACGAAGCTCGCCGCCGAGCACCTATGCATGGCGCACGCGGCGCGACCCGATACCAGCACGAGCGTGGTCGCGTTGCGTTACTTCACCGTCTATGGCCCACGTCAACGATCCGATATGGCGATTTCGCGGGTGTTGGCGGCGGTGCTGTCGGGGGTTCCGGTGCCGCTGTACGGCGACGGGCAACAGTCGCGGGAATTTACCTACGTCGACGACATCGTGGCCGCGACCCTCGCCGCGGCAGCGATGCCGGAAGACGTCGACGCCGAGATCGTCAATGTCGGTGGTGGTTCCAGCGTGTCGATGCTCGAACTGATCGCCATGGTCGGGCAGATCACCGGCCGCAAAGTCCCTCTCGCCATGGAAGCGCCCCGGGCCGGTGACGTGGAAGCGACCCGCGCCGACCTCACGCTGGCGCACACCTTGCTCGACTACTCACCGCGCGTCGAGCTGCGTGAAGGGATTGCGCGCCAGCTGGACTGGATGGTCAGACAACCTTCTCCGCAACCGATCTCCGAGCCCGCCGTCGGTGAGGTGGTGACGCGATGATCGTGCTCACGGCCGACAACGCCAACACCCTGTTCACGTCTGCGTGCCGGGCGATCACTGATTTCGGTGAGCCGGTCAGCCCTCGTGGCATGGCCACCACCGAAATCCTCGGTGCGCACCTGCGATTGACCCAGCCGCGTCGCCGGTTCGTGGACGTGCCGCCGTTGCGGCTGCTGAATCCGGCCTTCGCGGTAGCCGAGGCGCTGTGGATTCTGTCCGGTTCTGACGACGACTGGATCTTCCAGTACAACCGGGCTTTGACCCGCTACGCCGACGACGGGATCCTGCGCGGCGCGTACGGGCCGCGAATGCGCCGGTGGAACGGCATCGACCAACTCGACCGGACCCGGCAGCTGCTCCAACGCGACCCCGACTCCCGCCAGGCGGTCATCCAGCTCTACGACCCGCAACGCGACACTCGCGGGCACCGCGATGTCCCCTGCACCCTGGGCTACCGGTTCTACCTGCGGCGAGGGCGCCTGCACATGCACACCACCATGCGCAGCCAAGATATGTGGCTCGGGTTTCCCTACGACATCTTCACCAACACGTTGATCCAGGAGCTACTGGCCGGGTGGCTCGGTGCCGAGTTGGGCGAATACCACCACCACATCGACTCACTACACCTCTACGCCGAACACGCCAGCGCCGCTGAACAACTCGCCCACGATCCCGACCCCTCCCCGGTCATGCCCGAGGTCGCGATCCCGTGGAACATCGCCGACCAAGTGCTGCGCCACACAATCACCGAGCCCCCCACTCACGGCCTGACCGGGGCATGGTCGGCATTCGCCGACATCCTGGCCAGCTACCGAGCCTGGACCACCGGCCACCGCGACCACGCCCGAACCCTGCTCACCCATACCGACAGTGACCTCGCGCGTGCCCTGGAGCGCTGGTACGACCACCTCGCATCCATCCAGGTGCAGCAAGGAGCCCACGCATCATGACCCCCGGCCCTCGCGCGGTCCTCGGATTCTGCTCCTGGACACACGATTCCGCCGCCGCGCTGATCCTCAACGGCCACCTCGTCGGGTTCGCCGAAGAAGAACGCCTCACCGGCAGCAAACACACCAAGGACTACCCCGCCCAGGTCGTGGACTGGCTGCTCGAGGAAAGCGATCTCGTCCCAGAGCTGATCGATACCGTCGCCTACAACTTCCGCGCCCCCGGCTACCTCGCCGCCACCAGGCAGCTGCGTCGCCAACTCACAGACCCGAAGACCCGGGGCAGAGCGCTGCCGCGCGCCGCGAGCTTCGCAAGGGTCGCGGCCCGAACACACACCCGCACAAGGCGATTGGATCGACTTTTTCCACACGCGTCGAGCTCATCGATCCTGCATCACCGAGCACACGGGTTGTATGCGTTCGCATCCTCGGGCTACGACGACGCCGCTGTCTTGGTAGTCGACAGCCTCGGCGAGATCCAAACCACCACCATCGCTCACGCCCACCGCACTCCCGGCGGCGGATGCACCTACGACATCATCGACGCCATCGACGATCCGGCCTCTCTCGGATACGCCTACGGTGCGGTCACCGAACACCTCGGCTGGCGTCGCGGTGACGAGGAAGGCACCGTCATGGCCTTGGCCGCCCTCGGTGACCCCGACCGATTCCAGGAGCTGATGAGCGACGCTATCCAGATCACCGACACCGGGTTCACCCTGAACCCCGAGTTTTTCCTGGTGCGGGTCCTTTCGCGCCGCTTCGCGCGGGTCAGCACTGAGTTCATCACCCGCAGCTGCCCGCCTCGTGGCGACGGTCCAATCGAACAGGTCCACCGCGACTTGGCCGCAGCCCTGCAAGAACGCATCGAACAGGTCATGGTGCACTTGGCCGTGCGAGCTCGCGCACTGACCGATGCACGGCTGCTGGTCGTCTCGGGCGGCGTGGCGGCCAACTGTGTGGCGATCGGCAAGATCGTCGAATCCGGGCTGTTCGACGAAGTCCACGTGCCACCAGCACCCGGCGACTCCGGCACCGCCATCGGTGCCGCCACCGCAGCGTATCTGGACCGCACCGGGAAACTGGCCACCGGAATCCAGGACCGCTGCTATCTCGGGCCTGCCTTCGGCGATGTCGTGCTGTCGAAGAATCCCCGGCCCGGGTTGACCGCGATCAAACCCACGCATCCGGCCCAGTATCTGGCCGGGGCGCTCGCCGCGGGTGCCGTCGTCGGAGTATTCCGCGGGCCGTTAGAGGCTGGACCTCGTGCTCTGGGCAACCGGTCGATCCTGGCCTCGCCGGCCAACCCCGAGGTCGTCAAGCAACTCAACGACACCGTGAAGTTCCGGGAGCCGTTCCGGCCGTTCGCGCCGGTCACGCTCACCGCTACCGCGTCGGACTACTTCACTCTGCCCCAACCTGCGCCGTACATGTCGATCGCCTCATCGGTCACCGAACTCGCGCGCGAACAGATCCCGGCGATCGTGCACGCCAACGGCACCGCCCGCGTACAAACCCTCACCGAGGGACAGAACCCCTTCCTGACAGAAGTCATCACCGAGTTCGCCAAGATCACCGGCATTCCGGTCCTGATCAACACCTCACTCAACATCAAAGGCAAACCGATCTGCGGCACCCCCGACATGGCCCTGGACTGCCTGCTCGCCAGCGGCCTCGACGCGGTCATGCTCGAAGACTGGTGGGTGAGCAAATGAGAATCGGCTACAGCTTCTGGGGCTTCCTCGGCCCCGGGGTCACCGATACCCCGGACGGAGGTCGCAGCCACCGCCGAACCCTCATCGACGGGTTGCGCGCTCTCGGTCACGACATCGTGTTCCTCCAACCCGACCGCGACAGGATCGAAGCCGGAACCGACCTCACCCACACCTACACCTGGGATGCCGGTCTTCCCGAGCTCGACGCGCTGTTTCTGGAGTGGCGGTGGCCGATCCCCCGGCGAAACACCACACCTTGCGGTACTCGTGGTCATACCTGCGATCTACACCGACAACACCAACTGCTCGACCACTACACCCTCCGGCGCGGCCTGCCCACGATCCTGTGGGACAAAGACCTGCAACTACCTGCCGGTCATCCGCTACGCCACACACCCCAGGTCACCGTATGCGAGGCGGCACTGCATCCCACCGATGGCGCGGTCAGCTTGCTGTTCCCCGTCGCTGATACCGCGCTCGACACCGCAGACCCGGACTCCCTGGCGCGGCGGGCTCGACCGTTGAGCCTGGCCTACGTCGGCAACCAATACGACCGCGACGACACCTTCGACACCTACTTCGCCACCCCGGCAAGTGAACGCCAGGACTGCCTCGTCGCGGGCAAATGGGCCGATACCCGCAGATGGCCGCACGTGCGGTTCGTCGGCCGGGTCCCGTTCCACCAGGTCGCCCAGATCCACGGCGAGGCCCTGGCCACGGTGCTGCTGTTGCCCGATCGCTACGCCGCAGCCGGGCAAATGACCCAGCGCCTGCCCGAAGCCGTCTTTGCCGGATGTCTGCCGCTGACCCCGGCCTACATTCGCAGCGCACCCCAGTTTTCTCCCACCCAGCTGCACGTCACCAGCGCGGGCCACATCACCACCGAGCTGGCGGCACTGCGGCGTATAGCCGGAACTCCGGCACACGCCGACCTCCTGGCACAGTGCCTGGCCAAGCTCGACATCTTCCGGCTTTCCCGCCAGCTCGACACCGTCGAAAGAGTCCTCTCTCGAATCGGGGTGCAGTCGTGACCGGGCAGCCTCCCGAACCGCCCATGTCGGGGCGGGTAAGGTCGCCGGGCGTGGACCAGCGAATCGTGATCATCGGATGCGGCGGCAGCGGCAAGACTCACCTCGCCAACCAGCTCGCCGCCCTACTCGGGCTCCCGCTGACCCACCTCGACGCCGTCTACTACGACGCCGACTGGAAACCCCTACCAGCCGAAGAATTCCAGGCCATCCAACAGCGACTCGTCGCCGGACCACGCTGGCTGATCGAAGGCAACTACGCGGGCACCTTGCCGATTCGACTCGCCGCGGCCGACACCGTCATATTCCTCGACCTGCCCGCGATCACCTGCATCACCGGCGTGCTGCAACGACGCTGGCGCTACCGGGGCGGTCAACACCGCGACGGCGTCTACGACCGCATCACCTGGGGATTCCTGCGCTACATCTGGGGCTACCGCGCCCAAATGCGCCCCCGCGTGCGCGACCTCATCGCAGAACACGGCAACCACGTCGAACTGGTCACGCTGACCAGCCGCCGCCAAGCCACGCGCTACCTCGCCCGCCTGCGCGCGCAATCTTCCACCACCCGCTGACACCGAAATAGTTCGGAGGCGAACCGTCCATGACCTCCATCCCCTTCACCGACCCCGACACCGTCGCGAGCCTCTACACCGACGCCGGGCGCACCCAACAACGCACCAACGCGCTGCTCACCGCCAAAACCGGCGGCGACAACGCCACCGCCACCATCGTCGACCTCGTCGCGCACCACGCACCGAAGAATCCGGCAGTGTGCGAAATCGGTTGCGGTAGAGGAACAGTTACCCTCGCGCTCGCCGAAGCGCTCTCACCTTCCCGTCACACCGTCGTCGATATCTCCCCGGCATTCCTGGCCACTGTGGCCAAGCGCGCCGCCGACACCGGATTCGCAGTGGAGACGGTGCGCGGCGACTTCCACCACTTACCACTGCCGGACACCAGTTTCGACGTCCTCGTCGCGGCGTTCTGCCTTTACCACTCCACACGGCCCGCTGATGTCGTCGCCGAGGTCGCGCGCTGCCTCGCATCGGACGGCCGGGCGATCCTGGCCACCAAATCAGTCGACAGCTACCACGAGATCGACCAGCTCATGGTCGACACCGGCCTCGACCCGCAGGCGAGCAGCCGGCCGAGTCTGTACGAAACCTTCCACAGCACCAACGCCTCGGACGTTGTCGCAACCGGACTCGAGGTCACCGAGGTCATCCACCGCGACCACACGTTCCGGTTCACCGACTTCGACCACCTCGCCTCCTACGCCGTCACCATCCCCAAATACCAACTACCCCAATGGCTGGGACCTAATCCGGACGACCTCGCAGCCGAGCTGAGACGGCGAACTTGCGATCGGCCACTTACGGCCACCTCGACCGTCACCTACATCGCCGCAAGCAGCCAACCATGAGCGCGACAACCTACGTCAAACACTACGCATCCCTACACCTCGCCAAAACTGCTCGCGCACACCATGATTGGCTGCTTCGACTCGACGCCCCGGTCCGCGTTCCACAGTTGTACGAAGTCACGGGCACACGAATGATTCTCGAACATCTGGAGGGACACCATCCGCGTCCCGATGACCTGCCCAGGGTGGCCGCCGCCCTCGGCGGTCTCCACGCTGTCGCCAACGTCCGATACCTGCACACGGGGCGGCTCGACCGACCATTCGAGGCGACACCGACGCTGACAATCGCCGACTTCGCGTCGCCGCGCGTAGCCGCCCTCCCACAGTGCTTCGAGTTCAAGGGACGACCGTGCGCCCTCTACAAAGACAGCAACATCCGCAACTTCATCCTCACCAACACTCACGTCGGCATCATCGATTTCGACGATTTGACCTTGGCGCCCTTCGGCTACGACCTCGCCAAACTCGTCGTCAGCACAGCCATGACGCACGGGCACATGACCCGCGACCTGATCGAGAACGCGCTAGACCGCTACAACAGCGAGACACGCAATATCGCCAATGCCTACTGCGACATGCGCCAACTTCAGGTCTACACCGAGATCCACCACCGTCTCACCAGCCGCTACCTCGGCCGCCACGGCTACGTCCACCGATGGCCAGAGTTCCGGCCTTGGCTCTGATGATCCCTATCCTCGGCGCCTACCCGGGTCTGCTCCAGACCGTCCTATTCGGGAACGAGGCGCTCCACTGCCCGCGACCGTCTGGGGCGCCGTCATAACTGATACCCGCCGCCTGGTCCGCATCTCGTCACGGATGTGAGCAGCCTCTCCCCTGAAACCCAGTTGCTGACAACCCAAGTGCGGGGTGTGCTGCGACGGCCTATCAGGGTCCGAGTAGCGTCAATACCGCAACTCGGAGCCGATTCCTCGCCAGGCAGTCTGCTCCGTAATTCTGTTGCGTCAGTGGCTGATTGACTCGGGATACGACAATATGATCGGTTGAGGTGGGGATGTACGTCTCGCAGATAACATTGAGCAACTTTCGCTCTTGCCGTGGGACTACGGTAACGCTGCAGCCGGACCTCACTGTGTTGGCCGGGGAGAACAACGCCGGAAAGTCAACGGTCGTCGACGCACTACGCACCCTCACCACCCCGCTGGACAACGGCGGAGCCCTCTGGCCCACCGACAATGACGTAGCGACCGGAGAACCCCAGTTGCGGATGAGTCTGACCCTCGCAGACATCGCCGCAGAGCAAGCCGGTACCTACCTCAACGGCCGTTTCGAAACCGAAGGTCCTGAACAGGTTCAGGCCCGATGGGGCTTCGAGTATCAGCGGGCCGTCGAAGGCGAACGCCGCGGTGTCGGCACCTGGCTCCAAGGTGCCGACATTCCGTGCACCGAGCCGATGTTCCGCAACGGGGTACGACACGTCTATCTCAAGCCGCTGCGCGACGCGGCTCGCGAGCTGGGAGGCGCATCCGCAGGAAGGATTCGCACTATCCTCGCGGGTCTGCTCGGCGGTCCTGAAGCGCTGAAGGACTTCCTCGACAACGCCCACGACGTCCTCAACAAGATCGTCGACGATAAGGTGATTCGCGGTCTCCAAACAGAGATCAATCAGCCTCTCGCCGACCTGACCATGGGTGCTCACCGGCAACAGAGCGAGTTCCGCATCACCGACGCCACCCTCGCCTCGATCGCCCGTGTACTTCAGATGATGATGGGCGACGCTGGGCATCCGCTCAGTTCCCTCGACTCCTCAGGGCTCGGCTACGCCAACGCCCTCTACATCGCGACCGTGCTCGCCGAACTGCGCGCGGTCAAGACGACGGATTTGACCCTGCTCCTGGTGGAGGAACCCGAGGCTCACCTGCACCCCCAACTGCAGATTCTGCTGCTGCGTCATTTGCGCGAACGCGCGCTCGCCTCCCGTGCGGTCGAACCGGCCGCCGAGGGCGCGCGGCCAGACCCAACCGCACCAGCAGGGCACCTCCAGGTCATAGTTACCACTCACTCCCCCGTTCTGTCAGCATCGGTGAGCGTCCGTGACGTCGTCGTCATGAGCCGCACCCAGCACAAGCCGACCGGCGGCTGGCAGGCCAATGCGGTCCCCGTCGCCCAACTCGGCCTACAAGACAAGCAAATCCGAAAAATCGATCGACTGCTCGATGTCACCCGCAACGCGATATTCTATTCACCGCGCGCGCTTCTCGTCGAAGGCCTGTCCGAGGCGCTTCTCCTGCCTGCCTTGGCAACTCGGCTGTACACACTTCCCCCGGGTAGTGACAAAACGAAAATTGCCGAGGCCAAGCAGAAACTGGAACGATTCCACGGCACCACGACCCTACTGGTCGACAGCGTCGGCTTCGAGACCTACCTCCAACTGTTGGTTACGTCGGTAAACGGGGCGTGCATAGCCCAGCGTCTGGCACTGATCACCGATACCGACAAAAACGAGGATGAAGGGGAATCCAAGCGGATCGCGCGATATCGAGACCTGGCCGAAGCCAACCCACCTGGGCTACTCGGAATCTTCGCTGGAGCTCAGTCGCTCGAACCACAACTTTGGTCCGACGATAACGAGTCGGTGCTGCGCGAGGCATTCCTCGACCTGCACGACAACTCCGAGCACCGCTGGCAGGCAGTTCTGGACTCGCCCAACCGATCTCGCGCCTTCTGGGGGCTGTTCGATCCCGCCAAGAACGTTGACGACGAGGGAGGAACACCGACCGGCAAGACCGCGGTCTCAAAACCGGCATTCGCCCAAGCCCTCGCCGACATCCTCACAACACAACCCAAGCGGACCTTCCAGTGCCCCGACTACCTGGCGCAGGCACTCGAATTCATCACCCGCACCACTGAATCGGAAACCGCCAATGAGTGACGATCTCGCGGTGGCAGTCGCTCAACAGCAGCAGGCGATCTACACCCGGGCTCCGTTGTTCGTCCAGGCGTGCCCTGGGGCGGGGAAGACCCACGTGATCGTGTCCCGCCACATCGAGCACCCCGCCTCCACCCTGCGTGGCGGCCGAGCGTTGATCTCCTTCACACGCAATGCACGGGACCAGATGAACGCGCGCTGTGTCGCGGCCGGACATCCCGAACTCACCCGATTTCCCCACTTCATCGGCACACTGGACGCTTTCATCTGGCAGTTCATGGTCTTCCCCTATCTGCCCGAACCTCAAATCGCTCGACGCATCGAGTCCTGGCGTCATCTGCCGAATGCGGAAGCCAAAATTGGCAACCGTGCGGTACCGCTCGCGGCCTTCAACTTCAGGTTGAACTCCTCCACACTGACCGAATTCGTCGCCGTCCCCGGCACCCAAACCGCCGCCGGACGAACCATCGCCGACTCTCCGTACGCTCCGTCACAATGGATCACCGCCGCGATCCGGTGCCGAGACCACTGGCTCGAACGCGGCTACTTCACCGGCCACGAGGTTCGACGGCAAGCACACCGCAACCTTCGGCGCTCTTCACTGCACGTGCTCGAAACACTGCACTCGCGATTCTCCGAAATCGTCATCGACGAAGCCCAAGACTGCTCGGTGGCCGACTTAGAGCTCTTCGAAGAGATGCGCCGCCATGGGATCCCTCTGGTGGTTGTCGCCGACCCCGACCAGTCCATCTACGGCTGGAACGGCGCCGACGTCGCGCGGCTGCTGCGGCTCCGCGACGATCTCGACACCACGATAATGCTCAGCGGAAACCGCCGCAGCACACCACCGATCTGCGCCCTCGCGGCCACAATCCGAACCGGCGCCCGCCCACCCGATGTATCCGTCATCCGCACCGCAGGCGCACCAATCCACCTGGTGCCCACCAAGTTCGGGAACGTCGGCAAGATCAGCCACACCCACACCGGCGAACCCATGCTCGACTTGACCGTCCGTCTGGCCACCGTTTTCAGCGACACCACCGATCCCGACCCCACCGTCATGCTGTTGGCCCGCAAACACACGCAACTCCCACCTGCGGTACGGCGCGGTGAAAACGACTCCAACCCCATTACCCGGCTCGCCCGGGCACACCAGACCCTTCATTTCGGAGTCGCAGAACCCTTCGAACTCGACGCCGCGTGCCGACAAGCCGAACACGTCCTACTCCATCACTGGTACCCCAAGCATTCCGGAAGCATCCCTGAGATCTGTCGGGAAAACGACCTTTCGCCCGCCACCCTGCGGCGGCACGCATACGCACTACTTGCCCACCTCCCAGCACCGACCAAGAACTGGGCCGCACAGGTCAATGCCTGCCTAAAAACCTGGTGGCGACCACTGACCGCTCACCCAACCGGCCCCGCCCGCACACTTGGCGGGAACGTCACTGCGGCAACCAGTTCCAAAAGTCCCGACGCGCGCGCCACCCTCACCACCGTGCACCAGGCCAAAGGCACCGAAGCCGACGCGGTCTGCGTCCTTATGGAGGACACCTCGGTGCTGCGAGCCTGGATCTCCGGCACTGCAACCACCACCAGCGAGCTCGAGGAACTACGCACCTTCTACGTCGCCGTCACCCGTGCACGCAGCCTCCTGGTCCTCTCACTCCCCGAAGACACGATCGACACCATCCACGACTTCCTCGCCCAACGGCACGTACACGCCAAAGTGGTCGAATCCTGAAACATCCGGACCAACCCGGAACCACGCCAGGACGCCACCCGTGCTGCTGGGCGGCCACGAAACCCTTCCCCTGCACCACGCGAGCGCCGAGCCTACGCCGCATCGGTGGTCTATTGCTTGACGCGCCACTCCTGCGTCCCGGCTCGCAAGCGGTCTGCCTCAGCGAGTTGGGCCGTAGCTCGCGGCGTTTGCCCGCCAGGGTGCGCGGACAGCGCGCGGCCCCCGGTTGGGTGTGCTGCGCTGGAGCGTTGCGATAGCGCTGTTCCGCCCCGCGCTGGGCCGGCCTACAGTTCTTTCGATCGAATACTCACGGGGGAAGCATGAATATCGACGGCCAGGCGGAGTTCGAACACACCGGAAACACCTACCTGCGTATCCGCGACTGCCTTCAGGTGATGAGCAAGCAGTCCTACGTCGAAAAGGACTGGTACGAACGGGTATTGGGCAAGGACCTCGAGAACTCGAGCACTGTATTCGACATCTTGATCGCGCAGGGCTATCTGGAGCCGCAAGGCCCAGTCCCCGTTGATGTCTGGAATCGCGAAACTCGCCGTCACGACAGGATCATCCTGCCCAGCTACCATCCGACGAGCAAGGCATACGCGTTGGCCAATGCCAGCGCGGCGAAACCCGTGCACCGTGCCACCGCAGACAAGGCACTGGCGGGCTTCCTGGAAAGAGTGGAGCAGGCCGCAACAGATCCGATGAACTTGTATGTAGTTGACCGTGCGGTGCTGTTCGGTTCGATGTTGGATCCGCAACGGCAACGTGTGAGCGATGTCGACTTGGCGGTGAAGCTCGTGCCGAATGAACCGGTCTACGAGTCCGCGGGCGGTCATCAGCTGGCGGGTTCGGTCCTCCTTGCCGAGCTGAACGGTAGTCGACACTCCTCCGGATACCGAGGAGAGATCGGGGTAACGAAGTTCCTCAAGAGCCGGTCTCCGGTGTTGAGTCTGGCCGCCATGTCCGAAGATGGCGCGCTGGCCGGGCTGCCGCCGGAGACCACCGCGCATCGAGTCGTCTACGAACGCTCACGAGAGCAATAGCGACCCGACCACGCAACGACGAAATACTGTCTGCGGGGCGCGCCCCGCAGACAGCCGCGTGGGCACCGGCCGCCGACGCCGCTGAGAGGCCCCGACCGGGGTCGGGTCGCATATGGTGCTGCCATGTGTTGATCGCTTGCAGCCACCCGAAACCGGTTCCGGTCCATGGCTTTACGCGATCGTCGGAGGTCCATAGCTTTTCGATCTGGCCTCGCTCGGTCTCGGCCCGGGTGCGCGCAGACTTGCTGGCGTCCTCGTCGGGCATAGGCGCGAAATCGTCCAGCAGTTGCCACAGCTGGTCCCGGCTCACCGACAGATCACATAGTTTCGCGATGTCGGCGGCGGCTCAGCTTCCAGATCCGGCCCGATCGCTCGAGTGCGACAGGCCGATGCGTTGACATCGAGTGGCGACAACGGAAACATTGCCGATCATCGGGGCGGGCGCTCGGTTCGCCGGGACCGTCGAGGGGGAACAAGCGTGTTCATGTCACAACGGGAGGGCGAGCACCGGAGGGTGACATCGCTCGCCGCAGGAATCGCCATCGTGGCGTCTGCGGTGATGACCAGCTGCGGCAGCCCCGGCGCCGAATCGTCTGTGGCTGGCGGCTCATCGGCTGCGACCACCACTGCGCCGCGCGCGAGTTTCGATCCGCCCAAGGCATTCGGCCCGCAGGCTGTCGCGAAAGTCGCCATCCCAGATCCGCAGTACTGGTCGAGGGAATGCACGCTCGCCGACAGCGACCTACGGTGCACGTCGCGGCGCGGCTGGATGAGCGCTTTGGATCCAGTATCAGGTCAATCTGTCTGGAAGATCACGACGACGCTCACACCGGTCGAAGTCAAACCCTCGCCCAATTACGGAGTTGTTTCCGCGCCGGTTACGCAGGGAACCACGGCTGTCGGTGCGTTCGCTGGCGTCGTCGCGGCGGTCGGGACAGCTCCCGCCCAGGACGCGATCGAAGTCGTCGCCGTCGATACCACTACCGGCAAACTGTCGTGGAACGCGGTGCTCAACATCGGTGCCGCACCACGCGATGGGCGTCGGACGATGTCTGAGATCCCCGCGGTCAAGGTCATCGGGGTCACTGACACCTCGGTCGTGGTCAGCGCCTCCCACGGGTGGAGACAGCGATCGACTTGGGTGCTCGATCGAGCCTCACATCAGGTGAAGTGGCAGAACAACGACTTCCTCGCGAAATTCGTCGGTGGCGACACTGTCGTCGGTGAAGCCCCGGGTACCCCGGACAGGCTGGGATCTGTCGGCGTCGCGAGGAAAGGACTCGCACTCGCCGACGGACGCGATCGCTGGACAACCGAGATGGGCGGCGACGATACCGCCTACCTCGCGCCAAATGCCCCCAATGCGGTCTTCGTGGAGAGTTATAAGAAATTCGCGATCCTTGATCCCATGACCGGAACAGCGATGTACTCGATCGACGATCCCGACGCCAACGGCACAGGTACCGGTCTGGGTATGACCACCACATGGAACTGCTACTACGACAGCCGCCAGACGGTAGCGTGCCAGAACAAGTCTCAGGTCGCAGGGTTCGACCTGAGTAACCCCACCACCCCAACATGGGGGTTTCGGGCCGACAGCAATCGCGTCCCACCTACGATCACCGCCGCCTACCACGGCGTGCTTTACGGGCTCAATACGAGCAACCAGCCCGTCATGCTCGACGCCACGACCGGAAAAGACCTCCCCGACAACCCTGGAATCGCACCAGCGATGGTGAACCGGTTCACCGGCATCGTCTCGACTCCGGTGCCGCGCGGTATCAACGAGACCAACGGGATCGTGTACCGGGCTACGTCGTAGTCCGAAGATCCTCGAAGGTTGGCACTTTTCGGCTGACGCGAGCCCGAAGAAGGCAGATAGCTCATGTGGACACGCATGTCGATCCTCTTTAGCAACTCGCTGCCCAACTCGGCTGGGCACCCGCTCCGACCATCCCGCGCGCTGGGCTGTCGTGCAACCTGGCCATCGCCTTGATGCCGTGGCTTCGGCGCCAAGGACTCCAACGCCGCAGCGTTCGAGTTGTTCACAATGCGCCCTGGCGAGACGGCGTAGTACTTGACGTTCCGGGTCGTCGTGTCGGTCACTGTCGCGCTGCGGGTGCGTTGGGCCGAGGTCCAGGTCATGGATCTGGTCGAGTGGTTCTGCTTGTGAGGCGGGTAGATCGGCCACCAGGCGCGGGCGTGCCGACGGGCTACTCACGGATCGATCCCGGGGTAGTTGGCTTGCGGGTCGCTGAACACCGGCGCGGTGATGTCGGCGTCGTAGTCGGTGTCAGCGGACTGTGATCGGGTGGCGTCGACTGCGGCGCCGATATGTGCGCCGGGTGCGTCGGAGAACAGACCGGACACACCGACATGGCGGTCGCTGAGGGTGTCGAGTATCGACATAGGGTCGGGTACGGCGAATGTCGGGTCCGGTTTGATACCGGCCGCGGTCAAGGCGATCGATTGCGCGGTGTAGCTGGTCATATCCGTATTCGCAATCGCGCGCCAGTGTTGGGAGAGTTCCGCTTCGGTCAGTCCGGCCGCCGACGTCGAGGCCTGCCTCGCCCATTGCTGGTGCGGCCAGCGCTGTCGGGCTTCGTCGGTGTCGACGCCGAGCAGGACACCGATCTGGGCGGACCGGCGCCACAGCGTGGTCAGGGTTGCGTCCACGGTCGCGGCGGTGTCGCCGTCTCGCCCGGTGACGCGGGTGTAGGCGGCGTGGATTCCAGTGAACCGAGCAAGCCGGTCGATATCGGCGCCCAGCCCGACCACCAATGCCTCGCGGTCGATCGGGGCGGCGCGGCGGAGGAACAGGTTGGTGTTCCAGCGGATTCCTTTGGTGCCGCGTTCGCGGGCCTGATCGACCCACTCGGCCGGGACCCCGCCCGCGACGGCCGCCGCGGCGAGTTCGCCGTGCAGCACCGTGCGCTCTTGGATGTCCTGTGTCCAGGCCGGTGTTGGTTCGATACCGCTGGCACGCTGGGTGTTCAGCAATTTTTGGGAGTCTGCGGCCTGATTCTGTAAGGCCCGGAGTACGCGCTTTTGGACTGTGGTCGCGTTCGCCATACTCATCTCGACCCACCTCCAGCACCGAACGTCCGAAAGTCAGGACCGAAGCCGAGGTAGTGGACCGGGATGGTCGAACCAGGAGCGCTGAACCAGTTCGCCGGAACCCGCTCACCCTCCAGTCCAGGGGCGTCGATGTGGGTGTCGGGTGTGCACCGATGCAGCGGGCCATTGGCGGCGTCGAGGATGTAGCGGAATTGCGGGTCGATGTGGCGGACGAACAGCGCGCTCATCGCCATCTTGTCCTCGGCTTTGACCGCGGCTTCGAAACACGCGTGCAGTCCTGCGAATCGGATCGCGACCCCTTGGTGGCGCCACCATTGCCGACACCAGGTGTATTGGCCTTCGCGGTTGTTGGCGGCGACCTTCACCGACGTCACCGGCAACAACCATCTTTCGACGAATTCGCTGTAGTGGTCGAACTTCTTGACCGGTTTCCCGTCGCCGTCGATGGGAGTGGTTGGGGTACCGAACCAGCCGTACGGGACGCGGTCGAAGGGCAACGAGGGTGTGGTCTGGTGGTGGGTGCGGGTGCAGCGGTGCAAGGGCCCGTTCGCGGCGTCGAGGATGAAGTTGACGTGCTGGTCCAGGTGCGAGAGCAGGAAGGTGTTCAGGCTCGACCCGGCTTTGGCGCGGCGCATGGCCTCGAACGCGGTGTGTACGTGTGCGATTCGGACCGCGACCGGGCGGTGGTCCCACCACCGTGGGCACCAGGTGAAGGTGTTCTCCCGGTTCGCTTGTGCCAACCGGACACTGATCGTGGGCAGCATCCAGGCGTGGGCGAAGTCGGTGAAATGACCGAACTGCGGCGGCATCGACCCCGCGGTGTTCGCCGGTGTTGTGGTCAGGCTGTTCACGACTGCTCCTCCCCCACAACCGAACCGGCTGGCTTGATCAGCGAGACTCGGCCCCCACCGAACCGTTGCATCGACGCCTGGATCAGTGGTGCGTGCTCGGTGTCCCACCAGCAGACCTTGCGGACAACGACAGGGCCGTGGCCGGGCAGTCGGACCAGGGCGCGGTCTTTCGGCAAGGCCGCGAGCATCGCGATGTCGAGGATCGGTTCCGCCCGCCACGAAAGACTGCGCTGGATACCGGCGGCGGTAGAGGTGCGCGAGCGATCAGAGACGTCGTGCTGTCCGGCCATCGACGACCAATGTTCGAGGTAGTCCCTGGACGCGATCGACCCGCCGAAGACTTCGATCGACTGGGCCATCATCGTCTTCAAACCATTGACACCCCACAGGTTTTCGCCCTGTTCGAGGACTTGCAGGATGGTCATCAGGATGATCCCGCACCCGGCCGCGTAGGTGTAATACGACGGCAGTTCGGAGATCCGCGCACAGTTGGCCGCTTCGTCGAGAACACACAACAGCGGGGTCTCCAGCCGCCCGTCCGCACGCGCTCGGGCCGCGGTGAGTGCGGCTTCGAGCACTTGCCCGACCAGCGCCGCGGTCAGCGGGGTAGCGCCGTCAGGCCCGGTCATCGACAACGGGTACAACGTGTCGTTGGAGACGACGAACGCGGTGGGGTCGAATTCCGGCAGCAGGTGCGTTCGGCCTTGGTCGGTCGCTTCGAGGAGGATCCCGTTGCGGACCGACAACCGATGCCCGGCCCGCTTCGATGTCGCCGGTGGGGTGTGGGCGGTGGTTTCGCTGACGTGGAACTGTTTTCGGATCGGGGGTGTGACCATCGTCGCGTAGCCCGAGTCCGACAACACGTTCAAATACCGTCTCGCCATGTCGTAGAGGCCGTCGCGTTGTCTGGCGTAGAGGCCTTGGCATTCGAGGATCCGTGCCGCGGGTCGGTCGTGGCCGTAGTGACGCAGGATCAGCGCCGGGGTCGGATCCTGGTCTCTGCCCAGCCATTCCGCCACATGATGCAGGTCCCCGCCGGCGCAAGCCGCGGCGAAGATGCACAGCGCGAACAACTCCTGCGCGCCACCGTCGAAATAGGCGTCGGTTTTCGCGTTCGCCATCTCGGTGGCCGAGCCCGAGGACCCGGACACGAAGAACCCTGCCAACTTCCGTGCCGCCGGCAACCCGATCACCTGGCTGAACAGGTTCACGTAGAACCCGCACACCACCTCCCCGGTCACCGCTTGCAAGTCACACACCCACACCCGGCCGACTCGTTCACGCCCATACACGGTGTGCCGGTAGAGGTCTGGCTTGTTGCTGGTCGCCAGGACCGGCCCCCAGGCCGACATGACCGCGGGGATCGCCCACGCCACGGTCTTGCCGGTGCGCTGCCCGGCCGTCACGGTGACACCGAGTTCGGCGGGGACGTGCAGGGCGATGTCGCCGATGACCGTGCGCCCCAACAGCGGTCCCGGATTCGCTCGAACTTCTGGCGGTGCATCGGCGAGTAGTCGTTGGTTGTCGGCGAGGTTGTCGGCGGCGCGGGCGATGCGGATCTTGCGGGGGCGCTGCATGGTTCGCGCGGCGACATCGACTTCCCGGTCGGTGCCGAGAATCTGAACACCCCGCACAGTCAGCGCGGCGCCCGCACACAGCGCGACCACCGCGATCGGGGTCGATTGCCACGGCCATCGTGTATCGCCGGCGATGACCGCGAGCAGGGCGACGAACGGGTTCCACGATATCGGCTGCCCGGCCCACCAGCTGCCGAGTTTCAACGCGCCCCACAGCGCGAGCACCACCGCGAGCAGCGCCAACAGGATGAGGAGCATGCTGGCTTCCTCGCCCATGCCGGACTTGGTGCGACGGCGGGTTTCTCTGGGAGAAAACATGATTCACCGAGTCCTTTCAGAGTTGGGGGTCGATGGCGGCTTCGTGCCGCGGAGAGTCGATGACGCCGGTGAGTTCGGGACTGGCCCACTCGGCGGCGAAATCGGTTTCGGGGAGCGCGGCCTCGACCGCGCCCGCGATCACCGCCCCGCCCGGATCCGGCGGAGCCGTGTTGGCCGCGGAGCTCCGGTGGGCGATGGTCTCCCCACCCACGGCCAGCGCCAACGCAGGCGCCTGGTCCGGTACGACGCCGCGGCCGGTACGCAGCGCATCGAGTTCGGCCATCGCGCTATCGCGCTCGGACAGAACGTGATCGAGCTGCGCCAACCGGGGCGCCCCAGGCTGTTGGGACCAGAACTGCCCCGCCAGCCCTGCTTGGTAGGCGCCGGTGATCTCGTCGGGGTCAGCGCCCGCGGAGAGGGCGGCGCGGTTGGCCTCGCGCGCCCCGTCCATCAGCCGCTCCATCTGGTCGATCAGGACTTGCCCGCCCTCGGAGGTTCCGTCGAATTCGGTAGCCAGCCGGATGTGTTGAGCGGTCAGGTCTTGGAGTCGGCGCACGGCCGCGATCTGGGTCGGGAGCTGGTCAAGCGTGGCGGTGAAGGCGTGGTCGAAAGGTGCGTTGCGCTGCTCGGCGGGCAACAGCGCGGTGATCGCGTCGTCGCCGGTGTCGAGATCACTCACTGCTTCCTCGACGGAGAGCAACTCATCGGAGCTGTTGATGATCGCGTCGATCTCGGCCAGGCCCAGCTCTTCACTGGATCGTCCACCCAGTGCGCGATCAGCCGCGTTACCCGAGCGTGTCCCCTCGGGACCGGGGTCAGGGACCACGCTCAGGTGGCGGGGCCGCCAGCGGGCACCGTCCTGGAATGATTGGTCGTTGACCGGCTCGAGATGCCCGGTCAGTTCCGCGGCTTGGCGTTGGGTGCGGACGGCGTTCGGGTCGATGCCGGAGCCGCCTTCGATGAACGATTGCTGGAGGCGACCGAATTCGGCGCGGGCGGCTTCGGGGTTGGCAGTCCAGGACTGCACCGCGGTGTCGAGTTGTTGCCACAGCTGCTGATGTTGTGGCGTGCCGCCCTGTTGCCATTGGCGGGCGATGGTGTGGGCGCGAGCATTGAGTTCAACGATCTGAGTAGGGGTTTCGCCGTAGGCGGCGATCTCGCGTGTTTGGTGGTAGGTAGCGAAGTCGGCGCGCAGTTGTGCTTCGACGCGGTCAACGGCTTCGCGGTAGTAGTCGGGGTTGGTAAAGCTCGTGCCTCGGGTCTCCCAGCTCATCGCGGGCCCCCGGAGAAGCGATCACGGTGCAGCGGTGTGGGTTTCGAGGCAGAAGGTGGTCTTGTCCGGATGTGGATGGGCATCGTGCTTCCTCGGATCGAGAAAACGTCACACCCTGTTCGGGTGTGGTGAGGTCCCAGCGGTTCAGGTTCGGTAGCTTCGGTCCAGTTCCCCCTAGCCGCAGCGCCGACAGGCACAGATTGGTGGTTGCGGCCCTATGGCTCTGGTCCGCGGTCGGTGCTGATCTCTCTGACTTGTCCGGGTGCCGGGTCGTGGTCGGGCTCCCAGGTCCACGCCTGGTCATCGCCCAGGGCCGCGTCGACCACGGCAGTGATCGCGGCGCTCTCGGCAGCAAGATCGGTTGATGCGGAGTTACGGATGGCGGTGTCGACGACCTGGACCCGCAACGCACTGGTCGCGTCGGCGAGCATCTTGCGCGGTGTCGGCGGCGCCACCATGGCGGTGTCGGTGGGGTTGCCGGTCTCGGGATCTCGCGGAACATACGGTGGCACCGCCAGCGCCGGGTCAGCACGGGCGTAGCCGTTCCACTGCTGGGCGAGGGTTTGATCGTCGTGGGCGGCGAAGGTGACCGCGTGTACGCGGCGGATCCCTTCCACGCTCGACCCCCACAGACTGTCGCCTTCGGGCGCTGTCAGTTGCGCCGCGGCCGCCAGCACGGTGATGCGCGTGTGCAGCGCGGTCATGTTGTCAGCGAACTGCGCCGCCGCGATCGGGTCTCGGTCGAGCGTCCATCGTCCGGTGGTGATCCGGTGCACCCGTGAGGCTTCCAGGCTGGCCATGCGTTCCAGATTCCACAGATCGACCTCGAGCATGTCGAGGTAGAACTCCTGCGCTTCGTTGGCGCGGGCGGGATGCTGGCGCACCACGTGACGCGAGGGTGAGCTCGCGCCACGGTGGCCAAGTTCGCGGGCATCGACCACCCAACCCGGGTCGACACCTTCCAGCATTGCCTCGAACTCAGCATGATCTCCTTCGACGCCCAGCGTTTCGATTCGCTCCTGCCACACCAGCTGGCTGTCTCCGGAGACGCCGTCGTCGAACATTGCCGGTCCGGCGTCGGTCACCTCGCGGAGCTGGGCAGCCACGTTCTGGACCCGACGCAGGAGCTGGCCGTGGCGCTGGCTGATCGACTCGGCTCGATCATCGGGGCTGGCCATCACCACTGCCCCGGCTCGTGGCCAGGTTGGCGGCCGGGGATCGGCGGATCAGGGTCGGGTCGGGGATCCGGCGCCCAGTCGCCTTGGGTGTCGGTGCTGGTCGCTTCCACAGCGGAGCCGATCGCATCCGCGGCGGGAGGCTGATGACCAGCAGCGGCAGTGGGAGGGGGCTGTACCGTGCCGGGGTATTCGGTGCCCTCGGCTGCGCGGGCATCGAATATCACGCCGACTCGGGCGATCATCCCGTGTGGCGTCGGCAAGCCAGTGAGTCCGTCCTCCAGGAACTTTCCGGTGTCAGGGTCCTGACGTAGATAGAGGGTTGTCCGTAGTCTCGCGTCGGCGTCGGCATACTCCTGCCACTGTCCGAGCAGTTGCGTGTCGCTCATCAGGTCGGTCGCGGTGGCGTGCATGCGCCGCATCGCGTCAGCGCCCGTGCCCCACATCCGTTCACCCTCGTCCGGGGTGATCTGCACGGCGGCCACCAAGGAAGAGGCCCGCGAAAACCGCACGAGCATGTGCTCAAGCAAAGCTGATTCGCGCGCGGAGTCGACCGCGATGGCGCCGTGGCCGGTCGCGGCTCGGTCGTGGAGTGCCACGTCGAGGGCCGCCATTCGCTCGACCTGCCACAGATCCAGGTCGAGCAGGTCCAGGAAGAACCGCTCGATACCCAGCTCGCGCACGGGAACCCGCCGCACCTGACCGGGTTGGGAGCTCGCGCCTTGATGCGAACCCACCGTGCGCGCGTCGTGGATCCATGTGAGATCCACGCCGGCGGCCCGAGCATCGTGCTCGGTGTTGGCCAGATCGGCTGTGAGCCCGTCCACCTGCCGCTGCCATACCTGCCGTACGGGGTCAGCGACGTCGGTGTCGGCGAACACCGACATTCCGGTTTCGCGAACTCGACGCTCGCCACCGGCCAGATACTGAATTTTGTGCATCCAGTCGCTCCACCGTGTGGGCTCGTGATGCAGATCGCGCCCGCTGGTCATGACTCCACCCCCTGATTTGCGCCTACTCCAGGTCCGCGGTTGGGTGGGTGCGGTTGTGGGTCGAGGTCGGGCTCCCACTCGGTCCCAACCTCGGTCCCGGTGGCCTCGACGGCGCCGCCGATGCTGTGGTCGAAACGAGCGCCCTGGCCGTCGGCGAAACTGACCGCGGCGAGCGCGGCTTCGGCACGGTCGGCCATCTCGTTGGGTGTCGGCGGACCGATGGTCGTGGCGGTGCTGGCGAGGTTGTCGAAGTTGCGGGAGACCTCGGCTTCGATTCCTGTCCATGCCAGCGAACCGAAGCGCTCCCGTAGCTCGAGGTCGGTATAGGAGGCTGCGGTCAGTTCAGCTAGGTTGTGCCAGGATTCAGGGCTACGACCCCATATCTGTTCGCCGGCAACAGGATCGATCTCGATCAGCGCCGCGGTGCCGGTAGCACGTCGCCAGAGCGCGGCCATGTTGTCGTGGAGTTGGCGTTCGCCGCGCTCGTCGTCGGGCAGCGCCCCGGTATGAACCCGGTGCAGATGCTCGGCGCGCACCAGCGCCGACAGCTCCAACCGCCACACATCACCGGCGATCTGTTCGAGCATGGCCTGACTCACCGGATCCACCCCGGGCGGCGCCGGCGACAGCCGTGCTGTCTCCGCGCTCTCGCCCCATCGCACACCACGCCCGCCTGTCTCGGCGGCATAGCGGATCATCCGCTGCGGGACATGTACGCCGTAGGCGTGGAGTTCGAGTTCGCTGCGTTCGCCTTCCAACGCGCGTAGATGGGTGTGCCAGGTTTCGAGCTGGACCGACCCCGCGCCGTTGCCGGCCGAGTACTGCGGGCGGCCGTGGAATACCGTCCGATGGTGGAGCTCGCTGATGCTCTGAATGCGTTCGAGTAGCCGAAGTTGCCACGGGGGCAGTCTGTCGGCGCCGTCTAGTGGGTGACTCATCGTGTTCTCCGATCATGTTGAACAACTGCGACTTTCGACCAGTTGGTGCGGTGTGGGAGCTGATGTGGTGACCGCCCGTTCATGGGTCGGGCCCGACGTCACGGCCGTCGCGGCCACCGCCCTCCGGTGCCGTGGTGTGGTCGCCGGTCTCGGGTTCGGTCTGCAGCTCGGTGCCGGTGACCTCGATCGCAGCACCGATGTCGCCGCCTGCCGCCTCGCCGAACGAGGAGGTTTGTTGAAGGGCGGCGGCTGTGAGTTCGACCATCCGGTCTGGTGGGACCGGAAGCTGTCGGCTGATGTCGTCGAGGCTGATCCCGGCGTCGCGGAGTACCCGCACGGGGATCGACAGGTAGGACTCGGTGTCGACGATCGCGCGCCAGCGCGCCACCAGGTCTGAGCGGTGTAGTCCGCCGACGGTTCGTGCCACCGTGGTGGTCCAGGCGGTGTCGGTGGGTTCCCACGCGCGTTGTCGTTCCGGTGTGGTCAGAGCCAGCGCGTGCCCGACGGCGCCGACCTGCTGCCACCGGTATCCCATCACCCGCCGAAATGCCGCGAACCCCGCGCGTGACAGCGGTTCCTGGTGGGCGAGGGCCGCACCGATGCCTGCCATTTCCTGCAGTTGGCCGACCGCGGCGCGGTGCCCGGCGAGCAGAGTGTCGCGGGCGATTTCTTCGGTGCTCAGGAGCGGTTGTCCGGGTTGCCAGCGGTGGCCTCGTTGACCGGAAGCGGCGGTGTAGGCGAGCACTGATTGCGGTACTCCGACCGCGGTAGCGACCGCTTCGAAGCTTTCCTGGGTCCGGCGGCCCAGATGCAGGTGTGCTTGGGCGGTCGGTGTCAGCTCGTGGTCACCGGCGGCGCGGGAGCGATCGATCAGGTGCTGGTTTTCGGCGGCGAGATTCTGCACGGCCATGAGCAGCCGGGCCTGGATCGGGTTCGGTTCGAACATCGCGCCGACCTCGTCACGAATCCGGGCCGACGCCGCGCCAGACTTCGATTTCCTTGCCCGGTCCCCTCGCCGAGGGCACTGCGTCGGCGATCAGACCGGGATCGGGTGCGCCGCTGTCGATGTCGTGCACGGCGGTCGCTGCGACGGCGGTCCCGATCCCCTCACCGGTATCAAGGACCTCGGCGTCGACAATGACGTTGTCGGGATCGGCACGGTGTTCGAGAGCGCCTATACCGGCACCGAACTCGTGGGCAAGGTGCGCGGCCGTGGTCAGGTCCTCGGCCAATCCCGCAGCATCGTCGAGCCCCGGCGGCCGGCCGTCGGCAACGTGTGCGTGCTGGTCGGCATCGAGGAGGTCTTCCGGGTTCAGACCGGTGTCAGCAGCGAACCGTTCGCGATACGCGTCTGCGTCGGTCTGGTGCTCTGGCGAGAGGTCCGCGGTGGCGTCGGCAGCGGCGAATTGTGCTGCGGCGGCCATGCCACGGCCGGTGTCGCTCTCGGTGTGGTGCAGGGTTTCGGTGAATCCCGCGGCGCGGCGGCGGATCTCGATGAGCAGTGTCTTGTACTCGACATCGAGTTCGTGCAGCTGCGTTGCGCGAGCCTCGCGGTTGCGGTAGCCCGCGATCCGATGCTGGTGGGTTTCGGTGTTGTGGTGGTTTTCGAGGTCGCCTGCCTTTTCGCGTCGCGCCAGATCGGTTTCGGCCCGGGTGATCTGGCCTTCTTTCAGGCGGACCTCGGCGTCGGTGACCTTCTGGTTGTTGGCGATGCGTTCGCGAACTTCGTCGATCTTGGCGGCCGTCAGCTGACGCTCCCACCCCAGTCCGCCGAGTCGGGCTTGGTGCTCGATGTGGGAACGCTGGTTTCTCGCCGCGGCGAATTCGATGCGCTGGTCGGATTCGGCGCGCGAGCGTCCTTCACCGCCGCTACCCCTGATCAATGCTGAAGTGGTGTGTGCGGTTTGCAGCATCTGCACAAACCCTTGGCGGACGGCTTGGCCGCTCTCCTCGACCGGATCCCCGCTCATCAGACAACCTGAATCTCGGCGAGGAGCCACGCGCGTTCTGCGGCGTGGCGCGTCGATCGCGCGTACACCGAAAACACGATCGGTGTGCGCTCGGCCGGGGTGAGGGTGACCGTCAGGATCCGGCTCGATGAGGTCGCGGTATCAGGCGGATGGTCGTCACCGGTGAGACGAACCTCGGTCCGCAGCGGGATGTGGTGCTCGACCCAGTCCTGCCACAAGGCGACGGTGATCGGTGACCACAGCGATGCCCCGATGCGAGTGTCGGTGGAGTACGCGGCTCGGATCAGCGGTCGTGCGGCCTCGAACATCGACCGCGCATCCATCCCGACCACCGGGTCCAGTTGATACAACGTGGTCACCGCGGCCCGCAGAACATCCGATGCCGAGCAGGGCCAGACCTCGGTGTGTGGTGGCGGGAAAGCCTGCGCGCTGCAGACCGGTTCGACCACCGGCACGTCCGCGGTCGAGCACCCGCTCGCCGCCGTTGCCGCCACGACCACTGCGGCGGTGGTCGCGAACAGAGCGAGTTTCATGACGCGCTCTCCCATAGCTCTTGCAGGTCGACCGCGCGCCAGAAAACTTGGTCGGGGTAGGTGCATTGTTCGGCGACGGGGTTGCGGACCGCGACGGTGGCGATGTCGAGGACCAGGCCCGCGGTGGCGGCGATGCGGCGCAGCCGTTCGTAGTCCAGGCCGCGACTGCGGGCCAGGTTCAACCGCAAGACACCGGCTTCGGCGCCCCACTCACGCAGAGCGTGAGCGGCCAGCTCGATCGCCTTTTCCGCCGACGCTGTCGCCGCGTCGACACCATCGACCATGTCGGCACCGAAGCGTTCGTGCCAGATCATGCGACCGGCGGCGGCGCAGACGGTGAACGCGTCCAGGGTCGCCGCCGACCACACCGTCAGCGCCGGGCCCGTCGCGGCCTTGCGCACGAGGTTGGCACCTGATGTTGCCCCGAGGATTTCGTCCTGTCGCAGACCGTCGTAGTCGATGCCGGCGACATCCAACAGCGCCTGGACGTAGCGCTGGGACAAATCGTCGGTGGTGAACCCGTATTCGGTTGCCAGGCTGTCGAATTCGTCCGTGGATGTGTAGGTCCACAGGTCACTCGCCCGGTCGCGGACCATGTCTTCGGGTGTGATCGGCGTGAACAGGCCAGAGGTGGTGGGGTCGGTTGTCATGGAGCTCTCCTCGAAGCAATCGGGGTCAGAAATCTGGTTCGACATGGGGTTGCACCGACAGGGGTGGAGGTGGCAGGTCGTGGGTGTCGCCGTCGGCGATGGCGTGGGTGTCGTCGATACCGGTCGCGGTGATCGCGGCACCGATGTGCGCGCCGCCTTCGAACTCCAGAGGCTCGGTACACCAGGCAATCTCGGCCGCCGCCTCGAGCAGATGCGGGGCAGGTGGCAGCTGATGTGGGGCACTGTCTGTGAGGTCGATGCCGACCATGCGCATCGCCGCGACCCGGACCCGCGCTTCGCGCACACTGCCGCGGTGGGTCAGCTCACGCCATTGGCGGCCCTGATCGGGTGCCGACTGTTGCTCGATCTCAGCGATGCGCGAATGCCAGCGGGTCGGGTCCGTGGGCCACCAGCCGCGCGTCTCGTCCTCGGTGACGTTGATCGCGGTGGCGACCATCGCCACCCGCAACCACTGCAACCGCAGATGCTCACTCAGCTTCTCCGCGGCCGGCGCGGTCACCGGACCGCGACCGCGGCGAACCGGTCCCACCGCGGCCAGGGTCGACAGCGTGTCGGCCTGGTGGTGTAACTGCGCGATCAGCATCGCCCGCGTGACCGGCCGCGGGTCAGGAAGCCGACGGGCATCGTCGGCCTTGCGGCCCTCGTATCCGGCTTGGTAGGCGAGATTGATCCAGTCGTGCGGGACACCGATCGCGGTGGCCTGTTCGGTGAGAACCCTCCCGATGACCGTCAGATCACGCAAGGTCTGCATACGCATATACGGCTCTCGAGCCAACTGCGTGATATCGACGGTGACGTTCTGGATCGCGGCCGCCATCCGCCGATGCACAAGCCTCGAACCCGTCCTGGCGGGGTCATTTTGGGTTGACGCGGCCAGCACCGGGCCGGCGGGCTCGCATGGTTGTGTGGTGTCAGCCATGGCCGGTCACCGAGTTGATGCGGTAGCTCGACATCCGCCAGCCCTGCGCCGTGTGCGTCACTGTGACGGTCACGTGCATTCGCCGGTATAGGGTGGTGGAGCCGTCCTGATGGAGTACCTGCTGGGTCACCATCGCCGCGACAGTGGTCTCGGCCTCGTCGAATGTGGCCTGCTCAGCGTCCACCAGGGCACAGATGACGTCGTTGCTCTCGCGCCAACGCGCCCATTCCGGCAGCGGTGCCACACCATTCGCGACACCACCGTTCGCAGCGGCGGCCAGCTCGCCGGTCAGCCACGACGCGGCGCGAGTCAACCCGGTGCCGGGGCTGGGATCGGTGCGGGGTTGCCAGGAGAACAGCGCCGCCAAACCCATCCCAGTGACGGTCATGGCGTCAGCGCCTACGGGATCCGGTCCCTCCTTGTGGACGGTGCCAGGTGTGTGCGATCCGGGCTCGGGAGCAGTGTCATCTCGTCCGACCACCAGCACCGTCGCGGCGACGATCAGGACCACCGTGACCACGGTGATCACAGCCCAGACAGGAAGACGGTTCACCATCGTGGCCTCAGCTCATCGTCGTCGACATCTGGGTGGCCATCGCGAGGATGCTGGCCACATACGGGCGGGTCTGAATTTCGTAATCTGTTGAGCCGCTGGGGAATCCGCCCGACCGTAGGACCGCGTATTCGCCGGCGTTGTAGCCGGCGAGGTAGAGCTCGACGGCACCGTTGGGGGCGACGACTCTGCCCTGTTCGATCCAGGTGTCGACGTGGTCGGCGATGTCGCACAGGTAGCGGGCTTGGCCGATGATCGCGTCGCCGTCATCCCACACGCTGGCGACGCCGTTGCTGTCGGCGTCGATCACATACGGGCGCCCGTCGGAGGCGAGAGCGGTTGCGGTGCCGGGCAGAAACTGCGCCAGGCCTTGCGCACCAGCCGACGAGGTCAGCCCGCGCCGGTACCCGGATTCTTGTTTGCCCTGGGCAGCGAGCAGCGGCGCGCCGATCTGCGGGCACACCGTGCCGCCCCGGCGATACCACAGCTCCAAGTCGTCAGGGACGGTGTCTGGCGCGAGATCGGCTTCCCCGGCACTGGATCCACACGTCGATACGGCGCTGGTGCCGGGCGGGTTCGTCGCGGCGGAGCCGATGGATGCCCCGTCGGGGAATCCCCCGCCCAGAGTGGTGACGTGGACGTGGTCCATGTGGTTGGCGGTGACCCCACCCCGGTCTTCCATGAGGTTGGACTCGCCGCTGGCCGAGCGATAGGTCTGGCGCCAGATCAGGTAATCGATCCGCAGCGCGACCGAGTTGGTGAGAACGAAATCGGCGATCTGGTCACCGAGGGCTTTGCCGTCACCGGAAGTCGGGTCAGGGATCATGATGTCGATCGCACGGCCACTGGGATGATCGGGCAGAGCATCCTCACGCTGCCCACCGATCTGCTGCACCTGAGGAAAGCGTTGAACGATGGTGCGCGCCAAGCGGATCGAGTCGACCTGCAACCCACGCTCCGAACCGATCGACGCACGCATTTCGGGCAGCTCGGTGCCCGCCGCCGTACCGGCGCCAGCTACTGGAGCATCGCTGGAAACTGATGTCGTCGGCGACAGCACCGTGCTCGATGTCGCGACGGCGGTCGACTGGTCGCCGCTTCCTTGCAGCAGCCACGGCATCGGGTCGATGGCCGTGCCGCCGCCGAATCGTCCTCCATCGGTCCAGATTTCGAGATGTAGGTGCGCCCCTTCGGGGCCAGCGGGGACGGTTTCGCCGTTGTAGCCAACGGCCGCGATCGGCTGACCGATGCGTACGGTCTGACCTTGCTCGACGCGGATGTCGTCGGCGAACATGTGGCCGTAGACCGAGGACACTGTTTCGCCGCCGACGTTGTGGTCGATGACCACCCAGGTCCCGAACCCGCTCGCGGCGCCGACCCGAGTCACGACGCCGTCACCGACCGCGTAGATCGGCGTCTTGGGCGCAGCGGCGAAGTCCTGGCCCTCATGCTGGGTGCCCCATCGCATTCCGAACCCCGAGGTCAGGGTGTAGGTGCCGGGCGCCATCGGCATCGCCCACGCGCCCTTGATCTTCGGGGTCGTGCCGACCGGTCCGGTGGTCGGTGTGCAGCCGCTGTCTTCGATGCCGCCCGCGAACAGCAGCAGGATAAGCAGCATGACCGCGCCCACGGCCGCCACGCTTGCGCGCTCGAGTCCGTTCATCGCGCTGCCCGCCGACGATTGAAGGTCTCAGTAGCGGGCGAAGCCGGGTAGAGAGCTTGCTGACCGCGAGGTTCGCAGAGGTCCATTGCGCAGTCACCTACCCGCCGGGGTTTGGTCAAGGTTGTCGAAGCGGCGGTTGGTGTTGTGGATGTCGGAGTCGCGTTCGGTGGGGGTGAACACCATCCGGAACGGGATGCCGGGTTCTTCGGCTTCACCGGTCTTGAGCAGGTAGCAGCCTGTGCCCGGTGGGATCTCACGCCGGGTGGTGTCGAGGTCGTCGTCGCTGGGCGGGCGTGGTGCCGCCCACGAGGTGACCAACAGCTTCTCGGTGTTCGTCATCCCAGCGACCGCGGCGATCCGGTTTGCTTCCTCGGGGCCGACGGGGCCGATGATCTTCGCCCGTGCTCGTTCGAAGAACCCGAGCGCTTTCGCCTGTGCGGCAGGAGAATCGAACGCGGCGAGGTCTTTGATGGTGTGCGAGCACATGATCAGCCCTGTGGCCAGGCCGCGTTGTAGTCGGGTGAGGGCGTCGACGCGGTCGACCATGAACTCCCCCACACCCAGCACCCTCCAGATCTCGTCCATGACGACCTCGAACGTCCTCGCCGGGGCGAGTCCGGCGTCGGAAAGCGCGTGTGCGGCGGCGACTGCACCGAAGCCGTCGGACCAGCACGTCATCAGGACCGCCGCCAGGAGTTTTGTGTCGCCCTCAGGAATGCGGGAGATGTCGATACAGATCGCCGGACTCGACAGATCCAACCGAGTCGAGGTGGGGCCGTTGAAGATCGCCCCGAACGGTCCTTCGACCAGCGCGCGCATGGAGCGACGCAGTGGTTTGGTCGCGTCCCGGTAGGAGGTTTCGTCGTCTTCCTCGGCGAACTCCCGTAACCGAGCGCCGCCTTCGGAAATCACGTCGAGGAGGTTCTCGAGAATCGGTGGGTGCTCGTGGGTGAAACCGCCTGCGGGGCTGTAGAGCTCACGCAGCCCTGCAGCGAGCAAGACTTCTTCGTAGTCGGCGACTCGGGCTCCGCGGACGAGTTCGATCAGTCCGGCGATGATGTTGATCTGGCCCGCTTCGACGCGCGCGGCGACCTGGCGGCGTTGATCGGCGTCGGGCAATGCGGCGATGACCGATCCCAGGGCGCCGACGTCGAGGGGGTTGATGCAGCCGTGGCCGTAACCGATATCGACGACCTGTCCGCCCAGTCGCGTCACCAGGTCGCGGTATTCGCCCTTGGTGTCGCCCATGCACAGCACGGTTTCGCCCGCGGCGACGGCCCCGGTCATGATCCGCCGGATCAGCGACGACTTGCCGAACCCATTGAGCGCCAACACGAACGCGATGGGTGCGGTGATGAACCCGCGCAGGAACCACGACATGGGATCGAAATGCACAGGGGAGCCGCTGATGTAGTGGCTGCCGACCGGCACACCCACCGTCGGTGCGGTAGCTCCGACGCAATACGGCCACAGTCCAGCAACTTGAACGGTCGTGGCACGCCACTCCGGTGTCCGTGGCACCACCGCCGCCCTGCCACCACCTGGTCCCGCATAGCCGCGGTCGGTGAACGCCGGAGCAATGAGGTCGAACCCGTCGCCGAGGGTGTTGTCGCGGCGACGCGTGGCCGTTGCACGACGATGGTCATCGCTCGACAGCACCATCCGCGCCCGCCAACCCTGCACTCCGCTACGAGTCGCCGTTGCTTCAACCTGGGCGCGCTGGTCCGCGCTGAGGACGCTGATTCCTTCCACGACTTCGGTTTTCGGGTGCCGTGGCCGGTGCCTTCTCCCTACGAACCCGTTCACATCGATACCCCCTTGGAGATGGAGGCGTGTTCGGGCAGGATCAGCCCGATGCCCAGCGATGCCGCGAACCCGGCGGCTTGGTAGCCGTAGCAGCGGCGCACGCTCAGCCGTGACGCTGCTGCCATTCCTTTGACCGAGGCTTCGATCCCGGGCAGGTCGCCGTCGAGGTGGTCGGTGACTGTCACCAACAGCCCGAATCTGGTCAGCCCGGCACCGCGTGCTTGTTCTTCGCGGGCGGCTTGGGTGTTGCCGACCCGGATGCGGGCCGAGGCCGAGGAGATTCCGCGTTCGGTCTGTTCGGCGGCGACCGCGTCGCGGAAGTCCGAGTCCACCAACGATGTCGCTTCGGCAGCCGAGTGCAGCCGGTAGACGATCGCGACGCGTTTGCGGGGGACGTCTGGGCGCGGACGCAGAAGCTCTTCGAGGACGGTTTCCATCACCGCCCCGCGTGGTGCGCCGTCCATTTCCCAGGTGATCGATCGGGCACCGTCGTGGAGGTAGTGATCCCACCGGTCTTGATGGGCGAGCGGACCGACCGAGTCCCACGATTGGGACTCCACGATCGTGGCCCCCGCAGTCTCGACGTCGCGTTGGGAGGCGAGGTCGTAGCGGCTGCGCACCAAACCCAGCACCTCCCACGCCTGCAACGGGGTGGCAGGCAGGCCGGCGCGGGCGAGCTGGGACAGCACCGATTGCAGGCGTTGTCCGATCTCGCGAGCCTGCTCGGCCTGGTCGCGACGAATGCGGCCTTTGCCGATCGCTCGGTAGGTGATCGCGATGCGTGCTTCGATCCGGACGCCGACCCCACCGGTGTCGGCAGCTGCCTCTCGCATCACCGCTTTCGCGAAGTCGGGGGCTTTGTCACGGATCAGGCGGGTGACTTCCCGAGTTTGCTTCAACCGGGTTTCGACCGTGTTGTCCAGGACTGCGGTGACCGCAACTACTTCTCCCCCGCGGCTCTGGGAGGCGAGAAAATGGCCGAATCCGTCTACCCAGGAATCGATTTGGGCTTGGTCGACGAGTTCCTTGCCGCGCGGGATCACCCGCACGATCGCGGTGTAGTGGTCGCTGCGCCGGATATGCAGCATCGCGAACCGTTTACCGCCCGGCGTCTCGTACTCGGTCAGTCGCGAATCAGCCAGTAATCCAGGTAGTTTCGCCAGGCCGGGCAGTCGAGAGAATCGTCCGGATCGGTAGGTGAGCTCGCCTCGGGACCGGGCACGCGCGAACTGCACGCGCAGCAGCAAAAATTCCCAGCCGGTGCGCCCGTTGCGGGTGACAGCCAACGGCACGAACACCACCGCCGCGCCCAGTAGAGTGACCCCGGCGAGTTCGAGGGAGCGGGTGAGCATGAACGAGACCATCACCGCGATGATCAAGCCAAGCCCCAGCAGCGATACTCCCCAGGTCAGGCCGAAGAAGCCTGCCGAGCGGGGTTGTTCCCACCTGCCGTACATGCGGGTGCTCATCGCCGAACCTCCCCAGGCCCTACCGCATCCGGGTCGCCCGCCGCCGAGGAATCGGCGATCGAGCTCTGCGCTGCAGACGAGATGCTCTGCAATGTGGCCATGGTCAGCTGAGCACCCAACATCGCCGCGCCCGCAGGCCCCGCGCCCGCGGCTGCCGCTCCACCGGAAGCGCTCCCCGCCGACGCAGCACCGGTCCCAGAACCTGCTGCCGCGGACGAGCTCGACGGTGTAGGCCCTCCGCCGCCCGATGAAGGTGGCGATCCTCCAGGTGGTGATCCAGAGCTCGCGGACATCGACCGAGCGCCGCTGCCGTCTCCCGACGGCGGCGGCGAATCTCCTCCCCCAGAAGGAGATGCTGAATTCTCGCCTTCGCTCATTCTTCTGGCATCCGGTCGACTCCCGGCGGCCGACATCGCGATACCAGCAGCGCCGCCGGCGAGAGCTGCACCGGCCCCGCCACCGCCGCCGAGGGTGGCCACCGCGGGAGCGATCAACCGGATCAGCGCGGGAAGCACGATCAAACTCATCAAGATCAAAATCACCCCGAGCAGCATCATGTGCGGGTCGTCCTCGCCCCCGGCTGCGGTAACGGTGAACGCAATCGCATAGACCAGCGCACCAACGGGTTTCCACAGCACGAACGCCAGCGACCACGAGATCAGCCGTTTGTAGGCTTGCGAACCTGGACCGGTTCCGGATGCAGCCGCGGCTATCGGGATCACTGCGACCACAACAACGAGCAGGGCCTGCCTGATCACGAGCATCACCAACTGCACGAGCATCCCGATGACACCGAGCAGACCCAGGACCAGCAGTAATCCGGACCCGAGAATGGGATTCGGTAGAACAATGCCCGTCACGAGCTTGTTGACAGCGGTATCGAAATCACCTCGTGTGGCGTCGAAGATGACCCATGACGCGAACTCGTCACCGGCGGTGGTCGCGACCGTGATGAGGGCGCCGAACGTCGCCGCCGCGAAAATCGCGCGTGCCAACATCAGGAAGCTTTCCTGTGCCTCGCCCGCTACACCGCCACGTTTGGCCAGCGCCAACCGTGCTGCGGCGAACATGATGCCGACGGTCAGCATGATGACCTGCAACCCGCTGGTGTATTCCCGGATCTGTGACATGACCGGAGCTGGTTGGCCTTGAGCTGTCGCTAACTCGGGTGATGGAAATGCTGTCCACCACGTCATTACGAGCCGCATGGCAGAGCCGAGGCTTTCCATCAATCTGTTCGCGAGGTCATCGAGCCATGAGTTTCCGACCGCGCTTGCTGCACTCTCGACGACGGTGCCGAGTTGGCAGGCTTCCTTCACCCCTGGGACGGCGACGCACGCCATGTCGGTGAGTTGGGTGTGGATGCCGGTGCCTGGTGTCGGTGCGGCGTAGATGCTGGTCATGGTTGGCCCCATGTACCGAATCCGGTGGTGGATGGGGTAGGTGTCGCTGGGCGCCAGAGCGTTTCGATGTCGTCGGGCACGCGGATGCGCCAGTCACCGGCGACCCAGACCATCGGCCAGGTCGCGATCGCGTGCCCGCTGGTGGAGCGAACCGCGAGCTGAACGACGGCCAAGTCGTCGCGGTAGCCGGGTTGGACGCGCACCCCTTCGGGAACGGTGACGTAGCGCGCTACGCCTGGAGTACCGGACCGAGACCGGGCGAATCCGTTGACGAGCGCGTCACCACCGCCGTAGAACCGGTCGCGCACAACCAGCCGCCACGTCGGATCCGGTGCGGCATATACCCTTCCGATCGCATCGAGTGCCGCCAATGCCGCGCCCTGCGGCGTTCGCGCGAACCCACCAGCGACACCGCCTTCGATCCGGGTAGGCCCGTCACTTCCCGAGACGGCGACTGCCGCGCCGCCCCAGATCCGCTGCCACTGCAACCGGGCCGGCTCAGCGGTGAGGTAGTCCGGTCGAGCGGGGTCGATCCGGCCCTCGTCGGACTGCGCAAGCGTCGCGCCGGCGTCGTCGGCGGGTACTTCCAGGCGGTGGCCGAACATGTCGACCGTCGGCGGGCGTGCCTGGGTGTCGGTAGTCGACGGCATTGTGGTCGTTGAGGGTGCGGTGCTTGCGCCAGGTCGAGGTGGAGCGTCCGTGTGGTCGTTGGTGACGGTTAGGACGAACACGATGATGACGACCGAGCCGAGGATGCCGAGCAAGGTGATCAGGAGTCGCAGCGAGCGCATCACTATCTGTCCTCACGCCCGATTCAGACGAACTATGGATGCGGGGACGGAATCCACTGCGGTGACCGGGCTTTCGATGACCGGGTCGGGCAGCAGTAGTCGCCATCCGTCGGCAGTCCAAACGACGGTGGCGGTGTTGCGGGTGATCGAGTGGTCTGGGTAGGTGGCGTAGATGTCGATCCGGGCTTCGGTGTCGGTGTAGGTCGCGATGAGATAGCCGAGGATGGTGGGCACGGTCTCGGCGGCTGGGCTGGTGATCGAGATCTGGGCGCGGGCGGTTGCCCATTTGTCCCGGCCGGGGCCGGAGGCGAGCATGCGTTGCCCGACCAGTGCCCACTGGCCGTCGGGAGCGACTGACATCCGCACGGTTGTATGGATCGCGGCGAGCGCGGCTCCTGCCGGGGATCGGTCCCAGTCCGACGCAACAGCGCCTTCTATCAAGCGCGGTCCTTGTTGCGCGACGGGGAGTTCGATGCCTTGCCAGGACCGCCAGCTCAGCCCGCTCGGGACGAGCGAGGCCGGTGATGTGGTGCTGGTTGTCGTCTGGTCGGGGTCGGTGGTGCCACATCCAGTGGTGGCAAGCAATCCTGCGAGCATCACCAGGGCGATGGCGCCGCGAGGATCGGGAAGCGAGTGTTCCTTGGTCATGAGGTTCCTGTTTCAGGTAGGGAGGATGGCGATCGCCAAGGCGCCGGCTGAGCCGAGCAATGCGGCGGCGACGAGGGATCCGATGAACCCTTCGATGGCTTCTTCGCGGTAGATCCGGATAGCCAGCTGCCCGCCGACCCAGATCACGCGGGCGATACAGATGAGCAGCACGAACCAGGCCAGCCAATTCACGAGCTGGGCTATCGGTGACAACACCTGAGGAGGGAGGGATTTAGCGATCACGTGTCATCGCCGTACAGGCTGGGGTCGTCGACGACGAAGAGCGCATCGAGTACGACCTCGGTGGCCGCTGAGGGGTGCGTGTGAACGAGGTCGTGTGCGGCGTCCTCGATGTCGATCAGTTCGGCCCACACGGTGGCCGCGAACTCTTCGACTCTGGAAAACCCAGCGATGCGGTCTGCTCGTCCTACCACGACCCATGTCGGCGTGGCCCTTAAGAGGTCCTCGACCACCGCTACATCGGCGCCGCACCGGCGATATGGCAACAGTGTCTGACGGGCCAACTCCAGCACTGCCTCGCCCTGAATGTGGTCGTTGACCCCGAGCGCTGTGACGAGGTCGACGATCAACTGGTTGGTGGCCTGGTCGGCTGCGGCGGTTGGGTTCGCGGTCAGTGCGCGGGTGTGGTCGGGTAGTTCGGTGACCGGCGCGATGGCCACGATCGCGTGGACGAGGGGCTCGTCGTGACGACCGTGGTAGAGCCATTCCTGGAGCAGGATCGCCGCCAGCGAATGGACCACCAACACCACCCGCCCGTTGATGTGGGCGAGCACAGCCGTCACGTCATCGACGAGTTGTGCCATTTCAGCCCTGCTGGTCCGTGTCGTCGCGGTGGTGCCTGGGCTTCGCTGGTCATAGGTCAGTTGTGCGATGTGGGGGCCGCCGTAGGATTGGTCGAGTTCGCTGATCAGCGAAGAGAAGTAGGTACCGCGGCTGAGCGGTGCGTGGAGGTAGACGACGGTCAACACGGCATTCGGATTTCCGAAGCGGGTCGCCCTCAGTGGTGCGCCGTCGGACGCGGTGATCGTGAACGCTTGCCCGGCGTCGTTGCGGGTGTGGGATTCGGGGTCGGTGTGTGGCGTGGTCATGTCAGGACGTCCCGCTCACGGCGGCGTTCATGATCGCGCCGGCAGAGGTCGCGATGATGCCGCCGACCAGGGCCGCGAACACGATCTTGGGTGATTCGACGGCGCCGCCGTGCCAGCGTTCCCATCCGAATTTGCCGCCGGCATAGATCAGGGCCGCGATTCCGGCCAGCATCACCAGCCAAGACAAGTAGCCGACAAGGTTGGTCAGTTTGTCCCCACCGGGCGGCCGGGTTGGGTTGACCGTGATTTGTTGAGCCAGCACCGACAGGCTGTCTCCGATTGCGGATAGTGCGGTCATGGATTGATCTCCGAATCCTGTTTTCTGCCAGGGCCTTTCAGTGCCCGAGTGAGCGCGCCGATGAGCTCACTTCCTGCCCGATACACATCAGCGGGTACGGCGTCGGGTGGTCGCGACCGGCGCGGGGGCTCGGGGTCTGATGGGGTGAAGACAGCGAGTTCACTGAGTTCGCGTTCGACGAGCTCGTCGTGCCAGCCGATCTCCCACACCACCTCGGTGAGGTCTTCGACGACCGCGCGGTAGCGGCGCACCGGTGCAGGGATGCGGCCTGGCCGGGCCGCGGTCAAGACCACGCCGACGATGTCGACGCCGTCAGGCGCTGCTCCGGCGTGCCATTCCCGTAGCCGTTCAGCGCAGGCGATCAACCCGGGCAGGCACAGTCGTGCCGCCACGACGACCAACTGTGTCGTTACCGTTGAACCGGGCCAACATTGGCCACAGTCCGCCGCCGGCGCCCACCAGCGGGCCACCGTCGAGGTACCGGCGCCGCCATGGGCGCCGACGATCGCGACCAGCGGCGGATGCGCACCGGTGGTCGGCAGCGGATCGGATCGATGTCCAGCCCGGCTGCCCGAGTTGTTCACCGTGGCAGGGTCCAGTCGGTGGTGTTCGTTGGCCAGAGAACGTGGCTCGTGGGCGGTCAGCGCATACATGTCAGCTGCCTCGCTTCTGGATGTTGGTGATGACCAACCCGGGGGCGGAAGCGGCGACATTGATCAGCTGGAGGTAGTCCAGGCGACGGCCATCGACATGCAGTTCGACCAGGTGCACTTCGGCGGTGTTGGCGGCGATCACGTCGATGCCCACACAATGGGTCGCACCAGCGGGCAGCGCCGCGATAGCAGCGGTGAGTCCTTCGCCGGTGACCCCGGCTTGTGGATCCACCAGCGCGAGTGCGGCTTCGACGTTGCGTTGGGTGTAGTAAGCGTGTTCGAACTTCGCGATCACGCCGGCAACGGTCGTGGTGTCGCCCGGACCGTCGGTGACGGTCCGCGAGCGCACCCCGACACAGGCCATCACCGGCGGTGCGGCGGTCGTGCTGGGCGCAGTCGGCGCCAGGCTTGCGATCGTCGTTGTCGGTGCGGCAGTGTCGAGCATCAAGGGGACTGCTGTTCCAACGACCACGCCTGTCAGCGTCCCCACGACACCAGTGCCGAACAGTACTGTGCGGGAGTGCTTTCTGGTTCGGTTGCCGGGCGCGATGGTCCGACTGGCGGCGGGGTTGAGTTGCGTCGGCGGGCCTTGTTCAGAATGTCCGTCGTCGCTGTCGACAGGGTCCAGCCATCCGGCGCCGTGGCCGGGAAGCAGGTCGCCGTTGGGCATGTGGTTCACCTCCTCGCGTGGGATCGGGGTTGGGAGTGGGCCCTTCGGAGCACGCCGCTGGAAGGGCCACTGACCAGGGGGATAGGCGTGGGTCCGCCCCGTGCTCCGAAGGGGTCTAGGGGTGCGGCACCGAACTCTCAGTGCCTGTGGGCGCCATTGTTGAAGGCGAAACCGGCTGTGTGGAACCGGGATTCGCCGTCACCAATGGCGGGGTCGTTGTGGTCGCCGTCGCGCTACCGGGAGTCGTCGGTGCGATCGCTGGTTCGCTGGCGGCGATATCGCGGCCGAGGGCGACGAACCATGCTGCCGTCACGGTCAGCGGTGTTTGACCGTTGGTGGTCGCGGGGATGGTGCTGTAGGTGCTGCGTCGGCCGGTGGAGTCGCTGTATTGGGCGGTGGCTGAGGTTTCGTAGAGGTCTTGGGTGTCGGTGATCGTGGTGGTGATCGCGTCGAAGGCGTCGTTGACCCAGGTGCTCAGCGACTGGGGCGGGACCAGATCGACCACGGCCTCGGCCACTTTGGTGCCGAGCACGGCGACCGCGGCCGCGGGGTTGGACAGTCCGACTGCGGCGAGCTCGGCAATTGTGGTGGCGGTGAAGACCTTTTGCGCCACCGAGATCACGGCGTTGAGGCCGATGGTGCCGACCTTGAACAATGCCGAGAGCGCATCGGACTCGGTCACCGTGGCGGCGGTCGGCGACGATGCCGCGGCCAGGCGTTGGCCAAGGGTTTGGCTCGGCGAATACGAGACCTGGTCCAGGCTCGTGCCGGAGATGTCGTCGTTGACGACGCCGACGGCGGTGCTGAACGCGGTGGAGGCCAGCGCTTGGGCGACGGTGGCGATGGCGGCGACCGGGTCTTTGCCCTCGGTCTGGTCGGCGATATTGGAGACCGCGGTCAGTAGCGGGCTTCCTGATTGGACATCGCAGGTCGCATCACCGGCCACGCACAAGTCAGCGACTCGGCCCACGAGCGTTCCGAAACTGATCGGTGTGGCGGTGGCGGCGATCCCGGCACCGGACAGCCCGGTGTTGGTCAGGCTGATCGTGGCGACGTTCGCGCCGTTGGTGCCGGGTGCCGCCGACGGCACGCTGGCGTTGTCGGTGCCGGGGAGGGCGCTGGTGGCTGCTCGGCGGGAGGGGTTGGCCAGCAATGCGACTGCGGCCACCTTGTCGGCGGGCACTCGGGACCGTCCCGTCCCGATGTTTTCGGCGAAAGTCGAGGCCGCAGAGGCACCTTGGGCGTATCCGGCGACCGCGATCCGCGTCGATGCACACCGGTCGATCACCTCGGTTGTCCGCTGTTCGATCTGATCCGCCGCCGCGGTGACCGCTGCGGAGTAGGTCGCTGAGCCGACCTCGGATCCGAAGACGATGTAGGACCGCTCGATCGCCCCGCCAGCGGTGTTCGCCATCCGTCCGAAGGCCTGGCCCAGAATTCCGGAGTCGCCGGTGTCCACGCTCGTGGCCGCGCCCTCCTCGCTGCTCTGCACGCCGAGGACGTAGAGAACAGGGCAGGTCGACTTCACCGGTGCGCTGGTGGTGACCGGGTGGGGCGATCCTGTGGACGAGGGGTCGGCGTTAGCGATGGACGACCCGGTGACCGTCAGGGCTACGGCTAAGGACACAGCTGCGACGGCGCGGGCTGTGGAATCAATGGTGTGACGGTTCATCGGATTCGACGTCCTTTCGGGTCGTGGGCGATCGGCCTGCCCGCGTCGAGGAGGGGAATCGGCGCGGGCCGGCGCGTCAGGTAGCTCGGGTTGGGTCGGGTCGCCCGGAAGGGCGGGCAAATCCCTCGCGCAGGGCGGTGAAGACGTCGGGGACACCGACATCGGCGGCGCCGAGGTGGGTGACGTCGTATTCCGACCACGACACCGCCACATCACGGGAGATAAGTTCAGCGAACAGTTCCCGCGCGGAGTCGATCGGCACGAGCCCGTCGAGGGCCGCGTGATAAAGATGCACCGGCACCAACGGTGTTTCGGTGCCGAGTACTTCGTGGTCCAGCACGTACCGCCAGACCGGGTCGTTCCACGGGTCAGGGCGTTCGCACCACACCGACAATGGGTGCGGGTACTCCACCAACAAGCTCGCGAGATCGAGACCCGACGCTTCGGCGACGGCGCGAACACCGTCGTCGGTCAACAGGTGATCGACGGGCAGGTGCGCGTAGGCGCGCATCAACCCGACCATTCCCGCGAACGCCATCCCCGCCCATGGGCCACCCTCGAGATCGGTGATCAGCGCTCCCGGGTCACGGATCACCGCACCTGCGGCGACCGCACGTAGGTCCAGTTCAGGGGCGTAGGTGGGCTGCCATTCGGCTGCCGCGACGGCAGTTCGGCCGCCGTCGGCGTACCCCCACACCGCCACCGGCGATGGCCCGCCCTTTCCGGCCGCGGGTCGTGACACCGCGCGGGCGATATCGAGCACAGCGTGCGCGCCTGCTTGTGCGGCGAGGAAGTGGTGCGGTTGTGTGTCGGTGATGCCCAGACCGATCCCGTCGGGCACGGCGACGATCCATTCCTGGGCCAAGGCCGCGGCGATACTGCTGGCATCGGGTTCGGTGCCAGCAGTGAGCAGTTGCGAGGGGGCGCACCGACCGCCGAGGCCGTGGAAGGTCGGGCAGTACACCACCAGGGGTGGTCGCGTGGCGCCGTTGCCGGTCCGGGTCTTCGGTTCCAAGACGATGCCGGACGCGGGGACCGTGGCACCGAAACTGGCGCGGGTCGTGTAGATCAACTGCCACGCGCTGCCGACTCCTGGCAAATGAGGCACGTCGACCTTGCGCACGCGCAGGATCTGCCCGGGCGCTCCGCTCGATCCCAGTGGTGTGTTCGCGTAGAAGGCGTCGGATTGCTGGGTGCCGGTCATGACGGGGCCCCGGCGAGGTCGTGAGCGAGGGCGATCATCCAGGCGGTGCCCGAATTCATTTGCCCGGTCAGGGCATAACCGTTGTGTCGCCCAACGGTGTCGGCGAACCGGACCCAGGTGCCCGGGTTGATCAACTCGACGTTCTCTGCTGCCAATTGACTCCATGCAGCACCGAGTTGGGCGATCAGTTTCGGCACCACCACCACCGGATTCACCAGTGCGGCGGCAACGATCTCGCTCCACCGCGCACCCGCCGCAGCAGGGTCCGCAGCAGGCACGCGCAGGTCGCCGGCATCGACCAACCGATCACCGAGACGGGCTTGGGGTACATAGTCGACGTCGCCGCTCCGCACCTGGAAATCATTGAGGATCAACGTGTTCCACGCGTCGCCGAGCGCTTCTGACAGTCCACTGCTCAGCGTCGAGATCGCCCCGACTGGATTGGTCAGGTCGGCTTGAGCGAAGATCTCGGCACCGAGGCGAAGCACAGATGCCTGTCCGGGAGCCGAGCAGGCGAGGTCACCGTCGCTGCAGATGTCGGCGACTCTGCCGGTCAAGGCCCCGTACCCGTCAGAGGTGGTCGCGATGCCCGCTCCCCCTGCCGGTGCTGCGAGCACTTGCACCATCGACACCGCCGCACCCGAGGTGCCGGGCGCGGGGTCGGGCACCGTCTGGCCCGGTCGCCCGGGGAAAACAGGTTCGAGCTCGCCACGATCAGGGTTGGCGTACAACGCGATCCCCGCGACGTGCTCCGCCGAGACCGGACCGATCCCTGCACCGACGTCACGCGCGAAGCTCGCCACTGCTTGAGCGCCCTGGCTGTAGCCGATCCCGGCGAGCATCGTGGTCGGGCACGCCTCGACGACGTGGCGTGCAGCGGCATCGAGATTGGCTCGGGCGCCCGAGACCGAGGACACGTAGGGATCCGAGCCCCCGCCGGGGACGATGCCTCCGAATCCCGCGTCGTAGCCGACATAGGCGCGCTGAACGAGACCGGGAACCGTCGAGATCACCGGCCCGATCAGCGATCCGACGACACCGGTGTCCGCGAGTGGGTCCGCGGTTGGTGACGACTGGCCGGTGCCCTGGACACCGAGGACGAACAAGGCCGGGCACCCATCGATCGGAACCGCGTCTGCGGCGCCGGTAGGCGAGACGGCGGTGAATACCGCCGCACCCACCATCGCGACGGCCACCGCGACGGCCCGACCTCCCGCGCTCGTGGTCACTGGCCGACTCCCACGCCAGCGCCGAAGCCGGCGCCGATCGTTCCACCGACCGCCGCCCCGACAACACCGGCAGGCACTCCGAGGATCGCGGCACCCGCCGCAGCTCCGGCAGCGGCACCGAGTGCGGTGCCCGCGACTCCGCTAGTGGCTTGTCCGATGATCGGGACCGGGATCACGATTCCCAGTGCGGCACCAGCGATCCCGCCGACCGTGCCGCCGACAAGCGCACCGACCGTCGCACCGACAGCAGCCGCGGGTGCACCGAGTACGGTCGTACCCGCCGCGCCGCCCAGTCCGGCACCGCCCAGGACCGCGCCGCTGACGCGATCAGAGCGCCCCGCTGGGATACCGACCGAGTCCAGCGCGGTCGCGACCTGCGCTTCGGCGCCTGCTGCGGTGTTGTTGATGGTGTCGCGAACCTCTACCGGCAACCATTCCGGGCTCGGAGTCTGCCACTCCCCTATCCGGATCGTGTTCTCCGGCGGCGCGATCGGGGCGACCTGTTCGACAGGCTCTGGCAGATGGAGCTCTTCTATCCGTACGGGCTCGACTGGTTCGACCACGCTCGGCGCGGGTCGCGATGGCCCGTTGCGAACTTCGGCGGGTTGTTCGTAGTACACCGGCGGCGCCGGTTCGTGCTCAGGTTCAGATTCGGGAGCTGTTGGTGGCGTGGATGTTTCGGTGCCAGGCTGGGACGGGCTGGTGACGCCACCCTGGTCGGCAACGGTGGCTACCGGCCCGTTGGCGCTGGCCGGAGCGGCGGTCCCTACCGCAACTGCTACCGGAACCGCAGCCACCAACAGCAGGGTGCTGGCTCGACGAGCACCGGGGACTCTGTGTCGCCCGCGAGCGACTACTGTGCGTGTGGTCGGAGTGTTTCTGGGCATGAACGGTCGACCCTTTCTAGCCGAAGGGTGAAGCAGAGTTTTTGTGCCGCAGCGGGATTGGATCGGGGCGCGGCGTGAGTTCAGATCGTTGTCTGCCTGACACCGCCGGCCGGTGTTCGACCTGGCTCGGCGGTGTCGCTCGGCGAGAACGTCAGAGGAAGGTCAGTGCCAGGTAGAGGACCTGGTTGGCCAGGGCAGCCCCGTTGGCAAGTAGCGACAGTCCGGCGTTGATGTAGCTCACGATCACGATCGGATCCACAAGATTTCCTTTCTTGGATGGAATAACTTTCGATTTCCATCCAAGCCACAAAACCCAGCGTGACGCTAGTGCGTTAGCTAACCGCAAATTGGCCGTTCAAAAAATGAATACCTAAGAAATAGGGATCGAGCTGGGCTTTCGGTAATTAACCGTTCAAAAACTGATTCCTTTAAAACAACACAGAAGCTGCGACCGCTCGGACATGAACTTTCCTTCAAATGAAGTCGCATGCCGACGAGAGAGATGAACAGCGGCGTCCGCTAATGCCCCGTGATGAAAACTTGCCGGTTGGAACCCTCTCTGGTAAAACCGAACTCGTCATCCGGGGGGGAACCCGGTAGGCAAACCTACTCATTCTGTGATTTGCACCACACAAACTCCCTTGGGGGGAGCTATGCCAGAAGGAATTTCGCGACCACACCCACCTCTACAACGGCGACGCAGACGCGATCGAACTCGACCTCATGTGTCGATTCCGTCGCTGGGCACCACCTGCCGTTGGATCCGAGACGCCAATGATCTGACCCGCCACCAGGCAGCAAATATGCTCAGAATCAGCGTCTCTCATATCCAGCGCATCGAACGTGGAATCTCGATACCGCACAAAAACAGCCTGGAAGCGATCTCTCGCGGGTACCGCTTGGACCCAGCGATGATCGCGCACCTCAACGACCTCGCCGCCCCGCCGTGCCCCCTCGTTCCCGCCGCGCATCTGCGCGCCTACGTACTCGCTGACATCGCCCTAGCGCTGAACCTCGCACGGTTCCAGGCCCGCGGAATTCTTGCCGCATACACCGACCCGCTGTGGAACATACTGGCACGCAACGACCTATTCGCCGACCTCGTGACGGGCATCGACACCAGCGGATCGATTCCGTTGTGGTTGTTCAGCGAGCACAGCAAGACCGTGCTCATCGATCCTCAGAGCGAACGGACCTGGACGGTTGCCATGCTGAAAGGCGCCATGGGCCGCTACCGGGACACAGAACAGGCACAAGATCTCGTCCGTGCTCTGGCCCCGATCAGTGAGGTTCAGCGACTATGGGCAGCCAGCCTGAACGTGTCCCACGGCCGTGACTCGCGACGCCTTCTACACGCACGCGACACCAACCAGAACCCGCGCTCCTACCAGTTGGCCCTGACCGACAGCCTTCCCGCGCAACACATCCAACTCATTACTGCCATCCCGAACCCGTACTCCGAACCCAGATAGACCCAGGACTCGACCGATGTAACGACCACCAACTAACGCCCGCGCAGCCGTCATTCTGTGATCACTCACAAGGTGACGGCTGTGCTGGTTGTGCATGCATTAGCCACCGGAATTGCTGTCTAGGAGGAAAAGTGTTGGCGGACTCCGCCGATTTCGGGTTTCCTGGAAACGCGCGGCGCAGAACCGAGGGCATGCTCACCCGCTACGCTGAGGTCGCCGAAACGTTCGACACCGCATTCGACAGGCCGCGACTCCTCGAAGTCTCCACTTCGGTCGTGGAGGCCTTACTCACCAATGTTGGCCACGTCAGAGGCCCCTCGACCATGAGAACGGGGCGGATCGTGCTCTCGTGAATATTCGGGTTCGCCGGACACCGATGCAGACCAAACTGGCCCGAAACATCGGGCCAAAAGGCCGGACCGGCCGCGCAAGTGGCCCGACCCCTAACGGTGGTTTTCGTCGACCACCTGTCGACCACCGCTTCCGGAAGAATCATGCGCCACAGACGTCCATCTGCCATCCACGATACGCACGACCCGGCCGCGTACACACGTGGTTCTACGATTTCGTCTACGAATTGCACCCAGGAAAGGACGGGAACTGTTGGTTTGCCCTGGGTCAGGTGCGTGAAGGCGGTCGCCCATGAGAGGAAGACGCCTGCAAGATGGTGCCTCGTTGGTCGCGCAGGCTGCGGATGCTCTCCACTGACGAGTGGCCCGTGACACCGCCAAGACCTGGACATCACGATCAAAGGGCGAGCTCGCGCACCGATGTTCGACTTGCCCTGTCCGCGACTTCGAGAAACCTACTGGCCGAACGTTGTTGACACAGTCAGACGACGGAGAGCCGAAGCGCGGCATAGGATCTCACTATGACGGTGTCTCTACTGGCCGATTCAGCCACCGTTGCCGCATGGCCAGGCGGACTACTTGCGGCGCTCTGGGCGGTTGTCGGCGGAGTCATCCAGAGCGGCGTCGTCCTGCTCGAGTTCTTTCGTCGGAACAAGGCATGGCCCTGGGAGGGCCTTGTCGTCCGAGGCCCCGGCAGAATCGGGCCGTACGTGCTCGACATAGGACCCTACTTTCTCATGATGCTGCTTCAGATCGCGGCATCGGCCACGCTGATCGGTTTGACCGTCGCCGCACTTGGTCACGTTCCGTCGATCGCGGCACTGGTCGGCGGTGCTGCCTTGACGTTCGCACTCGGCAGGATCGCGCAGGCGGTGCCCACCTTTTCCGCGGAGGAAGACCGAGTCCGTCAGAATATTCTCAACGAGATAACTCCTCGCCGGGATATCGTCATCAATGTCTCGGAAGGTGGAACGGTCGACTCGATCTCGGGCCTGATACCGGACGCGGAAGCGGTCCGGGTCTCCGACTCGATGGAGAAGCAGGAGGCGATTCTGCGTGAGATGTACACTCAGGGCCTAGCCCAGGCCCGCAACAGTTTTCGCGTAAGTCTGACATTTGCGGTGATTGGCGCCCTGGTATTGCTGGCGGGGATCGCCCTCGCTATCTGGAACGCACCTGGCACCGGGGATCAATATGCCAGCATTGTGGCAACGACCGCTGGCATAGTCATCAACTTGACATCGTCGCTGTTCTTTATCCAGTCGAACCGCGCTCGCCGGAGCATGACAGAGCAAGCTGTACTGCTACGCGAAGAGAGCCGTGAGGACCGCCGATTGAGTGCCGCGCGTGAGCTTGTTGCGGCTGTCAGCGACGAGAGCCTGCGAGATGACGTGCGCGCGCGACTCGCCGTGATGCTTCTTTCCGCTCCTGTCCCACAAGAAGATAATTCCATAACCGCGGCCGCGACTGACCCAGCGAAAGAATAGCTTCGTTCGACCACCCGAGCCGCGGCAACTCCCAACCTGGCACAAGCCACCTCGCCTCCAGCCCGAAGAACCTCTCCGGGCGTGTGAAACGAATCCCGCTGAACCCGCCGAGGGCACCGTACTGGCTGGCCACTCCCGCGTCTTCGGCAGACCGTGGAGTTCACGAACGTGAGGTTCTGTGGGATTGGCCGATAACTGCCAGAATCTCCGAAAGCGAAACCCCTCCGACCCTGGGCGGATTCCAGGAGTCGTCGCAACACTCGTGGTGGTGTTTAGGCCGCGAGTAGCTTGGCCAAACGCTCGGCTGGGGTATCCCAGTCGAGCGTTTGGCGTGGGCGGCCGTTGAGTTCGGCGGCAATGGCGTCGAGATGTTCACGGGTATGCACCGACAAGTCGGTGCACTTGGGGAAGTACTGCCGCAGTAGGCCGTTCGTGTTCTCGTTCGAGCCGCGCTGCCAGGGACTGCCTGGATCGCAGAAGTAGACGGAATGTCGGTAGCGACGGTGAACAGGTGGTGCTCACCCAGCTCGCTGCCCTGGTCCCAGGTCAACGACCGCATCAAATGCGCAGGAAGTCGAGTGACCGTGTGTTGCAATGCATCTCGTACCAGCTCAGCGCTGCGGCCATGGGGTAGATGCATGAGCATCACATAGCGGGTGGAGCGTTCGACAAGGGTGCCGATCGCCGATCCGTTGTCCTTGCCCACGATCAAATCACCTTCCCAATGCCCGGACACGGCCCGGTCTTCGACCTCGGCGGGCCGGTCGCTGATCATGACCATCGGGTGGGTGAAACGAGGCCGCCGACAGGCGGCCCGCCGGCGCGGAACGCGCCGGGCGCGGCCGGTGCGTAGCGCTCGGGCCAGCTCGCGGCGCAGCTCGCCGCGGCCCTGCATATACAGGGCTTGATAGACGGTTTCGTGGACCACGTGCAGCTCCGGCCGGTCGGGAAAATGCGTGCGCACAGCCTGGCAGATCTGTTCTGGGCTCCACCGCTTATCGAGGTGGCGTTGGATGAATCGCCGCAGTTCGGGATACCGGCTGACCTTGCTCGGCTTGGGCCGGGGACGTCGTGCGTCGGCGCGAGACTGGGCCGCGTGTGGGCGGTAGGTGGCCTGTCCGGACGGGCTCACCGTGGCGTTGCGTGCGATCTCACGGCTGATCGTGGAGGGGCTACGGCTCAGCTCGGTCGCGATCTCGCGGACCCCGGCGTTCTCCCGCCGCCGATCGGCGATGTGGATGCGTTCGTCCTCGGTCAGATACCGCGACTTCGACCCGGCAGAGGCCGCCCGCTCGTTTCGAACGGGCAGCACTCTACGGTTGGGGTCGTCACGGCCGTTGCGCCACTCGCGCCCGGTGCGCTCGTGGACACCGACCATCTTCGATGCCGCTTTGTTTCCGTACCCTTGTTCCACAAGACGGAGATACTCCGCCCGTTCGGCCTGCAACTTCTTACGGCCCTGAGGTTTCCGATCCGCTCGGATCCGGAAGTCCATCGCAATCTCCCCTGAACTGGGGTGTTGCGACGATCCCTAGAACCCAAGCAGGTCAGAGTGGGTTTTCACTGTCGGGCTGACAAGATTTGAACCGGCGACCACTTGGCGCGCGTTCCAGTTTTCTAGACGCTACCCATAATGACCCAATAGGGCTCAGTACCAGGCTCTTTCACGAAACGACACTTCTCAACGATTCGCGTGAATTCGCATTGATTCCGGTCAAAAGTGTGGAGTTTCTGTGGGGGCAGCCGCTGAACGTCCGGTCGACGGGCTTATCCCCCGCTCGCGCGGGGAGCACAGGTGGGTCTCATCGGAGGTATCGGACCGGAAGGGCTCATCCCCGCTCGCGGGGGGAGCACTGCTGCCAGTGCCCGACCCACTGGATGCGGATGGGCTCATCCCCGCTCACGCGGGGAGCACGTCGTTCATCATGTAGGCGCGCAGGGCCGCTGGGGCTCATCCCCGCTCGCACGGGGAGCACCTGGGGGTCATCCGCATCTCGAAGGATTGCCAGGGCTCATCCCCGCTCGCGCGGGGAGCACCGTCGCACGATGACGACAATGCGGGGCCGCGACGGCCAGAGCGGCCGATCGAGGGTGGGAGTGTGTAGCTCGAGCGCGACGACGCCACCCACGCCAACGATGAAATGATCATCGAGCGGCTCGCATTCGCGGTCGGACTCCTCGGTGCGTGGAGCGACCGGGCCGCCGGGCTCGCCCTCATTATCGATCAGGCATGATCGGTCGACGAACGAGCACCCGGGCTCGCCCGCCTCAACATCGATCCGAACACTCGGATCAGGCTCATCGCCACCGACGTGGGTGTCGCGCCGTCGGGCATCTCGACAGCCGTTCCCACTCGATACGGAATCCTCCGAGCGAGTCTGGACATGAGAGGACGGGTCGATCCCCCCGGACCCGCCGACTTGGGGACGTGGGTACGTGCCGACCACGCTCCGGAATCGGGGGATGGAGCGGTCATCGCCTACAGACTCACCAACTCCTCGACGCCCGTCGTCGACGCCACCGATCTCGGGGCGATGATCGTCCTGGCCCATGCCCATAACCCAACTTCGCCACACGAAGACGCGACAGCGCTCGCACACCTCGATTCCCGCTCTGCCGAGGTACTGCGGGTGCTCTGCGACTTGCCCAGCCTCCGCAGTGCCGCAGTCGAACTCGGCATGCACCATTCGACGCTGCAGGCCAAGCATGAGAGTTTGACGCAACTCCTCGGCTACGACGTGCGCACGACCGCCGGGCGCATGCGCTACATCGCCGCGGAGTTCCTTCGCCGTCTGGGTGACTACTGAATTCGCTTCCGCTCGGGGTTTGCCGCGAGTCGCGGGCCGATCGGCCACCTTTTACCTTGACTCACCACAGAAGCTGGCTTCACTGGACCGTCGAATGCTATGAGGCCTCCGACCGTCCACGCCCCTTCACGCACAGGCCGAGCCGTTGGGCCCGAACACAACAGATACACACCGGACTTCGACCGGGAAACCTATCGGCGGCGCAATGTCATCGAACGTGCGGCACGAATACGTCGCGGAATGGGTGCATCTGATCAGCACGGTGCATCCGGACTGCGATACGGCCAGCGCTCGCATCCGGGTTCAAGCGGCACAGACGATGATGAACGACATCGCGTTCATGTCACCGTTGCGCGCACGCGCCGGTGCCGACACGACACTGCTCACCATCGGCGCGCGACTCCTGGCGATCGGCGACTCGTACTGAGCGCCGCGGGTGCCTCGGTGCGTCAGTCATCCGAATGCAGCGGCACCCTCGACAGTCCGTCCCAGCACAACCCGACCGTGATCTCGACCGCCGCTCGCTTCGTGATCGGCCGACCCGAGTCCAGCCATTCGCGCGCGGCCATCTGACTGGCACCGAGCAGACCGACCGCCAGTAGGCGCGCTCGGTGCGGATCGAGCCCGGAATCGTCGATGACGGCATCGGAAATGCATCCCACGCACTCGGCGATCGCGTTTCTGACCCGCCATTCGACCGATGGTTCGTTGCTGACGCCCGATTCGAAAATCAGCCGAAGGCCGGCCGGGTCCTCGTCGGCGAAGTCGAAGATGGCCTGCACCGCGGCGTGTACCCGCTGGTGATTGTCGCCCGAGGCCAACGCATGCCGCACGTCGCGTACCAGCGCATCGATATGCGATTGCAAGACCGTCAAGTAGAGCTCGAGTTTCCCCGAGAACAGTTCATAAAGCATGGGTTTGGTGAATCCGGCCCGCACCGAGACCTCTTCCATGCTGGTGCCGTGATAGCCGCGATTGCCGAAGACTTCGCTCGCGGCGAGGATGACATGTCGCCTGCGGGCTTCGCGACGGAGCATTGTCGGCGTGGCGTTCACGTTGTGGTCGTCAGACGTTCGCGGCAGAATTCGCGCAGCGCTGACAGTAAGGCCAACTGGAGCAGATCGAGATGACGAGTGCCGCACTCGACCCGCCACTCACCGCACTCACAGTCGCAGGGCGACGTGCCTTGCACTACTACGCGCGAGAGGGATTCGATATAGATCATCGCGCCATGAGATGTTCGATCAGGTGGATCAGGACCTGCTTGGCTGAATCCCGATCGCGGACGTCGCAGAGCACAACGGCGACCTCACTCGAAATGTCGAGTGCTTCACAGATTTCGAAATCGCTGTACACATCGGCGCCATCGAAACAGTTGACTGCGATGATGAACGGGATACCGCGTGACTCGAAGTAGTCGATCGCACCGAAGGAGTCTTCGAGACGTCGGGTATCGGCGAGCACGACCGCACCCAGCGCACCGACAGACAGTTCCTTCCACATGAACCAGAACCGGTCCTGCCCTGGTGTTCCGAACAGGTAGAGCACCAGGTGTTGACTCAGCGTGACCCGGCCGAAGTCCAAGGCGACCGTTGTCGTTGTCTTGGTTTCCACGCCGGTGAGATCGTCTACGACGGCGCCGAGGGCGGATAGCCGCTCCTCGGTGCGTAGTGGAGTGATCTCGCTGATCGTCGTGACGAATGTTGTTTTGCCGACACCGAATCCGCCCGCGATCAGGATCTTGACAGCATCGAGCGAGCTGAGTTCGGATCGGGCGACGACATCAGATTCTGCGAATACCATCGAGCACCGCCTGGAGAAGTTTCGGGTCCGGTCCACTCGATGGCGGAGCCGGTGATCGGAAGATGACATGCCCGGATTGGATCAGGTCGCTCACCAGCACCTTTACCGCCGCAAGCAGCAGGTCCAGGTGAGCCGCCAGCTCCGCGATGGACAGCGGTCTGCCGCGAGACAGTCGAACGATCTCGGCATACTCCCGGTCGAGACCGGTCAAGTCGCTCTCGGATCGCACCGCGACGACCAGCGTGAGAATGTCGAGCGTGTGCAGATCTCGACCAGCTCTGCCACGGGTAACGGCAAACGGCCGAACCAGTGCGCCCGGGTCGTCCGCGAACTCCCACTCTCGGCCACCGCGCTCGTTCACGATGTCGGGTGTACGCGCATGGTGTGTGACGGGATGCGCGGCGCGGCGCTCAATTGATCACGGACCTGCCCGACGATGACGTTCATTTCATAGGCGATCAGACCGAGATCGGCCTCGATCGCGGCGAGCAGAGCAAGACACGCACCGTGGCCGGCCTCGGTCACCAGGAGATAGCCCGCGGCGAGTTCGACGACGGTCTGCCGGGGCGCGCCCTTGTCGAAGCGACTGCCTACGCCACGAGCCAGGCTGTGCAGCGCGGAAGCCATCGCAGCCAGGTGCTCGCCGTCCTCACGACTGAGGGTGTGCGAGCGAGCGAGCGGCAGGCCGTCGGCGGAAAGGACCAAGGCGCGCTCGGAACCCGGCGTCCGGTCGACCAAGCCGTCGAGGATCCAATCCAGCGTGTTGTTGCCCTGGATTGTCACTTCGTTGTTCATTCTTCTGGACCATCCGTTACTGATCGGTTGGGGGTGGCGCGGAGTTGCGTGCTTGGAAAGTGCCGTGTTGGAAAGACGACATCGCGCGGCGAATCTCGTCTGCGGGGCGTCGACTTTCTACCGAAGGCACTTCGGCCGCACTGGGTGGCTCGTCCTCCAGCTGAAGTTGTGGTGCGAGGTGGGTTTGTTTCCGCCGCTTGGGCAGCGGGGCACGCAGATGCGCGCCATTGTTTGCCCTGTGCACGGTCGGTGCCGGCCATTCGATCGCCACCGAATCCGACTGCGCAGTGTCGGCACCGACGAGCTCCTCGTACGCCTCCCCCGGCCACGGAGGCAGCTGCGCAACATCGTGGCCGCGCGATACGGCCTCCGATGCGTGGCGCGCGCGAGTCCGCGGCATCAGAATCGGCTCTTCAGAGTGGTTTTCGGGCTCGACCGCCAGCAGATCGGTCGGAATCAAGATGATCGCTTTGACACCGCCATAGGCCGAGTCCTGCAGACTGACGGTAATGGCATGGCGCTTCGCCAGTCGGCTGACCACGAAGAGTCCGAGATGACGCTGTCCAGCCAGCGCCATCTGCTGGAAGTCCGGTGGCTCACTGAGCAGTTCGTTGAGCCGTTCGCGCTCGGCGAATCTGATTCCGAGGCCCTGATCCTCGACCTCGACGACCACACCGCGGCCCACTCGGTTCCCGTGCACAGAGACCAGAGACTGGGGCGGGGAAAAGAAGGTGGCGTTGTCGATCAGCTCTGCGAGCAGATGGATGAGGTCGGCGACCACGCCCCCGAGTACGTGCGCCTCCGGGAGGCGAATCGCGCTCACCCGGGTGAGATCGTTGGTCTCCGATACCGCACTGCGCACGACCTGTTCGAGCGCGACGGGTTGCCGCCATCGCCGCCCCGGCTGTTCGCCGCCGAGGATGAGCAGGTTTTCGGCGTTGCGCCGTGCCCGGGTCGCCAGATGGTCGAGCTGGAAGAGCAATTCGAGGTGCTCCGAATCCTGCTGTTTCGACTCGGCGACGTCGAGCACATCCAATTGACGGCGAACAAGAACCTGGCTTCGATGTGCGATGTCCAGGAAGACCTTGTTGAACCCGTCCCGCGTCCGCGCCTCTGCCGCGGCCGCGACCATCGCTGTCCGCTGCGCGGCTCCGAATGCCATGGCTACCTGACCTATTTCGTCATGCCCGGTGTCGAGCATCGTCGTCTCGGCCTCGACATCGACTTCCTCGCCATCGTGGAGCCGCTGCACAATCGATGGCAACGTCTCATTGGCCAACTCCAGACTTCGCGAACGCAGCGAACGCAACCGGCGGATCAGGCCATTGGCCATCCGCATCGCCAAGGCGAAGGCACCGATCGCGACCACTGCGATACCGATGCCCGCAGCAATCGGTCGGTTCATCGACCGATCGGCGGCTTCCGCGGCCTGCGCGTTGGCGAAATACACGTGATCCCTGAACAGGCCGATCAATTCGGTGTCCACCAACCGCTCGGCTGCTTGCCACTCGGCGTAAGGGACCTCGATTGTGCCGCGCTCGGCGAGCAGGTCCTCGGATCCCGTCGCAGTTCTCCATTCGGGGCTGTCGGCGAGCCGGGCCAGTCGCTGCCGGCCGTCGGCGGTGAGCCGTCCGGTGAGACCTTCGAGCTGGTGTCGATACCCGCCGACGAGCTGTGCGACGACACGGCGTTCCTCGGCAGAGAGCGATTCCCCACGTACTGTGCCTGCGGCAGCGAGGGCAACCGCGCGGGAATGCAGTTCCGCCATCTGGATCAGATCCGCCGCGGTGATCTCCTCCGCGGCGGTCAATGGATCCGGTACGGCCCTCGCCAGCCCTTCGAGGCCGGTGGCGAGGATGCCGGTGAGTCGCCGGTAGAAATCGTCGACTGAGCGAGAATCGGTGTGTCCGAGATCCACAGCCTGTCTGATACTCGATGTGCTCGCGGCTAGTTCGGCGATGTCCGGGGTGGAGCTGTCCACCCCGACCGGCGCCAGTCGCTGCAATTCCGGCGCCCGTCGGCCGATCTCCGCGAGCGCGGCATCTGTCCTGGTTCGCTGCGCCGTCAATCCGGCCGCCGACATCGAGTCGCCGTTCAGCGCAGCGAGGCTCAGTGATCGCTCGCCCTGGACCGCGACCGCGAACGCGACGAACGGATCGACCGCATCATTGAGCAGTTTCGACCACTGGGAAGCCGCTCGCGCGTCTTCGACGAGAACGGCAACCGTGATCGTCCCAGTGAAGAGTAGTGCCGCACAAGGAATGAGCGCGATCGCCAACACTCGTGTCCGTATTCCGGAACCGTGCCGCCGGACCCACGACCGCCGCACTCCCTGCCCTGTCGCGGTCGGAAATTCTACCGGGAAGCGCACGCCGTGGCCCTACCTTCAGAGGCGGTGTTCATGACGCGCGCCCACCCGCAACGACCGGTGGTTCCCCCTGAGGGCCGAACCATAGTGCGCTCCTGTCTCATTCGTAGTGGTCGTCCCTCGGTGGTCAGTCCGTGCGGATGAGGATCTTCGCGCCGATACCGTTGCGCAGCTTGTGGAGAGCGTCGACGATGCCGGTCAGCGGGATCTCCTCCACCCAGCCGGTGGTGTCGTAGAGGCCGTCGGCCATACCGGCGATAACCGCGTCGAATTCCTCCGGCTCATAGCCGACCGCTCCCACCATCTCGCCCTCCCCCATCGAGAGCAAGGTGGGATGGAATTGCATCGGGTGCTCGTGCAGCGCGGCGACGACAACGCGGCCACCGGCGACGAGGCTCATCAAGGCCGAGGTGATCGCAGCACCGGCTCCCGCCGCATCCACCGCGACATCCACGCCGGCACCATCGGTGAACTCGCTGATCACGGCAGCGAGGTCCTCGTTCACCGGATCCACGACCGTGGCACCCAGCGCGGCGACGATCGCCCGACGATCCGCGCTCGGCTCGGAAATGAGCACCTTCTCCACACCCAGCGCTTTGAACGCGAACCACGTACCGATACCGATCGGCCCCGCGCCCGCGATGAGTGCCGTACCGCCCGCCTCGACGCCACTGCGGGCGACCGCGTGCCAGCCGACCGCCATCGGCTCGACGAGCGCGCCCATCCGCAGGTCCACATTCTCGGGCAACAGGTGCAACGACGAGGCGTTCACTGTGGTGAACTCCGACAGACCACCGCCGGGCGCGTTGGCACCGAGCGCGCCCATCATCTTGCAGGAGAAACGCAAACCCTTACGGCACGCCACACACTCACCACAGGAAGCCACCAGCGGGAACACCGCGGCACGGTCGCCGACCTGCACATCCGTCACGCCCTCGCCGACCTCGACGACGGTCCCCGCGAACTCGTGGCCGAGGATCTGGGGCAACTTGGCACCGGTCAGCGGATGCGGCTCGTTCATATCCCACGGAATGGCTTCCGGGAAGAAATAGAAATGGAGGTCGGAGCCACAGATGCCGGCGAACGCGTTGCGCAACTTCACCTGACCGGGACCAGGGCTGGATTCCGGCACCTCCTCGACGCGGAGGTCTTCCTTGCCGTAGAACACAGCGGCCTTCATCGTTCTCCTTTGTTGTGGTCCAAGCGCTTTCAACGAGTATCTGCGCTTGCCCGCAGGTCCAGTACCCGCCAACCGTTGCCCTGTTGCCACTTCTTGCCCGCCAACTGGCGGATGTGGATCGCGACTCCCACGTCGAGAATTCAGAGACAGACCACAGTAGGTGGCGCACATATTCAAGGAGGAAGCGTGAGCCTAGCTATCGACCCGGAATTGGTGCCGTGGGTACCGGCCCTGCCGACGTTCGATTTCGCCGACCCGGTGGCAACGCGAGCCATGGTGAAGGAGATGACTCGCTCGATCGCGCGGGACCTTCCCGACACAATTCTGATTCGGAACTACACGGTGCCCGGCGACACTGACCGACCCGCGGTGAATATGCGCGTGTATTCCCCCACCGCACAGGTCAGCTCACTGCCCGCACTGGTCTACTTCCACGGCGGCGGATATGTCACGGGCGAGCCGGCGGACTACGACTCCGCGTTGACCGAACTGACCGCCGCGGTGGACGCGGTCGTGGTGTCGGTGGACTACCGACTCGCGCCCGAGAACCCGTTTCCCGCCGGCCTGCACGACTGCTACGCCGCGCTGCTCTGGACGGTGGACAACGCGGAAGAACTCCGCATCGACCCCGACTGGCTGGCCATCGGAGGGGAGAGCGCCGGAGGTGGACTGGCCGCCGCCGTCGCCTTGCTGAACCGGGATCGCGGTGGCCCTTCGCTGCGGCTGCAGTGGCTCGGAATCCCCGCCGTGGACCACCGCGGCGAGACGGAATCCATGACGACACTCACGGACACCCCGATGCTGGCCCGGGCCGCAGCCGTCAACGCCTGGAAGCACTACACAGCAGGCGGAACACTGGTCGACGGCGAGGACTGGACTCGATATGCCGCACCCGCCACCGCGACTGATCTGTCCGCGCTCCCGGCGGCGTATATCGAAGTAGGCCAATACGACCCGCTGCGGGACGAGGGCATCGAGTATGCCCGCCGCCTCGCACAAGCGGACGTGAGCACCGAGCTGCGCCTCTATCCCGGAGTATTCCACGGCGCGACCGCTGTTCGCGGTGTCAAGGTGGTCGAGCGAATCATCGCAGAGCAGCACGCCGCACTTCGCCGCGCACTGCACCCCGAGGGGTGAGTTGACCTGCGGGCCGCTGTCCAACGCACCGCCGCGAACTGGACACCGGCCCGCTCCCGGCACCGGCTGTGCCAGATGCCTCGGCGTCAGAACGCCGACTCGTCGAGAGTCATCACGCCGAGGTCGACGTCGGCGATGACGGTGCGCACCGTGCTGAGTCGAGGGAGCATGTTCCTGGCGAAGAAGGCTGCCGCCGCGACCTTTCCCTCGTAGAACGCGGTGCTACCCGCTGTGTCGATCGCGGCGAGCGCGACGGCGGCCTGGCGCATCAGCAGCCAGCCGATCAACAGGTCGCCGAAGGCGAGCAGAAACCGTACCGATACCAGCCCGATGCGATACAGCTCGGCAGGCTCTCGGTGCGCGGCCGACACGACGCCCATGAGGGTCGCGGTCATGGCCTCGATGTCCTCGAGCGCGGTAGCGAGGTAGGCGCGATCGGACGCCAGACGTACACCACCACAACTGCTTTCGACGAACTCTGCGATCTGACCGATCACATGGGCGAATGCTCCACTGCGGTCTCGCACGATCTTGCGGAAGAAGAAGTCCTGCGCCTGAACGGCGGTGGTGCCTTCATAGATCGAGTCGATCTTGATGTCACGCACATACTGCTCGATCGGATAGTCCTGCAGGTAGCCGGACCCGCCGAAGGTTTGCAGGGATTCGGTCAGGCACTGATAGGCGCGTTCGGATCCGACGCCTTTGACGACGGGCAGCAGCAGATGGTTGATGTGGAAGGCCAATTCGGCATCGGCACCCGACACCGCCCTCGCGATCCCGGCGTCCTGGTGCGCAGCCACATACAGATACAGCGCGCGCATGCCCTCGCTGTATGCCTTCTGCACCATCAGTCCCCGACGCACATCAGGATGGCGAATGATCGTCACCCGCGGCGCTTGCTTGTCCGCCGTTCTGGTCGCATCACTGCCCTGCACCCGGGTTTTCGCATACGCGAGCGCGTTGAGATAACCGGTCGACAACGTGGCAATCGCCTTGGTGCCGACCATCATCCGGGCGTACTCGATGACCTCGAACATCTGAGCTATCCCGCTGTGCGAGTCACCTACGAGCCAGCCGACCGCGGGAACGCCGTGCCCACCGAAGGTCAGCTCACAGGTCGCCGAGGCCTTGAGTCCCATCTTGGTCTCCAGGCCGGTCACGAAAACGCCGTTGCGGGTGCCCAATTCACCGGTGCCGGTGTCGAAGTGGAACTTCGGCACGACGAACAGCGACAGACCTTTCGTCCCCGGTCCGGCACCCGCGGGCCGCGCCAGAACCAGATGCAGGATGTTCTCCGAGAAGTCGGAGTCACCGCCGGTGATGAATCGTTTGACACCTTCGAGATGCCAGCTGCCGTCGCCCTGCCGGACCGCGGTGGTGCGGCACGCACCCACATCCGAACCGGCGTCCGATTCGGTCATCACCATGGTCCCGCCCCATTCACGCGTGGCAGCGATCTCGGCCCACCGCTGCTGGGCAGCATTGCCGAGGTCGTGCAGGATCTCGGCGTTCTGCGGCCCGCTGGTGTACACGAACGCCGCCGGCTGGGCCCCGAGGGACAGTTCCCAGATCGCCCATTTGACCACCGACGGTGCCACCGTGCCACAGACTTCTTCTTTCAGCCCGACTTTGTGCCAGCCCGCCTTCTGCCAGGCCAGTGTCGATCGGATGAACGACTCGGGCAGCGAGACCGCGTGCGTGGCCGCGTCGAACGTCGGCGGATTGCGGTCCGCGTCGGCGAACGACTCCGCGAGCGGACCTTCGGCCAGCCGCGCCGATTCGGCCAGCATCGCACGGATCGTGGGGGCATCCAGGTCGCCGAACTCGCCGGAGTCGAGAACGCCGTCGATCGCGAGCACCTCGAACAGGTTGAATTCGAGGTCACGAACATTGCTTTTGTAGTGGCCCACCTGGATGCCTCCGTATCCTGTGTCACGAGCGATCTAACGCTCCGGGTCGCTCGGCTCGGCTTCGGATCGCGAGCAGCGGTGCCGCTCTGAATTCGGTTGCGCCGCATCGCCTTCGTCGGGCGCCGGGGGGGGGGGGGGGCCCCCCCCCAACAAGAATTCGATAGAACACGCAAAAAAAAACACTAAAAAAAAAACCGAATCAAAAACAAAAAAAAAAAACACAAAAAA
>NZ_JBHXNJ010000001.1:787299-858253 GCF_042719655.1 Nocardia sp. NPDC058518
GGGCGGGGGCTTGTGGTGTCTCTCTCGGGTTCTCGCGCTCTCTCTTTTTGGTGTGTTCTCGTTCGGTCTGGGGGGGGGGGGGGGGGGCCCCCCCCCCCCCCCCCGACTCTGGTTGCCGAGGAAGGACCAGATGAACGCGGAAATGATCACCGCGTAGTCCTACTCGTAGATCTCACCCTTTTCCGCCTTCTCCACCAACGACTTCGGCGGCAGAAAGTGGTCACCGTAGCGTTCGGCCAGTTCTCGGGCCCGCGCCACGAAACCCGGTACACCGCCCTCGAATTGATTGATGTACTGGATGACCCCGCCGGTCCAGGCGGGGAAGCCGATCCCGAGCAGCGAGCCGATGTTGGCGTCCGCCACGGAGTTCAGCACTCCCTCGTCGAGACACTTGACAGTCTCGAGTGCCTCGGCGAACAGCATGCGGTCGCGCAGGTCCTCGAGCGGGATCTGGGTGCTACCACTGTCGAACGCCGCACGCAGGCCGGGCCAGATACGGGTGCGTTTACCGTCGACATACTCGTAGAAGCCGGCACCGGTGGAACGGCCCGATCGGCCGAACTCGTCGATCATGCGGTCGATGACAGCTTCGGAACTGTGCGGCGTCCACTGTCCACCCGCGGCCTCGACCGCGGCACGGGTCTCCTGGCGGACCTTGCGCGGCAGCGTCAAGGTCAGCTCGTCCATCAACTGCAGCGGCGGAGCCGGATAACCGGCCTGCGCGCCTGCCTGTTCGATCGACGCGGGCTCGATACCTTCGCCGACGGCCGCCATCGCCTCGTTGACGAACGTGCCGATCACGCGCGAGGTGAAGAAGCCACGACTGTCGTTGACGACGATCGGTGTCTTCCCGATCCGCAGGACGTAGTCGAAGGCCTTCGCGAGGGTCGCGTCGGATGTCTTCTCGCCGCGGATGATCTCCACGAGTGACATCTTGTCCACCGGTGAGAAGAAGTGGATGCCGATGAAGTCTTCCGGCCGCTGCACACCCTCGGCGAGATCGGTGATCGGCAGCGTGGAGGTGTTCGAACCCAGAACGGCATCCGGGTCGACGATGTTCTCGATCTCGCCGAACACCTTGTGCTTGAGTTCCGGACTTTCGAAAACAGCCTCGATCACGAAGTCCACGCCGGCGAGGTCCGCCGGGTCGGCCGTCGGCTCGATCCGCGCGAGCACCGCGTCCGAGGTCTCCTGTGTTGTCTTGCTCCGGGCAAGCGCCTTGTGCTCGAGCCTGACCGCATAGCCCTTGCCCCGTTCGGCCTTCTCCTTGGACACATCTTTGAGCACCACGTCGATGCCTGCCTTCGCCGTCACATAGGCGATGGCCGCGCCCATCATCCCGGCACCGAGTACACCGACCTTGCGCGCGGTGTACTTCTCGATGCCATCGGGACGTGAACCGCCCGCAGCGATCCGCCGCAGATCGAAATAGAACGCCTTGGTCATGTTCTTCGCGACCTGACTGATCACGATGCTGACGAAGTAGCGGGTCTCGATCAGCGCCGCGGTGTCGAAGTCCACCTGCGCGCTCTCGATCGCGGCGGCCAGGATCGCCCGCGGAGCGGGCATCGGCGCACCCTTGACCTGTTTGCGCAGGTTGCCTGCGAACGCCTGCAAGTTCGCCGCGAAGGCCGGGTCCGCAGGCGAGCCACCGGGCATCCAGTAGCCTTCGGCGTCCCATGGCTGGACGGCACCGGGGTTGGCTTCGATCCACGCCTTGGCCTTCGGCAGCAGTTCGTCCACCGAGGACACCAACTCGTCGACGAGTCCGAGGTCTTTGGCCCGGCCGGGGCCGTGTCGCTGACCGTGCAGCAGAACGTTGCCGAGTGCGCTCTGGACTCCGAGCAGCCGCGTGGTGCGGACGACTCCGCCCGCACCGGGCATCAGACCGAAGGTGACCTCGGGCAATCCTATGACGACATCATCAATGTCCGCCGCGATGCGGTGATGCGTCGCGAGCGCGATCTCGAGGCCGCCGCCCAGCGCGAGACCGTTGATAGCCGCCACGACCGGTTTGCCCAGTGTCTCGAGGCGGCGCAGCCGTGCGTTCATGGCGGTGGTGGATTCGGTGACGTGCTCGGTGTGCTCCGGTGTGGCCCGGATCAGGTCCCGCAGATCGCCACCTGCGAAGAACGAGCGCTTCGCCGAGGTGATCACCACGCCGGTGATCGATTCCCGCTCGGCTTCCAGCCGGTCCACGACCTGTGTCAAGGACTCCTGGAAGTCGGCGTTCATCGTGTTGACGGGTTGATTGGGGTCGTCCAGGATCAGCACGACGATGCCGTCGGCGTCCTGCTCCCAGCGAATCGTGTCGGTCATGTCCTCACACCCGCTCGATGATCGTGGCGATACCCATGCCGCCGCCCACACACAGCGACACCAGTGCGCGCCGGGCCTGTCGCCGTTCCAGCTCGTCCACCATGGTGCCGAGGATCATCGCGCCGGTGGCGCCCAGTGGGTGCCCCATCGCGATCGCACCACCGTTGACGTTGACCTTCTCGGCCGGCAGGTTCAGGTCCTTCATCCATTTCATGACGACCGATGCGAAGGCCTCGTTGAGCTCGAAGAGGTCGATGTCGTCGATGGTCAGCCCGGCCAGGTCGAGGACCTGGCGGGTGGCCGGCGTGGGTCCGGTCAGCATGATCGTCGGATCCGATCCGGTGATGGCGGCGGCCGTCACGCGGGCGCGTGGCGTCAGTCCGAGGTCTTGGCCGACCTGCTCGTTCCCGATCAGCACCAGCGCGGCGCCGTCGACGATGCCGGAGGAGTTCCCGCCGGTGTGCACATGGTCGATCTTGTCGACCCAGTGGTATTTCTGCAGCGCCACGGCGTCGAACCCATTTCGTTCGCCGATGCCCTCGAACGCGGGCCGGAGCTTGCCGAGGGACTCGACAGTGCTCCCTGGACGGCGATGCTCGTCGTGGTCGAGGATCGTCACGCCGTTGATGTCACGCACCGGCACAACGGATTTCGCGAAGAATCCGCCGGACCACGCGGCCTCGGCGCGGTCCTGCGACCGCACGGCGAAACCGTCGACGTCTTCGCGCGAGAAGCCCTCCATGGTCGCGATCAGGTCGGCGCCGATCCCCTGAGGCACGGTCGAGGCGTCGTAGGTCAGGGCCGGATCGTTGTAGATCGGGCCGCCGTCGGATCCCATCGGCACCCGCGACATCGACTCGACACCGCCGGCGATGATCAGCGATTCCCAGCCCGAACGCACCCGCGCCGCAGCCTGGTTGACCGACTCGAGCCCGGAGGAGCAGAACCGGTTCAATTGCACCCCGGCGACGGTGTCCGGCAGGCCCGCACCGATAGTGGCGGCACGGGCGATGTCGCCACCCTGGTCTCCCACCGGCGAGACGACGCCGAGGACGACGTCATCGATAGCGGCGGGATCGAGCCCGGGGTGGCGGGCGGTCAATTCTCTGATCAGGCCGACCACCAGGTCGACGGGCTTCGTCCCGTGGAGCGCTCCGCCCTTGTTCTTTCCCCGAGGCGTGCGGATCGCCTCGTAGATGTAGGCCTCGTTACTCACAATTGATCTTTCCTCTCGTCCAGCTGTTCGATATTTCGCGCACCGCCGGGTTCAGTCAGCGACGGTGAGGACGAAGGCGGTGGTTCGGCGGGCGTCGGAGGCCACGAGGGCCCCGGCCCTGCCACCGGTGTCTTCCAGCGAATTCAGCATCGTGACCAGCGACCGCAGATGGCCGGACCGGGGCAGGTAGCCGAACGCGAGGTCCCCTCCGCGCGGGTTCACGAGGTACTCACACATTCCGGTTTCCTTGATCCAGGCCACCGGCGTGACGGCGTACTGTTCCGGAACCTCGAGCTGGTCGAGACCGCCGACGTAGAAACCGCCGGGAGCAAGGAGTTGATCGACAGCGTGCGAACCGAGTGGGGCGATGCCGAACTCGGTGGTCGACCGGATCGCACCGGTGGCATGCAGGCGGGCCCGGACACGCAGCCCCAGCCTGATCGCGTTCGGCTCGCTGGTGAGCAGCATCGCGCTCGCACCACGGGCCGGGCGGGCGGTGACCGCCGATCCGTCGTCGATGAGGCCCTGCCCGGACATCGTGCTGTCACCCGTCCCGCCTCTGAACGAATCACCTGCCTCCGGCTTGTGGAAGCAGTCGGCGAGGTAACCGGGTGTGGTACACACGATCTCGGCCACGAAGTCCCCGGCCGCAGCGCACTCCGCGGACCGCGAATAGGACGAGCGGGCCCAGCCGGCCATCTCATCGGGAGCGATACCCCACCAGGCCGCGGCAACTCGGGCCATGTGCTGCTGTCGGTACAGCTCGGCGGCACCGCCGCCGAGCCACGACGTACTCATTCCGAAGTCGGCCGCCGCGACGACGACGACGGCGTCTGGGTACTTCTCGATCGTTCGTATCGCTTGCGCCATGCTCAGCGAACTGCTCGCGCCCGCCGTGGTGGTCAGACCGAGCGGCGGTGGGTCGACGACCCAACCGGCCTGCCCGACCGAGCAGCCGGTCGACAGGCAGCGGGGGTCGGCGAGAAACAGCTCGGTCAGCTCCGATCGGTCGAGGCAGCTTCTGCGTAGCAGCGCCGCGATCACGTCCTCGGCGAGCGTGGTGGGCGTTTCGGGCAGGTCGGGGTCATCCGGAACGACTCCCGATCGGCCCGCATCGATGAGCACAACGTTGGTCATCTCGGCCTCTCGAGCGGTGGGACTGTAGATCAATCGAGGTGGAAACCGGAGCGCCGGATCATGACCCCGCCCCCGCTCCCGCCTTCGCCCCGAACGTCCGCTGCATGAACCCCGGATCGATCAGCGTGCCGTGCACCTGCTGGTTGTGGCTGTGGCACAGCTGGTGGTAAGCGAAGGAGGTCTGCAGAGCGTTGGCGCGGCCCTGGTTGTCCTGGGCGACGTTGACGGCCTCCTTCGCGAGTCTGAGTGCGAACAGCGGCTTCTCGGCGATGCGCGAGGCCAGCTGCAGCGTGAACGACTCCAGCTCGGCCAGAGGTACGACGTGGTTCACCATGCCGAGCCGATGCACTTCGGCGGCCGTGAGGAAGTCGGAGGTGAACAACATCTCCTTCGCCTTCCGGACACCCACCTCGAACGGATGCTGGAAGAGCTCCACACCGGACACACCCATCGACACGGTGTTGTCCTGAAACAGCGCGTCGTCGGCCGCCACGATCAGATCGCACGGCCACACGAGCATGAGGCCACCGGCGATGACCTTGCCCTGAGCGGCGGCGATGGTCGGTTTCGGGAGGTTGCGCCACCGCTCGGACAGCCCCAGATACATCTCCTTCTCGACCGCCATCTGCGATTCGGCACCGGCGCAACCGAAACCGCACCACGTGCCGACCCGCCGGTGATCGGTCACGACCTGCAAGGCCTCGCTGTCGCGCAGGTCGTGTCCGGCGGAGAAGTGTGGTCCGTTCGCGGCGAGGATGATCACACTGATCGAATCGTCCTGCGCCGCAAGGTCGAAGGCGTCGTTGAGCTCATAGAGCATCCGCATGCTCTGCGCGTTGCGCGCTTCGGCGCGGTCGAGCACGATCCGAGCGACCTTCTCGGCAGGCCGTTCGTAGCGGATGGTTTCGAACTCGCTCATCATCAGCTCCGCTCGTCCGGACGATGCAACCGCGCCGTGATATCGGCGGGGGGGGGGGGGGCCGCGGCGGGGCGGCCCCCCCCCCGCCCCCCGGGGCGGACGGCGGGTCGCACAACACCCCCCCCGCCACACCCTCGCCAAGCGACGCTCTTACCAACCCGCCCTCTTATCTCGGGGGTCCCCCCGGGCCCCGCTCCGGCCACGCCGGCGACGCGCTCGGGTGTCAACGGGGGAACAAGCGCAGCGGCCAAGCCGATCGGCAGGTCGCTCTGGGCGATCACACGCTGGTGGGAAAACGTATCGAATCCGGCCATACCGTGGTAGGCACCCGAACCGCTCATCCCGACCCCGCCGAAGGGCGCGACGTGGTTGCCGTATGCCAGACCGAAGTCGTTGCGCGACACCGCACCTGACGTGGTGTTCACCAAGAACCGCTGGAAGTCGCTGGTGTCGGCGCCGTACCAGTAGGACGACAGTGGATGTTCGCCTGCGGCGACGAAGGAAATGGCTTCGTCTACGTCGCGGTAGGTGTGCACCACCAGCACGGGCCCGAAGATCTCCTCGGCGTTGATCTCGGCGTCGGCCGGGGTGTCGAGCAGCAGCGTGGGCGGGATGCGCCGAACCTGAGCATCGGGCACCCGGTTCCGCTCCGACTCCGGCACGATCACGACCTCTGTCGCGCCCTTCGACTTGGCGTCCTCGACGAGCCCTGTGACCCGCGCGTAGTTCGCGTCGTTGACGATCGACACGACATCAGGGTTGTCGATGAAGGTCGGGAAGTGCGCGAGCACGGCATTCCGATAGGACTCGACGAACGTGTCCCGCCCCGATTCGGGGACAAAGGCATAGTCGGGCGACAGGCACACCTGGCCGTTGTTGATGTGCCGAGCGGCGGCGAGCCGTTTCGCGGCCTCGGCGACATCGGCGTCCGGCGCCACGACGGCAGGGTTCTTACCGCCGAGCTCGAGCGTCACCGGAACCAGATTCCGTCCGGCGGCAGTCGCGACCAGTCGTCCCACCTTCGGTGAGCCGGTGAAGAAGAGGTGGTCGAACCGCAGGTCGGAAAACGCAGTGGCAGTGGCCAATCCACCATTGACGACGACGGCCTCTTCGGGACTCATCCGCGAGGCCACCGCGCGAGCGAAGACAGCGCCGGTCCTCGGCGCCATATCGGAGAACTTGATCATGACCCGATTCCCCGCGGCGAGTGCTTCGACGGCGGGCACGAGCACAAGCGCGACAGGGAAGTTCCACGGGCCGATGACTCCGACCACTCCCTTGGGACGATTCTGGACATAGGCCGGGATCGCACCGCCCATGGCCGCCGGCACTTCGGTCGGCGCCATCCAAGTCTCGAGTTGCGTCCGGGCGAAGGCGATTGTCTCCAACCCACCGAGGATGTCGAGTTCCATCGAAATAGTGGGGGGCCGACCGCCGAAGTCGGCGTCGAGAGCCGCGGCGAGCTCGTCGCCGTGCTCGAGAACGGCCGCGACGAAACGGTCGATACGATCACGCCGGGTCGGGGCGTCCGGAATCGGATCCAGAGCCTGGGCGGCTCGCAGGGCGTCGAGGAGACGCTGCAATTCCTCGGGCGCCACGTCGACGATCGGTGCTGTGGTCATGGTCATCTGCTCGGTTCCTTCTGTGCGGGCGAATTCTGGGCGGCGATATCGCGGCCCCATCGGTAGTCGGCCTTTCCCGCGGGGCTCCGGACCACCACGTCCACGCGGACGATGGCTTTCGGCAGCTTGTACCGGGCGAGCCGTTGCTCGGCCTCGGCCAGCAGTTCTCGGTCGGTGGGGTCGTGTCCGGGTAGTAGCTGTACGACCGCGACGATCTCGCTGCCCCATCGCTCGCTCGGCCTACCGACGACGATCACATCGCGAACGGCGGGATGGGCGATCAACGCCTCCTCGACCTCCTCGGCGAAGATCTTCTCGCCGCCGGAGTTGATCGTCACCGAGTCGCGACCGAGGAGCTCGATGCTGCCGTCGGCCCGCAGTCGCGCCCGGTCGCCGGGCAACGCCACGCGGCGGCCTTCGATGATCGGGAACGTGCGCTCGGTCTTGGCGCGGTCGCCGAGGTACCCGAACGGTATGGTGCTGTGCCGGCCCAGCCATCCGGTTTCGGTATCACCCGGTTCGAGGATCCGGCGACCGTCGTCGTCCACTACGCAGGTACCCCGCGCCGCGGTGAAGACACCGGAAGTAGCCGGTGCAGCACTGGTACTCAGGTTCGACAACTGTGAGCCGGTCTCCGAGGAACCGGCGACGTCGGCGATGGCGATGTGTGGAAGCAGCGCCAGGATGCGGTCCTTGACCGATGCGCTCGCGACGGCGCCGCCGGTACCGATCAGCTGCAGGGAACGCCCGTGGTAGCCGCCCCGCTCGAACTCATCGCACAGCGGCGTCGCGAACGAGTTGCCGACGAGGTTCATCAGCTGCACGCCCTCGCGGTCGATCACCTCCCAGACCGAGGCGGCGTCGAGCCGGTCCACGACATCGGGGAATACGACGGTGCCGCCGGTCAATACACCGGCCAGGGCGAGCCACTGGGCTGCGGCATGCATGAGTGGAGGCAGCGGCAGCACGACTCGCCGATCACCGGACACGGCCAGAGCGATGCCCTCGATGAGCGACGCGACGTCGAAGATGCCTGCCGGCAGAAAAGCCGCCAGGGCGCTCTCCAGGATTTCCGCCTGAGCCCACAGCGTGCCCTTCGGCATCCCGGTGGTGCCACCCGTGTAGACCATGTAGAGGTCGTCGGGGTCCGGTGCCGTCTCGGGAGCATCGGCGGAGGAGGCCGCGAGGGCCTGCTCGTAGTCGAGAGCGCCGGGGAGCAGCGGGTTGCCGGATTCGTCCGCCACCTGGAGCAGCAACGTCGGCTTCGCGCGCAGCGAGTCGAGGACCGCCGCCAGCGTCGGAGCGAAACGGGCGTGGTAGATGATCGCGCGCGGCGCGGAGTCGTCGAGCAGGTAGGCGAGTTCGGCTTCGACGTATCGGTAGTTGACGTTCAACGACGCCGCCCGGGCGGCCGCGGCGCCCAGCATCCCCTCCAGGTACTCGTTGCCGTTGTACAGATACAGCGCGACATGGTCCTGGCCCGACTCCCACGGATGCAGGTCGGAGCGCGGCTGGTAGATCGTGATCCCCTGCGACAGCAGGAGATTCGCCAGCCGGTTGACTCGCGCCGACACGTCGCGGTAGGTCAGCCGCCGGTCCCGGAACACGATGCAGTCGTGCTCGGGTTTCGCCGCGGCGACGCCGGCGAAAAGCTCGGCGTGGTTGTATCGCATCAGATCTCCATCAGGTGAAACGATCGGCAGTGGTGACGACGGGTCATTTGCAGCGGATGTCGAGCAGCGCCTGACGTCCCTCGTCACGCACTACGCGCAGCGCCTCCTTGATCGCGCCCTCGAGCTCGCTGCGGTGGTGGACCGTCGCGCCATGGCCGCCCGAGGCGACGCAGTAGGCCGCCAGGTCCGGCGAGGGGGCGAGGTTGGAAAAGCGGTCCTCGCCGGTGGTGGCCGCCGTGCCGTCCGGGTAGACGAGGTACGTCGCCATGTCGACCGCGGTCCAGTTGCTGTTGTTGGCCACGATGGTCAGCACCGGCAGGTCGTGTTTGGCGGCCGCGTGGTGGCACGCCGCAGGGTTGGCGAACATGTAGGCGCCGTCGCCGAGGGTGGCGACGACGGTGCGGTCCCGCGCGGCATACTTGGCGCCGAGCGCCGCGGGCAAGCCCCATCCGAGACCTCCCGACGCGGGCAGGAAGTAGTACGTGCCGGGCTCCGTGCGGCCCAGCAGGTCGGGGTAGGACACGTACTCGTTGAACACGATGTCGTCGTCGTCGAGCAGGTCGCCCAGAACGGCGGAGATCGCCGCCGTGGTGATCACGTCCTCGTCGCCACGGGCGAGCTCGGTGTCGCGCAGTTCGCCGACGGCGGCCCGGCCGGCCGCGGCCAGCGCACGAATCTGTTCGGCCCGACCCTGATCGATGCGGTCGGCGCGCACCTCGAGTGCCTCGATCAACCGGGTGAGGAACGCGGTCGGCGTGGCGCTGATGTTGAGGTCCGAGCGGTGCGACCGCATCGGGTAGGTGGTGAACAGCGGGTCGACGCCCACCTGGGCGACGAAGCAGTCGGCCGACGGCGCGGTGCGCGCCTGGATCCACGGGACATCGCACTCGACGAACACCACGACATCGGCCCGTTCGAGGACGGCCGCCACGTCGGAGCCGACGCGGTGTGGATGATCGGAAGGAATGTTCAGGTAGCGAGCCCACGGGTCAGCGACCCCGAGCGCGAACCGGGTGCAGCACTCGGCGAGCAGGCCGACGGACTCGGTCTCGGCGCCTGCCGCGGCGGCCACGATGACGGGGAACTCGGCCGCGGCGAGCCGGTCGGCGAGCGCGTCGATCGCGGCGGGGTCGGGCTGCAATGCGGTCGGAACCGGCGTGCGCGGCTGTGCCCGCACGGGTTCGTCGGCCGTCTCGGCGAGTACCTCACGCGGAAGCGAGAGGTACACAGGACCACGCGGGTGGGCTGTGGCGACGCTCAGTGCGCGGTCGACGACGGCCTCGACCTGACGCGGATCGCGCAACTCATAGTCCCATTTGACGAACTCGCGCACCATGCTCGCCTGGTCGAACATCTCCTGCGACCAGTGGATCGGCAGGTCACGCGCACCGGTGGCGCCGAACTCGAGGATCGGCGAGCGACCGGCGGTGACGAGCAACGGGACCCGGTCACGCGCGGCGTTGGCGACCGAGCAGACAGCGTTACCCGTGCCGACATTGACGTGCAGCATCAGCGCCTGCGGCCGTCCCGTCACCAGCGCGGCGCCGTGCGCCATGCCCCCGGCGAGGTTCTCGTGGGCACACAGGACGGGGATCGGCAGTGTCGGGCCACCCTCCTGCTTGTTGTCGGCGTAGGCCTCGACGATCGGCGCGAAGTCGGTCCCCGCGTTGACGAAGAACCACTCGATGCCTTGCTCGGCAAGGGCAGTGAGGTAGCGGGTTGCAGCGGTGTGCGGCATGGAGAACTTTCTGTTCGGTGCGCGGACATTCGTCAGGTGGCTGACAGGGCCGCACCGACGAGCCACCGCCCAGGACCGAAGTACCGGACGGTGGCCTCGTCGGGCGTCGATTACGGCAAGAGCCACTCGGCATTCGAGCGGAAGAACTTCGTGGTGATTTCCTCGCCGAGCGGTTCGACCTTCGCGAGCATCTTGCTCATCGAGTCCTTCGTGCCCTCGACGTGCGGATAGTCGGTCGAATAGCAGTACACGTCGGCCAGATTCGGATCATCCTGGAAGTAGCGGTCGACGGGCTCGAAATTGAACGGTGACACCCGCACGTTTCGGGCGATGTATTCCGACGGCTTCAGCGGGAATTTCGCAGCGGCCGCACCGGGGAATACCCCGATGTACATATCCATTCGCCGAGCGGCCGGCCCGACCCAATAGGCACCGACCTCGAGGAGGCCGACTCGCAGCCGCGGGAATCGCTCGAACACTCCCCCGAGCACCAACGCCGACAGATAATTGTCGATTGCCGTGTGCACGGTCGAGAAGAGCTGAATATTGGCGTTCGGGATTTCCGGCGACTGGAACAGATCCTGGAAGGTCTCGGCGACGGTCCACCGCGGATCGAGGAAGGCGAACTCGGTACCGATGTGCAGCGTGACCGCGACATTCGCGGCCTCGAAAAGCCCCCACAGCGGGTCGAGTGCCGAATGCGCCGGCGAGACCCCGCCCGGCGGCTCGTCGGCCTGCAGGTACACCGCGCGAACACCGGCGTCGACCAGCCGCTTCGCCGTGTCGATCATCTCGCTGACATCCGGGCTGGTCGGGACGATCCCGACGAGCCGGATTCGACCATCGGCCAGGACCGCGTTGTCGATGACCCAGTCGTTGTACGCGCGCAGGAAGCTCTTGGCGAAGTCCGGCCTCGACATCCCCTCGAACACGGATTCGTCACCGCCCCAGCGCAGTTCGAAGCCGAGGTCGTCCATGCCGCCGACCATCATCGCGCCGATCGCCGTGGTCGGGAAGACCAGCTGACGATCGACCCCCATGACGTCGAGGACCTCTACCCGGCGCCCGAGGTCGATCGCGCTCGGAGCCGTCGGCCCCTTGATCTCCCACACCGCCTTCGAGTCGATCGGCACCGTGTCCCCGGCCACGTTCGGCTGGTGCATATTGGTCGGACTCGGGTCGGGACGGAGCCGGTCCGCGACATCGAAGAGATTTCCCATAATTCGACCCGGCTGGCCGAAAACATCCCCGAGCAGGTGACCGGGAATCATTTCGTGGCTGTCGACATCATGTGCCAGGAGCTTCATTGCAACCTCTAGTTCTGACTTCCCGGCGACAACACCGGGTGGGTGTGAAAGCAAGCACCGGGAGGAGCTCACTCTGAGTTCTCGGATTCGGTGCCGACATCAGGGAATGAGCGCCTCGACGTCGATCGGCTTGAGAAAGCCGACGAAGTCGTCGTTCGTCCGCCAGTCGTACTCCGGTACCTCGCAATAGATCTCGATCGCGTTGCCATCGGGATCCTTGACGTACAGGCTCCGGGTCATGCCGTGGTCGAACATGGCCTCGATCGTGACGCCCTCGGCCTGCAGGTGCTCATGCATCCGCACGAGCGACTCCTGACTGTCGACGACCAGTGCGAAATGCAGCAGACCGACCTGACCGTCCTGCGGCGACCCGGCGTCCTCGGGCACCTTGAACACCCCGATGTCGTGGTGGTAATCGGCGAATCGGAAGAAGATCGCAATGTCCGATTCCGAGGAGATCGTCATGCCGAGGATCCCGCCGTAGAAGCGTTTGGCCGCCTCTAGATCGCGCATTTTCACCACGACGTGTCCAACGCGTTTGATGCCCATCATTTGCCTCCGCTGGCCTCGAGCCCACCGGTGTCACATGACCACGCCCGGCGGTTCCAGCCATAGGTAGCGTGCGATCGGTAGACGACTAGATAGATTGATCTATCGCCGTCAGAGTAAGCGGAATCTTCCCGGTCCGTCAACCCTCTGGAGGCAACTCGAAAACGGGAATTCGTCCGACCGGCGCCGCGCATCCCGGGGAGAACGGCGGCGTCAGCCACCCCGCTCCACACCGGGCATCCATGAATGTTTCGCGCATCGCCATCGCGATCGGCTTCAGCACACCGCAGGGCGGACCGACAAGCTACTGGTCGCATCATCTGCCCACCTCGCGAAAGACTTCGGATCAGATGAAGTCTCTGCGGTGGGCCGCGGGCTCACTACCCGCCATTCGTCGTGCGGTAGCCGCACATCGCCCGCCAACTGCCGGGTAGGCGACAGCACTACTCGGCCGCAGCCGCATTCGGCTCACTGGGACCGCGTAGGAATCACAGAATTCGGTGCGCCACGCGATCGGCACGGCGATCGCGACGGTCAGACCACCGGAGACCCTGGACCGGCGGCTCTCCGCACAGTCCGGCCAGTAGGCCCCGTACTGCGAGCAACAGCACGAAATCGGCTGCGCCGCAGCCACTCACCATCGGGACGTCGTCAACCGGTCAGCCGAAGATGATCGCGGTGTCCGTCGGCCCCCGGCCACTGTCGAGAACTCCGCCGAGTCGCCGACCGTCGGCCCTGTTGCCGACCCGGACCAGCACTCGGTAGCGGATCCGCTTACCGACTGACGTTGCCCTGACCTGTGCGGTCGTACCGACCAGCCGCGAGTCCAGCGGCGACGGCGTTGGTCGCGGCCCGCCCGGCGGTGTGCAGCGGCGCCGGCGATCGCGTGGTCCGCGACAGCAGCACCGATCCTTCTATCAGGCAGAAGATCTCCACCGCGACCTCGCGGGCGCGTTCGGCGGTCATCCCGGCCGTGGTGAAGCGCTCTTCGAGAACCTCCAGCCACGACTCGAAGGCCGTGGCGGCGGCGGTCCGCATCACCTCGTCGTTGTTGGCCACTTCCAAGGCGATCGTCGCGATCGGGCAGGCGTAGCCGTAGTCGGTCTGCGCGAGCAGCTCCGCCGCCTGGACGAAGGAGGCCGCCGTCGCCTCGACGACGTCGGCCCCGGGCGGGTACACCGACTCGAGTAACTCCCGGTAGCGCGTGCCACCGTGGGCCAGGGCAGCGGCGCCGAGTTCCTGCTTGCCGCCGGGGAAGAAGTGGTACAGCGATCCATAGGGCGCCTCGGCTGCGGCGAGGACGGCCTTGATGCCGGTGGCCCCGAAGCCCTGCCGGCTGAACAGCTCCGCCGCGGACTCCACGAGCCGTGTTCGCGTTTCCGGCTGCTTACCAAGGGTTGACGAGGAGGGAGACATACGTCCAGATTACCCCGCTAGATCAATCTGTCGTGCTGTGACGTTCACCCCAGCGCCGAACAGCCTACCGACGCATGCCGTTGTCGGCGGTCGCCAGACTTGATAGATTGATCTAGTGACTGACACTCGAATCTTCGAACTCCGCACGTACGACGCGGTACCGGGCAAGATCGACGCGCTCCTGGGCCGCTTTCGCGATCACGCCGCCCCGCTGTTCCAGAAACACGGGATGACCAACATCGGCTTCTGGGTGGCGACCGACGACGACGGCAATCCCACCGAGACTCTCGTCTATCTCGTGGCCCACGCCAGCCGAGCGGCCGCGGCGAAGTCGTGGGAGGCCTTCTGGGCCGACCCCGAGTGGACCGCAGCGAGGTCCGATGGTGAACAGGTCACCGCCAGCGCAACGACGAAGTTCCTCGACCCGACAGGTTTCTCCGAGCTGCGCTGAAGCGGCTCTCCGGTCCCCGCCACCGGCGCGGATGGCACAGGATGATCGGTGGCCCCGACATCCCCCGGCCGCGTGCCCGGCCGTTTCGACACTCTTCCCGGCACGGCCGGGGACGACCCGGAGGATTTGGCTTGACCTCGCTTTTCGACCTCACCGGACACGTCGCGTTGATCACTGGAGGAAACTCCGGGATCGGACTCGGCATGGCACACGGACTCGCCCGGTGCGGTGCCGATGTCTGCATCTGGGGCACCAATGCCGAGCGCAACGAGAAGGCCGCGCAGGAGCTCGCGAAACACAGCACCCGCGTGCGGGCGATCCGCTGCGATGTAGGCGACGAGGACGCCGTGACAGCGAGCTTCGCGGAGACCCTCGACCACTTCGGCAGGGTCGACTCCTGCTTCGCGAACGCGGGCACTCGCGCTCCCGATACGCCGTTCGTCGAGACGAGTCTCGCGGACTTCAGGGAGGTCACCCGGGTAAATCTCGACGGGGCGTTCCTCACGCTGCGCACCGCGGCTGCCCACATGGTGGAGCGCGGCGGCGGGGGCGTACTCGTCGGCACGTCGAGCGTTTCGACGATTCACGGAACCCCGCGTGGCCAGTCCTACGCGGCGAGCAAGGCGGGGCTGTCGGCGATGATCAGAGGGTGCGCGGTGGAGTTGGCGCGACACCGGATCAACGCGCACTCGATCATCGCCGGCTGGACCGAGACGCCGCTGATCTCCCGGGAGATGCAGAACTCGGCGTTCGGGGAGAACGTCATGAAGCGGATGCCGCAGCGCCGGTGGGGCGAGCCGGATGATTTCTCACGACTGGCGGTATATCTCGCCGGCGGGGTCGGCGGATTCCACACCGGCGACGAGATCGTGATCGACGGCGGATATTCGATCTTCTGAACGAACCGGCTCGAGTATGTTCGCCCGGGCCTCAGCGTCGAGTATCGGCGCTGAGGCCCTCTGCTGTCAGTGCGTAGCGAGTCGACGGAATCGGCTGCCGTGGAAGACCAGCGGCGCGGCCTCGGGATCCGCCCACATGCCGTGGATCTCGAACAACGCGACGGCGTGGTCGCCTGCCGGGACCTCGGTGTGCAGGGAACACTCCAGCCACGCGGTGGCGCCGTGCACGAACACCCCACCCGATGCGGCACGATCCCAGGCGATGCCGTCGAAGCGGTCGGTTGCGTTCCGGGACAGGCTCATACAGATCTTGTCGTGATCCTCCGCGAGCACACTGATCCCCAGCCGGGGCCGGTCCCGCAGTCTCGGCCAGGTGGTCGAGGAGGTCTGGAAGCACACCGAGACGAGGGGCGGTGCGATCGACACCGACGTGAACGAACTGGCGGCCATGCCGATCGGTTCGCCGTCGTCCATCGCGCACACCGCGGTGACCCCGGAGGGGAAGCACCCGAACGCCCGGCGCAGTGGACCCGCGTCAGCGGTCATCGGATCGAAGGCGATCATGGATCCGGTCGACCCGCCGATCGGGCCGGTCGCGGTACTCGCCATGACAACGACTGGGGTGGACTGGTTCACGGGGTCTCCCAACACTGGGCCGCGAGCGCGGCGGTGCGTTTCTCCCCTGCGACGCCAGAGCGGCGCCGAGGGCGCAGGTAGATAGATTGATCTATAAATCAGCCTGACATACGACATCTAGCGCGTCAACAGCCGCCAGGCAGCCCCGAATCACCGGGCCCGATGACCGGATCGGACGGGCAGGACGGCATCGTCCGCGCTCTCGGGCACCGCCATCTGGCGGATGTTTCCGACAGCAATCCCGCCGTTTGATGGCTACGACCGCGCCCACACGGCGGATTGACTGACTCTCGTGACGCAGATACCGCCCTTCATCAGCACCGCCCCGGTCAGGCCGCCGTTCAGTGCCGAGCCGGTCCCGGGGTTTCGAGCCTTCCGTTCCACCATTCCTCGGCTCACCACCGACACCGAGGGCGAGATTCGCGAACCGTCTGCCACGGAACCGCCTGGTCGACCCGCCCCCCGCTCCGCCATCTTCGACGTTGACGCACCGGGCGACATCCCCTAGTGTCACCCTAGCTAGATCGTTCTATCTAGTCGTGTTGTTGGTGAAGAAAAGGGAGCCGAATGCGATCCTCCGGCAAGGATGCCTCGATCACTGGAGCTGAAGTTGAGCGCTGAAGCCGACTACGCACGGGTCTCGGACGCCGCGCGCAGGGTCATCCGGGAGCACGATCCCCGGTCCGTTCCACTGACCGAGTTCCTCGGGGCCTGCTTCGACGCCGGTCTGTCGTGGGTGCACTTCCCCGAGAACCTCGGCGGGCTCGGCGTCTCACGCGGCCTCCAAACCGTCGCGGCCGCGATCCTTCACCAGGCGGGGGCCACCGCGCCGTACGCCGTGAACCCGGTCGGCTACGGCATGGCCGCGCCGACCCTCATCGAACACGCCCGGACCGACGAACTGAAGCGCCGGTGGCTGCGCCCGCTCGCAACCAACGAGAACATCTGGTGTCAGCTGTTTTCCGAGCCGGGCGCCGGATCCGATCTGGCCGGACTGGCGACCTCGGCCGTCCGCGACGGTGACAGCTGGGTGGCGAACGGGCAGAAGGTGTGGACCACCCTGGCGCATCGCGCCAGCTGGGCACTACTGCTCGCCCGCACCGACCCGGATGTGCCGAAACACCAGGGCCTCACCTATTTCGTCGTCGACATGCGCGCGCCGGGTGTCGAAACCCGGCCGCTGCGCCAGATGACCGGCCAGGCCGAGTTCAACGAGGTCTACCTCACCGATGTCCGGATCCCGGACGCACACCGGCTGGGCGCGATCGGCGCGGGCTGGCAGGTCGCCATGACCACGCTGATGAACGAACGAAATTCGATCGGCGCCAGCGGAACCCGTCGCGGCGACGGCACGATCGCCGACGCCGTCGCGCTGTGGGCTCGGCGCCCCGACCGGCACACCCCGGTGCTGCGCGATCGCCTCACCCAGCTCTGGGTGCGCTCGGAGGCACAGCGACTCACCTCGGCGCGCTCCGGCGCCACCGCGACCGTGCGCGGCCCCGGACCAGAGGGGTCGATCGGCAAACTCGTCGGCGCCGAGCTGAACAAGCAGATCTACGAGTTCTGCATGGATCTGCTCGGACCGGAGGGACTGCTCTACGGCGACTACACCATGCGCGACAACGACTTCGGCGAGGACGAGCTGGGACCGGTGCAGCAGCGCTTCCTGCGCTCCCGCGCCAACACCATCGAGGGCGGCACCTCCGAGGTGCTGCGCAACATTCTCGGCGAGCGGATCCTGGGCTTGCCCGGCGACCTGCGTGCCGACTCCGGACGACCCTGGCGCGAGGTGCCCCGTGGCTGATCAGAACTCGACTCCGAGCAAGCAGTTCGTCTTCACGCCGGAGCAGCAGGAGCTGCGCCGAGCGGTACGCGCCTTCTGCGCGGAGAACTCCGACGAAGCGACCGTGCGGCGGCTGATGGAGTCCGAGTCTCCGTTCGACCCCAAGGCTTGGGTCCGACTCGGATCCGAGCTGGGCGTACTCGGGCTCGGCGTGCCGGAGGACCTCGGCGGCTCGGGCGGTGGCATTGTCGACGCCGCGATCGTCGCCGAGGAACTGGGCGCCGCCCTGTTCTGCGGCCCCGTTGTCGGCACCCTCGCGTTGTCGATCCCCGCGCTGGTCGCCGCGCCGGACACGCAGGCCCGTACCGAAACATTGAGCCGGCTCGTCGCCGGAGTCCGGACCGCCGCCTTCGCCGCCCCCGACCGGGCCAGGCGCTTGGCCGTCGAGGCCGTGACGGTACGGGCCACCGGCTCCGGGAACGCGTGGACAGTGTCCGGGACCATCGAGCGCGTCGTCGACGCGAGCACCGCGGACGACCTGCTCGTCGCCGCGGCCGGTCCGGACGGGGTGAGTTTGTTCGTGGTCGACGCCACCGGTCCCGGAGTGCAGCGCACCGCCCTGTCCACACTGGACCCGACCCGGCCACAAGCCACCGTCCGGTTCGCCGACGCGGCAGCCCGGCTACTCGCCGGCCCCGCGCAGACACCTCGGATCTGCCGGCACGCCATGGACACCGGCGCCGTACTGCTGGCCGCCGCGCAGGTGGGCGGCGCCCAGCACCTGCTCGATCTGAGCATCTCGTATGCCAAGCAACGGCGACAGTTCGGTCGGCCCATCGGTTCGTTCCAAGCCGTCAAACACCGGCTCGCCGACATGCTCGTCGACCAGGAACACGCGCGCTCCGCGGCCTACTACGGCGCGTGGACGCTGCAGGACGGTACCGACGACCCGGCGCTGACGGCGTCGATCGCCCAGGCAACCTGCTCGGCAGCCTTCACCCGCATCGCTGCCGATACCGTCCAGGTGCACGGCGGTATCGGGTTCACCTGGGAGCACCAGGTACACCTCTACTTCAAGCGCGCCTTCACCGACGCCGTCCTGCTCGGTAGCGCCGAGGAACACCGGGCGCGGATCGCCGAGCTCGTGCTGGACACCGCCGCCGGCGACTTCGACGTCCCCATCGCGACCGGGCAGCTGCTCGTCAACCGTTGACGAGCTGGAAGACACGAGGTTACACTATCTAGTAGATCAATCTATCTATACACATTTCGTCACCATGATCCGGACACTCGCCCGCCAGCGGGTCAACAGTGCAGATCTGTCATCCCAGAGGGACGACAGATCTGGTTGCGATTACGGTGAACCGGCCAGGAGAATAGCTACCCATACCTATTCCCGATCCGCAATCCACCCTGACAGAGGAGCAATTCTTTTGTGCGCCGTTCAACTTTTCGGCGCACTCACCTATCGAGAAAACGCCTGGTCAGCAGCCCGCGGCGCCGCACATACATGTGCCCATGAAAGGCAAGCCATTCATACAGTGGCTGGCCTTTTGCGGTCATATGATGTGCGGCGCCGGAATTGTTTGTGGCACGATTTATAATCGTCGTACGAGTATTGACTTTCAGCTCACACTCATCGAATATTTGTCACATGAAAGAACTGACCTTCAAGGAAATGGAAGACATCCTGCTCGCGCACGAAAAGGCGGAGCTGGAGCAGGACATCGAGGCAACGATGGCGACGGTGTCCCCGAACCCGCACTACGAGTTTCCGAACTTCGGCTGGGCGGCGGACGGGACCGGCGCGGTCCGTGAACACTATCGGCGGGTACTGCCGAACACGGGCAAGTACGATATCGCCGCGGAAAAACGAGTGCACGCATCGGCATCGAACACACTGATCCGGGAAGCGTGGGTGTCGTTCACCCTCGAGGGCGAGCGCTATACCGGCATGTACTTGGTCGTGATCAGCTTCGATGCCGACCTGAAGCTGATCTCCGGCGAGCGGCTGTACACAGACTCCAACTTCGCGAAGGTCATGGGCGAGGACCTCGGTGACGACTACGGCGATGTGCCGGGCGTTTCACGGATCGACGCTTCCGCGCCGATCATCGACAAACATGACGCATTCGCCGAGGCGGCCGCGCGCGGAATCACAATTACCGCCCCCACCGCGAACTGAAGCGCCATCCTTCGCTGAGCATATTCCTGGCCTAGCACGCCCGGATTCTGCCTCGAAACGATGACGGAGGGCGGTCCATGTTGGCCACCCTCCGTCATTTCTTGTCAGGTAGCGGCACTGCGGATCACGGCTGAACCGACAGTGATCTCGTCGCACCTGCTCGGCCCCTCCAGCAATTGACGCACCGATAGTCCTGCACATACGATTCACTAGATCAATCTATCTAGGTTCGTGTTCGATTCAGGAAGGTGTCATGTCCAAGTCCTTCAACGCTTTCGTTGTCAACAAGAGCGAGACCGGGTTCAGCGCCGGCGTGCAGCAGCTCACGCTCGACGACCTACCCGCAGGCAACGTCACCGTGCGCGTGCAGTACTCGAGCATCAACTACAAGGATGGCCTCGCCTGCCTCCCGGAGAGCCCAGTCGTGACCTCGTACCCGATGGTGCCCGGCATCGATATCGCCGGCACGGTGACCGAATCGAGCGACCCGCGCTTCACGGTCGGCCAGGAAGTCGTCGCCATCGGCCGCGGGCTCGGCACCGACCGCTTCGGCGGCTACGCCGAATACGCACGCCTGCCCGGCGAATTCCTGGAGCCGCTCCCGCCGGGCCTGACCGCCAAGGAGGCGATGGCACTCGGCACCGCCGGCTTCACCGCAGCCCTCTCGATCCAACGGCTGGAGGAGAACGGGCTCGTGCCAGGCGATGGCCGCGTGCTCGTGACCGGCGCCACCGGCGGCGTCGGCAGCACCGCGGTGAGTATGCTCGCCGGACTCGGCTACGAAGTCGTCGCCAGTACCGGAAAGCCCGCGGAGCACGACTACCTCCGGGAATTGGGCGCGTCCGAGGTCCTCGACCGCGAAGACGTCTCCGCGAAGAGCCACTTTCCGCTCGAGGGCGAGCTGTGGGCAGGCAGCGTGGACCCGGTCGGTGGCGACACACTCGCCTACCTGCTGCGAACCACGCGCTACCGCGGCGCCGTGGCGAACTGCGGCCTCACCGGCGGTCCGGCACTGAACACCACTGTGCTGCCCTTCATCCTGCGCGGAGTCACGCTGTTGGGGATCGACTCCGTCCTGTGCCCGGAGGATGTCCGCGCCGCCGTGTGGCTGCGACTCGGCACAGACCTCAAACCGAAGAACTTGGTGGACAGCCTCTCCCACGAAGTGGGACTGGACCGCGTCCCCGAGATCGCCTCCGACATCCTCACGGGTGCCGTCCGGGGCCGCACCGTCGTACGACTGTAAGGGCGTTGTGAACAGCCGCGGCCGCGGCGGCGAACCTCTCAGGTTCACCAGCGAGTGGTGAACCTGAGAGCTCTGCGATCCAGCCGTGGCCCCCTGCCTCGCCCAGCGATCTCGCCCGATCCGGTACATCATTCTTGCCACACCAAACGGTTTGGTTTGGTACACTGACGGAGTGACTACCGCCACAGATGCCGATACCACACGCGACCGCATTCTCACTGCGGCAACGGACGAGTTCGCGCAGTACGGGGTCGCGGGTGGTCGCATCGAGCGGATCGCGCGCAGGGCGAAAACGAGCAAGGAACGCCTGTACGCGCACTTTCACAGCAAGCAACAGCTCTACCGGATCGTCGCCGAGCGGGAACTTGCGACGATGACCGAAGCCACCCGCATAGACGCGACCGACCTACCCAGCTACGCGGGGCGGGTGCACGACTACTTCACCGCCCATCCCGATCATCTGAGGCTGCTGCAGTGGGGACGGCTGGACATCACCCGGGCCGACGTCATGGACGACCCCTTCGAGGAGTCCGTGCGACAGACGGTGCGTCGAACTGTCGATCTGTTGAGACAGGCGCAGGAGACCGAGCAGCTGAATCCGGCATGGGACCCGATCGACATCATGGTTCTCGTCACTCAGATCTCGCTGGCTTGGGCCTGGCAGCCAGACCTCGTCGACTTGGCCCAGGGACAAGTTCGCAACACTTCCGGCGAGGCGCGCCGCGCCGCGATCGTCGCCGCCGTCGCGGGCTTGTTTCCCGCGGCCGCCGCGTCATCAGCAAGCCCTGGCACCGATGGCGTGGACCCATCGTCGGTGTATGAGGATCGAGGAGATTTTTCATGCGGGAGTGGATAGTCAAGCTCGCGACGATCGACGGCGGCGCAGCAGAAGCCCTACGGGTGATCGAGCATTTCGACTCGCTGGTGGACCAACGGTCCTCAGCGATGGCCATGCTGCGGGCAGCCGCGGTGCTGGCCGATTCCCCGATCGGGCTCGATGATCCGGAACGCGGCCTTCGGGTCGGCGTCGACGCGGCCGGGCGGACCATAACCGAGCTCGGCACCGGGACAGCATCGCGTCAGACCCAGCGATTCGAGGAGATCACGGTCTGGCTGGACCGCGAGGGTCCGGCCTGGCCCCTGGACCCGCTGATCCTGGAACGATTCGCCCGAAGCCTGCACGCGGTCAAGAAGACCCGCGACTCCTCCCCCATCACGGCCGCGGCACGCACTGCCTGTGATCCGGGCGTCACCCCCGCAGACCGGGACAGCGCACTGCGTCGGCTCGGCCTCGGATCGACCATCACAGTGGTGGCCACCCATCCGGCGGATGCGCGGCGGATGCCCGCCGGGCTCCTCATCGATGAGCACCAGATCCGCCTCTTCCCCGCTCCGGTGGCACAGAGCACGATTCCGCTCGACATCGCCGCCGGAATCCACACGTGCGCGAGCACCGAGGTTCATCTCGGGGTCCAGCACGCCCGCACCGCGCTGCGCATCGCCGTCGACCTCACCACCGGCAAACCCACCCACGTGCGATATGACCAACTCGGCAGCATCGCCACCATCGTCGAGAGCATCGATGCCGACACCGCCGCGCGCGCACCCGATGTCCGCCAGGTGGTCGAGCTGCAGGCCCAGCGACCATGGGTGGTGCCGACGCTGGAGGCTGTGCTGAGCCACAGCAGTATTCGCGAAGCCGCTCGCCTGCACAATCTGCACCACTCGACCATGCGCCAGCGGATCGATTGGCTCGAGCGCCAGCTCGGATACACCCCACTCAGCAGCGAGGGGTACGCCCGCGCGAGCACGACCCTCACCCTCTGGCGCATCGCGATGGCTGCGGAACAACGGCACAAAATTGTGCCCACCACCGCCATTTGTCGGTAATTCGGCCGCCGACAGCCGTCTGTCGGCGGCTACAGCGACCCTCACCAGGTGAGTTCACTGAGAAGCCGAAGGAGGCTCCTATGACCCACGACACAATCTGGTTCGGCTCAGCGACGGTGCAACCGCCCTACGGCAAAAGCACAGCTTCGCCGATATTCACGGTCCGCGAGGAGCGCCGTCGGAGATATTCCGACCGGCCTCACTGGTAGATCGCGAGTTGCGATGGCCGAAGACGACCCGTGCGAGACCCAGCGTGATGCCGGCGACGATGTCATCGCGGAACTGAGCACTGCCGGTTTCGCGGGCGCAGAGGAGATCGGGCGCGGAGGGTTCGGAAAGGTATATCGGTGCCGGCAGGTCGGCGTGGAACGCACGGTGGCAGTGAAGGTACTGATCGGAGAACTCGACGAGAATCGGGAGCGATTCTTTCGTGAGGAGCAAGCGATGGGACGTTTGACCGGACACCCGAACATCGTCGACATGCTGGAAGTCGGCGCCACCGGCACCGGTCACCCGTACCTGGTGATGCCGTACCACTCGCGTGGTTCCCTCCACGCGCGCATTCGATGCGACGGTCCCCTGCCGCTGCCCGACGTTCTGCACCTCGGGGTGAAGATCGCGGGGGCGCTCGAAACAGCACATCGAACCGGCATCCTGCATCGCGATATCAAGCCGGACAACATCCTGCTCACCGACTTCGATGAACCGGCGCTGACCGACTTCGGCATCGCCCACATCACCGGCGGGTTCGAAACCGCGACCGGTACTGTCACCGGTTCGCCGGCGTTCACCGCGCCCGAAGTGCTCCGTGGCGACGATCCCAGCCCGGCCTCGGATGTCTACGGTCTGGCCGCGACATTGTTCTGCGCGCTGACCGGACACGCGGTCTTCGAGCGCCGTAGCGGCGAACAGATGATCGCCCAGTTTCTGCGGATAGCCGAACAGCCGATCCCTGACCTGCGTGTCAGCGGCATGCCCGATGACGTATGCACGGTACTCGAGGCCGCGATGTCACAGAGCCCGGCCGAGCGTCCCACTGCCGCGCACTTCGGCGACCAACTCCGGCAGGTCCAGGTCCGGCACGGTTTCCCGGTCGACCGGCTTCCTGTCCGAACCCGGCCCGGCGCCGAATCGCTACCGCCGGCATCATCGAGCGCGGCAGAAAGCGGCGTCGGGAATCTCCCGCTCGAGCTGTCCAGCTTCGTCGGCCGTCGCAGCCAGGTGACCGAGGTCAGGAACCTGCTGGCTGGGTCCCGTCTCGTGACACTGACCGGAATCGGTGGCGTCGGCAAGTCGCGGCTCGCGCTGCGCGTCGCCCACAAGGCGACAGGAGATTTCACCGACGGCGGATGGTTCGTCGAGCTGGGCGATCTGCGGGATCCGGCCCTGCTGGTCGACGTCGTCGCCACCGGTCTCGGCCTTCGAACCCGGGGGGCCGGATCGACGCTCGCGGTGCTGGTCGAATACCTGTCCACACGCGACCGGCTGGTGGTGCTGGACAACTGCGAACAGGTGATCGACGCTGTCACCGCACTGGTAGAAACACTGTTGCGGGCGTGTCCGCAGATCCGCATCGTGGCGACCAGCCGTGAGGCGTTGAACATCGGCGGCGAATCGGTATTCGTCGTGCCCCCGCTGACAATTCCCGATCCGGCCGGCAAGCCCGCTCCTCGAGCAGCCCGCGAAGACGCCGTGGCCTTGTTCGCCGAACGTGGCTCGACAGTCGTGCCGGGATTCGATGTCACCGACGAGAACAGGGCCTGCGTGGCGCGTATCTGCGCTCGGCTCGACGGGCTCCCACTGGCGATCGAGCTTGCCGCTGCCCGGCTCCGCACGATGTCGCCGGAGCAGATTCTGGTTCGCCTCGACGACCGTTACGGTCTGCTGACTCGCGGGCGTCGTGGCGCCCCGATGCGGCAGCAGACCCTGCGGTGGTGCGTCGACTGGAGCTACGACCTGTGCACACCGGACGAGCAACGCTTGTGGACGCTGTTGTCCGTCTTCGCGGGCGGTTTCGAGCTCGACGCCGCCGAGGAGGTTTGCGCCGGCGAACTGACGCGATCCGAATTGCTCGACTCCCTGTCCGCATTGGTCGACAAGTCGATCCTGATCCGCGACGAGATCGACCGAACGGTCCGCTTCCGGATGCTCGAGACCGTGCAGGAATACGGTAGACAACAGGCCGAGGAAGGCGGCGCGTATGTGGATTCCGCTCGGCGACACCGGGATTGGTGCCTTCGACTAACCCTGCAAGCACAGGCGGAATGGATCGGTCCACACCAGTTGCAGTGGGTTGCCCGACTGGAACGTGAGCTGCCGAATCTCCGGAAGGCTCTGGAGTTCGCGCTGTCCGAGTCGAACGAAGCGGCGGTGCGGATGACTACCGCACTGTGCCTGTTCTGGATCATGCGGGGACGCCCCAACGAGGGCCGCCACTGGTCCGCTCGTGCGCTGACCCATACCACCGGATCCCAGACCATCGATCGAGCCAGGGCATTTCACGCCGCCGTGGCAATGGCCTCGTTGCAAGCGGACCTGGCCGATGCCACCGACAACCTGAAGCAACTCGCGCTGTTGGCCGACCGATCGACCGATCCGGTGGTGGCGGCGCTGCTCTCACATGCCGAGGGGACAACTGTTCTCCTGGCGAACGACGCCGACCTGGACCACGTCGACAAGCTCATGGCCGACGCCATCGAAGTGTACGAAGCAGGCGGCGAGCGCAGCCTGCAACTGGACGCACTGATCTCGCTCGGGTTGTCTCGCGCATTGCTCGGTGACACCGCCCGAGCCCTCGTCTGTTTCGAGCAGGTGCTGGCGATCACCGAGTCGGCCGGCGAAACGATGCTCCGCTCATGGGCATCGTGGGCAGCGGGGTATGTCGTGTGGCGCCGGGGCGAGTCGGCGCACGCCGCGCATTTGCTGGAAGAAGGCATCCGGTTGGCTCGGCTGGTGGCAGATCCGCTCGTCGCCGCGGCCTGCACCGAGGCACTGGCGTGGGTCGAATCCGAGAAACACGATCATCGGCGCGCGGCGGTGTTGATGGGCGTCGCCGATTCGATGGTGAGTGTCACCCACAGCTCGGCCTACGTGTTTCCGGCCCTGCTCGTTCACCGCGAGGACTGTGCGCACGACAGCCGGGAGGCCCTCGGCGAGCGAGTCTTCGAGGCGAGCCGCCAGGAAGGCGCCGCGATGACCTTCGATTCCGCGGTGGCCTTCGCACTCGGCGAACAATCCGCAGCCGCCACCCGCACCCGTGGTCCCGGCGGGACCCTGACCAAACGTGAGCGCCAGGTCACCGAGCTCGTCGCCCGCGGTATGTCCAACAAAGATATCGCCGCCCACCTGGTGATATCACAGCGCACGGCGGAGGGGCACGTGGACCATATCCTCACCAAACTCGAATTCACCTCGCGCTCGCAGATCGCCGCGTGGGCCGCCGACCAGCCGGATTTCTGAGCCTGCCCGGGCCACGGCTACTGTGCCGGGCGGCTACGGGCCCAGGAACAATCGCTCGTTCGGCAGACGATTCTCGGGCAGGGATCGCCCGATCGTGGACAGAATCAATTCGACCGTGCACCAATGCTTTCGGCGGCAATCATGAATCAAGTTGATCGCCGCGGCCAATGTTGCCCGGTAGTCGAAGGCCGTTCGGTCCAGCCAGATTCGCACGTGCACATCGATCTGGATCGGGAACCGAGACTGCTCGGCGAGGGTCATCAACGTATTTCTCCGATCGAGCCGCCCACATCGCGCCACGCCGATGTCAACGCGACCGCCAGCTGTCGCTTGAGCAGGCGCTGCTGTTGGCGGTCTGCTCGTCGGGTGCGCAGCCCTTCTTGCACCAACGCCATGAATCGCCCCCGGTCGACACCGAAGTTCACGAGCAGGTCGCCTGGACTCGCACCGCCGAAGGGCGCCCAGCTGATGGCGAATTCGATGATCGTCCTCATGTCCGGATCGATCGAATGACGTGACGCGAGAAGTTCCAGTTGCCGCTGTGTGGAGCGGACCCACACCGCGCCGTCATCGACGGTGGTGGAGGAGTTCGTTTCCTCGCCCGGCGTTCGCGGTGGCTTCGCCGAGTACACCCGACGCGCGCCGTGCATCGCGCCGGAGCGACTTCGCTGTCGCTGCTGTGATTCCATGATGTCCCCGAGCGGTAGGTGTGTGATCTGTCCCCTCACAGACTGCTTCCGGATCAGGCAATCGGCGACGGTAAAACTACGTAGACGAGTACCTGTCTTGTCCCGACCGGGCGCGCAGCGGCGTTTCGGCGGCAGGGGCGAGGACAGCCTCGGCGCCGCGAAATTCCGGCGCACCCCTTCGTCGGCGGCTCGCGCAGGCCTGTCTGGCGATCTCGATCTCTTCATCGCTGAGCGGCGGGACCGGCAACGGCGCCCGCGGCGGGCCATCGCCGCGCAATCCGTCGAGGACCAGCACGAAATAGCGGCGCCACACTTCGGTACTGACCGACCAGGAGAAATCGGCGATCGCCTGCACCATGCGGATGACCGCGAAGAAATCGTTCGGCTCCACGTCGGGCCGCAACACGCCGGCACCGCGGGCCTGGTCGATGATACGACCGACCACTGGATTCAGGCGATCCCGCACGGACGCGACCCGTGCCAGTCCGGCGTCGCTTCCGACCAGCACCTCGCCGAGCCCTCGATCGAATGCGACAGTGCGGCAAGTGAATTCGAAGAACTGCACCAGCCCGTCCCAAGGATCAGGGTTCGTCAGGGCGAGTTCGGCCTGCTCCACCACCATCTCGATGTGCTGTTCGAACACCTCATCGATCAGTTGCTGCTTGTTCGCGAATCGGCGATACACGGTGCCGACTCCGACACCCGCCTGCTCGGCGACATCGTCGAGAGTGACTCCGAGCCCACAGGTCGCGAACAAGGTGCGCGCCGCCGCGAGAATCAGCCGCTGATTGCGCACCGCGTCGGCACGCAATCGACGGGGCGCGGCCCCGTCGATTGCCGTGGCGGCGGGGTCCATGGCGTTCACACAGCCCTCCGCGCCCGGAACTAAGCAGCGGCCGGTCGAGGAACTCCACCTTGTGGCTGCGCATCGGGTGTCGGCAGTCTCCGGAGGCCGGCGTAACCGAGCGCCGCCATGGAGCCGAGGAACAGGACCGTACCCAGTCGCGCGTACGGGAGACCTGCGACCAGAGCGGATAGATCAGGTGCCGCTTCGGCCATGACGAACAGGGTGAGTACCAGCTGAACGGTGCCGGTCACCGCACACAGCAGCCCGCCGACCCGATTGCCCGCTCGGACCGCGACGAGCACGACCACGGTCGTGCTTGCCGCGAAGGCCCAGGCAACCCAGTGATAGAAGGCAGCTTGCAGCCCACTCGGATTGTTCGCATTCAGCACAGCCAGATCCGCGAAATTCAGCGTCATGGCCGGAGTAGCAGGGGAGGCCGGTACGTAGGTCCATGCCGGACCGAGCAGCGCGAGCCAGATCGCACCGACACTGACCATCAGGAGAGTGTCGGACTTGCGTCGGGTATGCGTGTCAACAAGAAATGTGTCCTGAGTCATAGTTACCAGTCAAGCTGTCCGCTTCGGCCCAGAAAACCGCCATACGACCTGAATGTATCCCCGCACATCCCGCCATCTGGCGGGGTAGCCCGCTCGCTACAGCGGCAGCCGTCGCTCCCGACACCCACCGCGGTGGCCGCACCGCCTACCCGGAAAGGCCGAGGGCGGCAACGGCAATCGTAGCCAGCGGGACGCTCAGCTGACGAACGTCGGAAAACGAGTCGTCCCTGGCGATGTCGTTCATCGCCATCAGGGTCGCTTGTACGGTGACCAGGGCTTGTTCCCGGGTGAGGGTGGGTCGTGCCGCACGGCACAGCCTGACCCATTCGCTGACATAGTCGCGCTGTGCTTGCACCAGCGGTTCCGCCTGCGCGCCGAGGCTGCGGACTTCGGTGACCAGGATGTCGACCAGGGTCGGGTGGCGCAGGGTGAACTCGGCGTAGACCGCGACGAGCGTGCGCAGTGCGGCGGCTTCGTCGGATGCGGCCAGCAGTGTGTCGTCCAAGGTGACCTGGAGGTAGCCGTTGGCTCGATGCAGCGCGACTTCGAGTATCTCCAGCTTGCTGCTGAAGTGGTTGTAGACGCTCGAGGTGGACAGGCCCACGGCCTCGCCGATCTCCTCCATCCCGGTGCTCGCGTAGGTCTGATCGGCGAAGATGCCCAGCGCCGCGCGTAGGATCTGTTCGCGCTTACTCCCGCGCGACAGGCCTGTCGGCGCTGGAACCGGTGGTGGCGCAAGCACTTCCAGTTCGACGCTCAGCACCGCCTCGGCGATGCCGACGAGGGTCACCCGGAATTCGTCGGCGGGCAGCTTGGTGCTGTGGAAGGCGGGGCTGAGCAGTACCGCCAACGCCGTTCTCGCGCGCAATCGGGCGCCGAGGCCGGGGGCGTCACCGGTCGCCACCACCGCGAACGCCTCGTACAACTGGTCGAGACGGGCGGCGAGATCCACGCGCTGTGGGCGGGGAAGGTGGCGTGCCTCGCGCACCCACAGCAGCGGCGCGCAGCGCCGCCCGACCGTGAAATCGGCGACGGCACCCAGGACGTCGGGGCCGTCGAGCGTGGTGGCGAACCGGTCGAGCGTCTGCTCGATGGCGGCCCGCAGCAGGTCGTCCTTGCCGGTGAAATGCCGGTAGAGCGCGGAGGGCCCGACGCCGACAGCGGCCGCGACATCGCTCATCGCGATGTTCTCGAAACCGCTGTCGGCGAACAGCAAAGCCGCCGCGTCGACGATCAGTTCGCGACGGTTGGCCGGGCGTTTGCGACGCGCGGCGGCGGGCGGTGAGGACACCACGGGGATGCTACCGCTCAGCCCAACCGCAACGATCGGCCGATGATCTCCTTCATGATCTCGCTGGTGCCGCCGTAGATGCGGGCGATCCGCGAGTCCAGATAGGCCCGGGCGATCGGGTATTCCAGCATGTACCCGTAGCCACCGTGCAACTGAACGCAGGCGTCGATGACCCGGCTCTGTAGTTCGGTCGCCCACAGCTTGGCCTTGGCCGCGTCGACGGCGCTCAATCGACCGGCGTTCAGTGCGGTGATACCACGGTCGACGTAGGTCTGGGTGACCTCGACCTCGGTGACCAGATCCGCGAGCCGGAACCGGGTCGCCTGGAAATCGCCGATCGTGCGCCCGAAGGCCCGGCGTTCCCGCACATAGTCCATCGTCTCGCGCAACGCGGTGGTCGAACCGGCCATAGCCGCGACCGCGATCGACAGCCGTTCCTGGGGCAGGTTGTTGCTGAGCCCGAAGAACCCCGTGCCTTCCTCGCCGAGCAGGTTGGCCACCGGAACCCGCGCGTCGCTGAAGGACAACTCCGCGGTGTCCTGGGCGTGCATGCCGACCTTCTCGAGATTGCGCCCACGCGTGAACCCCTCGATCTCGCGTTCGACGACGATCAGGCTGATGCCGCGGTGCGGGTGCTCGCCGGTGCGCACCGCGGTGATCACCAGATCGGCGTTGACGCCGTTGGTGATGAAGGTCTTCGCGCCGTTGAGCACGTAGTGCTCGCCCTCGCGGACCGCTTTGGTGCGGATACCCGCGAGGTCGGAACCGGTCCCCGGCTCGGTCATGGCGATGGCGACGATCGTCTCGCCGGTCGCGACGCCGGGCAGCCAGCGCGCCTTCTGCTCGTCGTTCGTCAGTTCGAGCAGATAGGGCATGCAGATATCGGCTTGCAGCGCCGGGCCGAGCATCGCGGGAGCGACATCGGCCGCGGCGGCCTCCTCGGTCAGAATCGCGTTGAACCGGAAGTCGTTCACCCCCGCGCCGCCGAACTGCTCGGGCACCGCCATGAACGCGCCGAGGTCGGCGACGTCGGTGAACAGCGAGCGCGGGACGATGCCCGCCTGTTCCCACTCCTGGTAGCCGGGCACGACGTGCTTGGCCAGGAACTGCCGCACGCTGTCGCGGTAGGCATCGTGCTCGGGTTCGAAGATCTCCCGGTCCATCGTGGAATCCCCTCTCAGATGGTGTAACCGCCGCCGCAGACCAGTGTCTGGGCGCTGATGTAATCGGATTCGGGACGGCACAGCAGATAGACGGCGCCCGCCGCCTCGGCCGGGGTGCCGGCGCGGCCAAGTGGAATCTGCGCCGCCATCGCGTCGAGCAGGGTCGGGTTCACGCCGACGGCGAGCTCGCGGCCGCCCACGTCGATGGTGGCGCTGCCGTCCGCGGGCGCTTCGGTGAGCCGCGTGGTGATCAGGCCGAAGGCGACCGTGTTGACGGTGACATTGAGTCTGCCCCACTCCTTGGCGAGGGTCTTGGTCAGCCCGGTGATGCCCGCCTTGGCCGCGGCGTAGTTGGCTTGGCCCGCATTGCCGCCGAGCCCGGCGATCGAGGAGATGTTGACGACCTTGCGGCACGGCACGGCTTCGCCGGCGGCCTTGGCCCGCTTGACCTCGGCCGAGATGACCGGCTGGGCCGCGCGCAGGATACGGAACGGCGCCTTGAGATGGACGTCGATGATGGCGTCCCATTGTTCGTCGGTCATCTTCTGGATGACGGTGTCCCAGGTGTAGCCCGCGTTGTTGACGACGATGTCGATACCACCGAACTCGTCGACCGCGGTCTGCACGAACCGGTCGGCGAAGTCGTCGTCGGTGACGCTGCCCGCGCACGCGACCGCCGTGCCGCCCGCGGCGCGGATGTCGGCGACGGTCTGCTCGGCCGGGTCCTTGTCGAGGTCGTTGACGACCACCGACGCGCCGTCCGCGGCGAACTTCAGCGCGATCTCACGCCCGATGCCGCGACCGGATCCGGTGACGATGGCTACCTTGCCGTCGAGTGTTCCCATGATGTGCTCCTGCTCAGTTCTCGCTCGGCACGGCGACGACCGCGGTGCCGAGCAGGGTGGAGGTGCCGTCAGCGAGAGTGACGGCGAGGGCGAGGGTGGCGAGTCCGTCCTCGACGGCGGTGACCGTCGCGGTGCAGGTCGGCTGCCCGTGGATCGGGGTGATCGCGGTGAAGCGCACGGCGAAGGACCGGATGTCGTGCTGGGGCACCCAACCGGTCAGCAGGCGGCCGAGGTAGGCCATGGAGAGCATGCCCTGGGCGAAGACGTCGTCGAAGCCGGCGGATTGCGCGTTGTCGAGATCGATGTGGATCGGGTTGTGGTCACCGCTGGCGCCGGCGAACAACGCCAGCGTCGCGCGGGAGATGGGCGGCAGAGCCAGGGGTGCCAGCTCGGCACCGACGGTCAGGAGCGCGGTGCTCACGTGGTCACCTCCGGATTGCGGACGACGGCCACATTGGTGGCCTTGGCGAGAAGATCGGTGCCACGGCGGAATTCGGTTTCCTTGGTCACGAACTCAAGGGCCCCTCCGCGTTTGACGGTCACGTCCACGACGCGCTCGCTGATCTCGACCGTGTCGCCCGCGTAGGCCATGGCGACGTACTCGAAGGCCTGCTCACCGTGCAGGATCCGGCGCAGGTCGATGTCCAGCTCGTCGAGATAGCCGAAAGGCGAGGGTGCTTCGAGGATCAGGCTGAAGAAGAACGTCGGCGGGACCGGGAGATCCGGGTGACCCGCCGCCCGCGCGGCCTCGACATCGGTGTAGAGCGGGTCGGTCTCGCCGATGACTCGCGCGAACAGGCGCAACCGGCCGCGCTCGACGTCGACGGTAAAGGTGGGCAAGGTGAGCGCGAGCGCGCGTTCGATGTCGACGCTCATCAGCCGACCTTCTCGTAGAGGGTGACCACGGCGGCGCCACCGAGGCCGATGTTGTGCTGCAGCGCCACCGTCACGCCGTCGACCTGCCTGGCTTCGGCCTGACCGCGCAATTGCCAAGTGAGCTCGGCGCATTGGGCGAGCCCGGTCGCGCCGAGCGGATGTCCCTTCGACAGCAGTCCGCCCGACGGGTTGGTGACCACACGGCCGCCGTAGGTGTTGTCGCCGTCGCGGATGAACTTCTCCGCGGTGCCCTCGGGGGTCAAGCGCAGCGCTTCGTAGCTGAGTAGTTCGTTGGCGGTGAAGCAGTCGTGCAGTTCGACCACCCGGATGTCGGCGGGGTCGACACCGGCGGCCTCGTAGACCTGGTCGGCCGCGCGCCGGGTCATGTCGTAGCCGACGAGCTTGGGCAGATCGTCGAAGGTGTCGGGGGTATCGGTCGTCATCGCCTGCGCGGTGATGGCGACGTCGGTCCGCAGACCGTGGCGGCGCGCGAAGTCTTCGCTGGTGATGATCGCGGCGGCCGCGCCACAGGTGGGCGGGCAGCACTGCAACCGGGTCAGCGGCCCGAAGATCTGCGGTGATTCGAGCACCTGCGCGACGGTGACCTCGTCCCGGAACACCGCGAACGGATTGTTCTTCGCGTGCGTGCGCGCCTTGACCGAGATCATCGCGAAGGTCGCCGGATCGGTGCCGTACTTCTCGGCGTACGCGGCGCCCGCTCCGCCGAACAGCTGCGCGGCGAACGGTGCGTCACTCTCGCCGTTGTGCTGGTGGGCCACCGCCATGAAGTCGACGAACGGACTCGGCCGGTCTGGCCACTTCATGGCGAGGGCGCCACGTTCCATCTGCTCGAAACCGAAGGCGAGCACGCAGTCGGCGGCGCCACTGGCGACGGCCTGGCGCGCCAGCCACAACGCCGACGATCCGGTCGAACAGTTGTTGTTGACATTCACCACCGGGATACCGGTCATACCCACGCTGTAGAGCGCGCGCTGGCCACTGGTCGAGTCGCCGTAGACATATCCCGCGTAGGCCTGTTGTACCTGTTCGATGCCGATTCCGGCGTCGCGCAGCGCGTTGCGGACCGCACCCGCTGCCAGGACGTCGTAAGGCTCGCTCTTACTCGGCGTCGAGAACGGCACCATCCCGACTCCGGCGACCTGCACCCGTTGCATCACACCACCACCCATCTAGACGAATCAATATTCACTTCATGGTTACATGACCCTTGACATTCCATCAAGACCCGCCAGAATGTCAGGTACATCACACGCATGAATATTCACAACAGAGGAGTTGGCCGTGCACATCACGCAATCCCTGCACGCGGCGCTGCAACACAGTCCCGACCGGACCGCCACCATCTTCGGGACCCGCCGGCGCACGGTCGCCGAATCCGTCGATCGCATCGCACGGCTGGCGGGGGCACTGCGCGAGCTCGGGGTCGGAGCCGGTGATCGCGTCGGGATCTACGCCCTCAACAGCGACCGCTACCACGAACTACTGATGGCGGTGCCGTGGGCGGATGCCGTGGTCAACCCGGTCAATATCCGCTGGAGCACGGCCGAAGTCGCCTACTCGCTCCTCGATTGCGGCACCGATGTCCTCGTCGTCGACGAGGCCTTCGCCGGCGCCGTCGACGCGCTGCGCGCCGGGGCGCCGAACCTGCGCACCGTCGTCTTCGCCGGTGACGGTCCGACGCCCGCGGGCATGCTCTCCTACGAGGAACTCATCGCCGCTACGGCGCCGATCCCCGATGCCCGTCGCGGCGATGACGAGCTCTACGGCGTCTTCTACACCGGCGGCACCACCGGTTCCCCCAAGGGCGTGATGCTGTCGCATCGGGCCTGCCTCACCTCGGCCATGGGCAGCCTGGTCACCACCGACATCCTCACCCGCGGCGGCATGCTGCTGCACGCGGCGCCGATGTTCCATCTGGCCGATATCGCCGCGTGGAACGTCGGCAATCTGACGGGGGCGACCCACGTCATCGTGCCGTCGTTCACCCCGGCGGCCACCCTCGACGCCATCGTCACCCACCGGGTGACCGACGCGCTGCTGGTACCGACGATGATCCAACTGCTCGTCGACTCCCCCGCCGCCGCCGACGCGGACCTGTCCAGTTTGCGGCGCGTGCTGTACGGCGCCTCACCGATCTCCGAGACCGTGATGGCCAAGGCGCGCACCGTCTTCGCCAACGCGCGGTTCACCCAGGCCTACGGGATGACCGAACTCGCGCCGGTCGCCACCTTGCTCACCGCGCAGGACCACGACGATCCCGCGCTGACCAGGTCGTGCGGGCGCGCGGCGGTCCACGCCGAGGTCCGCATCGTCGGCGAGGACGAGATCGAACTCGCGCGCGGCGAGATCGGCGAGATCGCCGTCCGGGGTGATCATGTGATGACGGGCTACTGGAACCGGCCGGAAGAGACCGCGTCGGCGCTGCGCGATGGCTGGATGCACACCGGCGATGCCGGATACATGGACGAGAGCGGCTATGTCTTCCTTGTCGACCGGCTCAAGGACATGATCGTCACCGGCGGCGAGAACGTCTATTCCGTCGAGGTCGAGAACGCCGTGGCCAAGCACCCGGCCGTCGCCCAGGTCGCGGTGATCGGCGTTCCCGACCACGAGTGGGGCGAACGCGTGCACGCGGTGGTCGTCCTGGCGCCCGGACAGACCGCGGCCGAGGCGGATATCCGCGAGTTCTGTCGCGAACACATCGCGAACTACAAGCTGCCCCGCAGCGTCGAATTCCTCGACGCGCTACCGGTTTCCGGGGCGGGCAAGGTCCTCAAGCGCGATCTGCGCAAGCTGCATTGGGAGGGCGCCGACCGCGCCATCCACTAGACACCACACCCGGCTGGGGCGTTCGAGGTCAGCCGGGGCGATCACCTGCCCCGGCTGACCTCGCAGAGCTACGATGACGACCGCGGACCTGTGACTCGACCCCTGCCCAGGGATTGCGGGCTCGGTCCGCCGGGTGACAGGCCGGCACAGCTCAGGAGGTACTCATGCGTGCGACGGTGGTCAGCAAGGGCGAATTCCGGGTCGAGGACCTGCCCGCGCCGGAACCCGGGCCGGGCCAGGTGCTGGTCTCCGTGACCCGCTGCGGCATCTGCGGCTCGGACCTGCACGCACGAATGCACTGCGACGAACTCGCCGACCTGGCCGGCGCCACCAGCTACAGCGGCTTCATGCGTTCGGACCAGCGGATCGTCCTCGGGCACGAATTCACCGGCGAGATCGCCGAGTACGGCCCGCGCACCCACCGTCGCTGGAAGCCGGGCACACCGGTGGTCGCGATGCCGATTCTGCGCAGGGATCGCGAACCGGAGCTCACAGGGCTGTCCGCGAACGCCCCCGGCGGATACGCCGAACAGGTGCTGACGCAGGAGTCGGTGACCTTCGAGGTCCCCAACGGACTCGCACCCGAGCTCGCCGCACTCACCGAGCCGATGGCGGTCGGCTGGCACGCCGTCCGCAAGAGCCGGATCGCCAAGGGGCAGAACGCGTTCGTGATCGGCTGCGGACCCATCGGGCTGGCCGTCGTCACCATGCTGAAGGCCGCCGGTGTGCGCACCGTGATCGCGAGCGATTTCTCGCCGCGCCGCCGGGAACTGGCCCGCGCCTGCGGCGCCGACGTCGTGGTCGACCCGACCACCGAATCCGCCTGGGAGGCGGCGCCGAGGCCGCCCCGCATCGCCGGCGCCGCAGATTTGCTGAACCTGGGCTTCGACGTCATGGAACGGGTACGCCGCATCCCCAAAGTCCCGTGGTGGTACCTGTTTCGCGCGGCCCACCTGCTCGACCGCGGCCCGGCCGGTCCGGTCGTCTTCGAATGTGTCGGCGTGCCCGGCATCATCGACCAGATCCTCACCGCGGCACCGCCGTCTACCCGTGTCGTGGTCGTGGGGGTGTGCATGCAGCAGGATGCGTTCCATCCCGCCAACGCCATCAACAAGGAGATCGAGCTGCGGTTCGTCCTCGGCTACGACCCCGGCGAATTCCGCGACACCCTGCACATGATCGCCGACGGCACCGTCGATCCCAGCCCGCTGATCACCGGTACGGTCGGGCTCGACGGCGTCGAAGCGGCCTTCGCCGCACTGGGCTCCCCGGACCACCACGCCAAGATCCTGATCGATCCGCGCAGCGACAAAGTTGCGCCCTGAGACCGGAGCCGTTGGTCGACCGACGGGGTGGTTGATACGGTCGCCTGCCCGCGCACTCAACGCCCAGGAATAGCCACGAACCGTCAATACCGAACAGTTCGGCCGGTACCGTTGTGGAGTGACCACCTCCGCTGATGCAGACACCACTCGCGACCGCATTGTCGCCGCGGCGACAGACGAGTTCGCGCAGTACGGAGTAGCGGGCGCTCGCATCGACCGGATCGCGAGCAAAGCGAAAACGAGCAAAGAGCGGCTGTACGCGCACTTCGGCGGCAAGCGCGCACTCTATCGGCATATCGCCGAGCGCGAGCTGGCGATGATGACCGAAGCCACCCGGATGGACGCAACCGACCTGCCCAGCTACGCGGGGCGGGTGCACGACTACTTCATGGCCCATCCCGACCATCTGCGGCTGCTGCAATGGGGGCGGCTGGAAATTGCCGAGTCACTGGGCAACCCGTTCCTGAGTACCGCGCGACGGACCGTGCGTAGCACTGTCGAACAGCTGCAACAGGCGCAGGACGCCGGGTATCTCGATCCGGCGTGGGATCCGATCGACGTCATGGTCGTCGTCACCCAGATCGCGCTGGCCTGGGCCTGGCAGCCCGACCTCGTCGACTTCCTGGCCGAAGGACAAGTTCACAACCCATCCAGCGAAGCCCGCCGCGCTGCGATCGTCGCCGCCGTCGCAGGCCTGTTCCCCGTCATGGCTGGTACAGCTCCGGCGATCGACTAGCTGCAGGGCTGCTAGGTCAGATTGCGCCGAGAGTTTGCTCGAGCGAGTCCAGGTTCTGGCGCAGGCGTTCGAGAATCCGGCGCGGGCCGCCTTGCCCGTTGGTGTCGGCTGCCGGATCCACGACGGTGCGCATCGCCATGTCGGCCAACTGCGCGGCGGCGGCCGGGCCGTCGTCCTGCCCGGGATGGTGCCAGAACGCGATCCAGTTCAGCATGCCGATGATGCCGAACGCCGCGGTGCGGGAATCGGCCGGGTAGAACTGCCCGGCACGGATGCCGTCGTCGATGACGGCAATGAATTCCTTGAGGACCCGGCGCTTGCTGTTGCGGTAGGTGTTCGCGAGCGTGTCGGGCAGTTCCGCTTCGGATCGCAGGAGCAGCCGGAAGCGGTCGGGCGCCGCCAACTGATGCAGGGCGATCGACATCGCCATTTCACGGAGTCGTTGCGCCGGATCGAGATCGGCGCGTTCGTTGATCTTGCGCAAGATTTGCGCGGGCTGTTCGGCGATTTCGGTCACCAGGCGGGCCAGCAGATCGTCTTTGTTGGCGACGTAGTGGTACAGCGCGGGGCGGGTCAGACCGGTCGCCTTGGCGATATCTTGGAGGGTGGTGCCTGCGAAACCCTTCTCCGCGAACAGGATGGTCGCCTGCTCCATGATCTCACGCTCGACGAGTTCGCGCCGGGAGGTGCTCTGCGCCCCCGCCGCGGGTTCGGACGCCGCCCGGCCACGGGTAGCGCGGCGGGCGGCGGCGGGTCGCGACTCGTCGTGTGCATCGGTGTTCACCCTCGATAGGCTATGCGCTGTCATGACAGCGCACTATCGCGCTCGCGCGGTGATCCCGCCACAACGGTGGCAACGGCGGTGAGGTCGACGAGGTGGGTGCGGCCGCCGGCGAGCCCGGCGGCGGCGTCGGCCCGGTATTCCTCGGGAACATCGACGATGACCGTGGCCTTCGAGCGCCACGTGACACGCTCGGCGAAGTCGAGGCGGGTGAGCACCTCCTGGCGGGAGGGCCGCCCGGTCAGCCAGATCACGCCGGACGGCGGAAGCCCCGCGATGACGGCGTCCGCCGCCGCACTCCAGGCCGAATCGATGTCGAGTTCGACGACGACGGTCGACGGGTCGTCACGCAGCGCGGCGGGAGCAAGCCGATCGGGGTAGGCCCGCTCGGCCCGTTCCAGCGGCTGATCGAGCACCCACTCCAGCAGGCCGGCGTCAGGGACCGCGTCAGGCGAGACTCCCGCGTAGTCGGCGACGCCGCGTTTCGCGACTTCGGGCGCGGAGGCGGCGAATCGTTCGAGCGAAACCTTTCCCGCACGGGTCATGTAGTTGATCATCAGCTGGTCGACCGGCAGGTCCATGCGTTCGGCGAACGCGTCCCACCACCGCTCGCTGCGGGCGGCGATGGACTGCAAGCGCTCGACGTCGGCGCGGCGGCGGTTCTCGTACTCGTCCAGTGCCGCCTCGATCGTGGTGGCTTCGGCGATGGCCTGATCGAGCGCGATCGCGTCTTCCATCGCCAGTTTGGTGCCCGAGCCGATGGAGTAGTGCGCGGTGTGCGCCGCGTCGCCGAGGAGTACGACATTGCCCGCGTGCCACCGGCGGCAGGTGACCGTGCGGAACCGCAGCCAGCGAGTGCGATTGCCGATCAGGTGGTGTCCCTGCAAGGTGTCACCGAACGCCTTCTCGAGGTACGCCAGGGACTCGTGATCGGATTCCGTCGCGGGGATCTGTTCGGTCGTGAGGTCGAATCCCGCTCGCTTCCAGGTGCGTTCGTCGGTTTCGATGAGGAATGTGCTGCGGTCGGGCGCGTAGGGATAAGCGTGCGCCACAAAGGTGCCGTGCTCGGTCGTGATCGGGGTGAACACCGCGCTCGGCAGGGCGAAGTCGGTGCCACACCACAGGTAGAGGCCGGTGCCGGTCCGGATGTCCGGTTCGATCGTGGCGGCCAGCGCGGTCCGCGTGGCGCTGTTGACACCGTCCGCCGCCACGATCAGATCGGCGTCGAGGTCGTCGATCGAACGTCGTTCGCCGAAGCACAGCCGGACGCCGGCGGCTTCGGCGTGGCGCTGCAGCACCGACAGCAAGGTGGTCCTGGCGATCGCCAGTAGCTCACCGTGCGAGATCCGCGCGACGTTGTCGCCGATCCGCATCGACATCTCGTGCCCGTGCGAGGACGCGACGATGTCTTCCAGCGAGGACGAGTCGGCGGCGCGCAGATTGCGCTGCGTGCGGGAGGCGAGACCGACGCCGAACCCGAATGTCGTATCCGGCGAACCCTGTTCGTAAACAGTAACCTCCGCGTCCGGGTGACTGCGCTTGAGCAGCCGCGCCGCGTACAAGCCGCCGGGGCCACCCCCGAGCACGGCCACTTTCTCCAGCCTCATGACGAACTCCTCATTCGATATCCACGTTTCTTCGGCACAGCCGTATTCAGAGAAATGATTTCGGCCGATCTAGCCGGGTGACTGTTCGCTCTCGAGCTTGTCGATGACATCGGCGCGCAGCTGCTTCTTGTTGATTTTTCCCACATTGGTCTGCGGGAAGGCACTGACCCATTCCAGTCGTTCGGGCCATTTGAATTTCGCCACCCCCAGCGCGTCGAGGTGCTGCCGGACCTCGTTCATGGTCAGCGGAATCCCGTTCTCGGCTATGAGATAGGCGCACGTCTTCTCCCCGAGTCGTTGATCGGGCATCGCCACCACTGCGGCGTTGGCGATGTTCTCGTGTTTCACCAGCAGCAGCTCGATCTCCTCGGCATTGATCTTCTCCCCGCCCCGATTGATGAGGTCCTTGATCCGCCCTTCGATCGACAGGTACCGCCCGCCGTCGATGGTGGTCACCATGGCGAGATCGCCGGTGCGATAGAAGCCCTCGGAGGTGAAGGCGGTCCGATTGTGTTCGGCCGCGTCGAAATAGCCGGGAATGGTGTACGGCCCGCGACAGACGAGCTCACCGACGCTGCCGTCGGACAGTTCGGTCTCGCCGCCGGGATCGAGGATCCGGATCTCGTCGTCGGCGGCGATCGGGGTGCCGACCGTGGCGAACCTGGCTTGCTCCGGAGCCGCCGGTTCGGTCACAGTGAACAGCCCCTCCGACATGCCGAAAAGCTGCCCGGCCCACCGCCCTTCGCCGTCATCCGCACGTTCGAAGAGCTCAGCGGTCGGCTTCGCGCCGGAGAGGATCACCTGCCGGACCTCGCGCCGGACCTCGTCGTAGCCGGGCGACAACAGGGCTTGGAAGTGTCCGTGCCCGAAGAGAACCGCCGTCGCCTGCGCGCCGGCGATCAGCGGAAACGCCGTCGCCGGATCCGCGGTCGCCAGGATCAAGCAACCGCCCACCGAATGCGCGCCGTGCAGACCGCAGGTGATGCCGGCGTTGTGGATGATCGGGATCAGGTGGGCGACACGGGTGTTCTCGTCCCAGCCGAGCCTGCGCGCGTAGAGCAGTCCGTTGTTCCAGTACTCGACGTGCAGGCGTGGAATCACCTTGGGCACCCCGGTGGTGCCACCGGAGAGCTGAAACGCCGCGATGTCGAGGGGATCGATGGCGGACTGAACCTGTGCCACGTGCGCTCGCGCCTGATCCGCCGGCACGTCGGCGCCGAGCGATTCGAGCGCGTAGGTGCCGATACCGTCCGGCGCGGCGAGCGTGAGAATGCGCCGCAGGGTCGGATGGCCGTCGGCCTGCTCGCGGGCGAAGGTGACCAGATCGAACGTTGTTCCGGCCTCTACCAGGTGCGCGACCGCGCCGACCTTGCGGCTGATCTGCCCGACTTCGTGGCCTCGATGGGCCGCCAAGGTCGCGACCGGGACGAGGCCCGCTTTCAGACAGCCGTACCAGGCGAATACGGTCTCGAGCCGATTGCCGACCTGGAACAGGACCGGATCACCGGGTCGGAGGCCGATCTCGCCGAGCCCGACGGCGATCCGGTCGGTGCGGACGTCGAGCTCGGCGAACGTCACCGAACCCTCGGCGGCGATCACCGCCATCCGGTCCGGGAACCGGATGGCGATGTCGTGGAGTCGTTCGGCGACTGGCTGATCGGTCCACGCACCGGAGTGGCGGTACCGGTCCGCGCGGTCGGCCGGGAACCCGACGAGGCGTTCGCCCCAGCGCGCGCGGCCGGTCACGGACGTGGTCATCGCTGTGCCACCGCGGGGAGCAGCTGGGCCAGTTCGGCGATGTGGTCGGGGTGATCGGCCGGAACCACACCGGAGTACACCGCGGTCCAGCATCCGGGGCAGCACTGCTGCCGGAACACCACTTCGGTGTCGACGTAGACCGCTGGGTCGGAGGTCACCTGCGGTCCGGCCACACTGGACGGTCCCTCGAAGCGCGCCAGCGCCAGCTTGCCGGACTTGCTGTCGCCGAGCAGCTGACCACAGTGCGCGCACCCGACCACGCGGTTGTCGCCGATGCGGACTTCGACCAGGTTGTCGTCGAGGCGGCGGGCATGCGTCAGATCCAGTTTCGCGTCTTGGCTCGGTGGCACGGTGGAGCGCTGCCGCCGTTCCTCGCGCACGGACGCACGCAATGTTTCGGTGCGGGCGGAGTCGAGGTCGCCGTCGGTGACGACGACGCCGTACCCGGCTTCGGCGCCGGCCGGTGTCACCTTGCCGTTGCGCACATCGATCGCCACGGACTCGGGCTCGCGTCGCAGCGGGTCGCCGTAACCGCCGCCACCCTGCCAATGCATGTAGAGCACCTCGCCCGGAGCCAGGTAGCTCTCCGCGTAGCACGCACCCAGATCCTGGGTGCCCGCCAGCTCGTCGAGCGAACCGGGAATCGTTCCCGCGGCCAGCATCTCGGTGACACCGGAGTCGCGCGCCAGGATCTCCAGGCCGGTGTTGCCCGGCAAGCCACCGGCGAGTCCACCGTTCTGGGACACCGCCTTGCCCGCGGACGCGAAGACCAGGCCCATCGGCAGGCTCGTCCCGTACGGGGTGACCGCGAGTGAGGCGCTGACACCACCGCGATGCCGGCCGGGGCCGCCGGAGTCGGGCTCCTCGCGACGCCACAGGGTGAGCAGCGGATACAGGAACTCGGTCATCTCGGTGTCGGGAATGCGCCCCATCGGGATACAGAACAAACCGCCGGTGTCCATGCCGTCGGCCACCGGACGCGCACCGTAGCCGCCCGCCATGGGTTCCATCATGATGCTGAGGAACGGCACGGGCTGCTCGGGCCGCTCGTCCAGGCCCGCCACCACAGTGGTGTCCCAGGTGCCGCAGCAGGACGCCTGTACGTTCTTGCCCAGCTCGATGTGCTGGTCGAGCATCTGGGCGAGGCACTCCGCGATCAGGTTGCCGGTCAGCCACGCCGGCCCGATCGGGCCACGGCTGACCGCGGCCGGGAAGGTGGCGTTGTTGAGCGTGCCTTCCTCGGAGATCAATTCGAAGCAGCGCATGAGGCCACCGGCCGACCAGGGGATGTCGCCGGCCAGGATCGGCAACAGCGCGAGCATCACCCCGCCGCGCATGCCGGCGTAGGTGCAGTTGATCACGCCGGTCTGCGGGTCGGTGCCGGTGAAGTCGAAGACGAGGTGGTCGTCGCGCTTCGTCATGGCCACGGTGATCTTGTGGACACCACGGTCACCCACATTCGCCTGGTCCTGGTAGCCGGTGGCGCGCCAGGTCCCGTCGGGCAGATCGGACAGCTTCGTGCGCAGCCGGGTCTCGGCATCGGCCATCATGCGCTTCATGACGGCCTTGACCGTGTCGGCTCCGTATTGCTCGATCACCGCGAGCAGCCGGTTGCGGCCGACGGAGTTGGCGCCGATCTTCGCGCGCAGGTCCAGGCCGACCAGCATCGGCACGCGCGAACGGCGAACCCAGGCATCGGCGACATCGCGCTGCAGTTCGTAGTCACGCACGACCTTGATCGGCGGAGTGGGCAGGGACTCGGAGAACACGTCCTTGGCCGCGGGGTCGAAGGACCCGAGGCCGGAGCCACCGAGGTCGGGTTCGTGGCAGATCGCGCTGGTCCAGGCGAACAGCTTGCCGTCGTGGAAGACCGGCTGGTAGACGATGACATCGCTCTGGTGCAGACCGCCACCGACCCAGGGGTCGTTGCACAGGAACATGTCGCCCTCGGTGATGCCGGGGTTGCTCGCGCGGTTCTGCAGGGTCCAGTAGATCGCCAGGTCCACCGCGCCGACCAGCATGGTGTTGTAGAGACCGACCTGAACCTCCTGGCCGAGCTCGTCGCTGATGGCGAAGTCGAAGTCGTTGGCGTCGGTCACGATCGGTGAACCCGACATCCGCTTGAGCGCCTCGCCCATCTCGTCGGTCACCGACCAGAGCCGGTGCCGGATCACCTCGTAGGTGAGCGGGTCGACGTTGTCGATCTGTTCTTGCGTCACGGTGTGCACGGGCACCGACGAAGGCAGCGAACGCTGCAATGCCTCGAGGTCCGGCGGTCGGCTCACGAATCCTTCGGAGCCGGGAATCGTTGTGGTCATGGTCGTACTCCTGGTGTGCTGAGGGCGGTCAGTCGACGGTGATCGTGAGGTTGCCGAGCCGGTCGATCGAGCCGGTCGTGTCGTGCGGCACAACGACTGTCGTCGTCGGTACCTCGATCACCGCGGGTCCGCGCAGGACATGGCCGGCCCGCAGTTTCGTGTAGTCGTAGATGTCGGTGTCGACGTAGCCGCGGCGCCCGTCCAAGCACACCTTGCGAGTGCCGAGCAACGCGGGGCGCGCGTCGGCGGATTCCGCGGCGGCCAATGGCGGCAGTTCCGGGGTGAAGGGCAGGACGCCGGTGCCGCGCACGCGGTAGGTGATCGCCTGGATTCCCGCTTCCCGGAACCCGCTGTCCTGGCCGTAGAGGTCGGCGTAGCGTGCTTCGAATGCCGTTGCGGCGTCCGTGATCTCCGTCGAGGTCAGCGCACCGCCCGGAACCGGGGTCGCGACCTCTGCCAGCTGCATGGTGTAGCGCATGTCGATCTCGCGGGTGATCTCGACCGACGCGAACTGCAATCCCTGCCGCGAAAGTTGTTCGCGGACCTGTTCCTCGAGCTGCTTGAAGTTCTGTTCGACGCGGGCCGGGTCCAGCGGCATGGCCGCGGGATCGGACAGTTCCCTGGCCAGCACGATGTCGGAGGCGGCCAGGCCGTAGGCGGAGAACGCCGAAGCCACCTGACCGAGTGGAACGACAACGTTGTTCACGCCGATCTCCTGCGCGTAGAACCCACAGTGCGCCGGACCGGATCCACCGAACGCGTAGACGATGAACTCACGCGGATCGTGTCCCGCCTCGACCACCGTCTTGCGCAGCAGGTCGCCGGTCTGGGCGTTCTGGACCTCGTAGATCGCGGCCGCGGCCTGTTCGATCGTCAACCCGAGCGGTTCGGCGATCCGGCGGCGAATGGCCTCCCGTGCCTGTTCCAGGCTCAGCGCCTTGCGTCCGCCGAGCAGCCCGCGTTCTGGCAGGATGCCCAGCACCAGATTGGCGTCGGTGTTCGTGGGTTCGGTTCCGCCCTGGCCGTAGCAGGCAGGGCCGGGCACCGCCTGGGCACTGTGCGGCCCGATCTGCAGGTTGCCGCCCGCGTCGAGCCAGGCGATGGCGCCACCGCCGGAGCCGATCGCGTGCACCTCCAGTGTCGGCACGTTGATCGGGTGATGGTTGATGGTGGTGGAGGAGGAACGCACCGGCTCGCCGTCGACCACGAGGCCCGCCAGAAACGTGGTGCCACCGGCGTCGGTCGCGATGATGTTGCGGTGACCGAGCTGCCGCCCGAGTGAGACCGCGCCGACGACGCCACCGGTCAGAACCGAGCCGACGGTCGAGATGGCGTTGCCCGGCGCCTCCGAGGCCGCGACCGCGCCGCCGTTGCTCTGCATCACCAGCAGCGGACCGGCCAGCTTCTTCTCCCGCAGCCGCCCTTCGAGCTCGCCGAGGTAGTCGCGCAGCCCGGGTCCGATCTGGGTGCTCATGATCGTGGTGGCGTTGCGCGCGAACTCCCGGATACGCGGGCTGACCTCACTGGAGAGCGCGACGAACACCGACGGGTCGATCTCGTGCACGATGTCGCGGATCCGCCGCTCGTGTGCCGGATTCCGGAACGACCAGAGCAGCGACACCGCGATCGCGGCGATCCCGTCCGCCAACAACGTCGCGACCGCCGACCGCACGTCGTCCTCGTTCAGGGCCACGACCACGCGACCGTCTCGATCGATGCGCTCGGTCACCTCCAGAGCGTGCCGCTTGCTCACCAGGCCGTGCGACTTGCTCTGGTTCAGCACGTTCTGCAGCTGCTCGGGCGAGTTGCCCAGGTACCGCCCCTCGACGTTCATGATGTAAATCGAATCGCGATGTCCCTTGGTGGTCAGGAAGCCGACCTCGGGGACTTTGTTCATCACCAGGGCATTCAGCGACGACGTGGTGCCGTGCGCGATGTGGTGAGTGTCGGCCAGCATCTCCTCCATCGGCCGACCGAGCTGCTCGGCCAGTACCTCGAGGACGTCCATCACCCCCTGCGAGTAGTCCGGCGGCGTCGATGGCGCCTTTCCGGCGACTATCAGCCCATTCCCGTCATCGAGGACGGCATCGGTGAACGTGCCACCGACGTCCACACCGATCACATATGCCATTGCCGCTGCGCTCCTTCGGACAGTGGTCGGACAGGTCGAGCTTCGACCGATCCCAACGCTAATTACGTTGGTGTCGATTATTTGACGTCTGTGCCGACATGTCAAGACCTATTCGTGATGCCAGTCACTTCTCCCTGGTCAGCGGCATATCAGCTGCCGTCAGGCCATACACCGATGGTACACAGCAGCTACTGGGCATGGATGCGTACGACACGCTGCCCTCCCGCAATGGGAGAAGCGCTCGGCGGCACCCACTTGACCAACCATCACTTGTGTCGAATAATTGTCGTATACGTAAATCCTCGACAGTCGGTCGAGGCCGGATCGGAAGGAATCACATGGGTATCCATCGCGTCGGGTTGGTCGTTCCCAGCTCCAATACCACCGTCGAGACGGAGATGCCGGCGCTGCTGTCCCGCCATCCCGAGGCCGAGTTCTCCTTCCACTCCACGCGGATGCGGATGCACACCGTCTCCCCCGAGGGACTGGCCGCGATGAACGCCCAGCGGGAACGCTGTGTCCTCGAGATCGCCGATGCCTCCCCCGAGGTGATCCTGTACGCCTGTCTGGTCGCGGTGATGGTGGGCGGACCGGGCGAGCACCAGCGTGTGGAGAGCTCCGTCGCCGAACAGCTCGCCACCGGCGATTCCCCGGCTCGGGTCCGGTCGAGCGCCGGGGCCCTCGTGGAGGGACTGCGGGCACTGAACGCCCAGCGCGTCGCCCTGGTCACCCCGTACATGCGGCCACTCGCGGCGAAGGTCGTGGCGTACCTCGAGGCGGAGGGTTTCTCCATCAGCGACTGGAGGGCCCTCGAGGTCGAGGACAACACCGAGGTCGGCTGCATCTCGGGCGATCGCGTCATGGACGCGGCCCGCTCGCTGAACCTGGCGGGCGTCGACACACTCGTCATCTCCTGCTGCGTACAGATGCCGTCGCTGCCCCTCGTCGACGCCGCTGAGCAAGAGTTCGGCATTCCGGTCCTGTCCGCCGCGACCGCGGGTGCGTACAGCATTCTGCGCAGCCTCGACCTGCCGGTCGCGATCCCGCGGGCCGGCAGTCTCCTGCGCGCCGACGTCGCGGTCGCACCGCACTGACCGCCCCTATTCGTCCACTTCACCCAGAGGAGTCATCATGAGCGACCTCGCACACACCGTTCGGGGCGTCGACCACGTCGCCTACCCGACCTTCGATCCGGCGGCCACGGTCACCTTCTACCGTGATGTGCTCGGCTTCCCGGTCGTGCATTCGATCTGCGCGGCAGGCTGGGGGCCCGACAAGCACCCCGACTTCATCCACTTCTTCTTCGACATCGGCAACGACGACCGCTTGGCCTTCTTCTACTACTTCGGCCTGGAACCGTTCGAGGACGGCGGCCCACAGGGCGACGCGTACTCCCGGTTCGGTGCCGAGGTCCCCGTCTGGTTCATCCGGTCCCGGCATCTGGCCATCCACGTCGACAGCGAGGACGAACTGCTCGAGTATCGTCGCCGCCTCGACGACAGCCGGTGGCCGGTCGAGATGCGCGTGCAGCACGAGACGATCGACTCGATCTACACCCACGACCCCAACGGCTACATGATCGAGATCACCCGCGCGCTGCGGCCGGTCACGCCCCAGGAAGATCTCGACGCGAACCTGACGATCGACGCCCTGGTCGACGTTGTCTCACAACCGAATCCGAGCATGGCCGCGCTGCTCACCCGCAAGGCCGAGCTCATCGTCGAACGCGCCGCGGCCTGGCAGGACGCCGAGGACGAGCGCCGCCTCGACGCCGAGGCGGTGGCGAAATGACGACACTGTTCATCCTCGACGTTCCCGAGAACAAGCCCGTCGCCGAAGTCGCCGGGCGCGATCCCGAGGTCGGCATCGAACGCGTCGGGCCGTACTTCAAACTCACCTCCGAGGGCACGATCGTCATCGATCGCCGGGCGACCGGGTGCCGCCACGCGGTCTGGTACAGCAGCGTCGCCGGACTGACCGACTCGGTGATCGTGCAATGGGACAAAGACGCGATGAAAGTCGAACCGCGATGACCCGATCCGCCGAACGGCTGGGCGCCGGACGCTACATCGAATCCGCCGCTGCCCCGACCTCAACAGTGACCTCGGTGCACGAACTGCGCACCCACGACGGCGCGAAAGTCGCAGGCGTGCTGCGCACGGTGCCCGGGGCGCGCACCGTCGTCGCGATCATGCACCCCCGCCAGGACCTCACCCATCACGTGCTGGTGCCCGAACTCCTGGAACGCGGATACGCCGTGTGGACGCAGGGCACCCGGTCACCGAACAACGACATCGCGCTCGTCCACGAACAGGCATTGCTGGACGTGGCCGCAGGCCAGGTGTTCCTGCGCGACCAGGATTTCGATCACGTTGTCACCCTCGGACATTCGGGTGGCGGGACACTGTTCGCCTTCTACCACCAGCAAGCCGGCGCACCATCCGGACAGCGGCTGGCCATCACACCCGCCGGGCGCCGAATCGATCTCACCGGCGCCGAGATGCCGATGCCGGACGGCGCGATCTTCATGGCGCCACATCCGGGTCAGGGCGCGTTGCTGCTGCGGTTGATCGACCCTTCCGTACTGGTGGAATCGGACCCGCTCAGCGTCGATCCCGCGTTGAACCCGTTCGATCCGGCCAACGGATTCGCGGAGCCACCGCACAGTTCCACCTACTCCCCCGAGTTCGTCGAGTCCTACCGCGCGGCGCAACGCCGGCGCATCGAGCGGATCGACGAGGTAGCCCGAGAACACGTCGCCGCGGCATCGCAAGCACGGCGACGCTTCGCGAAGTCCGCGGATCCCGTGGATCAGCGCACCGCCCTGGCGCCCCGGATTCTGACCGTCTATCGCACCGACGCGGACCTGCGGTTCACCGACCTGTCGCTGAGCCCGAACGAACGCCCTTACGGTTCGCTGTTCAGTCGCAGAGCCGACCTCACCAACTACGGCCTGGTCGGATTCGGCCGCTTCACCACCGCGGATGCCTGGCTGTCGACCTGGTCGGCGCTGAGCACCAATGCAGACTTCGTCCGATGCGCCCCCGGCGTGACGGTTCCGTCGATATTCGTCGAACTCACCGGCGATCAGGCCTGCTTCCCCGAGGACGCGACGAGGATGGTCGAGGCCCTGGGTTCGACCGACAAGAGCCACACCAGTGTTCCCGGTACCCATTTCGGTGGCCCGATCGCCGAGGGGGCGCCGACCGGCGCCAGCTTGGCGGCGGCCGAGATCGGTGCGTGGCTCGCCGGGCGGTTCGGCTGAGCGGCGCGGCACGCCGATCGCCCATCACACCGAACCTACGTACACCAGAAAGATGACACACCTTGACCATCGACTTTCGTGACCAGGTCGCCATCGTCACCGGCGGTGGCCGCGGGTTGGGCCGATCCCACGCCCTCGAACTCGCTGCCCGCGGCGCCCATGTCGTCGTCAACGACCTAGCGGTGCCGGGCGCCGCCGTGTCACCCGCGGAGCAGGTGGTCGCCGAGATCACGGCCGCCGCTGGTTCGGCGGTGGCCGACCACGCCGACATCACCGACTACGCGCAGGTGGTCGCCATGGTCGACCGAACCCTGCGCAGGTGGGGACGCGTCGACGTACTGATCAACAACGCCGGAATCCTGCGTGACGCCAGCTTCCGAAATGCCGACCTCGGCGACTTCCGCCGAGTCATCGACGTACACCTCACCGGAGCCGTACACACGACGAAGGCAGTGTGGGACACCATGATCGTCCAAGAATATGGCCGAATCCTGATGACCACCTCCGGGTCGGGGATCTACGGAAACTTCGGCCAGGCCAACTACGCGGCGGCCAAATCCGCACTCGTCGGGTTGATGAATGTCCTGGCCATCGAGGGACACCCCAAGGGGATCCGTGTCAACGCGATCGCCCCGCTGGCCACCACACAGATGACCGCGTCTCTCTTCGACACCGACACATCAGAGTTGATGCGCCCCGAGGCGAGCACCGCCGGGGCACTCTTTCTGGTCTCCCGCGCCGCGCCGACCAAGACCATCCTCGCTGCCGGAGCCGGTGTCTACGCGACGGCCGAAATGCAGGAAACCACCGGGGTTCTGCTGCGCACCGACGAACAGACCGTCGAAGGAGTCGCAGCGCACTGGGAGCAGATCACCGCCGGACCGAGCATCGCCGTCGGGGACCTGCAAGGCCAGTTACGCCGATTCGTGGAACGCGCGAATTCCACAGATACCTGAGTGCACGTCGACCGCCGAGTGCATTACCGGCAGCTTGCTTGTGCCGGTACCCCGGCGAGGCGGTCGGCGAGCCATGCCATCGCGACGTCGGCGCCCAGGATCGTCGCGCTGTGACCGAACAAACCGATCTCGGGCAGCAGAGGTGGATAGTCGAGCTCGTGGTAGATCACGTCGGCGCCCTTCGCGCACCAGTCGACGGAAAGCTGACGGGCCGGTCCGGCCGGCACCGCATCGTCGTTGATGTTCTGCAGGAGCATGACAGGATCGGCGGGCGCGATGGTGCCGAGGGCGAAGCTATCGATCACCGCTCGAACGGCGGGATCGGCTCGCAGCGAGGTCATGATCGGCTGGCCGGTGACCGTGAAGTCCCTGGTATCGCGGAACGCCCAGCGCGCCACGGTTCCGGAAACACATTCGTTGGCGGTGGAGTGCAGAAAGTCGATGCCCGCCGGACTGAGCATCGCGGTGACCGTCGAGGTGAGCTCGGGGTGACTGGTCAGCAGTCCGTTGATGAAGTACCCGATCACGCCGGTCAGGCCCCGGCCGTTCTCCGCACCCGTCAAGGCGACACTCGGGTCCGCCGGCGTTGCCGCGGCGACGGTGCCTTTGACGTCGAGCTCGGGTGCGTAACCTGCGGCCTGTTCCGCTGCCGCCGCGGCAGAACCGCCCCCCTGAGAAAATCCCCAGATCCCGATGGGTGCGCTCGGTGGGACGACGCCGAGCCCGATCGCCGCGCGGGCGGCGTCCAGCACCGCGTGAGCCTCCGGCAGAGGTTGCACATACGTGGTCCCGCCTTCGGTACCCAGACCTTGGTAGTCGGTCACGACCACCACGTATCCCGTCGCAACCAGCTGGGCCAGGTCCGTTTGAAGTTCGGCAGCCGGATTCCCCGCACCGTCCACCTGCACCCCATCGGTCAGCAGTTTGGATGGGGCGCAGACGTCACCGGTGCCGTGGGTACCGATGGCATAGCTGATCAGCGGCCGCTGCCCCGGTCCGGCCCACGGGGTGGTGGGATCGAGAACGATTCCGCTGGTAGCGACCGGGACACCGCGGGCATCAGCGCTCTGAAACAGAATTCGGGTCGCGCGCACCGGCAGTGCGCTACCCAATCCCGCGAACAGTTCGACCTGCTGCGACCGGATCAGCGCACCGTTGGCTTTGGTCGGCAGCGGGTTCGGTGCTGTGTAGAAGCCATCGTCAGGTCCGGCACCTGCCGGGCCCACTCCCATTGATAGAGCCGCTGTGGACACCAATAGTGCCGCGGTGATCTTCCATTTGCCGTTCATTCACTGCCTTTCGTCTCCCCTGCGTTGTTCTTCAGCCCCTGGATATGCCGTTATAAACACGCCGACCCCCAAGCAGTTTCCGCATGGATAAGCCCCCGCAGCCTGTTGTGCCACGTCCCCGCTCGTGAAATCGATTGTCAGCGGTTTCGGTGACAGCTGGCACCAACTCCGATGCACTCGCACAGCTCATTCTTGTTCCTTGTGAGGTGAGCCACCCCTGCGGTCGGCTACTAAATTCTCGACGAAAGTATTTGTCCGCACATCCGCCAGTTGGCGGTATTTTCGCGCCGAATCCGAAGCAATTGGCGGCTTACCCCGCATCTCATCGGCGGCGGAGGCCTGACTCGGCGTCGTAACTGCGGCTGCGCCCCTGAACCCGGCCGCACAGCGAAACCGACGAGCAGTCACCCGCCGCACGATCGAGGGCAAGAAGGCGGCGAACTCGCCAGCACCGCCCAGCCGAGGCCTGCGCCGCAATCTCTGCCTCGTCGCACCGGGAGTGTGCAGTAGGTCAGCGCCGGTCGATCCTCCTCGGAGTGCGACCAGAGATGGTAGACAATCTCATCTCTCGTCGGTTGAAATTCCGCTCCGAACAAGATTCTGGAAGTGGGCATTTCACAACTTACGCTCAGGGGCCTACAGGTCGTTCGACCGGCAGCTCGAACCGCATCGGGGCCGAATTCTGCCTGCGCAGCACCGCCAGCGGCGCGGCGCGGACGGCGGCATCACGGATTCGAACAACCAGGGGATTCTCGATTTGCTCGAGCTTGGACAGTCTGCGTGATTCGGTGACCAGCATGCGTGTGCGGTCGCGGCGTGCGTTCTCATAGTTCCGCAAGGCGCCGACCGGGTCCGATTCGGTCGAGAGGTGATGGGCCAGTACGAAGCCGTCCTCGACCGAGGACGAGCCGCCCTGACTCAGGCTCGTCAGCATCGGATGAGCGGCATCGCCCAGCAGCGTGACAGGTCCGTCACCCCATACATCGAGAAAAGGTCGGTCCTGGGCCGGGACGCTGACGATGGCGTCCTCGGGTGTGCGTTCGATGACTTCGCCCACCTCCGGGGCCCAGCCGGCGAAGGCCGCGGCGATCTCGGCCTTGCCACCGTTCCACTCGCGAGCCAGCGCGGTCGGCAGGTTCCTGGTGCCCCACCAGTAGGCCTGCCCGCCACCGATATCCAGGAGCCCGAAGCGCAGGCCGCGACCCCAGTAGTGATAGGCGTGGCCGGGGGGCAGCCGCGGATCGCGGAACGGGACGGTGGCGAGCCAGCAAACATAGCCGTGCTCGGTGACCGGCGCGTGACCCGCCAACTGCGCGCGTACCTGGGATCCGATCCCGTCGGCGCCGATGAGCAGCTCACCATGCGCGGTGCGACCGTCCTCGAATATCGCGCTCACCCCGGTACCGGTTGCGCTGTAGCTGCGCAGCTGTGCGCCCAGATGGATCGGTGTGTCCGCCGCCGATTTTCGAAGGGTGGCGATCAGATCGTTGCGGTGGATATTGACAACCGGTGAACCCAGCTCCCTGGTGACCGCGCCGATCGGCAGCTCGCGCAGCTGTTTTCCGGTCGTGGTGCGAATGCTGAAGTGCTCGAGCGAACTGCCGGCGCTCAGGTCGACGTCCAGTGCGTGGAGCACTTTGGTGGCATTGCTGGCCAGCCCCAGTCCGGTGCCGGTGTCGCGCCATTCGGGCGCGGCCTCGAACACCTCGACCTCGATGCCTTGCCGGAGCAGCGCGACGGCCGCGGTCAGGCCACCGATCCCGGCTCCGATGATGATCACCTTCACGATGTAGGTCCCCTGTCCTCAGTCCGCGACCGACAGGCCGCGAGCAAGAGCGAAATCCAGTACCCGGTCCGGAAGCAGGCGTGAAGCCGCCTCCACCATCACCGAATCCAGACCGACCCGATAGCGGGTGTGCGGGCGGCGCGCGGTCATGGCGTGCGCGACAGCCGCGGCGACCTGCTCGGGGCGCGTGCGGCTGGCGGCGGCACGTGCGGTGTTCTGATCGATGAAGCCGCGAAATCGCCTGCTGTACAGCTCGGCGATCTCGGCGGGCGTGTCGTTCATGATGCGATCGGCGGTATCGGTCATCTTGTCCCAGATCGGTGTGGCGATCGCGCCGGGCGCGACGATGGACACCGCGACCCCCAGTGGTGCGAGCTCGCGGCGCAGCGCCCCGGACAGGCCCTCCTTGCCGAACTGCGCGGCCGCATACGCTCCCAGGTACGGCGTGGCCACCTTGCCCACCCCCGAACTCACATTCACGATGCGGCCTGCGAACCCAGGCGTACCGGCGGCACGAGTGCGCAGCAGCGGCAGGAACTGCCGGGAAACCGCGAGTGTGCCGATCACGTTGACCTCCAGCTCTTCCCGGAGCCGGTCGCTGCTCACACATTCCAGCGGCGCGGACACGCAGATGCCTGCATTGTTGACCAGCCCGTGCAGGCCGGACGGTCCGAGTTCGCCGCTGATCAGTTTGTGCGCGTTCGCGATCGAGAGGTCCGAGGTCACGTCCAGCATGACCGGGCGCAGCCGTCTGGTGCCCGCCTCTGCCCACAGTCGTTCCGCGCTGTCCTCCGTGCGCACACCGGCGTAAACGACGAACCCCCTGCCCGCCAGGTCGAGTGCGGTCTGTTTACCCAGGCCCGAGGATGCTCCGGTGACAACGATGACTCCAAGGTCTTCACTCATGCGTTCGATCCTTCTGTGCTGCTGCTGCGCGGTGTCGACTCCGCGAGCAGGATGCGGATGGCGGCGTCGGCGATCCGCGCCGCGCGGGCGGCGGAGACGACGGTTTCGATATAGGTGAAGTTCCAGTGCAATGTCGCGTGCGTGGTGTTGACGGTTCCGACGAAGAACCCGCTCACCGAGACGCCGGCGATGAACTGCGCGCCCGCCAACGTCCAGTTCCCCACCCGGTTCGCGAATTCGTAGTGCCCGATATTGGACAGGCACACATTGCCGGGCCCTGTGGCTTCCACCATGGCAATCGCGCGCGCGGAGGTCGCCACCGATTTCGGACACAGGAATCGCAGCGTCACCAGCAGTGCCAGATGCTGCTGACAGCGTCTGCGCCGCAACAGTCCCCGATGCAGCCGGCGCGCGGACTGCCACATTCCCAGCGACGGTCCGAAGTGCACGCCGACGGGCACGGTCGCGACGTACGCGCCCGCATCCTGTTGCGGGACGATCGGATCGAGCTCAGCTCGAAAGTCGATCGGTGAGCCGACCCCGATGCGCCCGTCGCGCCCCGGTGCGATCTCCTCACCGATAGCCGCTGCCAGCGCCGCAGCCAGCGCCGAATGCACGGTGACCCCTTCAGCACGGCAGCGTTCGATCAGTGCCGCGAGCCGCGTGGCGTCGAGCTCGCGGTGCAGCAAGCGGCTGCGCCGATCGGCCGGTGCGACAGGGACTTCCGGTTCCAGACGGCAGGCACGGGCGGTGGCCGACACGACCTGATCACCGATACCCGCGGCCACCGCGTAGCCGACACCGCGCGCACCCCGAAACCGCTTGGGTAGCAGCTGCTCCGGCGCGGGCAGCGGATCGCGCGCGTCGATGATCTCGGCGACGGTGACCGCCGGATCACGCAGTCGGTCGGCCAGTTCCACCAATCGGCGCAGCAGGCTCAGCGCAGTGGTGCCATCGGCGACGGTGTGGGCGACGGTCAGCACCACATCGTGGGTCTCGTCCGGGGTCGCACCAGCTTGCGCGATATCGACGAGCCGAAGCAGCGGTCGCCTACGCCAATCCAATCGAGTAGGAAGTTCGACGGTGTCGATCTCCCGCTGCCAGGCATCCGGATCTTCCTGTTCGAGTACGACGGTGCGGATCGGGACCAGCGGGTCCACCGGAGCGACGAAATGGGGGGATGTCCCATCGACCGCCGAGTCGATGCTCACCCGCAGCAGCGGATGCTCGGCGGTCAGCGCCGCGGCCGCGGCCGCGAGCACGGGTGCGGGCAAGTGGCCACGCACGCGCACGCGCGCAACGACATTCAGCGGGGAGATCTGGTCGCACATCCAGTACCAGCGCTCCACCGGACTCAGTGCCCGGCGCACCTGCCTGTCGTTGGAGCTGGTCACCGCCGTGCCGGTGCCGGTTCGTATGCTCATCGCTTCCCCAGATCTGTCAGGTCGGATCGTTCGGTGGCGAGCGCCGCGCCGAGCGCACTCGCCACAGCCGCGACATTCGCGCCGGTCATCATCGTCAAGTGGTCACCAGGGACCTCGATGATCTCGAGATCCCGGGTGGCCCACTGGGCCCAGCCGTTGTTCGCGCTCTCGAACCAGCTGCCGACCCGCCGGTGCGCACCTCCGATGAGCTCCGGCAGTGCCTCCCTGGCCTTCAGCAACACCAGATCCCGGTCCAGCTGGGTCATCGTGTAGTCCACCATCGCTTGGTAATTCGCTCGGAACACCGAGTACAGCCGTCGAATCAGCTGCGGGGAGCTGTCCCGCGGCACGATGCCCTTGGCCACCGCCTGGCCCAGCACCGAATCGAACAGCAGGTCCACATCGGTGTCGCAGGAGCCGGAGGTGTCGAATCCGGCCTGCGCGGCCCTGTCGCCCTCGGCGTACCAGAGCAGTTCCACGAAGAACCAGACGATCAGGTCCGGCTCCGAGATGGGATCCGGCTGATCACCGATGGCGATGGTGTCCAGCAGGATCAGCTGTGCCAGATCACGTTCGGGAAGTTGGCGTGCCATCTCGAGAGCCACGTAGCCACCGAACGACCAGCCCGCGATGTGGTACGGCCCGTGCGGGTGGATCCGTCGGATCGCGTCGAGATAGCTCCGGGCGAGCTTGGCCATGGTGGTGAGTGGTTCGGTTCCCGGCTCCACGCCCGCGGCCTGCAACGCGTACACCGGCCGGCCGCCAGGCAGCTGCTTGGCCAGTTCCAGGTAGCAGAGCACGTTTCCGCCGATCGGATGTACCAAAAACAGTGGCACCTGATCCGCACCGGCGCCACGAGGGCGCAGTGGAACGACGGGATCGAAGACACGGGCAGCGCCGCCGGAACGCACGACCGCCGCGAGTCCGGCCGCAGTCGGCGCGGCGACGAAGGCTTCCAGCGGGACCTGCACCGACCATCGATTGGACACCGTCATCGCCACCCGCATCGCACCGATCGAGGTGCCACCGGCATCGAAGAAGTCCGAGTCGGCGAACAGCGAGGGCACACCGGCGAATTCGGCGAGGATGGCGACCATCGCGACTTCCAGGGCATCCTCGGGTTCGCGGGCACCGATCACCGGAGCGACTGCCTGTTCGACCACGTGGCGCAGTGCGACATCGTCGCGTTTGCCGCTCGGGGTGAGCGGGAAGGCGTCGAGCCACTGGTATCTGGCCGGAATCATATGCGCGGGCAGCATTTCCCTCAGTCGCGCACCGACTGTCACGGTGTCGGTTCCGGCGGCACCGACAAGCAACGCCGCCAGCACAGTGTCGTTGCCTCCGAGTTCGTGCGCGACCACGGCGGCCTGTTCGATTCCCGGCAGCCTCAGCAGCGCCAACTCCACTTCCGCGCATTCGACGCGATAGCCGCGCACCTTGACCTGGGTATCGGTCCGGCCGAGGCAGACCAGGTCGCCAGTCGGCAGTTCCAGCCCGAGATCGCCGGTGCGATAGTGGGTTTGCCCACCCGGGGCAGCGACGAACCGGGTTGCGGTCAGACCCGGCTGTCCTTCGTATCCGTGGGCCACCGCGCTGCCGCCCAGATAGATCTCACCCTTGACACCGGGCGCTACCGGCCGCAGGCGCGCGTCGAGCAGTTGGGTCGAGGCTCCGTCGATGACGGTGCCGATCGGCGGCAGCTGTGGTGCGGTCTCGGCCGGTCCGCTCATCGGGAAGGCCAGGGCCACATGCGTTTCGGTGGGACCGTACTGGTTCTCCACGACCAGGCCGGGGTTGTGGGCCCACAGTCCCCTGATCTCCTGGGTGATCCGCAGTTGTTCGCCGGAGGACACCAGTGTGCTCAGTCCCGTCGGGTAGCGCCCGGTGACCTGCGCAGCCTCAGCCAACGCCTGCAGGCCGACGTAGGGTAGGTAGATCCGTTGCACGCTGCCTTCGGCGAGCAGTTCGGCCAGCCAGGTCGAGTCCAGGCGCTGCTGTTCGGAAATCACCCGCAGGGTGCCGCCGCCGCACAGCGTGGAGAAGATCTCCTGGAAGTACACGTCGAATCCGGCGGGGGCCAATTGCAACGTGGTCTGCCCGCGCGCCGCGCTGCTCGTGCGGTTCTGCCAGGCGATCAGGTTCGCCAGCGCCCGGTGCGGCATGCTGACGCCCTTGGGCTCGCCGGTGGAGCCGGAGGTGAACAGCACGTACGCGGTCTGTTCCGGGTGAATCGCGGGCAGTACTCCCGTCTCGGGAGCGGGCCTGTCGAGCAGGTCGCCGATGTCGGTGATGATCCGCACCGGCTGTGCGCGCGCGATCATCGCCGCGCGCCGGGCCTCTGGATAGCTCGGATCGAGCGGCACTACCGCCGCCCCGGCCCGCAGGATGCCCAGCACCACCGCGATCTGTTCCGGCGAACGCTCCAGCAGCACCGCGACCCGCGCTCCCGAGCTGATTCCGTCGGCGCGAAGGCGATGCGCGATACGCTCCGCGGCGGCCGCGAGTGTGCGGTAACGCCACTCGATCCGGCCGTCGGTGATCGCGATCGCCTCGGAGTGCAGGCTCGCGGTCGCTTCGAACAGATGCACCACATCCGCGGCGCGGGCCGCCTCCAGATCGATCGCGCGGGTCGGGGTGCGCACGATGGATGCGAGCGCCCCGAGGAACAGGCGGGCGTACTCCTGGCACTGGGCACTGGTGAGAGCATCGTGCCCGGCGTTGACGCGCAGCACCACGTCGTGTGTGCGCGGGTCGACGGCCGCCGTCACCAGCAGCGCGAAATTGGTTTCCTCGCGTGCCCGGAAGTCGGTGAGCGTCACCGTGCTCATCCCGAGCAGTGGTTCGAAAACGTGATAGTTCACGTAGTTGAATGCCGTGTCGAAGATCGGATCGCCGTGCCGGTCGGCGATCAACGACCGCAACGGATACCGACGGAACGGATGAGACAGCCGGTTGTGGCGCGCGACATGACGTACCGCGTCGAGCCAGCTGTGCGCGCTCGCGTCCAGCCGCACCGGAATGGTGTTCAGGAACAGGCCCGCCGCGGCCTCCGCGCCGGCCCGCGCGGGCCGAGCGTGGGTGACCACGCCGGTGGTCACGTCCTCGGACCCCGACATCGCTCGCAGTACCAGGCAGTGTGCCGCGGTCATCACCGATTTGACCGGCAGCTGGTGTGCCGCGGCGAAGGCGCGCACCCGGTCCCCCAGCCAGTCCGGCAGCGTCGCCTGCGCTTCCCGCGGGCCCTCCGATCCGGGCTGTTCGTAGTGGCGGGCCGAGTCGATGGTCGTGGCGGTCGAACCGTCGAGCACCTGTGCCCAATAGTCGCGCGCCGCCGGGTCTGACTGCGCAGCGCGTTCGGCGCGCACGAATTCGGCGAGCAGAGTGGTCGAATGCGGTGCAGGGTCGACCGCGTCGACATCGAGTCCACACAGGTGCGCATAGTCCTGCAGCAATTCCCGAATCAGGTTCGCGACGCTCCAACCGTCGAGAATGGCGTGGTGGAAGTGCAGAACCAGTTCGAAACCGCCGGTTTCGGGGATCACTTGCATGCGGTGCAGGGGGGCGGCGTCGAAGGCGTGATTGTCGAAATCGAGCGGATTCTCGACATCGATGGTGAGCGTGTTCGGTGCGCTGTGGCGCATGAATTCGATACTGCGCACGACCTGAATCGGCAGCGAATGCCCGGTCAGATCGAACCCCGACCGCAGCGCCGGATGCCTGCGCAGCAGGCTGTCGTAGGCGACACGGAAGCTCTCCTCGTGGAACGGCATACGCAGCCGGTACCGGAACACATCCTGATACAGAGTGGAATCGGTGCGCTGCATGCTGTGATACAGCATGCCCAGTTGCAGGGCGCTGGCCGGGAAAGCATCCTCGACCTCGATGAGGGCGGCCCGGTCGATGAGCGGGATCAGCTCGAAAGCCGAGTCGACGCCACTGCTCTGACCATCGTCGGTGTATATCGTTGCAGCCGCGGCCGATTCGGCGATCGTCGGCCGAGCGAAGAAGGCTTCGACGTCGAAGTCGATGCCGCGGCGCTCGGCCGCGGTACGCAGCCGGAGCACGATGATCGAATCACCGCCGATGGTGAAGAAATCATCGAACACACCGATGCTCGAGACCTCACAACCCAGCACCTCCGCCCACAGTGCGGCGTACTCGGCTTCGAGTTCGGTGCGCGGCGGTTGCGAGCCGCTCGGTCGATCGGCCGCTGTCGGCAGTGCCTTGCGGTCGAGTTTGCCGCTCGCAGTGAGCGGCACGGCTTCGAGTTCGACGAATCGGGTCGGAACCATGTAGCCCGGGAGCCGGTCGGCCAGAAAGTCCGCGATGTCGTCGGCGCGTGCGGTGCCGACATAGTAGGCGGCCAGGGTGGTGGGGGCACCGGGATGCTGTTCGTCCACGACCACGCCTGCGGTGATGCCAGGGCAGGCGGCGAGGTGACTTCCGATCTCCCCCAGGGTCACCCGGTTACCGCGCACCTTGACCTGGTCGTCGAGCCGACCGAGGTATTCGAGATCGCCGTCGGCGCACCAGCGCACCAGATCGCCGGTGCGATAGCGGCGTCCGCCCACAACGCGCGGATCGGTGACGAATGTTTCGAGAGTCAGATCGGGTCGCCCGCGATATCCACGCCCGACACCCACTCCCGCGATGTACAGCTCACCCGGAACGCCGACGGGGCAGCGATCACCGTTCGGGTCCAGCACCATCAGCGCGATGTTGTCGATCGGCTTGCCGATGGGAATCCGTTGCACCGGGGTGGTTCCCGCGTCGATGTCGAAGTACGACACATCCACGGTCGCCTCCGTCGGCCCGTACAGGTTGACCAAGCGAACTCCGGGCAGACCGAGGTCCGCGAACACGCGGCGGAACCGGTTGGCCAGGGTGGGTGTCAGGGCCTCACCGCTGGTGAAGACCAGGCGCACGGAGGCCAGGGATCCCGGTCCCGGTGCTCGACTGAGGATTTCGTCCAGGAACGGCGCGAGCATGGACGGCACGAAGTGCAGCACGCTCACCCGGTGCCGAGCGATCGTGTCCAAGATCGTGCGCGGATCGCGCTCGCCGCCGACGGGCAGCAAGGCCACCGGCGCACCGGCCAGGGTCCACCACATGAGCTCCCACACCGAGACGTCGAACGTCGCCGGCGTCTTCTGCAGGATCACGTCCGTCTCGGTCAGCGGGTAACGGTGCTGCATCCAGGCCAGGCGATTGACGACCGAGGCGTGCTCGATCATCACACCTTTGGGAGTTCCGGTCGAGCCCGAGGTGTAGATCAGATAGGCGAGATCGGTCGGGCGGGTCCGACCCACCACGGCCTGCCCCATCACGGCGTCCTGCTCGGGCGACAGTCGCCGCACGCCCGATTCGGTGGCGAGAGCCTCGAATTCCTCGCCCGCGAGAATCACCTCGGCACCACAATCAGCGATGATGGTCCGAATCCGTGCCGCCGGGTAGCCCGGGTCGATCGGCACATAGGCCCCGCCCGCCGCCAGTACCGCGTGGATGGCGACGACCAGCTCGGGCGAGCGATGCAGCACCACCGGCACGCACTCCTCGGGACGAAGGCCACCGGCGCGCAACGCCGCCGCGATCGCCTCGACCCGAGCGCCGAACTCTCCGTAGCAGAGCTCGGATACTGTATCGCTCCCCCAGCTCAGCGCGGTTCGATCCGGCCCCGCCGCGATCTGTTCCGCCAGTATCCGGTCCAGTGTGGTGTCCGGGAACGGCACGAGTGCCGGACCTTCGAACTCGGTGATCCGCTCCCGCTCGGCGGTCGAGAACATCGCCAGCTCGGCGACCGGACGATCCGGGGCCTCGAGTCCGGCCGCGATCAGCGCGAACACCTGGCGCAGTGCGCTGTCGAAGGAGAAGTCCGCGTCGAAGACATCGTCGGCGTAGAAGAAGTCGATGTCGAGCGAACCGTCACTCTCGTTGTCGCGCACCACGATGTTCAGCGCGTCCAGTGAGTATCCCGACGACAGCAGCGATATCTCGGTGACGGATTCGGGCAGCTCGACGGCCGGCATCGGAACATAGGAGTAGGTGACGTCGAACAGTGCGGACCCGGCGGCTGGACTTCCGTTCTCCCGCAATGCGTTCTGCAGATCACCGAGCGCGAAGCGCTGGCGCCCCTGTAGATCCCAGACGGCGGTGGCCGTGCGCGCGGCCAGGGCCGACAGCGACAGTCCTGTATCGACAGGAATGTGCAGCGGCAGAATATTGACCATGTTGCCGACGGTCGCGAGCTCCTCGGGAGTTTGCCGGTTCAGCATGGGCACACCGAGCACGATGTCGCCCTCGCGGTGCACGCGCCGCAGGTAAGTTGCGAGCGCGGCGGCAGTGAACGCGAAGACGCTGCGCCCGCTGGCCCGGATCGGGTCGATCATGGCCCGGTCCAGGTGCAGGGTGCGCTGGTGTCGATGGTGAGTGCGCACGGTGGCATTGCGGGCGAACAACGCCGGGTCGAGCGCACCCACCATGTCGATCAACGCGGTGCGGTCGGCCTGCCAGGCGGCCGAATCCCGGTAGTGCGCTTCGGCTTCGACGACATCGAGGTAGCTCGGTGCGTGCTCGGTGCCGAGGTCGCCGGAGTTGTAGTCCGCGAACAGTTGGCGCAGTACCAGAGTCTCGGACCAGCCGTCGGCGACCGCGTGATGGAATCGAGAGTAGATGAGAAATGAATCGGCGCTGTCCAGCACGATGGCGGTCTCCGCGAGCGGGCCGTCCAGGGGCATGACGGTATCGGTACGCACGCGCATCCACTCCAGCGCCGCGGCCTGCGGATCGGGGGCGCCGGTGTGGTCGACAATTTCGACCGTGGCGCCGTGTGGATCGATGCGCTGCACCAGTTCGGTGTGATCGAGCCGGATACGGAGCGCGTCATTGCGCAGCTGGGTGCGCCGCACGGCCTCGCGCAGGCGCTCGACATCGGGCGTGCCGTTGATCCGGATGTACCCCCCGACCTGAGTCAGGGGTAGATCCGGATAGCGGGCGCTGACAGCGACGATGTCCTGCTGATAGCGAGTGAGCGGGTGACCGGTTTCCGGTGCGGCCGGATGTTCCGTCCCGTCACCGACGTGGGCAGAATCGGTGAACCGATCGGACGGTGCGTCGATGTTCGTTGCAGGCTCGGCGCCGGACCCGCTGATCAGCGCGAAGAGTTCGGCGTCGGTGACCTCGGCGAACGAGGTGCCGTCCGTCCCGACGAGATCGGGCGCCAGCGCACGAACGGTATCGACCAGGTTGCGCATCGAGTCGGCGATATCGGGCCGCCGGATGGCCGCGGTGAGTCCGGTCCGATCGGAGTCCTCGGGCGAGGTCTCGGCCAGTGTGCCGCTCAGCGCGTCCAGCTGGATACGCAGCAGATCTGCGGGATCAGCAGCGGGCGGGGCGATTTCGGCACAGATGTGGGTGGCCAGCGCTATCGAGGAGGGATGGTCGAACACGACAGTGGTCGCCAGCTGCATTCCGGTCGCCACCTTGAGCTGGTTGCGGAATTCGACCGTGCCGAGCGAGTCGAACCCCAGATCCTTGAATTGCGCTGTGGGAGTGATCGATGCGGGGCTTTCGTGCCCGAGCACCGCCGCGGCGACCGAGCGCACCAGCGACAGCACACGCTGATGTTGCTCGGTGGCGGTCAGCCCGACCAGTTGCTGGGCGAGCCCGCCGACTTCGGGAGCGGATTCCGCGACATCGCGGCGACGCGGCGCGCGTACCAGGCCCCGGAAGACCGCGGGCACCTCGTCCGCCCGCCCGGAGCTCAGTGCGGCGGTGTCGAACCGTCCCGGGATCACGACGGCGCGCCCGAGCGACAGGGCGGCGTCGAACAGCGCGAGACCGTCTTCGGTGGTCATCGGAACGAGTCCGCTGCGGCTCATCCGCGCGTGGTCGCGTTCGTCGAGATGCCCGGTCATCCCGGTGGCATCGGCCCACCAGCCCCAGCCCAGCGAGACCGCGGTCAGCGAGCGCTGACGCCGGTACTGGGCTAGCGCATCCAGGAACGCGTTGGCGGCGGCGTAGTTGGCTTGGCCCTGTGCACCCAAAGTGCCTGCGACAGAGGAGAACAGCACGAACATCGACAGGTTCAGATGTTCGGTGGCCGCGTGTAGATTCCATGCCGCGTCGACCTTGGGCCGCAGCACCCCGACCAGCTGCTCGGGGGTCATCGCGGTGAAGACGCTGTCGTCGAGCACACCTGCGGCGTGCAGGACCGCGGTCAGCGGCGCCTCGACCGGGATCTGCGCCAGCAGCGTCTCCAGCGCCGTTCGATCCGAGACGTCACAAGCCACCACATCGACCGTGGCCCCGAGTTCGGACAGGTCCGCGGCGAGTTCGGCCGCGCCGGGAGCCTCGGGGCCGCGCCGGCTGGTGAGGATCAGGTGCCGATACCCGTGGGCGGTGATCAGATGCCGGGCGAAACCCATGCCCAGCACCCCGGTACCACCGGTGATCAGCGCGGTACCGGGAATCTGCGGCAGTGCGGGTTGCTGCAGGACCAGTTTGCCGATGTGCCGGGCCTGGCTGAGGTAGCGCAGTGCCTCCGGGGCTCGGCGCACGTCCCAGATCGAGACAGGTAGTGGCCGCAGGACGCCGGTGCCGAACAGACGCACCAGTTCCACGAGCATCTCCTGAATGCGATCCGCGCCCGCTTCGTAGAGGTCGAACGCCCGGTACCGGACGCCCGGATACTGCGCGGCGATCTGTTCGGGTTCCCGGATATTGGTCTTGCCCATGGACAGGAAGCGCCCGCCGCGCGGCATGAGACGTAGTGACGCATCGACGTATTCGGCGCCGAGGGCTTCGAGCACCACATCGAATCCCTCGCCACCCGTGGCGTCGAGGAACTGCCGCTCGAATTCCAGGGTCCGGGTGTTGCCGATGTGCGCGTCATCGAAACCGAGCTCGCGCAGCAGGTATTGCTTGGCCGGGCTCGCGGTCACATAGCATTCCGCGCCCCACATCCGGGCCAGCTGAATGGCGGCCAGGCCGACGCCGCCGGTCGCGGCGTGCACGAGGAGCCGGTCGCCGGGGCCGAGATCGCCGAGGTCGCGCAGTCCGTAGTAGGCGGTCGCGAACACCGCGCAGGTCGAGGCGGCCTGTGCGAAACTCCAGCCCACTGGTATGTGGGTGATGTGGCGTTGATCGGTGATGGTCACCGGGCCGACGCCATCCATCACACCGAACACCCGGTCCCCCACCGCGACGGTGGTGACGCCTGGTCCCACCTCGAGTACCACGCCTGCGCCCTCCCCGCCGATACTTGCGTGCGGATCCGCATACACGCCGAGCGCGATCATGATGTCGCGGAAGTTCACGCCGGTGGCGCGGGCCGCAACGCGCACCTCACCGTTGTCGAGCGGGCGCTCGATCAGCGGATAGTCGAGAAGTGCCAGGTTCTCACTGTCCAAGGTGCCGCGCCCTTGCATGCGCAACTGCCAGCTCTGCCCAGTGGCCAGTGCGGCATTGCCCACCATGTCGGTCTGTGCCCGAAGCAGCCGGGGCACGTACACCGCGCCGCGCCGCCAGGCTACCTGTGGTTCGGCCAGCATCAGCGCGGTCGTGACCGCCTCGCGCCATTCCGCACGATTGTCGATATCCAGCAGGAGAATTCGGCCGGGGTTCTCGGTCTGCGCCGAGCGCAGCAGACCCCAGACCGGTGCGTCGACCAGATCCGGAACGTCCTCACCAGTGGCTACCGCGACTGCCCGGGTGGTCACCACGACCAGCGGCGCGCCGGTGAACCGGGCATCGGTCAGCCACTCACGAACCTGCGCGAGTAGCTCGATCAGCCTGTCGTGGACCGCCTCCGCGGCAAAGCTTTCCGAACCAGTTCCACCGCACCGGCGCAGTACGCCCGCTGTCCCGGCCGGGGCGTCCGCCGCCACCGGCAGCTCCGCCCAGGCCGCCGCGATCGGTATCTCGGGCAGCTGTGCCGGAATCCATTCGACGCCGAAAAGCCCGTCGGCGGTCGCGTCCTGGCTCGCGGCGAGCTGTGCCCGCGAGATCGGTCGCACGGTGAGCGCGTCGATGGAGGCGACCGGTGAACCCACCGGATCGGTCATGGTCACCGCCACCCGCTCGGAGCTGTGCGCAGTGATGCGCACCCGCAGACTGGTTGCACCGACGGCGCGCAGTGACACCCCCTCCCAGGCGAAGGGCAGTCGAATCCGGCTCGGATCCGCGTCGGTCAGGAACCCTCCGATATCGAGCCCGTGCAGCGCCGCGTCCAGCAGCGCCGGGTGCAGGCCGAAACGCTTGGCCTCGGCACCGGCCTGGTCGGGCAGTGTGACCTCGGCGAGAATGTCGCTACCGTGCCGCCACACGGCGCGCAGGCCCTGGAACACCGGGCCGTACTGGTAGCCCGCCGCGGCCAGTCGATCGTAGGTGCCGTCGATGTCGACCGCTTCCGCGCCGGCCGGGGGCCAGACTCCGGAAAGCGCGATGGGGGTGGTGGTTTCCGGAGCCAGCGTGCCCTCGGCGTGCTGCGTCCAGGCGGTGGTGTCGTCGCTGCTGGGTCGAGAGAAGATGCGGACAGTGCGTTCACCGTTGTGCTGCGGCGCATCGACGACGACCCGGACAGCGACCGCACCGCTCTCGGGGATGATCAGCGGCGCCTGCAGCACGATTTCCGAGATGCGCGCAGCGCCCCCGCGTTCGCCGGCGAACAGGGCTAGTTCGGTCAGGACCGCACCGGGTACCAGCACCGAACCCTGCACCGCGTGGTCCGCCAGCCAGGGTTGGGCCGCCAGCGACAACTGCCCGGAGAATGCCAGGCTGTCCGATTCGGCGTCGGCGATGACCGCGCCCAGCAGCGGGTGCGCGGCCGGCGCCAAACCCAGCGCGGTGACATCACCCGAACCGCCGGCCTCGGCGTCGATCCAGAACCGCCGGTGCTGGAACGGATAGGTGGGCAGATCGATCGGGCGCGCCCCGAACCCGCCCAGGTAGCCACCCCAATCGGGTTGCAGCCCACCGATGTACGCGGTCGCGGCCGAGGTCAAGAACCGTCGCAGCCCGCCCTCGTCGCGGCGCAGCGAACCAACAACGACCGAATTCTCCGCGTCGGTGGTCTCGATGGTCTCCTGAATGCCGACTGTCAGCACCGGATGCGGGCTCGATTCGACGAAGCCCCGATAGCCGAGGCGGTGCGCGGTGAGCACCGCGTCGTGGAGGCGCACGGTCTGGCGCAGGTTCCGGTACCAGTAGTCCGCATCCAGGGTTGTCGTGTCGATGCGCTCACCGGTCACCGTGGAGACGAAGGAGATCTCCGATCGTAGCGGCGCGATTCCGTCCAGCGCCGTCACGAGCGCGGTGCGGATCCGGTCGACCTGCGGGGAATGCGAAGCGTAGTCGACCGGGATACGGCGCGCGCGGATCTGTTCTGCCTCGCAGTGCGCGATCAGCTCGTCGCACGCTGTCGCGGCGCCGGAAACGACGGTCGAACGCGCGCCGTTGACCGCCGCGATCCCGAGCGCGCCCGCCCAGCGCGCGATCAGCGCGGTCGCCTCGGCCTGCGGCAGGGCGATCGAGATCATCCCGCCGTGCCCTGCCAGTTCCACAATCGCCTTGCTGCGCAGCGTCACCACGCGGGCCGCGTCGCGCAGCGACAACGCACCAGCGATATAGGCGGCGGCGATCTCACCCTGCGAATGGCCGATCACCGCGTCCGGCGTGATTCCGAGCGACTGCCACAGCTTGGCCAACGAGGTCATGACCGCGAACAACGCGGGCTGTAGGACATCGACCCGGTTCCCATCGGCCGCGCCCGGCGTCCCACGCAGCACGTCGATGAGCGACCAGTCGGTGAACTCGGCGAAGGCGGCAGCCACGGCAGCGATGTGCTCGGCGAAAACTGGCGCGGTATCGAGCAATTCGACCGCCATCCCGGCCCATTGCGAACCCTGTCCGGGGAAGACGAAAACGGTGCCGCCCGCGACGACGGTTCGGCCAACGACCACGCCGGATCCGACGCGACCCTGGGCGATCACTGCCAGGCCCTCGGCGAGTTCGTCCGTATCGGCACCGATCACCACGGCGCGTTCGGCGAAGGCCGTGCGTCCCTCCGCCAGCGCGAAACCCAGGTCCATCGGCTCTGCTCCGGCGCGCAGTACCGCGAGCATCCGCGCCGCCTGCTCCGCGAGCGCGGGCGCGGTCTTGGCGGACAGCACCAGCGGCACGATGGCGGGCGCGCCGCGCCCCGGCTGGGGCGCGGTGACCGCTGGTGCCTCCTCGAGCACGACATGGGCGTTGGTGCCGCTGATGCCGAACGCCGAAACCCCGGCGCGGCGAGGCCTTCCCGCCATCGTCTGCCACGGCACCGATTCGGTGACCACCTCGACCGTGCCGCTGGACCAGTCCACCGCCGGAGTGGGGGCGGCGACATTGATGGTCATGGGCACTGTGCCCCGGCGTATGGCTTCGACCATCTTGATCACACCCGCCACCCCGGCGGCAGCCTGGGAGTGGCCGATATTGGACTTCATCGAGCCAAGGAGCAACGGCCGCGCGGCCGTGCGAGCAGCACCATAGGTGGCCAGCAACGCGGCCGCCTCGATCGGATCGCCGAGCGTGGTTCCAGTGCCGTGCGCCTCCACCACATCGACGTCTCCGGCGGTCAGTTCGCCATCGGCCAAGGCCGCCCGAACAACCCGGCGCTGCGCCGCGCCATTGGGCGCGGACAGACCGTTCGTCGCCCCATCCTGGTTGATCGCAGAGCCGCGCAGGACTGCCAGAATCGGATGCCCGTTGCGACGGGCGTCGGAAAGTCTCTCCAGCACAAGCACACCCGCCCCTTCGGAAACTCCGAAACCGTCCGCCGTGGCGGAGAACGGCTTGCAACGCCCGTCCGGGGCCAGCGCGCCGAGTCGGGAGAAGCCGACCAAGATGCTGGGCGAGCACACCACGGTCGCACCTCCGGCCAGCGCCAGCCCGCACTCCCTCGCGCGCAACGCGCGCATCGCCAGGTGGATGGCAACCAACGAGGACGAGCAGGCGGTGTCCACGGTCATGGCCGGACCGTTCAGTCCGAGCGCATACGACAGCCGGCCCGAGGCGACGCTGATGGCGGTACCGGTAGTCAGGTGTCCGGCCAGGCCCTCGTGGTCGCGATAGGCTCGCGCGCCGTACTCCTGCGCCGTGACGCCCATGAACACGCCCGTATCGGATCCCGAAAGGGCTTGCGGGTCGATCCCCGCGCGTTCGATGGCCTCCCACGAAACCTCCAGCAGCAACCGCTGCTGTGGGTCCATCGCGAGCGCCTCGCGAGGGCTGACGCCGAAGAACGCAGCATCGAAATCGCCTGCGTCATCGAGGAAGTTTCCCTCGCGCACGTAGGTCGCACCAGGACCGTCCTGGTCCGGAGCGGTCAGCACGGACATATCCCAGCCGCGATCGAGTGGCAGTGGCGCTGCGGCACTGCGCCCGGTGCTCACCAGGTCCCAGAGTTCGGTGGGCGAGGTGATACCGCCCGGATAACGGCACGCCATGGCGACTACGGCAATCGGCTCGGTACGCCGCGACGCGAGCGCCGCGAGCTTCTTGCGCGTCCCCTGTAGCTCGCTCGCGGCCTTCGTCAGGTATGAGCGAAGCTCAGCATGAGTAGCCATCTTCGAAACCTCCTGTTACGCAATGATTTACATGTCACGAGCAGCTATCACCCGTGACGGCGGGGCAGGTGAGGGGATCTGTGCGCGCCGCCCCCAGCGCATGCACGGATCCGGCCGGGCGCGCTCGACGAGGGCCTTCGGACAGGATTAGCGGACATCGTCGTCCTGATGTCTCGGTCGCGACAGTGCGACACCGGCGAGGCTCGTTTCGAAGACACACCACCGAGCGTCCCCAGCGGTTTCATTGCCCACGACAACCGAAGCGCGGCAACACTTTTGCCGCTGTGATCAACCTCGGAGATCCCCCTCCGGGTTGTCCTGCCAGCGTATAGAAAATCAATAGTTTCGCAACATTGCACCGTACAGAACACCGGCAGTGCGATTAGCGGCGAGATAGCCGTGCGCAATTGGCGGTCGAACTACCCCCTTTTACCGCCATATGGCGGGCTGCTGCACACCCTCGGCTCGCGGCAAAATCGTAGATAGGCCGCGCGGAAGCGACCGATTCGAATGTGGGGAGACGAACATGAAGATAGGTCTGATTCTCGGCGGCGGTGGGGAGGTCGGAGTCGCCTGGGAGACCGGCGTTCTCGCAGGTCTGGCCGAGCACGCAGGATTCAGCGTCACCGACTGCGCGGTCACCGTAGGTACCTCCGCGGGCTCGATCGTCGGCGCAATCGCCACCAGCGGAGCCGACTTGGCCGAACGTGCCCGGGGCGAACAACGCGGCGCCTACGCGACATCTTGGCAGTTGACCCAGCATGAGGCGGACGACGACCAAGTGAGTGCGGGGACTGCCGCGATACCGCCGGAAATGCTGCACCTGCTCGTGTCGACGGAGGGATCCATCCAAGAACGGGCGCGTGCGATAGGCAAGCTCATCCTCACCTCGACCCCGGCGAACGACGACACCGTATTCGCCCAGATCATCGCCTCCCTGCTGCCGGACTCCGTCGCCGATTGGCCGGACACGGACCTGCGGGTGAGCTCCGTCAACTGCGAAACCGGCGACACCGTGCTCTGGAAACGCGCCGATGGCATCGACCTGACCCGCGCTATCGCCTCCTCGTGCGCGGTACCCGGACTGTTCCCCCCGGTCGCCTTCGGCGGCAGCCACTACTGTGACACCCGGCGCACCTCCACCGTCGCCGCACTCACCGCCGAAAAGAACCTCGACGCGATCGTGTTCATCGGCCCCTCGGGAGGCGCATTGGCCAACACCGCCGAGGAAGCCGAACTCGAAGCTGTTTCCCGGCAGGGCGTGCGCGTCGTGAAGATCACCGAGGGACCGGATTTCGCCGAAGTCGGCACCGAACTCCTCGACACCCGGCTACGTCCCCGCGCGGCCCAGATCGGCCTCGAAGACGCCCGACGCTACGTCACAAGTATCGCCGAGCTTCGCTGACATCTGACAGTGTTGGGGGCGCCGGGGGGCGGGCCGGCCCCAGGACAGGGCGCCCCGGGGGGTGTTTTGACGAGCCTATAACTAATTGTGAAGCAAACTG
>NZ_JBHXNJ010000001.1:858263-902175 GCF_042719655.1 Nocardia sp. NPDC058518
GGGGGGGGGGGGGGGCGCCCCCCCCACCGCGCACACCCCCCCCTCCCCACAACAACATAGTGCCCCATCTGTCCTCATCCAACTCGCGGTGCGCCGCGCCGGGGGCGGCCCCCCCAACACTGAACAGGTCGCCGAATGTGATTGTTCCCGATCCGATTCAGACTTTGACATCGAATCGGTTGAAGCCGAATCGGCGATGGCGCGTGGAACAGGCGAATATGCGGGGACGTTGCCACAATGGTTGTCCACTTGGCCCCATGCCGTCCCGCGTGATCTCGTATTTCCGCGTTGGACCACGGTCTGCCGAATCCAGAAGTCGCACGGATGGCCACTGTGAGTTATTGAGAAACGCCGAACAGCGAGAGCGACAGCGACCTCCGCCCCCGGGGCTTCCACTGTCACAGTGACACCGTGGCCGCTCACACCGGCCACGGCAGCTGATCCCTCCGACCGCGACGCCCGATTCGTCAAGTGAAGTGAGTTCGGGCGTCCGCGGCCGGACCGCCATCCGTGCGTGTACCGCACGCTCGGCACGGATCGCGAACTAGCCCGAATTCCTTTCCGGCAGAGTCAATTTCACGCTGCTATCGGAAATCGCCAACGTCAATCGGGCCTTCGTACTGCCGGGCGCTCGATCGATGGGCAGCAGAGCCGGATTCAGATCGAACCGAGGGAACGCCCCCGCAGCGATCAGCAATCGGATGCGGTGGCCACGCTTGAACAGGTGCACGGTGCCGTCGAGCTCGAGATCGATGGAATGCTCACCGCCTTCGGGAAACCGGGTGATCTCGTCACAGACGTTGATCGACTTCTTGTGAACGTCGCACAGGCGAACGAAGACATCGAATCCTGAGGATGCTTCCACGGTCAGCGCGACGCGTGGCACACCGGCGACCAGCACATCCTCGGCCAGGGGCGCGCTGGTGTAGACGACCACATCGCCGCGAGCCTCGAGCTTGCCGTTGTTCACATAGCCCGCACCCATACCCATGATGTTGCCGCCATAGGACGGTGTGGGATCGGCCGTGTCATAGACCAGCGTCGTCCACTGGCCGTCGGGCTCGGCAGGTTCATGCCGCAACCGTCCGCCGTGCGCACCACACAACTCTCGGGGCGCCGCCGCGGGTGGCCAGGATTCGAGGACCGTTTGTCGCTTCGTCCCGCCGATGGCCACCCGATGCCCGATCGACACCACCCGATCGGGTGTCCCGTCGAGCAGTGCGTCGAGCCAATCCAGCGATCGGTTCGCGAAGTCCAGGTTCAGCAATGCCGCCGCGGGTTCAGCGTGGCCACCCCGCGTCATGTGCACCTCGAGGTCGACGCCACGGGCCTGGAGAACGCGCCATTGAGTCAACGTCTGCTTCGCGAACAAGTCGTTCCACGCTCCGTTCAGCAGAACGGGTCGCTCGATTCGTTCGAGCACCGAAGTGTGACTGTAGGAAGCCCAGTACGGGTCCGACAAGTCGCGGTGGGTGACCCAGTCGGCGAACCATGGCGCGAGCGCTCGCATCTGCGCGGTCGACGACTTCTCCAGCGGCGTGGTGGCGAGCATTTCCTTCCCCCTGGCCAGGGATCTGAACATGGCGAGCGTCTCCGCGAAAATGGACGAGGAGGAATTATTGCGGTGCGACATCAAGTCCGACCAACCGTGGAAATTGAGCAGATCGAAGGCACCACGCCCGTGCATGATTTCGCCGAAGTCGTGGGGCCCGATGGCCGCGATCATGCCCTTCCATTCCGGATAGTCGTTCTCGGCGAGAGCGAACTGGGTAAACGCCAGGTAGCTCGTCCCGTATGTCACGAAGCGACCGTCGAACCATGGCTGCTCCCGCATCCATTCGACGACGTCGTGACCGTCATCGGCCTCGTGGATCATGGGCTCGAAGACACCCTCGCTCCCGTCGGTGCCACGGCTGGCGGTGACCAGGACGGTGTAACCGCGGGCCGCGTAATAGGCGAATTCCAGACCGCCTTTGGAGCGACCGTACGGCGTTCTGACCAAGAGCGTCGGCCGCCGGCGCGACCCTCCGGGACGATAGAGATCCGCCATGACCACCGTGCCGTCTCGAAGCGGCACGCGAAGATCCCGCGTGCGTTCGTATCGGTTCTTGACGGGCGTCCCGCCGCGCAGTTTCCAGGCCAGCCGATAGCCCACTCCAGGACCCGATTCCACCGTCTCGGCTGTGATTGTCTGAACCATTTCTATTTCCTTTCGAAGACCACAGCGGACGGGTGCCGCGGCGATCTGTAAGTCACCTGCTGATCCAGTACCGATGCGGTGCCGTAGGCGGCGATCGATCGAACCTCTGCCACCGAGATCCCGTCATCAGCGAAGTGCAAGGTTTCGAGCGAATCGGGGGCGATGCCGTTCTCCACCCAATTCATCAATGCGATCATGCCGGTGGCCAGGTCGATGCCGAAGCCCGACGGGATTCGGAAGCTGTGCCCGTCACCGGCGCACAGGAAGAAGCGTGCGAACTCGTCGGTCGCAGGGCGGCCGCCCATGTGCTCGATCACATTGTCGAAGTAATGCCGTGATCCTTGCGAGAAGATCACCTGATCATCGGTGCCGTGCGTGAGGAGGAGTTTTCGGCCGCCGTCACGCAGCTCGGACAGATCGGGGTCCTCGACGGACAGGTACGCGAATTCCTCGATGCCCTTCAGGAAGAGTCGTTCGTATTCGTCGAAGGTCAGAGTCCGCCAGTCCCATTCGGGATCACGCTGCAACCAGGTCGCGAACCATGACAGCGCGATGGCCCACGGGTCCGGCGTGCGGCGCCCATCGGGCTCTTCCTTGGTGATGCACAGCCCGTGGGGTCCCAGGGCACCCCACGATTCGGCGCCGGGGCGTAGCCCGAACCACAATTGCTCGCCGGTCGCGGTCCGGGGGCCGTCCCAGATCATCTTCATGACCTGAGCGTCGGCCTCGACAATCGGGCCGGCCGTTGTTGCCTGGCCGACGAGGCGATATGGGTCGAATGCCGGGGGTTCGTCGCTGGTGGTGAACGATTCGGGCGAGCCGGTGCGCAGCGCGAAATCGTCGACGACGGCCTGCCGGAAGGCTTCGAACTTCTCGGGTGCGAGTGCATTGTCCAGCTCCTTCATCACCAGTGCCGGCCACAACTCGGCCGGGATGAGCCGGGTCCAATTCATCGCCGGATCCGACGACCACACGCCGTCGTAGTCGGCGGGATGGAGCCGGGCCTGGGCGATCGCTTGCCGCCCACCGCCCGACGTGCCCTGGAAATAGGAGAAGCGGGGTGTGGCCCCGTGGATCGCGGTAGTGACCGCCTTACCTATCACGGTCATGTCGTGCGTGCTGCGGTGAACCCAGTTCTCGATGAGGTTGTCGTCGAGTTCACCGGTGCTCTCGTCGAGCTGCCAATCCGATATCCGGGGGTCCCGGCCGACCCCACTGTCAGTGCTCGCCGCAGCGAAGCCGTTGCGCACCGCGTTGGCGAGTGTGGCGCCGCGGAACTCATCACCCGGCATGAGGCCCGCCGTGGTCCGGTTTCCTCCTCCCGCAGTGCCCAGGAATCGCCCATTCCAGGTCAGCGGCACCCAAACACGAATTTCGACCGTGTGCCCACCGGGATCCTGCTGGTGCACCACGACCTCGCAATAGCCGGGCAGGTCCTGCTCGATGAAGGCCGGCATCCCGATGGCGCTGGCGGGGACGTTCAGCTGTCCGGTCCGGTTGATCGCGACAGATACCACCGAGGTATCGGAGACCTCGGCCAGCGCGGCTGCGACAACCGCCTCGGTGCATCGGTGGACGACCTGAGGATCCGGCTCCGAGGTCGGGACCACGAGCCATCGGTCCCGCGCTGTTCGCTCGATCTTTTCCATAGTGGTCTGCCTTTCACTGCAGGGGTGTCGCGTGCGCCCTGACGTGTTCGATGATTTCCTCGCTCACGCGCGTCGGCTGCTCGACATTGGCCAGGTGTGCGGCCGAGGCGACGACGACATGCTGTCCATGTGGCATCGCCGCGGCGACAGCGAAGCCGTGCTCAGGCGGTGTAGCGGTGTCGTCGGAACCGCTGAGTACCAACGTCGGCGTCTCGATGGCCGGCAACTCGGGGAAGAGGTCGAAAGACTCGATGGCTTGGCAACATCCGGCATAGCCTTCGGCAGCTGTCGTGCTCACCATCGACCGATAGCCCCGCACCTGGTCTGGATGGGCATCGCGCCAAGCGGGGGTGAACCAGCGATCGACCACAGCCTCGGCGACAGTGGCGGTGCCGCGTTCGCGCACCTGACCCGCTCGCAGCTCGTAGTTCCCTGTGCCGCCCAGTGCGACAGATGTACAGCAGAGGGTCAGCGACATCAACCGCTCGGGCTGGTGCCGCCCGAGCCACATCCCGACCATGCCGCCCAGTGACAGTCCCACGAAATGCACTCGCGCGAGTCCCAGCCGATCGAGGAGATCGACCACGTCCGTACCCAGCTCACCGACGGTGTAGGGACCCGCCGGTACGGGCGACCGCCCGTGACCGCGGTGGTCGTAGCGCATCACGCGGAATCCAGCTGCTACCAGGGGCTCGACTTGGGGCGACCACATCCTCGAATCACTGCCGAGGGAACCGCTCAGCACCACCGCGGGAGCGTCGGATGGTCCGTCGACAACAACATGGACCGGCACCGCCGCGCTCATCGCGCGCCGATGATCTGGTCGTCGACGATGTCGGGCTTCGTCGCCACGGCATGTTCCTCGCTTGCTCTGGGGCAGTCAGTGGGGGGCGGATTCGACGATCCGGCGTCCGGTGTCGTCGGCTACCGCCGAGCTGTGACGGGTCAGCGGAAGGATTTCGAGCTGCATGTAGGGGAACAGCGGCAGGTTCCACAGGATCTCGTGCAGTTCCTCGGCGGACTCGACGTCGAAGACGCTGATGTTGCTGTACTGACCGACAATCCGCCACATATGCCGCCAGGTCCCGTGCCGCTGGAGGAACTGGCTGTATTCCTTCTCGCGGGTCACGATCTCGGTGCGCCGGTCGGGATCGAGATCGTCGGGAATTTTGACGTCCATGCGAACGTGGTAGAGCGCCATAGGGTTTCGACTCCTGTCAGGGACGGGTGAATGCCGCGACCGCGGCGGGATCGAGTTCGACACCGAGGCCGGGGCCGGTCGGCAGCGCGACTCCCCCGTCGCCGTAGCGCAGCGGTTCGGTGAGCAGTTCCTCGGCGAACAGCAGGGGGCCGAAAAGCTCGGTGCCGAAGTCGATACCTGGTTGGCTGCAGGCGAAATGGATCGACGCAGCGGTGCCGATCGGGCCTTCGATGGAGGTGGCGCCGTGGCAGGCCAGGCCCGCGGCGCGTGCCACCGCGACCACCTCCCGGCTCCGAGCGAGGCCGCCGCATTTGGTGGTCTTGACCGCGATGACATCCGCGGCCCGCAACCGGGCGACGGTGAGCGCATCGTGGGGGGTGCGAACGCTCTCGTCTGCCATGATCGGCACCGGTAGCGCGGCATTGAGCTCCGCGAGTACCTCCAACTGCTCACCCGGAGTGGGCTGTTCGATGAGTTCGACTCCGCCGGCCGCCAACGCGGGCAAGTACCGCAATGCTGTCAGCCGGTCCCAGCGGGCGTTGATGTCGACCCGGACACCGGCCCTGCCTTCCAGGGCACGGGTCACCGCGAGCACCCGTTCGGTGTCTTCGGCCGGATCCAACGCACCCATCTTGAGTTTGAAGCTGTGGTGGAGCTTGCGCTCCAGCCTGTCCTCCGCCTCGGCCACGATGGCCTCGACCGGCGCGGCCCCCAACGCCCAGGTGACCTCCACACTGTCGCGGAAGGCGCCGCCGAGCAGCACATGCATCGGTACGCCGAGTGCCCGCGCCCAGGTGTCGTGGAGCGCGACGTCGACTGCCGCTTTCGCGAAATGTGCTGCGGCGACGACACGTTCGATGTCCAGCATGATTCGGGTGATCTCGTCGGCACGTCGCCCGACGACGACCGGCGCAATGTAGCGCTCGATGATCGCCTGCATGGTCTCGACCGATTCACCGCCCCACCACGGGCCGCCGGGGACGACTCCTTCGCCGTGTCCCACCGCGCCACCCGCGGTGCGGATCTCGACCAGCAGCAATGGCTGGGCGCTCATCGACGTGGTCGCGAATTTATGCGGGCGAACCAGCGGAACGTCGAGAACGGTCGTGCGCAACGAGTCGATCGTCAGGTCGTGCACCGGATACCTTTCGGAGTTGATCAGGCGGGATCGAGGACGAAGTCGTACTCGACGTGATCGATGCCCTCGGCGTCGGCGCGCGGGCGCAGGATCAGCTCGGGCTTGACAGCGGTGGCGACGTCGTCGCCGATCCAACTACCGCCGTCGAAGTAGAGCTGGGTGGTGATGGTGCGCTTGCCGGGCGCCTTGACCATCAGGTGCAGGTGAGCCGGACGCCACGGGTGCCACCCCGCCTTCTCGATGAACCACCCGGTGGGGCCGTCGGTCGGGATCTGGTAGGGCGCCGGGCGCACCGTGGTGACCACGAAGTGCCCCTCGGCGTCGACCTCGACCGTGCCACGCAGAATGCCGTCGGGGGTGTTGCTGGCGAAGTGCGAGTAGTACCCCTGCGCGTCGGCGTGCCAGATCTCGATGGTGGCGCCCGGCAGCGGTGTGCCCTCGAGATCCCGGACCTGGCCGGCGAAGACGAGCGGCGAACCTTCCTCGTCCTCGCGCATCGGCAAGGTGCAGGTGGCAGGCAGACGCGTGGTGTCGGGGACGTAGTACGGGCCCTCGATACTGCCCTTGGTGCCGCTCTGCCCACGGTAGGCGACTTCTTCGATGTCGTGCTCGACGAAGACGTCGAGCCACAGCGGCCATTCGCCGTACTGACCGACGTCGATGAGCCACTGTTTGAGCACGCGGTACTCGGCGTAGGTGATCGCGTGTTCGTCGATGATCCGGGCGAAGGACCGCAAGACGTCGGCGGCGATGGCGGCCAGGCGCTGCGGGGAGGTGTCGGCGCTGACGCGGGTGCCGGAGAAATTCGCGGTAGCAGCAGCGCCGGAACCGGCAGCGGTGGGCTGCTCGACAGTGGTCATAGTGGGTTCTCCTGAAGGGAATTGGGGCTGGGAGTTCCGTGCATGCCGCGAAGCCTGTGTACGCTATGCGTACAAACCGCTCGCTCTGCGTACAAAGACAACTGTGCGGGGCGTCACAAACCATTGTCAATCACCTCGACCCGGCGAAATGCCCAGTCCCGACCCAGGTGGGTGCATGAACATCAACGAGCGCGACTACGTCCGCAGCATCGACCGCGCCTTCGCGGTCCTTCGCGCCTTCGACGCCGACCGGCCGAATCCGACCCTGGCCCAGCTGGCCGACGCCACCGAACTCTCCCGTCCCGCTGTGCGACGCATTCTTCTCACGCTGCGCGAACTGGGCTTCGTCACCGACGCTGCCGGCCGCTGGTGCCTCACAGCTCGGGTGCTCACGCTCGGCGAGCACTACTCCGCCGCAACATCGCTGGTCCAGGCGGCGATGCCGCACCTTGTTCGGATCGCCGAACGCACCAGGGAGTCGGCATCGTTGGGCGTCCTCGACGACGGGTGGGTCATCTACGCCGCGCGAGTTCCCGTGCGCAGGATCATGAGCATCAATGTCGCGGTAGGGACCCGAGTTCCGGCCTACGCCACGTCGATGGGGCGCGCGCTGCTGGCCTGGCAGCCCGAATCGACCATCGCCGAGGCACTGGACACCGTCCCCCTGACTCCACTCACCCCCCGGACCATGACCGATCCGGCCGCGCTGCGGACCGAACTGGCCACCGTGCGCGAGCAGGGATTCGCCCTCGCCTACGGCGAACTCGAGGACGGCCTCATCTCCATGGCCGCACCAGTTCGCGACAACTCCGGGGCCGTTGTCGGCGTGCTGGCCTCCTCCACATCCACGGGGCGTTCCACTCCGGCACGATTCCGGGCCGAGGTCGCGCCCACGCTGTGCGCGCACGCCGATCGGCTCAGCACCGAGCTCGGTCACAGCCCGAACATCTGACGTGGGGGCCTAGGTCAGCACTAGGCATTACCCCGGTGTGACGGTGGACACAAACTGCCATCGTAATGCGGTAGAACACGCACGCCACCGGAGGATTCATGACCGAGATACTCGACCGGCCCCCACGCGCCGACAGTCTTGCCGACAGATTGCGCGGCAAGCTCGACGGCGCGCTCATCGAGGACCCGGCCACCGGCCGCTACCAGATGCGACGTGAGGTGTTCACCGACCCCGAGCTCTTCGAGCTGGAGATGGCCGTCCTCTTCGAAGGCAACTGGGTCTATCTGGCCCACGAATCGCAGATCCCGAACGTGGGCGACTATTTCACCACCTACATCGGCCGCCAGCCGGTGGTGATCTCGCGCGACAAGACCGGCGAGCTGCACGCGCTGATCAACGCGTGCAGCCATCGGGGCGCGATGCTGTGCCGCCGCAAGACCGACAACCGAACCACGTTCACCTGCCCGTTTCACGGATGGACCTTCAGCAACAACGGAAAACTGTTGAAGGTCAAGGATCCTCGCGAGGCCGGGTATCCCGAGCAGTTCAACACCGACGGCTCGCACGATCTGACCCGGGTGGCTCATTTCGAAAACTACCGCGGTTTCCTGTTCGGCAGCCTCAACCCCGACGTCGTACCGCTCACCGAGCATCTCGGGGAGACGACGGCCATCATCGACATGATCGTCGACCAATCCCCCGACGGTCTGGAAGTGCTCCGCGGTGCGTCCACCTACACCTACGACGGCAACTGGAAGCTGCAGGCAGAGAACGGCGCCGACGGCTACCACGTCTCGGCCACCCATTGGAACTACGCCGCCACCACGGCGAGGCGGACCAGTGGCGAGTCCACGAACACGACCAAGGCGATGGACGCGGGCACATGGTCCAAACAGAAGGGTGGCTACTACTCGTTCGACCACGGCCACCTGCTGCTGTGGACCAAGTGGGCCGATCCGGCCAACCGGCCACTGTCCGAGCGGCGCGACGAGCTGATCGACCAGTTCGGCCAGGACCGCGCCGATTGGATGATCGGGGTCTCCCGCAACTTGTGCCTCTACCCGAACGTCTACCTCATGGATCAGTTCGGTTCTCAGATCAGGCATTTCCGGCCGGTCTCGGTGGACAAGACCGAAGTCACCATCTACTGCATCGCGCCCAAGGGCGAGAGTGCGACGGCACGCGCGCATCGCATCCGGCAGTACGAGGACTTCTTCAACGCCACCGGCATGGCCACCCCGGACGACCTCGAGGAGTTCCGGTCGTGCCAGAAGACCTACCTCGCTCGCAGCGCTCCGTACAACGACCTCAGCCGCGGCGTCACCCATCAGCTCGATGGCCCGGACGAGGACGCCCGCCGCATCGGGATCAACCCGGTTTCGAGCGGCGTCAAGGTCGAAGACGAAGGGTTGTATCCGATCCAGCACGGCTATTGGGTCCGTGCCCTGCGTCGCGCGCTGGATCACGGAATCGGCGGCTCAGCCGGGACCATCACCGGCGCCCGCGGTCAGGAGCTCACTCGATGACTGCCGTCATTCCGACCACGATCACCCGAGAAGCAGTGGAGCAGTTCCTTTTCCGAGAGGCTCGTCTGCTCGACGACCGCGCTTTCGACGAGTGGATTCAGTGCTATCACCCCGACGCCGAATTCTGGATGCCGGCCTGGGCCGATGACGGTGACCTCACCGCTGATCCGCTGACCGAGATCTCGCTGATCTACTACCCCAATCGCGGCGGCATCGAGGATCGGGTGTTCCGGATCAAAACCGACCGATCCAGCGCCACCAGCCTGCCCGAGCCGCGCACCGGACACAACATCACCAACGTGGAATTGCTGGAACGCCGCGACGCCGAGATCGATGTGCGCTTCAACTGGTTCACCCTCTACTTCCGCTACACCAATCTCGACACCTACTTCGGAACCTCCTACTACACCGTCGATTTCGCCGGTCCGCAGCCGCTGATCCGGCGCAAGAAAGTGGTGCTCAAGAACGACTACATCCACCACGTCGTCGACATCTATCACGTGTGAGGAGGCACAGATGAGTTATCGCGTTGCCCTGAGTTTCGAGGACGGGATCACCCGCTTCGTCACCTGTGCCGCCGACGAGGTCGTCGCCGACGCGGCCTATCGCGCGCGGGTGAACATTCCCCTGGATTGCCGTGACGGCGCCTGCGGGACGTGCAAAGCGTTCTGCGACTCCGGCCGCTACGACGGCGGCGACTACATCGAGGAAGCCCTCACCGACAACGAGGCCGATGCCGGCTTCTGTCTGCCCTGTCAGATGACCCCGCGATCAGACCTGGTGCTGCGGATCGCGGGCACCTCAGACCTCGCCAAGACCGCCGCCGCGACGTTCACCGGAAAGGTGGTGGATATTCAGCGGTTCTCCGGCACCACAGCGGGTCTCACCATCGAGGTCGGTAACCGCGCGGATCTGATCTTCCTGCCCGGCCAATATGTCAACCTCACCGTGCCGGGCACCGATGCCACCCGTTCGTATTCGTTCAGCAACGCTCCCGAGGCGACCACGGTGTCGTTCTTGGTGCGGCTCCGCGACGCCGGTGCCATGACCGACTACCTGCGCGAGCGGGCTCGCCCGGGCGACGAGCTCACTTTCACCGGCCCGCGTGGCAGCTTCTTCCTGCGTGCGGTCACCCGCCCGGTGCTGCTGGTCGCAGGAGGTACCGGACTGGCCCCGATCCTGTCGATCCTGGAGCAGATGCGCGCCGACGGTGTCGTGTATCCAGTCCGGCTACTCTATGGGGCGAGCAATGACGCTGACCTCATCGAGCTCGACCGACTCGACGGATTCGCCGCCGAATTATCCGACTTCGGCTACGAGGTATGCGTTTCCGGCACCGGGACGAGCGCGCGGCGACGCGGCCACGTCACCGACCTGATCACCGACGAGCACCTGCACGCGGGCGAAGTCGATATCTATCTGTGCGGACCCCCACCGATGGTCGAATCGGCGCGAACCTGGCTCACCGACCACGCAATCACCCCGGCCAACTTCTTCTTCGAGAAGTTCGCGACCTCGGGCGCCCTGAATTCCGCGCTGGCCGGAGTCGCCTCGTGAGCATGCTCACCGCCGGCCGATTCGCCGACCGGATCGTGATGGTCACCGGATCTGCCCAGGGCATCGGCCGGACTGTCGCGCGGCGCGTCGCGGCGGAGGGCGGTGCGGTCGTGCTCGTGGACCGCTCCCCGCTCGCTCGCGACGAAGCAGCCGAGATCGAGACCGGCGGCGGCCGCGCGCTGGCTGTACTCACCGACCTCGAGACGGCCGAAGGCGCCGCGGCCGCGGTGTCGGCCGCCCTGGATCGGTTCGGGCGCATCGATGTCCTGATCAACAACGTGGGCGGCACCATCTGGGCGCGGCCGTTCCAGCACTACACCGCCGACCGCATCGAGGCCGAGATCCGGCGCTCGCTGTTCCCGACGCTGTGGATGTGCCACGCGGTACTGCCGCATCTGATCGAACAGCGTTCCGGGGTGATCGTGAACGTCTCCTCGGTGGCGACCCGCGGAATCAACCGCGTGCCCTACGCGGCGGCCAAAGGCGGGGTCGGTGCGATCACCACGGCGCTGGCCATGGAAGTCGCACAGTATGGGATTCGAGTGGCTGCCACCGCTCCTGGCGGCACCGAGGCACCACCCCGGCGTATCGCCCGCGGCCCCGCTCCAGCAGACGACCGTGAAGCGGGCTGGTACGACGAGGTGGTCTCCCAGACCACCTCGTCGAGCCTGCTTCACCGCTACGGCACGCTCGACGAGCAGGCCGCCGCGATCTGTTTCCTGGCCTCCGACGAAGCCGGTTACATCACCGGCACCATCCTTCCTGTCGCCGGTGGCGACCTCGGCTGACCGTCTTCCTCCTCCGTTTAACCCCTTCTAGCTTGGTGGTAACCGATGCACGACTCCTCTTCCTGGCGTTCTCCACGCCATCGACCACTGCCTTGCGCGCGCGTTCTTCTCGAGCCGTGCTCGGACTAGCGTGAACCCATGACGACCCTGCTCGGACGCGACCGCGCGTTCATCGCACTTCGGGACGCGGTGGCGCGGGCACAGGCCGGCGCCGCGCTGTCGCTGGTCGTCGACGGCAACCGGGGATTGGGCAAGACCGCGCTGCTCGAACAGTTCCGGGCCGAGCACATCGGCCTGCCTGCCCTGTGCGCGCGGGCCCATCATTGGGAACGGAACACACCCCACGCGGTGGTGGAACAGCTGACCAAAGCGGACGTCGCCGAACCTGGCTGGCAAACGGTGCTCGACCGAGTTTCCGACGCCGCGATCACCGGGGGTCCGGTTCTGGTGCTCGTGGACGACGCACACAACATCGACCGTGAGTCGATGCGGGCGCTCACCGGGGCACTCGACCGCGCCGTCGAAGGCATGCTCGTGGTCCTCGCCGTCGATCCCGACACCGCCGAGCCAGGCGACGCCGAAACGCTCGCACTGCTCGACGACTGCCGTCGCGAACGGATCTGGCTCAGGCCACTGACACCAGCCCATGTCGCTGTCCTCGCCGTCGAGGTCGCCGGCGTTCGACTCGGCGCCGTGTCGACCGCGCGCCTGGCCGCACACACCGGCGGTAATCCGGCCCACCTGGTGCGCCTACTGCGCGAGAGCGATCCACAGATATGGAGTCGCTGGACACCCCTACTCCCTGTCCCCAGAGCCGAATACGCCGCCGCGGCCGCAGCACTGGGTTCGGCAACCGACTCCGGACGCCGGCTACTCGAAGCCGCGGCAGTACTGTCCACCAGCAGCGGACTCGGTGAAGCCGCCGCGCTGGCCGGTGTCACCGACCCGGTCGCCGCTCTCGACGCCGCCCGTGCGACCGGGTTGATCCGTCTCGATCAGACCCGCCCGCTGTCCGTGGTCGCCTTCCCGGACCCCGTGGTTCGCGCGGCCGTACTGAATTGCCTTCCAGCCCTGCGACTGCGGGAATTGCACCGGCGCGCGGCCGCGTCGGCTGACGATGAAGGCGTACGCCTCGCGCACCTGGTCGCCGCCGAACCCACGGCCAACCCTGCCCTGGCCACTCGACTCGACATCTATGCGGCCACCCGTGCCAACAACGGCGAATGGGGGGCGTGTGCGGACGCCCTCATCGCTGCCAGCCACATTTCCTCGACCCCACGGGAGCGGGAGAACCGATTGATCCGCGGTGTCGACGCGCTGATCGGCGCCGGGTCGATCCCGCGCGCCGAAGCGCTCGTTCCCGAGATCGAAAGCTTCGGTGACGGCGCCCTTCGCGATTCGGTCCTCGGGCATCTGGCCGTGATGCGCGGCCGCGCCGCCGAAGCGCAATTGTTGCTGACCCGCGGCTGGCGCGAACTCGGCGACGACCCAGCGGGCCCGGTCGCTGCCTCGATCGGTCAGCGACATGTGCTCGACGCCCTCGCTCGCTGGGACGGTCACCGCCTTCTGCACTGGGCGGGCCAAGTAGCCCGGATCACCACCGGGAGCATGCCCGAAGCTATCGAAGCGGCCGCCATCAACGGGCTGGGCCACGCTATGACCGGGGACATCGCCACGGCCTTGCGCACCTACGACACCGATCTGGTCGAGTCGGTCTCCGGTGCCCAGTCCCAGCGTTTCAGAATGGCCAAAGGCTGGCTGGCACTGGCAATGGACGACTACGACGACGCCCGCCTGCTGCTGGCCAACGCGGTGCCCACCGCGTTCCGCTTCGGTTCGGCTCGCATTTCCCTCTGGGCCCAAGCATGGCTGGCGCGCGCCCAATTCGCGGTCGGCGAGTGGGACGAGGCGCTGCGTACTGTCGAGCATGCCGCCCTCGACGCCGAGGAGTCCGGTATCCACCTGATCCGTCCGTTGATCCACTGGACCGGCGCCCAGATCTGTTCTCTGCGAGGCGAAGACGACAGCGCGCACGCGCATCTTCGTCTCGGGCGCGCCGACTCCCCCGAGTACATGGCGATGCGAATTCCCGCCGGCCTAGCGCAAGCTCAATACGCCGAATCGCGCGCCGACTACCAAGGCGTCGTACGTGCCCTCGGCGGAGTGGCGCGAATCGCGCCCGACAGCGATCTGGCCGGGCTGTGGCCGTGGGCAGACCTCTACGCCACCGGGTTGGTTCTGACCGGCCGCGTCGGCGAGGCGGACACTTTCCTCGCCGGCTACGAGCACAGCGCCGCCGTGATCGACCACCGCTCTTCGCTCGCGCGGTTCGGCGCGGTCCGCGGGCGCATCATCGCTGCTACCGACGGCATCGACGCGGCCCGCCCCGCTTTCGAATCGGCGCTGCAGGCTGTGGAGGACCTCCCACTGCCGTTCGAGCGCGCCCGGATCGAATTCGCCTACGGACAGGTACTCCGACGCGCCGGCAAACGTCGTGACGCCGACACCGTGATGCGTTCGGCCCGTGAGCTGTTCGCCACCCTGGGCGCGCAGGTTCTGGTGCAACGCTGCGACCGCGAACTCAAGGCGGCCGGCGTCAATACAACGCGTAGCCGCGACCCGTTCTTCGAACTCACCGAGCAGGAACGCGCGGTCGCGACTCTGGTCTCGGCGGGACGAACAAATCGACAAGCCGCCGAGGAATTGTTTCTGTCGGTCAAGACAATCCAATATCATCTGACCCGCGTCTACGCCAAGCTCGGAACCCGCTCGCGCACCGAACTTGCCGCCTACATGCACGAGGCCGACCGTTGAAGCGAGCGGTCGGTTCGTCACCAGTCGGCCAGCCAATCGCGCGAGCCCGGTTCGTTGCCAGTGAGATCGCTGCTGCCCGGAAGGTGAAGTCGTCGCCACCATGGTGCAAGCATCTACGCGACGCGCGGGATCGACGCCCACCGTATCGGTCGCCCACCGCTTTCGAACACGATAATCCCCATGTCAATCAGTGGCTTCAATGCCCGAATAATGTGCTCTGCCCCAAAGACAATGTTGAACAGGGCATACTTTCCGACCGACCGCAGCGATCGCGAATGCCACGGTGACCTGGGCGACAGGCTGCATCGCAGCGACGACTTCCGTGCATTCCCTCGGTTGTGCAATCGCCGCCGCAAACCGCAAACACCACAATGATGGGGCAACACCGCCCGTGGCTACGGCGCTTCGGGCATCCGCTACACAAATCACACCGCTATTTGCCGATGAGCAGCACGCTCCTGGGTTGTAGAAGGTTGGTGCACTGGTCGATACCCCCTCCGGACGCAATCAGTACGCCCACCGGTTCCTCCGTTAGTGAGGAGTCGTCTCAGAACGCACCCGGCGCGGCCTCGGCGAAGCCCCAATGCGGCCGGGACCCCGTTGACCAATCGACACGCTGACCACCGGTAAGGAGTACTTATCGGCGCTCAGGGGTCTCGCTGACACCCCAGGTAGGCTCTCCGATCGATCACCGATGACCCGACCTCGCTCAACAGCCAAAATGCCAAACGCCCCGGGCTCGTAAGGGGACGAGTTCGGGGCGTTCGCGATTGGGTAATCGGCCGCGCACAGGCTTGATGCAAGCTAATGGTTGGCATTTCAGAGTCTAGTAGCAACGAAGCAAACCTGGGAATCGGTCAGTTCTGGTGGCTCCGCGTGTGTTTCCGACCCGTGAACAGTTTCGCCTGACGCCGTACATCGGTAGAGGTCGCCGGATGCGCCCAAGCCTTGCGCGACAGCCACAGACGTACAGTCGCAACGGGGTTCGGGCCAAGCGCGACGTGGCGAGGATCCTGCAAACGCAGCTACACTCGATATCGGAAGAGCCGCTGACCGGGAACCTAGCAAGTTAGGTGACCCGTGACTGCTGTGCAGCTCCTCCGTCCATCCTCGACTTTCCCGTCGCCTGGCGTGGTTCACACGCTCCATCACATCGAGCCGTTCAGATGGATGAGGCGCCGGATTCGACTCGCGCTCAGCAATAGCCATCCCGACACGCCACTGACAGAGACGTCTCGGTATGCCGGATGAACACGTGGCCCGGCACCATCGTCCCGACGATCCCTCCAAGGCAAAAATCATCTGCCCGAGCGCGCCACCGGAGCTCAACAGGTCGGCCGCGCTGGCGCTGCTGCGCCTGCTCCTTCACCACTCACAAACTGGCCAATCGCCCGAAGCACCCGACAGCAAGGAGTCCTGATGTCCTCCGATCAGACCGAATGGGCCGTCCTCGACGATCTCCTCGGTTTGGAGAAGGCCAGCACTTTCGACACGAGCCGCGAAGATCTGGCCTTCTACGGACGTTGCTCCACCGAAGACAACCAAGACCCTGAAACCTCGTATCAGTGGCAGCTCGGCAACGCCGAGAAGTTCATCGACGGCACGATCGTCACCAGCTACTTCGATGTCGGACAATCACGCTCGGTCCCTTGGCATCGCCGCACCCACGCGGCCCGACTGCTCGAAGACCTCCGTAACCCGGACCGCGGATGGGCCGGCGTCGTTGTCGGCGAAGGCACCCGCTGCTGGTTCGGTAACCAGTTCAGCCTCGTCGCTCCCCGCATCCACGCCTACGGCGTCTCGATCTGGGTTCCCGAACTCGGTGGACGCTACGACCCCGACAACGTCACCCACTCGATGATGATGAACATGCTGGGCGGGCTCAGCGAGTCCGAACGACAGCACATTCAGCAACGCACCCGCGCCAGCATGGACGCCCAAGTCCTCAACGAAGGCCGCCACGAAGGCGGACGCCCGCCCTACGGTTACCTCGTCGTCGATGGACCGCCGCATCCGAATCCAAATCGGGCCGCGGACAATTTAAAGCTTCGGATATTGTCGATCGACGCGGCTGCGGCGCCAGTCGTGCAGCGCATCTTCCGCGCCTACCTCGATGGTCGCGGCGACAAGGCCATCGCCACCGAACTCAACCGCGACAACATTCCGTGCCCGTCGGCGCATCGACCAGAACAGAACAGGCATCGTTCCGGCGACGGCTGGCAAGCCTCCACCGTGGCCGCGATCCTGCAGAACCCCCGCTACACCGGCTACGCGTTCTTCGGACGTTGGACCAAACACGAAGTTCTTTTGGACCCCGACGACGTCGCGGCGGGGCACATCGTGAGGTTCAAACGCTCACCCGCACACCGCGTCGTCCGCTCGCGGCGACCCGCCCACCCCGCGATCATCTCCGTCCATACGTTCACCCAAGCAACCCTGCTCCGCAAACAACGCTCCGGGGTCAGCAATCGCTCCCGTGCCCACCTCGAGCGAACCAGGCCGATCAACACCGCCAACACCTACCTCTACCGGGGCAGGATCCACTGCGAGATCTGCAACCGGAAAATGCAGGGCGAAATGCTGCGGAACTCGATCTACTACCGGTGCCGCGCACGCACACTCGCACCCGGCAGCTCCGTCCAGGCCGCCCACCCGCCGACAGTCAACCTCCGCGAAGCCGACATCATCGAACCGATCGATGATTGGCTGTCCACGCTATTTCATCCCGAATATCTCGACCGCACCATCGCCGCGCTAGTCGACGCGCAGGAAGACCGCGGAACCGATACACGCCGAGCCGCCCTGCGGGGGCGCATCGAGCAGGCTCAAACCCGTATCGGACGCCACCTCGCCGCGATCGAGGCCGGCGTCGACCCACAAGCCGTCGTCGACGCACTGAACTCGGCCCAAGCAGACAAAGCCGCCGCACAGGTCGAACTGAACAATCTACCCAAGGAGGAAAAGTTCACCGAGACGGAGTTCCGCCAGCTCATCGGATCACTGGGAGACGTCCGCTTGATCCTCGCGGGTGGCAACCCTGAACACAAGCAAGAGCTCTACAACGCGATAGAGCTCCAGGTCCGCTATGCGCACCTGGAGCGTCAAACTACTATTACGGCATCCCTTGTTGGGGATAGCACTGGTGTCCGGAGGGGGACTTGAACCCCCACGCCCTAATACGGGCACTAGCACCTCAAGCTAGCGCGTCTGCCATTCCGCCACCCGGACTTGCTGGTGTGCCAAAAGATTATCCGACGCGCTGTCGGAAACCAAATCGCCTAGATGACCTGCGGTTTTGCGCGAGGTCGGCATGGTGTCGGTCGGTCCGGAGGCGCGCGTGGAGATGCATGCCATGAGGGCCGTCGCGGTGCCGTCCAGCGCCGCGCAAGGTCTGCCAACCGCCGATCCGGTGCCGGACCTGGTCGACGGACTCGGCAGCTCGCACATGCCATCGCTGAGCCAGGTTCGGCCGGATGACGATGAGGAGTGAGTCGAGTCATGTCTATTGCACCGCTGACGGGCTGCCTTGTCTAGACCGCGTATCCATCGCCTCCCCCGGTATCGAAACCCGCCGACCGAGCTAGCCGGAACCGACCGCGACCACCCGAACGCGCTCGACGATCTCGATCCCCGGGGTCGGCGCGATGGCACCCATGCCGTTCACCCGCATTCTCTACCGCGACCGCGACAATGCTGTCGTGATCCGGCGAGTTACACCCATGGTCGCGGCGCTGCCACTGGAGCCGGCGCCGCCGCTGCGCACAAATCCCCCCGTGGCCGGGCCGCCGCAGTCACCAGGGACGTTATCGGCACGCCGCCTCGGGGCACTGTCAACCTCGAATCACGGTTCGAGACGGCGGTGCTGCTGATCGACTTCCCGCAGCAACTCAGATCGCTTGCTGCGCAACCATTCTAGATCCTGTGGCCCGGCCCGGGCTGGCGAATGTTGTGCCCTTCGAACCCCGACTATGCGCCTCGGCTTCAACAATCGGTCCAGCTTTCGCGGCAGGCGGAATCAGCAGGGCAGAATTGAGGGCACCGAGAATGTTGCCAACCGGCATGTCACACCGCATCCGTGCGCGCGAAGCCGACCGTCACTCCGCACACACGACGGACAACTCGCGGAACACGGCAGACAGCGGACTGCCGGGTATCGGTGTGTTGAGCACGGACATTCCGGCCGTCGCCTCGCCGGCGAGCTGAGCCGACCCCGGTAACGCTTCCCATTGCCGTGCACCGGTGGCTCGCCACTCCCCTGTGACCGCCGAACCGTTTCGTTGTAGACGTAGATCGACCGCATCTGCCGACGTCCGTATCACCGCACCGGAATCCGGCTCATTCGCAAAGGGAGTCGTCAGCTTGACGTGTTCGCCGTTGGTGGAGAACTCGAAGGCGATCGCGTCGAACGAGCCGTGGCCGCGTTCGAGACGAACATAGTTGAGCTGATCGACCATGATCAGCAATCCGGCGGCTTGGTAACTTTTCGTCGGATCTACGGTCACACTGGTCTCCAACGCGAAATCGCCCCGCACGGGAATGCTTACGAACGCAGCCGTCACCGAGCCTTGAAAATCGGTTCGCACATCCGAACCAGGAGCACCCACAACGACAAGGCCGTCCCGTGTGTACTCCGGTTCCGTCGGCATGTGAGCGGTTGCGAATTGCGGATACTCCGACCCGTTCGTGAAATCGGCATTCAGTGCGCCGCACGCACTGTTCGCCTGGCCGCCCCCACCCTCAGCCACGAATCTCACGAGTACAACGCCACCGACGACGGCGGCAGATGCGAGGAGCGCTGCAATCACCAACAACCGCGACCGTCGGCGTCGCGGCTCGCTCAGGTGAACCGGTTCGAACGACGCGGCACGAACGAATTCGGGCGTTCGCGCCGGCCGTGCGGATGGTTGGGTTACCTGCCTTTGATGGGGTTCGACGGAGGACGTGTCGGCTCGACTCACATCGTCGGCGCGGTCGCGGAAGGCGTTGGGGACTCGGCCCCGGGTCGGATGCTCGGGGGCCAACGGTGGCGGAGGGACACGTTCGGCCGGCGTCGCGCTCCCGTCCAGCAGCATCGTCAAGCGGTCGAGCAGCCTGTTCACGTCTGAACGAAAGGACTCGTGCGATAGGCGGATGGCGTTGCGCACGGCCAGGGACTCGATGGACGGCGGGAGTTCCGAGCTGCGCGGCATGTCGGCGCCGTCCACGAGCACCGGGATCACGCGGATGCCGCGTGCCAGCGCCGTCGCGATCTCCAATACGACGAAGTCACCAGATCTGTCCAGGCGGCGTTGGCCCTGCTCGTCCACGACCGACACCCAGCGCCGCCCGATCAGCGCGAGGAATACGTCGCTGACGCTGACGGCGTCGACGATCGCCTTCGTGAAGTCGACTCCTATCTCGATCGAGTCGATGTCCATGAACACCCGATCGGCACCGAGTCGGTCAACGAGGCGTTCGCGAAGGTGGCGGGCGGTGCCTTGGGTGTCCTCGCGCCGATAGCTGAGGAATACGCGACCGGAAGCCTGTTGCATGGATGCCACACTCCGCTCCTGTGATGCCGTCCCGCACACCCGAATGTGCTGGCTACGCACCTATTATCGACTACTGAGAGCCGCTGCCGACACATGTCTGCGGTCGAGGTGTCGGGCCGGCTGATTACGTCGACCTCCGACAGGTTCGCGAGGCATCCGGGTTGGACCTCATGTGCGGCGGCTCGGCGGAATGACGCCCTGGGAACACAACGATTGGCTCAACCCTGATGCAGCCGCCGCTAAATTCAGACTTACGGGACATCCATTATGGCCAACGGGGAGAGTCACCCTTCCATCGCGCGTGAGATCGGCACCGCGACGTCCGGGTCGGCGAGATAATCTTCGATCGCATGGGGGCCAGTCGGGTTGTGGGTCCGTTCATCGGCAAGTTGCCCGGCGAAGGACTCGTCGAATGCTCCCGCCAACGGGTGGACGAGGGCAACGATGTCCAGCACGTCGTAGGCGTTCAGCCACGCAGCTGAGCGCGTCGGGACGTTCGCCGGGACACCGGGTCGCCGCCCAGCGACCTTGCCAAGGAGGTTCTTCTGCACAATCGGGAACCCCAACGGGCTGCCGGCGGTCACCAACTGCCTGACCTTGTACGTCGCCGGGAGCCGGGTGAGCAGATCGTAGGCGACGATGCTGCCCAGACTGTGCCCGACGATCACGACATCACCGCCGGACCCCACTTTCGCCCGCAGGTCCCGCTCGATGAGGGCGAGGACCTGCTCTCGCATCTCCGCCATTTCCAGGTAGTAGGCGACATCGTCGAGGAAGCGTTCGATGATCAGAGCGGGCGCCCCGGTCTTGCGACTCAGGAATTGCAGAGCGCCACGCACGACCGGCAGCTTGAGCGCATCTCCGAACCCGAGCTCCTGCGCCACGTCGCGTTCGGTGAGCCCGACCCCGGGATCGGTGTAGCCGAGTTCCTTGACCGGGTCATAGTTGATCGCACCCGCGGCATCCAGAAGCAGAGCCACCTTCGTTTGCACCAGCTTCGCCTCGTCGGCGTCGGCAGCCGTGTCGAGCATTTCGAGCTCCGGCCGCCGGCCACCACCGGCCTCGAAATCCTTGATGGCGTCAGCGAAGACATTGCCGTAGAACGGAAACACCACGTGCGATTCGTCGACCAGGCCACGTCCAGCCGCGATCAATCCCTTGGCCAGTCCCCCGACCCATTTCCGCTTCATACTCAGCACGTAGGCCGCGAGCCGGTCAGGATCGCGAGCGACCTCGTCGTCACTCTCCTGGCTGCGACCATGGATGAACAGCAGCGTTGTCGACATGAACCTGCTCCTAGTCTTGTTGCAGAACCTTGGTGAGCAGTGCGGCCTGGTCTGTCGACAGGTTCAGCGTTTCCAGGCGAGCGACGATGCTCGATACACGTATGCCCGCGTTGGCAATCCAGTGGCGCAGGTGATCGGGTGTCTGTCGTGTGACGAGGTTGCCGTTGACGTCGAGCTGCCTGCCCTGAGAGTCCTGTGCCTGTTCGGCTCGATAGTGCAGCCCGACCAGCTCCCACTCGTCGTTGAACACCGGTGAACCCGACGACCCTGGCATTGTGTCGGTTTGATAGATCAGCCGTGTCGGGTCCACCTTCAGCAACAGGTTCTGCCGGAACGCCAATTTGCGCGAATTCCCGCCCGGATGTTGGACGATGTTGAGAGGTTGGCCCTGGAGGATCTTCCCGATGGCCGGGTTCAATCGGATCCGGCCGAATCTGGACGCCGCCGCTTTTCCGTTGGGTAGTGCGGACACTGCCACCAGCGCGAAGTCGAGTTCCCGGTCTCCGGTGACGAATAACCGGTCCGGGTCCAACGTCAAGCTCACCGAGGAGCGGATCTGGCCGGCTTCGTTCTCCTCGAATCGGAAGACCGCGCGGACCCGAGGATCTTGTGCCGATTCCAACGTCGGGAACACGTGCCAGTTGGTGAGCAGCAGCTCGTCCGACACCAGGAAGCCGGTCGCCGGCCCGCGGGGTGTCTTGATCAGCGCGACGGAATCCGCGGCCGCGGCTGCCCGCTTGAGCCACAAGCCGGGCACCATGTCGTCATTGCCCATCGCCTGCTCGAGCTCGCCGTCGATCACCACGTGATCGGCGTTGTCCGGGATGTCGATGCCGCGAAGATTCGCTGCCGCCAGCTTGCGGCTGACCGGCTCGGACCGCCAGGCCTGAGCGGGGTCAGCCAGCACCGAGGCAATGTGTTCGACGTTGCCTGCAGTCACGATCGGCCCGCCGTCTGTCGGTACCAGTGGGTCGACCCGTTCGATCGAGCTGATGTCGCCAGACGCGCGACGTCCATCGTCCATATCGCACCGCCCCCGTACCTCGTTCGGCCACGGAAAACACAACGATATTGCACTCTATGCCCCGCAGGACCACGGTCCTGCACACCGCTACGCAATCGTGACGGCTGGAACCTCATGACCCGGCATCCCGGACGCAGGCGACAGGTTGCGGAGATTTGAGGTAGTGCCCTACTCGTGTCCCGCCCAGCTGAGAGCGGGAGGATCGTGGGACATGATCACCTGGTAGTAAAGCTGTTCCGGTTGCGGACCGGGATGCCGTAACGAGACCTGCCGAAATTCGGTCCGTGGCATACGGTTTGGAAGCGGCATCGCCGCCGGCCCAAGTGTCAAAGTCAGCTCCCGCCTCGATGAAGGCGTCCGGGCAGCGTTCTTCGCACCTGATCTTCAGTTACGTGGCGAAGTCAGAGTTGACGATGAGCATCCGGTCAACACCGGTCCGCTGGCCGCGGCGAGCTTGCAGAACAACCGCTTTGCGATTGCATGGCGCGGCGGCGATAGCGATGCAATTCCGTTGTCTGCAAAATAATTTCGGGCGCGCTGCCAGAACGCGACCGCTGTTTCCTTGCGTTCGTCGCCCAGGATTTCACTGTAGGCGGCGAGGCTGGAATGGTCGTCGACGGCGTTGTGTAGGTAGCTGGAGCCGACGTGGCTGTTGCGGTCGAGCCGTTGCCGGCGGTGCGAGTGCGGTGCAGTTGCCCGGCCCAACTCCGACAACGGCGCATTACGGTGGGACACGAAGACCTCCGATTGGTGAATGCGTTCATAGACAGCTCGCAGTTCACTCGGAGGTCTTCGCCATGTTCAACTCGCCACGCCGTCACCAACGTCCGTGGTCAGTACACCTAGGCTGCATCTACACCATCGTTGGCGGAGGCTCAGGCGGCGGGACGCCGGATGGCGTTTTCAGACGCCCTCTTACATACATGTCGAATTCGGGCGACAGGACCATCAATCCGTCGTACTGGCGTGTGCTGCGATAATCCGCCAGCCGTGCATATCGTCGTGCAACCAGGAACGCGTGTAACGCATCCTGGCTCCGAAAGGCTCGCCGTTGACGGTCCCCTCGACGGTCCCGAGAAACCAGGTCACCCCGGCACGCCCGTCGGTGAGTACGCTCAGCTCTTCCTCGACCATGGCCGTCACCACCTGCGTCCGGGTGCGGTGAAGCTCCAGGTCATCGGTCTTGGTGTAGACGTCTGCGCCGAAGGTGAAGATCAACCGGTCATCCAGCAGACGATCCAGCGCCTGCACATCCCCAGCAAGTTGGGCGGCCTGCAGCCGCCGCTCAGCGTCCCGCAAATTCTCCATGCGCCTCACCCTGCCAGCCGATGTCGCACTCACGCCACGATGTTCGCGTTCGGCTGAGACTGTCAGACAGCGTATCGGCACGGGCCCTACCACGGGAACCGACCGCGTCAGGCCCTCCCCCACCGCATACGTCAACCCACCACCAACGACGTCTGCTGGGCCAATTGGTGTGCGTAGTGGTCGAATCGCCCTCCGGACGCAACGCTTTGCAATGCACTGCAGGGATTCGTCGGGTCGTCGGTGCTGTCCGTGTGCTGCGCGGTCATTTCGGGGTCACCGGGGCATAGAATCGGCTATTCGGTCGATCCACATTTCGGAGGACGGTAACCAGGAAGGTGACCAATGTCCGTTTCTCGGAACGTTCTGGTGTTCGTCTGCACACTGGGTCTGCTGGCGGCGGCCTGTTCATCGAACGAGACTGCGCAGGATTCCCGATCGGCCTCGGGCGCGCCCTCGACGTTTACCAGTGAAGACCCGGTGCAAGCCGAGGCCATCATGAAGATCGTCGACGATTACATGGCGGAGGCGCACCTGAAGTCGGTGATCGTGCGCGTGACGGTCGACGGGAAAGAGATCGTCACCGCGGCCAGGGGCGAGTCCATGACGGGTGTGCCCGCCACCGCCGCGATGCATTTCCGCAACGGTGCAGTCGCGATCTCCTACGTGTCGACCTTGCTGTTGATCCTGGCCGACGAGCGGAAACTGAGCCTCGACGACAAGCTCTCGAAATACCTGCCCGACATTCCCAACGCGGACCGGGTGAATCTTCACCAGCTCGCGCAGATGACCTCGGGCTATCACGATTTCGTGCTCGGGAACACGAAATTCGCGGAGATCGCCTACGCGGATCCGTACAAGGCGTGGACCACCCAGGAACAACTCGCTCTCGCGATCGACGACCCCCTGTGGTTCGAGCCCGGAACCAACTGGGCCTATGCGCACACCAACTACGTGCTCCTCGGGTTGGCGCTGGAGAAGGTCACGGGAAAGTCGCTCGCGGATGCCCTGCAGGAGAAGGTTCTCGGCCCGCTCGACCTGAAGAACACCGTGCCGAACCTCACGCCCTACATCCCCGAGCCGGTCCTGCACTCCTTCACCTCGGAACGACGCGAGTACTTCGCATTGGCGCCCGACGTTCCGTTCTACGAGGAATCGACCTACTGGAATCCGTCGTGGACGCTCAGCCACGGCGCTATCCAGACGAGCAACATCTACGACCTGGAGCGAAGTGCCGTCGCCGTCGGCAGCGGCGAATTGCTGTCCGAGGAGTCGTACCGGGCGATGACGACGACGGACCTGCGAGGTAAGTCGACAGCAGTCCCGGGTTGCGTCAACTGCCGGCCGCTCGACGATTTCCAGACCTATGGTCTCGGCCTGTGGCTCACCGGCGACTGGTCCTACCAGAACCCACTGTTCTATGGCGGCGCCGCGGTGAACGCCTACCTGCCGTCGAAGAAGATCGCGATCGCGGTCGCCGTCACCTACCTGCCCGAAGCGTTCAGCTCTACGGGCGGTTACTCGAACGGCGGTGACGCGCTGTTCCGCAAGATCGGTGCGCACCTCGCCCCGGACGACGCCCCGCCGGTCAAGAAGGATGTTCCGCCACAGGGCGGGTCATAGCCGATGGCCGACTGGGACGGCGCAGGCTACGCCCACATCAGTGGACTCCAGCGCACGATGGCGACCGACGCTGTGGAGTCCGTCTCGCTCGCGGGTGCCGAGCACGTCCTCGACGTGGGTTGTGGCGACGGCTATGTGACTCGCCTGATCGCGGCGCGGGTGCCCGGTGGTTCCGTGCTCGGCATCGACCCGTCGCCGCGGATGATCGAGGCCGCCCGCACGGCCGACGACCAGCTCACGAACGTCGACTTCGGCGTCGGCGATGTCACGACCATGACCTTCCCCCGCGACTTCGACCTCGTTGTCTCGTTCAACGCACTGCACTGGGTGCTCGACCAGGCGGCCGCCTACCGGCACATCGCCGCGGCACTCGCACCCAGCGGACGGGTGCTCGTGCAGTACGTCTGCGACGGGCCACGCCCGAGCATCGAGAACGTCGCGATGTCAGTCACCGGCGATGCGCGCTGGTCGACAGCGTTCGCCGGGTTCGCGCGCCCCTACGTGCATGTCGACCCCGGCGCGTTGACCTCGATCGCGGCGATCGCCGACCTCGAGGTCACCGCGCTCTCCGTGACCGACCGGGAATGGGATTTCGGCTCACGCGAGGCCTTCGCCCAATGGTGCACGGTCGGGTTCGCGGACTGGACAGCCCGCATTCCCGCCGCCGACATCCCCGTCTTCGTGGACGAAGTCGTCGACCGCTACGAAGCCGTCGTCGGCCGACCAGGACTATTCCGATTCCTGCAGTTACGGGCCGAGCTGTCGAGGCGGACCGCCTTCCTGGAACCCAGGTAGAGGAGGCACTGTTCTGACCGGCGTGGTGTACGACGATGCCACCCAGTGGCCCAGCGGATTCACACGTCCTCCTCGGAGGCTCGGTGGCGGTCACCGGAGCGACCTTCGACAATTCCACGCCTACTACAAGATTCGACATGCGACCTGGTGATCGCCGCACAGCTGCACTGACCAGCGAAATAATCGCGTTCGGGATCGCCGAACGTGGTTGCTCGATAGGGTCGGCGGAGAGATCGAGCTGGAGGTGAACGTGGGAGTCAAACAGCGGGCCGCGGTGCAGATGAGTGCGGACGAGATCGCGCAGTTCCTCGACCGCAGCAGGGTGCTCACCTTGGCCACCCTCGATGTCGAGGGGAAACCGCACCTGACAGCGATGTGGTTCGGGCACATCGACGGCAAGATCTACTTCGAGACCAAGGCGAAGTCGCAGAAGGCGACCAACCTGCGCCGCAACCCGACCCTCACCTGCATGGCCGAGGCGGGCGACACCTACGACCAGTTGCGCGGCGTTTCGATCGAAGGAACAGCCCATCTGATCGAAGACCCCGCGGACGAGGAGTACTGGAACGCCGGAATCGACGTCTTCCGCCGCTACGTCGGCCCATACACCGAGCAGGCTCGTCCGCTGGTCGAGTCCATGATGCACAATCGCATCGTCGTTCGGGTCGAGCCGACGCGGATCCGCTCGTGGGACCATCGCAAACTCGGACTGCCCGCCATGCCGCTCGGCGGCAGTACAGCGGACGTTCAACCCTGATCAGCGTTCATCGGGTCGGCCGAGGCGGCCAACGCGTCGTACCGGATTCCTCAACGCCACCGCCGTACAGCCGCGTGCTCGCATCGCGATCGACGTACTGAACGCGACCTGTGCCCGCGCACGTCGGCGCGCGGTCGACAGTTGCGCGCGACGCTCTCCGCTGGGAAACCGCGAAGCGGTGCGCGAATTCCTGCGAATCGTCGGGAAGGGTTGTTTTGCGAAAAGGCCTGGTGCTGAGCACTATTGAGCTCTTCCGGGTCCGCTGTCATCCGGCGGGTGGATGGTGTGCGTCCGTTGAGAGTTCTTGGGAAGGTCCGGTTTCTGCATCGGTCCAGGTACTGACAGGTTCACGATCCGACCCGCACCAGCTCAACGCCCAAGGCCGCGCGCTTCCCGACCGCACCGGCCAACGTGCCCTCGACAGCGTGCTGGGTGCAGCTGCGGCATGATCTGTCGCGCTGCCGCTTGTGAGCCCAAAGTGGGTGCGCGGCAGGCGGGTTCGGGTTGCGCCCGTTATGGGGCGGGCGTGTTGCCCCGACCCAGTGGTAGTGCGACGCGCAAGGCTCGAATTTCGTCGACCAGATCGGCATAGCCTTCCTGGACTTGAGCAAAGCGCAGGGCGGCGTGGTGCTGGTGTTCAGCGCTCTTGGTGTGGCGCAGTGTCCATTGAACATGCGTGTAGGTGTCTGCGACGTGGCTGATCACCTCGCCGAGGGAATGGGTGTGGCGGCGGCCCGCGGTCGGGCGGGGAAGGTGGCAGGCCGACCACTCGTCGATCAGGCCGATGATGGTGTTGATTCGGCCGCGGGTGGTGGTGGCATCGAAGTCGGCCGGCCGACGGGTGATCGACACCGATGCGGTGAACAGGGTCGCATGCAGATCCGCCAGCTCGCGCGCCCACTCGATCAACGGGGAACCGCCCTGGAGGTTCCCGGCGACGGCGAGCAGGAGCTGGCGAGCTTCGAGTAATCCTTCTGCGGTCCGTGCCCGCACGTCGGCCACAGCGCGGTTGTCAGGCTTCGCGGTGGAGACGACTGCGTGCGTCACTGCAACACACACCCGGTTCACCGGCCTCTGTCCATATCCCGATGGCCACGTCTCGGCGTCGTGGTAGTCATGGTCCGATTACATCGCCGAACATTCTCTGCGACAATGACATTCGACAGGGCATGTGGTCGGAATCGCTATGCGAGGATGACATCGACCTGAGACGGTAAGGATACGCACCCACATTGCTATGCGGTCGCGAGGCGGTGTCGAGTCATCGGTTGCGGAGCGCTCCGGTCGGTGCGGACTGTCCGCCGGCTCGCATGGCAAACTTCCCGGACATCGGATCGCGAGGACGCGAGGGTCGCGGCGTGCACCAGCTGCCCCAGTCGGTCGCCGACTCTCCGGCTGTCGACCTGGCCGGTCATCTCCAGCGAAGCTGTCGCGAAGGAGACCGCATCGTCGATCTGGCCGAGGCGGAAGGTGCCCGTGGCGATAGTGATGTTGTCGAACAGAATGCTGCGGGCCGGCCGTCTCGGTGTGGACGCGGCCAACGAGGCTCGGGCGGCGTCGACGGCTTCGGATGTGTAGTGTTCAGCGGTCTGTCCGCGGGCTGTCAGGGCGTACTCGTTGTAGATCACCGATTGCATACCGGTGAACTCTCCGGGGGTGAAGAACACCCGGGTCCACGGGTCGACGGGGTCGGCGACCATCGCCATCTCCTCTTCGGCACGCGAGAGCGCGGTCCGCATCCGGCCGACGTCGCCCATCATGGCATGCGCCCATGCCTCATTGGCATACAAGCGCGCGGATTCCCCACCGCCGGTGGCGTCTTGGGCGGGCAGCTGCCCGAGTTGAAACATTCGCAGGGCAACGCGTGGGTCGCGCTCGGTCAAGCTGATCCGTCCCAGAACGTAGAGCGTCGACGCCACCAGACTGTCCGCACCCGCCCGCCGCGCGGACACCAAAGCCATGGTGGCGTATTGGCGGGCGCGATGTTGATCACCGATGTCGTGGTAGGCCCATCCGATCAGACGGGCCAGGTCGGCGGTGGCGACCAGCAGTGAGTGCGCGAGAGCCGTGTGCCCGCGGTACTGGGCCAGCAGCGCGGTCGTCGATTTCAGGAGATCAACAGCCGTGCAGGCGACCGAGCCGCCACCGTGTCGCTGGTCGAGTTCACGTAATCCCGTGGTGGCGCTGCGCACGGTATCGAGATCGAGTTGCCCTGTGTGGCTGTATCTCGGAAACATCGAGAGACGGCAGCCAGGGCGTGAGGATGTCAGCAGAACCGACAACGGCGGTCGCGAGAGCCTCCAGCAAAGTCGCGTGCGCGCCGGGACGTGTACCGGTACGGGGGCTTTCGGGCGACCATGACACCGCGTCACGAACCAACCCGGTATTCGGTTCTGCGGATGACAGTCCGGAGTCGACCTCGGGAACGGGTGCGCCGAGCACAGCCAGCAGGGCACGGTAGGACTTGCTCGGCCTGCGGACCTCGCCGAGCTCCCAGCGCGCGACGTGGCGTTCCGAACACGCGACATTGATGCTGTCCCGGCGGGCTCGATCGTTGATCAGCTCGGCGAAATCCCCACGGCTGAGCCCTAATCGAGCGCGGCGATAGGTCCGAAGTCGCTGCCCCCAGCTGTTCGCGGCCCCGGTATCGGGATCGGTGCGCAGGGTTTCGGGGTCGGTGACGTCCATGAGTGGGCCCCACTCTTCTTGCGCCGCAGGGTATGTCACAGTGCGGACTCACCCTCAGACTTGTTCGCCAAATAATCGTGGTTGATAATCTAACCTGATAATCAGGATTGCGAAACTGGCGGCATCCGCCGCTCAGCATCCCGATACGGTGGGATCCATGGCACGAACCGCACGAAAAGTGCTGCTAGGTCGAGAGATCGACGCGCTCCTGCGCCGGAATCGAACCACCCAGGCCGACGCGGGGAAGATGATCGGGGTCAGCCAGTCCCGCATCGCGGCGGTGATCAGCGGCACCGGTAACCTGAGCGCTCAGGCGCTCGACGAGTTGGTCAGAACGCTGGGCGTCACCGACGACAGCTACATCGGGATCCTGCTCGATCTACGCGAAGACAGCCACCGCCGCGGATTCTGGAACTCCGGTTACCGCCGCGCCTACATCGAGGAACTGCGACTGCTCGTCGATCTCGAGGATGTGGCGGATCGCCTACGCGAGACCGGTGCCGAGATAGTTCCCGGCCTGCTACAGCACGAGAACTACATCCGCGCGCTGCACGAACCCCTGCAACCCGACCCCGACGATCCGGACGCGGTCACCGTCGATGACTACGTGCAAGCCCGAATCGCGCGTCAGCGAATCCTTCTCAAGCGGGGAGCACCCGAGTTCCACGCCATCCTGTCCGAGTCCTGCCTGCGTCGCACCTACGGTGGGGACGCGGTGATGCTCGACCAGATCACTCATCTCCTCGAGCTGTCGGGCCGCCCCAACATCCAGATCCAGGTCATGCCCTTCACCCACCAAGCACCCGGCGCGGGCATGGAGGACCGCTACATCCTGGTTCGCGTGCCCTCCCCTGGGGCCGCGGGCGATCTCGAGATGGCCGTCATCGAAGCCCAGGGCGAGATCCGCTACATCGATGACAAACCCGCTGTCGGGATCCGCGACAAGATCTTCAACCGTCTGACGATGACCGCATTGAGCCCCCACGACTCCCGTCAGTTCATGGAGCACCTCGTCCGCGGCCTCCGCAGCCGACCGACCATCCAGCGATAGACCGGCGCCACCGCAACCGGATAGGAAACACCATGTCCTACAGTGACTTCGAGCCCCGCCAGATCGACACCAACAAGCCCAGCTCCGCACGCATCTATCACCACATGGTGACCGGCGAGGTGATCTTCGAATCGGATCTGCCGTTCATCCAGCGGCTCTACACCGATATCCCCTTCTACCCGATGTGGGCCCAGCACAATCGCCGGTTTCTGGCACGCGCCGTTCGCTACATGTCCGGCACCGGAATTCGCCAGTTCCTCGATATCGGGTCAGGCCTGCCGACCGGCGGCAACACCCACGAAGTCGCTCGTGAGCTCGCGCCCGACACCCGCGTCGTGTACGTCGACAACGACGAAGAAGCAATCAACCGCGCCCGCGACCTGCTGCGTGACCAAGGCATCGGCGACACTGCGGCGATGGTCGACGCAGATCTGCGCGAGCCGGTACGCATCCTCGCCCACCCCGACACCCAACGCCTGATCGACTTCACCGAACCCGTTGGGCTGCTGCTGGTTTCGGTGCTGCCATGGGTCACCGATGCCAGCGAACCCGGCAAGCTCGTCGCGCAACTGCGCGACGCACTCGCGCCCGGAAGCCACATCGCGATGACACACGTGTCCCTCGAAGACGCGGGCCCGAAGATCAAAGCACAGGTTGCCGCCGGCGCTGCCGTCTTCACCGATGCCAGCACACCGGTCACGCTGCGCACCCGCCGGCAGTTCGAGACCTTCTTCGACGGGTGGACCATCGCCGACCCGGGCATCACCTACGCCACGGACTGGCGACCCGACCAGCCGATCGACCACGACGACTACGCCCGCCCATGCAATTTCGCCGCGGTCGGCAGCCTCCCCTAGCGCGCACCCGCGCTGTCGGCACCGCCGCCGACAGCGCTGTTCGAAAGGATCCACCATGGCGTTGCCGACACCGACCGCCCACCACTTCCGCAAGGCGGCCGCCAGTTCCCCGCAACAGGCGTGCGTGATGGTCTACCGAGACAACCACCGCACCCTCATCTGGGACGACAAACTCGGGGACCCCCTCGACACTGCGGCACAACCTGTCCCACTCGACGAATGTCTGAGCCTCGACCACCGCCAGTTCGAAGGCCTCCAACAGGCGATCCGGGCAGGCCGACCCGTCCGGGGAGCTCTGATAATCGATCGAAGGCCCGACGGCCTCTATGAATTCAGCGCCGCGCCGGAATGCAGAGCCTCAGCCGGGACCGCCAGGCTCGCCTTCGATCACCTCGAATACACCGCGTTCGTCCACGCGGTGCGCCACCGCGAGTTCGAACGATCAGCCTTCTTCTCGCCCACCGCGTGACCGACTCGGCCGTGAGCCACCAGCCGGGTGATGGACAGGTGCGCCTCGGGCTGGTCCTGCGGCGGAGGACCCCCGCTCCTGATCACTCGCGGCTCAAATGGTCGTCGCTGGTGCGCGCAAGGTTTCGATGGTTTCGCGCAGTGCCTCGCCGGTAGGGGTGGGTTCGATCCCGAACGCGGCGGTAGCGGCGGACGAGTCGAGCACGAAAGGCGACCGCAGCTGATATTGGACCTCGAGCGCTTCTCTGGCAACGGAGTTGAAGAGCCCGGCAGAACGCATCACGAAACCGGGCATCTCCGACACCCTGGCGGGCGATGCACCCGCGAGATCGGCGGTGAGGCTTGCCAACTCGCGAACCGATAGCGGCGGCGGCGTCGGTACGTGCCATGGTCGGCCCCACGCATGTTCGTCGGCGGCAACGGCGACAAGGGTACGAGCCACGTCACCGACGTAGGTCCAGCTGTGCGGCGCGTCCAGATCGGCTGGTATCCAAGCCCGTCGGCCGGCGAGCACGTTCGGCAACACCATGGCAGTAGCCACCGAAACCGCGCCCGCACCTAGATAGTCCGAGCCGCGGACCTCAGCGGTGTGGATGCGCCCGGCTTCGTGTGCGGCCAGTGCGGCGGTCCACAGTTCAGCCCGCACCCGGCCCTTCACCGAGTTGGGGCGCAACGGGGACTGTTCGGTCATCGGCGTGTCGACCCGGCCGTAGACGTAGAGATTGCCCGTGGTGACGAGCACTGCACCGCTGGACTCCGCGGCTTGTACGAGCGCGGCGCCGAGCGGCGGCCAGTCGGTAGACCACCGGTGATAGGCCGGACCCGCGCAGCAGTACAGCGCGACGGCACCTTCGGCGTGCCGGGCCAGCGTGTCGAAATCAGTCGCATCGGCGGCGACGCGCTCGATCAGGTCGTGCTCCGGTCCCCCGCCGCCGCGGGTCACCAGACGCACTCGTCGGCCCGCGTCGGCGAGCAATCGGGCAGTGGCTCGGCCGACTGGGCCGGCTCCGACGATGACGTGAAGGGTCATGGGTCGCACTCTCTCCGAGAACAGTGTTAACGAATATAAACACCGTACTCATGGCGCGGCAGCCGAGTCAAGAACAGTGTTCTCGAATATTTCTGACGTTCTCGAATCTGTGCGAGACTGGGAGCCATGACCGCACAGTCGTTGCGAGCCCGCGTCCGCTCGGAGATGACCCGAGAGATCAAGGAAGTCGGGCGCCGGCAACTCGCCACCCAGGGCGCGAACCTGTCCCTGCGCGGCGTCGCACGGGAAATGGGAATCGCCGCCTCGGCGCTTTACCGATACTTCCCGAGCCGCGACGCCCTGCTCACCACGCTGATCATCGAGGCATACGAGACCCTGGGCGAGGCGGCGATCGAGGCCGAAGCAGCCGCGCCTCGCGACGACCTGCGCGGTCGATGGTTGGCCGCCTGCCGTGCAGTGCGTGCCTGGGCTCTCACACATCCGGTCGAGTACGGCCTGCTCTACGGCAATCCGCTGCCCGATTACGCGGCGCCGCCGGAGACCATCGCCCCTGCCGCGAAAGTGGTCTTGCTACTGGTAGACATCGCCATCGACGGCGCGGAAACCCTAGCGCCGGTGCCGTCTCGAGCCCCGATCCCAGCACCGGTCCGCGCCGACCTGACCCGCCTGATCGACCAACACCCGGGTGATCTCCCGGCGGAACGGCTCGATCTCGTGTTCGTCGGCTGGACCCAGCTGTTCGGCCTGGTCAACTTCGAGGTGTTCGGCCGATTGAACGACACGATCGACGCGCGAGCTGAATACTTCGACCACCACATGAATCTGATGGCCGACCTGGTCGGCCTGCCGGGCCTGCCGCGGATTCCTTTGGCACCAGGCACGGAATATGTTGAGGCTTAGTAATTTTCAGAGCGTCGATAACACGAACCGCAGTTGTTCGGCGGGGCCGATCCAGCGAGGCGGCGACTGCGAATGACTGATGCTCGGGGGTTGACTGCGCAGCACCCGAGTGCGTTCCGGGCGACGTGGCACGCCGAACGTGTCGTGCCACGTCGACCTGGCGACATCGAGCCGACCTGACGATTCACTTACGATGAACGGCGATTTCAGATCTCACCGCGGCGGGTCTGGGATCGGGCAACGTGAGTGCTGTATGGGCCGGTCGCCCTGTGGTCGGCGGCGATGTGGTGAGGCTGCGGAGTCTGTGGTTGCGAGCTTCCAGGGCATCGGCCGTGGTGGGAATCAGTGCCGCCTCGCCGGTGGAGATCTGCGCTTGGTTGAGGTCGACGAATCTGCGGCCGGCGCGCTCGTAGGCGGTGAAGGCGGTGGTGTGATCGTCGTGTGCGGCCAGGGAGTCGGCGAGCATGTAGGCGCCGACGAGGGCGAGACTCGACCCTTGCCCGGTCAGGAACGACGGCGCGTAGGCGGCATCGCCGACGAGTGCCACACGCCCGCTGGACCATTGCGGCATATGGATCTGACTTACCGTGTCGAAGAAGGGGTCTGGGGCGTGGTGCATGGCGTCGACAATGGTCGGCATCTTCCATCCGTCGTCGCCGAAGACAGTGGAGATCAGATCACGGTGAGTATCGGCGGCGCGAAGGGCTTCGTGCGATGGTTCGGAGTGGGCGAAGGTCAGCAGGGCGTGTACGTCGCTGCCGTCTCCGACGGCGTAGAGCGCAGCGGCTCGTCCGGGGGTGTTCCAGATGAGTGCTTCGTGCGAGAGCCCGAAGGTATTGGGCATGGCGCAGATCGAGAAGCAGTAGCCGAGGTAGCGCAGGTAGTGCTGTTCGGGGCCGAAGGCGAGTGCCCGGGTTCGTGAGTGCAGTCCGTCAGCGCCGACTACGAGGTCGAAACTGCGTTGGGCGCCGCTGCGGAAGGTGACATCGACACCGTGATCGTGTTCGGTGAGTGCGTCGATGGAATCGTCGAAAACGAACTCCACGTTGTTGCGGACTGCTGCGTAGAGCACGTTCGTCAGTGTCCCTCGCGGAATCTCGAGGTCATGTCCGTCGACACCCCCGACCACTGCTTGCGGATGCACGACCGCAGCTCGACTGCCGTCGGCATTGAGGAAGGTCACCCGCCGCGTGTCGATATGGGCTTGCTGTAGTTGCGGCAGGATGCCCATCCGGTGAGCGACAGCTACGGCGGTGCCACGCACGTCGATCGGGTATCCGCCGTCGCGCACACCGGCGGACTTCTCGACCGCTGTCACCGTGAAGCCATATTTGTGCAGCCAGAACGCCAACGCGGGACCCGCGATGCTCGCGCCGGAAACCAGGACGGTTCCTCTCGATCCGGAATTCATGTCAACTCCTGTGCTTGTCAGGGGATTGTCGAGGGAAGGGCTCATTCGCGCGTTTCGCGGTTCATCCGACAATCTCGGGCTCGAGTCTCGGCGCGGGCGTCTGACGCTCCGGGCGCATGGTTCGTACGAGAACGGCGACGACTATCGCGGCGATCGCGAATGCCGCGGTGGCGATCGCTATGTAGCTGAATACACCGGTAGCCGAGTTCACTGTCTCGCCGTCCACGACGACCGTGGTCGATGCGAGGACAGCCGCGCCGACGAAGTTGAACACCACGGCCCCGGTCGACACCATCACCATGACCAGGCTGGACACGATGCCCTGCCGTTGTGCCGACGCCAAGTTGCCTGCCATGTTGAATCCCGACGCGCCCAACGCGGCGACCGTGACACCGAGCAAGAACGCGAAGCACAGCGCCGCGAGTAGCTGCGAAGCACCGAGAAACATCCCGATGGTGGCTACCGTTCCGAGCATGACCGCCCCGGCCAAGGTCCGGGCAGGCCCGATACGCGTACCCAACCATCCGGCCACCGGACCGCCGAGCATGACTCCGACGGCCGGTGCCGCGAGTAGCAGCGCCACTGACCCGTGATCTGCGAGTCCGTAGCCCAAGCGCTGGTCCGCCGAGATATCACCGATGAGGGGAATGAGCTGCAGCATGCTCTGGTAGGAACCCGCACCGAGGAAGACGACCAGTAGCGTGAGAATCAGTGGCCTGCCGAGGTTTCCGACGTCGATCAGCGGGTCAGGCTTTCGGCTCGAGGCCGTAAACCATCTGGCCAACGCCACGACCCCACCGAAGAGAAGGGTCAGCGGGCCGATGGCGGACCAGCCGAGGTCGGGACCCATGCTGATGTAGCCGAGCACACCGAGGAGGCCACCCCCGAGCAGGAGAGCACCCGCGATATCGAGCCGGCCCGGTGTCTTCACCAGTGATTCGGGAACCAGGAAACGCACGCAGATCGCCATCGCGACCGCGATCACAGCGGAGAGGAGGAACAGGATCTGGAAGCCGAACTCCGTCGCCAGCTTCTCGATGAGAAACCGGGAGGCGACATTGAGCACCGCGGTGCCGGTGGTCACGATGCCGACGATGATCATGGCCAGGCGTGGCGTGCACACGGTTCGCACGATCGCGACCGACAAGAACATGGCGGCCAACGCAGCTCCCTGCAACATGCGTCCCACGACGAAGACCCACATCGTCGGGGCCACCGCACAGATCAGCGCACCCACGCAACTGATCAGCAATGCCGACACGAGCACTCGACGTTTGCCGTAGATGTCCGCGCTCTTCCCTAGCAGCGGCGCCCACATCACTCCCGCCAGCATCGCGGTGGCATTGAGCCACGCCGCCTGGTCTGTGCCGAAATGGTCGAGCATCTCGGGCAGGACGATCAGCGGTGCGCCGATAGCCGAGTCCACCACGAAGTTCACCAGAGCCAGGACCGCCACGAGACCGAGTAGGCGCCAGCTCCACCTGGAATGAAGGCCGACGTTCGCACCGTCGGTTATGTTCTGCTGCATCGAAATTGGCTCCTCACCAGACCTGGTCTGCCCCGGGTAGCGCCGTGGCGACGTTCTGGCTACAACAGTTCCAGCGGAACTTCTGGCGGGCATCGTCTCTCGTCACCGATTACCTCTAGTGCTGCTGCACCAGACGGCCGCGCACGCCTGGTGCGTACGTACCGGGTCGAGCGCCTCGCGGTCGAGGGAGGCTTCGGACGCGTATCTTGGGCGGGGTGTTGGGCGACCCCGCAGCGTTCCCCGATCAGGTGACGGCCACTCGCCAGGTGGCGCGACGACCAACGTCGTGGCGCGAGGCGCTGGTCCTGGCGACAGCGTTCCTGCTGTGCCTATCCGGCGGGATCTTTCACCTCGACGACACCCTGGGATGGCCACCGATCGCCACCTATGTCGTCGCGGGGGTCTCGTGTGCGGCGCTGTTCGTGCGGCACCGGGCGCCCGTGGCCGTGGTCGCGGTAACCACCGCGTGCGGGATGCTGGCCGCGCCCGCGGGACTGCTGCTGACCCCGCTGATCGTGGTGCCGGTCGCGATCGCCGCCTATGCGCTGGCAGTGCATACCGAACCCAGGGTGACGATCGCGGTCCTGCTCCCCGCCGTGACATTGCTGGTCACGGTGACACCGTTTCTCGATGGCCTGTCCTGGCAGGACAGCAGCAGGCTGGTGTCCGTGGCAGCGCTGCCGCTGATCGCCGCAGCGCTCGGTAACGCGACGCAGAGCCGACGGGCCTATCTGGCGGCCATGGAGGAGCGAGCCCTGCGCGCAGAGAAGAGCCGGGAGAGTGAGGCGCGCCACAGCGTTGCCGAGGAACGGGTACGCATCGCGCGCGAGCTCCACGATGTCGTCGCCCACCAGATCACGCTCGCCAACGCCCAAGCAGTGGTTGCCGCGCACGTGTTCGACTCCCATCCTGAACAGACTCGCTCGAACCTGCGCAACGTTATCGAGACAACGAGAAACGCCCTCGACGACCTGAGGGCCACAGTCGGGCTGCTACGCCAGGCCGGGGACGCGAACGCTTCCGCCGAACCGTCGCCCGGCTTGTCCCAGCTTCCCCTGCTCCTCGAGTCGTTCAGCCGTGCGGGACTGCAAGTGACGATGGACCACGAAGGCGCGCCCACACAGCTTCCACCCGGCGTGGATCTCACTGCCTACCGGATCATCCAGGAGGCCCTGACCAACGTGAGCAAACACGCCGGGACCAGCAGCGCCCGAATCCACTTGTCCTGGAGCCGCAACCGGCTCTCCATTGCTGTCACCGACGACGGACCGGACTCGCAGGCCGCACCGAAACGGCTGCTCGAGCCGAGTGCGGTCATGCGATCGGACCGGCCATCGGGCTACGGGCTGATCGGTATGCGAGAACGCGCCACAGCGATCGGAGGCCATCTGTTCACCACGGACAGCCCGGCGGGTGGCTTCATCGTCTCCGCCCAGCTGCCACTCACGCCCGAGTACGCGGCGACTGTCGACAAACCGGTAACCGACGCCAATTCAGACGGTGGGCGCGTCGGTGACGCAGAGAACGGTGGTCCCCCATGACGATTCGAGTGTTACTCGCCGACGACCAGGCCCTGCTGCGCCAAGCGTTTCGGACACTCCTCGACACCGCCGACGACATCAGCGTGGTCGGTGAGGCCGCCGATGGCCGACAAGCGGTGAGCCTCACCCGTGAACTGCACCCCGATGTAGTGATCATGGACATCCGGATGCCCGATGCCGACGGCCTCACCGCCACCGCACAGATCTGCGCGGACCCACAATTGCACGACAGCCGCGTCCTGATTCTCACCACCTACGAGACCGACGACTACGTCGCACAGGCGCTGCGCGCGGGCGCGAGCGGCTTCATCGGCAAGGGCATCGGCGCAGCGGAACTACTCGACGCCGTCCGCACCATCGCACACGGAGAAACCCTCCTGTCCCCCGCGGCAACGCGCAGCTTGATCGCTCGCTTTCTGGCAACGCCAACCGACCACACGTCCGAGCTACTCGACGCACTCACACCGCGAGAACGCGAAATGACCATGCTTGTCGCAACAGGACTGTCCAACAACGAGATCGCCGCGCAACTGTTCGTGAGTCCGTTCACCGTCCGCGCCCATGTGCAACGCGCCATGAACAAACTGCAGGCTCGCGATCGTGCACAACTCGTCGTCATCGCCCACCAGACAGGTCTGGTCAACCGAACACATCCTGGGCGTTGACGCCCAAGGCACCCTTCGCTCTGACGTTGGCGATGCCCTGTCGCCGATGTTCGGCAGATCAACTCTAAGACCAAATATCCTGTCGAAGAACAGGATTGACCATTCAGACTGCCACTGATGACATCGACACGGCACCGAGCGATGGTCACGGTGCATCGGCAATCCTGCCCGCTTGAATATCCTCGGCTTCGCCGGGAGGTAGCTGCCGCGCAGCCGTGAAGATCTTGTCCGCTTGTGCGCCGACCGGATCCTACATTTCCTCATCTCGAACGACTTCGCCCGTTCGCCTCAACGTCTGTCGCACACGCACGAGTTGATCGCCCTGAAATGCGAGATCGGTGTCGTATCCGCGCGGTTTATTGGGATAGCTACAGAAGCGCTGACTGGGCAGCTTCCCGTCCGTGACAACGGCTGTGTAACTCGCGAGGAGCTCTTCGGTGCTTACCTGCTTATTCGTATAGCCCAGCAGCGCAACAACTTCCGCTTCCGTCATTCCGAGAGCGACCTGCACTTCACCAGCGCTGCTTCGTTTCCGAAGCTCGGTTCTAACGATACCGAGCAGTATGACTGCCAGTATGACAACGATGACGGCCAAACCGACGAGGAACTGACCGGACGACATGATGGTTTCACCTCGGCTGTGAGTGTTCGTGGCAACCCGATTCGGGCGTGTCGTGCCCGTACGAATGAGAGAGCCAGCCAGCTCACTTTTCCCTGACTCGCAACTACTTTCACGATATTTCATCGTGACGAACGGCGCACCTGTTCGATCCATATCCGACCGGGTCCATCCTCTTCGGCCCCCTCCCCCACCGCATGCGTCACCCCACCACCAACGACGTCTGCTGCGTCAGCACCAAGGCTGTCACCCGATGAAACATCCGGCTTCTCGAGTGAGTTCCGATAGCCGGCGGCCTTGTCTGGGCGTCGAAGTGCGGTGCCTGGTCGGCCGCCGAGGAGTTGCTGGCCGACGCGGAGGGTTGGTCGGTACACACGGGCGACGTTCGACCTCGGCAAGGATCTCCGCGATATCCGGTCCGAGGACTACGCCCCAGCTCGTTTGTCGAATGGCACCAAGGCAGGTAGTCGACCACTCATGACAACTGCGACCCCGGCGAACACGATGAGTGAACAGAGCACCAACGAATACGCATTGATCGTCATGACACGTCGCGATGTGCGCCCCCGGCCGAGTACAGGTAGGGAGGCACATCTAACGGCCGTGGCATAGCTGGGGGGTTGCACAACGCCCTTCTCAGGGTGTCGCGAACTGAAGGACTCGTCATGGAAACGACCTCGCTTTTCGGCGCAGGTGGGGCCTGTTCGGCCGATCCCCAACCGAAACTACCCGGCGCAAATGCGGCCATGGGTGTCGCCGGACTGAGCCCGACGACCGCCGGAATATGAGATGCGATGAGCTCGCAAGATGAAAGACCGCCGCGTGCGGGCCACCCGATTGCCGGTGGACCGGAAGTGGACGGCGGACTCGCGATGTCAGCCGATGTTCTGGTCCCAGGCTCCATGGACTGGTTGCTCCAGGCAAGAACCCCAAGGGGCGCCTCCGTCCCTCCGTCGGTGGTGACCGCGTGGATGCGACACGTTCGAGCCGGGCACGAGGCTCGACTGCGGTATGGGGCGCTGGAGATCCTCAGTCTGGTGGTCGCTGCGGCGATTCCGGCTGTTGCCGCATTCGGAGTCGGAACCAAATGGATAGTGGTCCTCGGCTCGTTGGCCATCGTTCTCAACGGCTGCCGGCAACTGTTCGGCTGGAAAGAGAACTGGGCCAACAGGAAGCGAGTCGTCTACGCGATACAACGTGAGGTTGCCTTGTTCTGCGTCGGCGCCCCCCGTACGGGGCAGCCGACGATGCTGCCACGCTGGTGACGTCTGTGGAGGACATCTGTACCGAACACTGGGAGCAGTGGTATTCGCGTCGTCTCGCCGAAGCCGGAACAGCCGACCGCCGTAATGGGGGCACCGACGTCGCGTGAGGTGGCTCTGCGGATTCGATCCTGACCACGAGCGCACCTGCTTGGTTCAGGACGCTGCGAACCGCTGTGGCCAGAGCGTCGCCGCACCGATGAGTTTCGCTGACCGGAGGAGTCATACCCGATATGAACACAACACCTCAGCTGGAACCACAGACCGCGGCCGGCAAGGTGCTCTGGCACTTCACGATGTCGCTCGACGGGTTCGTCGCGGGCCCGAACCATGAGATGGACTGGATGGCTGGGTTCTCCGGCAAGCCGGGGCTGGAACAGGAGTACACCGCGACCACCGGCGCTGTGCTCGGTGGCCGTGATGGCTGGGACGCTTTTCCCGGAGCTCGCCCCTATGGTGGCGGTGATGCCTGGCAGGGCTCGGTCTTCGTCCTCACTCACCACCCCGAGGACGCCGCGCCGGACGCGGATGTCACGTTCCTCAATTGCGACGTCGCCGAGGCCGTGCGGATCGCCTTGGAAGCTGCGGGCGGCAAGAATATCGAGATCCATTCGGCTTCGATCGGAGCGCAGCTGATCGAGCGCGGCCTGATCGACGAGCTCGACCTGCATATTGTGCCGATCCTGCTCGGCGACGGTATCCGGTTGTTCGACAAGCCGGGCTGCGCACCCGTACGCCTCGATCGTGTGCACGATGGTGCCCCGAACGAGGAGCTCAGCGTTCGCTTCCGGCCGGCGGCCCGGCGCGGTGGCGGACCACAAGAGGGAGGCGCCCCGTGCTGAAGCAGGTCGCGGAGGGTGTACTGGTCCACCAGAGCGAGATACTCCGGAACAACACCGTTGTCGTGCAGGGCACGGGCGGAGTGCTGCTCGTCGACCCCGGGATAACAAGCGCTGAAATGGTCTGTCTGGCGAACGACCTTCGCGAGTTGGGACAGCCCGTTGTAGCAGGGTTCTCGACGCATCCTGATTGGGATCACGTGCTCTGGCATGCCGAGCTCGGCGATGCGCCTCGTTACGGTACGGCCCGCTGCGCAGCTTTTATGCAGGACGTGCGGTCGGATGCGGACTGGAAGACCAGCGTTGTCGATGGGTTCCCGCCGGAAATCGCCGAGGAAATACCGCTGGACCCGTTCGGCCTGATTGCCGGTCTGCATGCCGGCACTACGCAGATTCCTTGGGATGGCCCTGAGGTCCGGATTATCGAGCATCCGGCGCATGCCCAAGGCCATGCGGCGCTGGTGGTCGAAGAACTCGGGGTTCTCGTGGCCGGCGATATGCTCTCCGATCTCTTCGTTCCGATGCTCGACCTGGACGCCGCAGATCCCCTTGAGGACTATCTCGTCGGGTTGCGGCTACTCGAGGGCGTGGTGGACAACGTCGATGTCGTCATCCCCGGTCACGGGTCGGTCGGTAGGGGTGATCAGGTACGCGCGAGGATCGATCAGGATCGGGCTTACGTGCACGCCCTGCGTGACGCCCGTGTTCCCATCGACCCGCGGGTCGGTCAATCGGCTGAGCCCGGTTGGGAGTGGGTGAACGACATACACGAAGGGCAATTCCAGCGCCTCGCCCGAACACGAGGTGTGCGCGACGAAACGCCCGGCTAGAGCCGGGACACTGCGCTGCGGTCAGCCGCACCCCTCGAGCGTCGCCCGACCCAATTCGGCAACCACATCGGCGATCTCACCTCGTGCGCGCAATGCCTGCACCTGTCGCCGCGCGCCGTTGCCGCGCGCGTACAGCGCGGCGATCGCCGCGGTGACGAAGGTGTGGTCACCGCACTCGCGTAGGGCGGGCTCGACGTGCTCGACGAGGCGCCCCATCAGCTCGTGTTGCGGCACGACAATCCCGTCGACGAGGTCGAGACCGTTGCCGTCCAGGCCGGAATGCGCGGCATTCCAGTACGCGGCGCGCAGGAGCTCCCCCGACACCGCGGGCGCGGCTTCGTGCTGTGCGATAGACCGCAGGCCCGTCCCGACGAGTCCTCGGATCAGGGCAGCGAGCAGCGCTGATTCCTCGGCAGTGGCGGGAATGTCGCTGACCCGGATCTCGACCGTCGGGAACGACTCCGACGGACGGACATCCCAATACACCATCTTGTTGTCGAGGATGCTGCCGCTGGACCGCATCATGGCCACGATCGAATCGTAGTCGCCGAGCGAGGCGAAAAATGGTGGCGGTCCCGCGCTGGGCCAGCGTCGCCACAGAATGCTGCGCCAGCTCGCGTACCCGGACTCGAAGCCGCGGTAGATAGCCGAATTCGCGGTCATGGCCAGCAGGACCGGCAGCCAGGGCCGCACATGGTTGCTCACCAACACCGCGGTCTCGCGATCGGGGACACCGATATGCACGTGGCAGCCGCACAGCCCCTGCTCGTGGGCGAGCATCCCGAAGGTGTGCGCGATCCGCTGGTAACGCGGGGTGTCGGTGACCGGATAGCCCTCGGGCACCGTCGGCGGGACGGCCACCGCGAGCAGACGCGCATCGTGGTCGACCGCGCAGGCCGCGACCCGGCGGCGGGAAGTGCGCAGCTCGGTCAGCAGTTCGCCGATGTCGCAGTGCACGCTGCTGCTGGTCTCTACCTGACAGCTCGTGAGCTCCAATTGCAGGTCGATGCCGATCTGTCGCGCCGCCGCGGCGACCTGGGTGTTCTTCGGCGCCGGTGCGCCGGTACCGGGATCGGTCAACAGGAATTCTTCTTCGACGCCGACCGTGAGTACGTGTTCGTGCCTGCCCACCGCCTGCCTCCTTCACGCGAGGTTCGACGCGGGGCGGGGGGTTAACCCCCCCCCCCGCCCCCCAAAGGCGCGACCGCCCCCCGCGTAAACGCAACCCCAGGGGGCCTGAGCCCGGGCGGGAGAAA
>NZ_JBHXNJ010000001.1:902185-963561 GCF_042719655.1 Nocardia sp. NPDC058518
TCGCCCCCCCACCGTTAGCTTTGTTGGGCCCCACCCCCCCCCCGCCCACAAACCCGCGGGGTTCCCGGGGGGCGGGTTTTTCCCCCCGCCCCGCGTCCCGCAATCGGCTCGACGGCCCGCGGATTACCGGAACCGAGTGCGGGCATTCGCCGGGCAGGAAGAATCCCGAGAAAGGATCTGGCGATGACCGTCCCATTGCGCGCCCTTGCTCTGGTCTGCACGCTCAAGCCGTCACCCGCCGCGTCGAGCAGTGCGCTCATCGCCGATCAGGTCCTGGCCGAGCTGGCCACCCACGACATCGAGGGCGAGTCGGTGCGGATCGCCGATTTCGACATTCGCCCCGGCGTCAGCGCCGACGAGGGCGACGGCGACCAATGGCCGCAGATCCGGCGCCGCGTCCTCGACGCCGACATCGTCCTGCTCGCTACCCCCACTTGGATGGGACATCTGTCCTCGATCGCGCAGCGGGTCCTCGAGCGGCTCGACGCCGAACTGTCCAGCACCGACGATGTGGGCAGACCTGCGATGTTCGGCAAGGTGGGCATCGCCGCGATCGTCGGCAACGAGGACGGCGCGCACAAGATCGCCGCCGACACCTTCCAGGCGCTCGACGACATCGGATTCACCATCCCGGCGCAGGGTTGCACCTATTGGAACGGTGAAGCGATGGGCAGTGTCGACTACAACGACCTGCCCGCCACCCCGGACGCGGTGCGCGCGACCACCACAACCATGGCCCGCAATGCCGCCCATCTCGCCGGCTTGCTGCGCACGCGGAATTATCCGCCGGGCTGAGAACCCGCTCGAGATGGATCGGGGGCTGTGGTTCTCAGTTGATCGCGTTCTGTCGCCATTGCGAGGATAATTGTCACCGGGGATGACAGGTTCGCCCGAATCACCCACCTGGAGCCAGCGATGATCCACAGCCACCGGATGTTCTCCCACCTGGTCCGCACGACCGGTGAGGAGTCGTTCTACGACGATCAGTTACGGCACGCGGCCTGGGGTGCGCGGTGCGTGGGCCGGGGTCCCACCGCTCCCCTGCACGCCGGAGGACTCACCGCGCTCGCCGATCGGCTCGAGCTCAAATCCTTGCCCGCCGGGTCGCCGGTGTTCTCGGCGGGCGCGCCACCAGACGGTGTGTGGATCGTGCGGCACGGGCAGATCGAACTGTCCGTCGGTTCGGGCAGCCAGCACGCGGTCGTCGACGTGCTGGGCCCCGGCGATGTCGATGGCGACATCGCACTGCTGCTGGAAATGCCGCTGCCCTATACCGCGCGCACGCTCACCGAGTCGGAATGCCTGTTCCTGCCCGCCGCCGACTTCGACGCCGTGCTCGCCGGCCATCCAGCGATCGCGCGTCGCTGGCTTTCCAGTGTGGCGCAACGTCTTTCGGCAGTTCAGGCACAGCTGATCAACATTCTCGGCCGCCCGCTGCCCATCCAGGTGTCCCAGTTGCTGCTCGACGAAGCCGTCGACGGGTCGGTCCCACTCGACCAACGCACCCTCGCCGCCATGCTCGGTGTGCCGTGCCCGTCGCTGAACAAGACCGTCAAGGAATTCGAACGACACGGCCTGATCAACATCGGCGACGAGACGATCGACATCATCGATGCCGAAGGGCTGCGCCACCTCCACCTTCCTGCTGAAACGCGCTGACCACGCTGCTCAGTAGCCCGGCGAGTAGAATTGCCACCAGATGGCCGCCGTCGGTCAGGTGATCCGGCGTGGTCACAGGAGCGGCAGATGAGCGCACGAGACGACTCCGCTTCGGGACGGGTTCCCCGAAGACTCCGACTCATGCTGACGGCCGCCACGGTGCTCTTCGTGTTGCTACTGACCGTGCCGCGTCTGATCGGCGCGTACGTCAATTGGCTGTGGTTCGGCGAGGTCGGCTACCGCGGTGTCTGGTTGACCGTGCTCCTCACCAAGCTGTCGCTGTTCGCCGTGATCGCGGTGTGTCTCGGTGGCGCCGTGTTCATCGCCATGTGGCTGGCATACCGGTCTCGTCCCGTCTTCTTTCCCACCGCACGCACCGACGACCCGCTCGGCGAGTACCGCCGCGTGGTCGGCCGGTGGCCGCTGCGCTTCGGGTTGGGGATCGCCGTCGGCTTCGGGCTGATCTGTGGTCTCATCGGGCAGTCGAGGTGGGAGACGGTGCAGTTGTTCTTGCACGGCGGGTCGTTCGGCGAGCGCGACCCCGAATTCGGGGTCGATATCGGTTTCTTCGTCTTCGATCTGCCGTTCTATCGACTCATCCTGAGCTGGCTGTTCGTCGCCGTCCTCTTCGCGTTTCTGGCTTGTCTGGCAACGCATTACCTGTTCGGCGGGCTCCGTCCGGTCCGCAAATCGATCGGTCTCAGTCATGGGGCGCGCATACAGCTCGCGGTGCTCGTCGGCCTGTTCTTCGTGTTCAAGGCCGCTGCGTATTGGCTCGACCGGTATGCGCTGTTGTCGAGCCATCGGCGGGAACCGACGTTCGCCGGCGCCGGCTACACCGATATCAATGCCGTGCTGCCCGCCCGGTTCATTCTCCTCGCGATTGCCCTGATCTGCGCTGCCGCGGTCTTCTCGGCGGTGGTGATCCGCGATCTCCGGGTCCCGGCGATGGCCGCTGTCCTGCTGTTGCTGTCGTCGATCGTGGCGGGGGGCATCTGGCCGCTGGCGGTGGAGCAGTTCTCGGTGCGGCCCAACGCCGCCGACCGGGAGAGCACCTATATCGAACGCAATATCGCGGCAACGAGGCAGGCCTATGGGATCGGCGGCGACATGGTCGACTACCGGCCGTATCCAGGTGTCGGTTCCAGGCCGCCACCCGAGGTCGCCGCCGATGCGACCACGATCGCCAATCTCCGGCTGCTCGACCCGCATGTTCTCTCCCGCACATTCACCCAGCAGCAGCAGCTCAAGAACTTCTACAGCTTCCCGGAGAACCTCGACCTCGACCGCTACCGGATCGACGGCCAATTGCGCGACTATGTCGTCGCGGCGAGGGAGTTGACCCCGAGCGCGCTCAGCGGCAATCAGTCGCATTGGGTCAATCGGCACACCGTCTACACCCACGGTGACGGGTTCGTCGCAGCGCCGGCGAACCGGGTCAACGCGGCAGTCCGGGAAGCGTCGGGCGATAGTTCGGCCAGTAACAGTGGGTATCCGATCTACGCGGTCAGCGACATCGCCTCCCAACGCGCCGGCGACCAGGTGATCCCGGTCGAACAGCCACGCATCTACTTCGGTGAGGTGATCGCGCGGGCCGATCCCGACTACGCCATCGTCGGCGGCGGCATCGAGGCGCGCGAGTACGACACCGACACGACCAAGTACACCTACACGGGTGCGGGCGGTGTCCCGATCGGGAACTGGTTCAACCGGCTCGCCTTCACCGCGACCTACGCTGAACGAAACATTCTCTTCGCCAAGGCGATCGGGCCTGATTCGAAGATCATCTTCCATCGTGACCCGAGCGAGCGTGTCGAGCTGGTCGCACCGTGGCTCACTGTCGACAACAACCCGTATCCGGCGGTCGTCGACGGCCGGATCGTCTGGATCGTGGACGCGTACACCGCGATCGACGGCTACCCCTATGCCGCGCGGAGTTCGCTGGCCGCGCTCGCCCGCGATGACAGCAGATCGTTGCGCGATCCGGCCGAGATCTCCTACGTGCGGAACTCGGTCAAGGCCACCGTCGACGCCTACGACGGCACCGTGACGCTGTACCAGGTCGACACCGACGACCCGGTGCTGTCCGCGTGGATGCGAGTGTTCCCGGGCACCGTCGAACCCGCGGAGAAGATCAGTGACGACCTGCGCGCGCATCTCCGATACCCGGAGGATCTGTTCGTCATCCAGCGCGACATGCTCGCCCGCTACCACGTGGACGAACCACGGGAGTTCTTCACCAACAACGCCTTCTGGTCGGTTCCCAGCGATCCGACCGTCGACGCCAATCCCCAGCAGCCGCCCTTCTACGTGTTGCTCGGTGACCCGGACAGCGCCGCGCCCTCGTTCCGGTTGACCAGTGCGATGGTCGGGTTCAAACGGGAGTTCTTGTCCGCGTACATCTCCGTGCACTCCGACCCGGAGAACTACGGCAAGTTCAGCATTCTGCAGTTGCCCACCGATACGCTCACCCAAGGACCACAACAGATCCAGAACTCGATGATCTCCGACACGCGAGTGGCTTCCGAACGGACATTGCTGGAGCGCTCCAACCGCATCCAGTACGGCAACCTGCTCACCCTGCCGATCGCCGACGGCGGCGTGCTCTATGTCGAACCACTGTTCACCGAACGGATATCGACGGCACCGAACGGGTCGACTTTCCCGCAGCTGGCACGCGTACTGGCCAGCTACCGGGAACCGGGCACCGGCGGCGTCAGAGTCGGCTACGCACCGACCCTCGCCGAGGCGCTCGATCAGGTATTCGGCCCCGCCACCGGCAATCTCGCGACCCCGCCCGGTGGCAGCGCGGCAGCGCCGCCACCTCCGGGCCGGACGGCGGTGCCACCGAGTGAGCCGCAGCCCTCAACTACCCCACCGCTGATGGACGAGGCCACGATCGCCCGGCTGGAGGCTGAGCTCGAGGCGGCCCGTGCGGCGCTCGATCGCCTCGAGCAGCAACTCGATGACATTCTTCGCCCGAACAAGTGAGGAGCGGCAACTCTGCCCGACTACACGCTCCCTCTGCCGATGCCGGGAACGAACCGGCCCGTCGCCGCCAGATACGCCTGATATCCCGGGCCGTGCACCCGGGCCAGATACGGCTCCTCGACGACCCGGACTTGCAGTTCGATAGTCACCAGAAGCACCACGAACCCGGCGATCGCGACGACGTTCGGGATCAGCAACGTGACACCGGTGGCGAAGACCAGCATCGCCGTGAAGATCGGGTTCCGCACGATCCCGAACACCCCGGTGTGCACCAAAGTTGTTGTCTCGGTGGCATCGACGCCGATTCGCCAGGACTCCCCCATCTGGTTCTGCGCGTACAGCGTCGCGGCGATCCCGGCGAGCGCGAGCACCGTCCCGGCGGCTTGGATCGGGGCCGAGGACAGCCACGCGATCGGCGCGACGACATCGACCAGCTGGAGAACCGGGGCTGCGAGCCCGACTGCGATCGCGGCGATGAATCCGACACCGGCGAACCATTCCAAGGAGCCGGGTCGTCCGCTGATGCCCCGGAATCCGGTGGAACCGGTGGCACGGTGCTGTCGCCAGCTGCGCCATCCGAATCCCAAGGCCCCGAAGAGCAGGTACAGCGCCGATGCCAGCCAAGCGGCCATTGTTCTTCCTCGATTTCAGTCGTCGCAGCAGGCGCAGGCATCGGCCTGGGCGGTGGGTTTCGCGGCGGCACCGATCGGTGGTGTCGCACAGCAGGTATCGCCTTTCCAGGCGTTGAGACCTTCCTTCACGGCGATCACGGCGATCACCAGCGCCGCGATCGGATCGGCCCACGACCAGCCCAGCAGGCTGTTGAGCAACAACCCCACCAGCAGTACCGCCGAGAGATAGGTGCACAGCAGCGTCTGTTTGGAATCGGCCACGGCAGAGGCAGATCCGAGTTCACGTCCGGCCCGGCGTTGCGCGGCCGAGAGGACCGGCATGATCACCAGGCTGGCCGCGGCCAGCGCGATCCCGACCGTGGAGTGCCTGGCCTCGCCGATGCCGAACAGGGCGCGTAGCGAGTCGATGGTGACGTAGGCGGCGAGGGCGAAGAAGGAGAACGCGATGATGCGCAGTGCGACCTTCTCCCGCTTCTCGGGGTCGCGTCCGGCGAACTGCCACGCGACCGCGGCGGCGGAGGACACCTCGATCACCGAATCCAGACCGAACCCGATCAGCGCGGTGGAGGACACCCGAACACCCTCGGTGAGGGCGATGATCGCCTCGATCACGTTGTAGGTGATCGTCGCGGTGACGAACCAGCGAATCCGCTTCGACAACAACGCTTTACGCGCCGGATCGGGTCCGACCGTCACAGCGAACAAGGGCATACCGAGCGAGGCCATCAGCAGCACCCCTCGGAATCCGCATCCGGGCAGCACGCCGGATCTACGGCCAAGACCAGTCCGAGCAGATCATCGAGCGCGGCGCCGATGCGAGCGTCGGCGAGCTCGTAACGACTGCGCCGCCCTTCGGGAACCGCGACAACCAGACCGCATCCACGGAGGCAGGCCAGATGATTGGACAAGATCTGGCGTGATACCCCGATCCGCTCGGCGAGCTGCGACGGGTATCCGGGCGACTGGCGCAGATTCAGCAGGATCTGGGTACGAGTCGGGTCCGACAGCGCGTGCCCGAATCGGGCCAGCGCGTCGGTGTGTAGCACCGGCAATATCTCCATAACCAAACAGTACATCTAGATCTGTATTCAGAAAAGAGTGGATTGTCTCCGATCCTGGTTGAGGGTGGAAACCACGGTGACCAGCCGGTCGCAGCCGACTTCTAGGCTCTGCTCATGACTGTGGTGCGCTCGATCCTGCTGTTCGTCCTGGCCGCCATCGCCGAGATCGGTGGGGCCTGGCTGGTCTGGCAGGGTGTGCGCGAGCACCGCGGCTGGGCCTGGATCGGGGCAGGCGTCATCGCACTCGGCATATACGGGTTCGTCGCGACATTGCAGCCCGACGCCAACTTCGGACGCATCCTCGCCGCCTACGGCGGGGTATTCGTCGCCGGTTCGCTGTTGTGGGGGATGGCGCTCGACGGGTTCCGCCCCGACCGCTGGGACGTCACCGGCGCGGCGATCTGCCTGGTCGGCGTCGCGGTCATCATGTACGCACCACGCGGCTGATCGCTACCGGCAGCTCCATTGCGACGGCATCGCAGGTCGAGGATGGGCCTCAGCCGACCAGGCCGCCGCTGCACGCGAGCACTTCGCCGGTGATGTAATCCGACTCCGGCAAGCACAGCAAATAGACCGCGCCTGCCGCCTCCTCCGGGGTGCCGAGGCGGCCCAAGGGAGCGATGTGCTGGGCTGCTTGCAAGAGCATCGGATTGACGCCGACCTTGATCTCCTGTCCGGCGATGTCGATCGTGGTGTCCTCGGTGGCCGATTCGGTGAGCCTGGTCTGGATCAGGCCGAAAGCGACAGCGTTGACCGTCACCCGGTAGCGGCCCCATTCTTTGGCGACGGCCTTGGTGAGACCGAGGATTCCGGCCTTGCCCGCAGAATAGTTGGCCTGTCCCGCGTTGCCGTAGAGCCCGGCCAGCGACGAGATGTTGACCACCTTGCGTGTGATCGGATTACCCTCCGCCCGTTCACGTTTCGCCGCCGCGCTGATCACGGGCTGGGCGGCACGCAGAATCTGGAACGGCGCTTTCAGGTGAACGTCGAGGATGGCGTCCCACTGGTCGTCGGTCATCTTCTGCACAACGGAGTCCCAGGTGTAGCCGGCGTTGTTGATGATGATGTCCAACCCGCCGAAGGAATCGACGGCGGTGGCGACGAAGCGCGCGCCGAACTCGGGATCGGTAACACTACCGGCGCAAACCGCCGCCCGCCCGCCTGCGCCGACGATCTCGTCGGCCACCTGTTGGGCTGCCTCGGGGTCGAGATCGTTGACGACGACAGCCGCCCCGTTGGCCGCGAGTTTGCGGGCGATAGCCGCCCCGATGCCGCGCCCGCTGCCGCTGACGATCGCGGTCTTACCTGCCAGTGATGACGTCATGAGTGCGCCGATCCTTCCGTGGTGAGTTTCGTGAAGTCGCCGTGCCTGCCCGCTCCCGCCGCGAAGCGGGCCGCACCGGCGAGTGTGTCGGCCTGGAACGAGGTCATTCCATGGGTGAATTCATTGGCGAGTGCCGTGGTTTCGTCCGATCCCGCTTGTTCGAGCGCGGACAGGCGGTCTTGGCGCATGCAGGTCTGCGGGAACCGGGTGAGCTCGTGGGCGAGTTCCCGAGCGAGCGCCAGTGCCTTGCCCTTGGGGGCGATCCGGTTGACCAGGCCGATCCGGCGCGCTTCGGTGGCGTCGACCGGCCTGCCGGTCAGGATCAGATCCATCGCGTGGCTCTCGCCGATCAGCCGGGGAAGACGGACCGTGCCTCCGTCGATCAACGGCACGCCCCAGCGACGGCAGAACACGCCGAGAACCGCGTCCTCGTCAGCGACCCGCAGGTCGGCCCAGATCGCCAGCTCCAGTCCGCCCGCGACCGCGAATCCGGATATCGCGGCGATAACCGGCTTGGACAAGCGCATCCGGGTCGGCCCCATCGGACCGTCACCCTCGACTCCGGCGACATTGCCACGTTCGGTACCGAGGGCTTTGAGATCGGCTCCCGCGCAAAATGTTCCGCCGATGCCGTGCAGAATCGCCACGGCGCTGTCGGGGTCGGCGTCGAATTCCCGGAATGCGGTCGCCAGCGCCGCCGCGGTCGGGCCGTCGACCGCGTTGCGGACGTCGGGGCGGTTGATGCCGATCAGGACGACGGGGCCGTCACGCTCGACGAGAACTGTGGAACCAGACATCAGAACCTCGAATCGTTGCGCTCGGTCTACAGCGACCGCGCGATGAGCTCTTTCATGATTTCGTTGGTGCCGCCGTAGATCCGCTGGGCGCGCGAATCGGCATAGAGGCGGGCGATCGGGTATTCGGTCATGTAGCCGTAGCCGCCGAACAACTGCAGGCAGCGGTCCACGACCCGACACTGCGTGTCGGTGACCCAGTACTTCGCCATCGACGCGGTCGCCGGATCGAGCCCGCCCGCGAGGTGCTTGGCGATGCAGTCATCGACGAAGGTGCGCACTACCCGCGCGAGCGTTGCGCATTCGGCCAGTTCGAAGCGCACGTGCTGAAAATTGAACAGGGGCTTACCGAACGCGGCGCGTTCTTTCGAGTACGCGAGCGCCCAATCGACCGCCAGCTCGGTGGCCACGGCGCCGACCACCGCGATCTCGAGCCGCTCCAGCGGAAGCTGCGTCATCAACTGGACGAAGCCCTGCCCTTCGACCCCACCCAGCACGTTCGACGCCGGGACCCGTGCCTCGTCGAAGAACAGTTCCGCGGTGTCACCACTGTGCTGGCCGAGTTTGTCGAGTACTCGCCCGCGCCGGAACCCGGCGCAATCCCGCGTGTTGACCAGGATCAGCGAGACCCCGTGCGCGCCTGCGTCCGGGTCGGTCTTGGCCGCCAGCAACACCAGGTCCGCCGAGCCGCCGTTGGTGATGAAGGTCTTGGCGCCGGTGATCACATACTGGTCGCCGTCGCGCCGGGCACGGGTGGTCATTCCTGCCAGATCCGAGCCGCCCCCGGGTTCGGTCATCGCGATCGCCGCGATGACCTCTCCGGTGGCCATGCCGGGTAGCCAGGCCTGCTTCTGTTCCTCGGTGCCGTAGGCCGCCAGATACGGCGCGACGATCCCACTGTGGACGATGTTGCCGAAACCCGCATCGGAGATGCGCGCTTGCTCTTCGAGCATGATCAGATCGTGTGCCGCCGAACCACCGCCACCGCCGTACTCCTCGGGCACCGCCATGCACAGCAGACCCAATTCGCCTGCAGTGGTCCAGAACTCACGATCGACATGTCGTTGTTCGGCCCACTTGGTCAGATTGGGGACCGCTTCGCGGGCGAAGAAGGACCGTGCGGTAGCACGTACCGCGATCATGTCCTCGCTCGCCGCCCAGGGCGATTTCACTTCTGCACTCGGCATGAGTTTCCGTTCGTGATTGCTGGTCCCGGATCGGTAGGACACCGACAGCGACGTCGAGAAACCTCCGCGGTCGAACCGCCGCTGATTCCGTGCCGCTTCGACCGCGGCTACCGACCCCAATGAAACAGTCCAATCGTACTGTTGTCAATGCCTGGGAGGATGCATCCATGGCATCACCCACGGAAGGTCGGCGGCGTAGCGACGCCGCCCGTAGCGGCCGCACACGTGAACGCATCCTCCAGGCCGCGGTCGACTCCTTGATCGAGGACGGCTACGCGGCCACGAGTATCGGCGCGATCCAGAGCCGGTCCGGTGTCTCCCGTGGGGCGCTGCTGCACCAGTACCCGAACAAGGCGCACCTGCTCGTCGACGCTGTGCGCCACCTGTCGGATCAGCAGGTAGACGAGGTCCTCGCCTACTCGGAACCGGCCACCGCCGAGGACTGGATGACGGTTCTTTGGCACAGCTTCGCGACCCCGCTGTTCGGCGCGGTGCTGGAACTGTGGGTAGCGGCCCGGACCGATGCCGATCTCCGCGGCGCGCTGCTACGCCATCAGCGTGATCTGCACGGCGGCATCCGCGAGTCGATCACGCGCAATCTCGAAGGCCCCCTGCCGGAGAACTTCGATTCGGTCTTCGAGATGACTCTCACCTATTTTCGCGGCCTGGCGTTGACGACGATTCTGAGCACCAACCACCGGGACCGTCTGCTCGATGACTGGCGCGCGACGATGCGATCGGTCTTCTCCTCGCCCTGAGCGGCAGCCGACTGTGCGTTCAGCCCTCGGCGAGCGCGCCGATCGCCGCGCGCAGTCGGGTGGTGGCGTCGGCGACAACCGGGTCGAGTGCGGGTTCGCCGGTGACCGTGGCCATCAGAGCCGGGTTCATGGCCTCGATGATGATGGAATCCGTTGCCGTGCGGTCGCGGCGCACCACCACGTTGCAGGGCAGCAGTACTCCGATCTGCCGGTCGATGTCGACGGCGCGGTGGGCAAGGGACGGGTTGCACGCGCCGAGAATGCGATAGTCCTCCATCTCCTCCCCCAGTTTGGCTTTCATGGTGGCGCGCAGGTCGATTTCGGTGAGGATGCCGAATCCCTGGGCGGCAAGCGCCGTTGTGGTGCGTTCGATCGCGTCGTCGAAGGTGGTGTGCAGGGTCGTCGACAAGGCCAGGTCCATCAGATTCCTTTCGGTCATCGGAATGCGGCAGCCGGATCAGATACTGCGGCCGGTGGGGCGTCTACTGATCCTGCACGAGCGACAACAGTTTCCGCGCATATCTTCGATCGGCGGTGTCGCCGAATTCTCGACCGTCGTCTTGCATGGGTCGGTGTCACCGGGTCATCGCCCGGATCTCATCCCATACGGGTGAAGCCGCGAAGCCAACCCTCGTCGCATGCTGGACGAGCATGCTCCGACCCGGATCCTGATCGTCGGAGCGACGTGTGCCGACCATGAGCCGTGACCGCAATCAGGAGACGACGATGCCGCACTCGAAGCCGAATATCCTTGTCATCTGGGGCGATGACATCGGGATCACCAATCTCAGCTGCTACAGCGATGGATTGATGGGGTATCGAACGCCCAATATCGATCGCTTGGCCGCGGAAGGTATGCGATTCACCGACTCCTACGGTGAGCAGAGTTGCACCGCGGGCCGCGCGGCCTTCATCTCCGGACAGAGCGTGTACCGGACGGGTATGAGCAAGGTCGGCGTTCCCGGCGTGGATATCGGCTTGGCGCCCGAGGATCCGACGATCGCGGAATTGATCAAACCACTCGGTTACGCGACCGGGCAGTTCGGTAAGAACCACCTGGGTGATCTCAACAAGTACCTGCCGACAGTTCGGGGGTTCGATGAGTTCTTCGGCAACCTGTATCACCTGAATGCCGAAGAGGAACCGGAGTTGCCCGATTATCCGCACGAGGATCAGTTCCCGCGTCTCTACAATCTTCAGCTGCCGCGCGGCGTGCTGCACGCGTGGGCGACCGATACCGACGATCCCACCGAGGATCCGAAGTTCGGTCGCGTCGGAAAGCAACGGGTCGAGGACACCGGTCCGCTGACGAAGAAGCGGATGGAGACGATCGATGACGAGATCGCCGACGCCTGCGTCGATTTCATCAAACGCCAGCACGAGGCCGACACACCGTTCTTCGTGTGGTTGAACTTCACCCACATGCATGTGCGCACCCATACCAAGCCCGAAAGTGTGGGCCAGGCCGGAATCTGGCAGTCGCCCTACCACGACACCATGATCGATCACGACCGCAATGTCGGCACGGTCCTGGACCTGCTGGACGAACTCGGCCTCGCCGAGGACACGATCGTCATCTACAGCACCGACAACGGCCCACACGCCAACACCTGGCCGGACGGGGCGACAACACCGTTTCGCAGTGAGAAGGACACCAACTGGGAAGGCGCTTTCCGCGTTCCCGAGCTGATCCGGTGGCCGAACAAGATCGCCGCGGGCCAGGTCACCAACGAGATCGTGCAGCATCACGACTGGCTCCCGACCCTCATCGCGGCGGCCGGCGAGGCGGAGATCGTCGACAAGCTAAAGAAAGGACACAGCGTCGGCGACACCACCTACAAGGTCCACATCGACGGATACAACCTGCTGCCCTATTTGACCGGCGAGGCGGACACGAGCCCCCGTCGAGGGATGGTGTATTTCTCCGATGATTGCGATGTCCTCGGAATCCGGTTCGAGAACTGGAAGATCGTGTTCATGGAACAGCGCGCCACCGGCACGCTGGGGATCTGGGCCGAACCGTTCACCCAATTGCGGGTGCCGAAGCTGTTCAATCTGCGCACCGATCCGTTCGAGCGCGCGGACGGCACATCGAACACCTACTGGGACTGGTTTCTCGACCACGACTACATCGCCGCCTACGGCACCGCGATCGCGACGGCGTTCCTGGAAACGTTCAGGGAGTTCCCGCCTCGGCACGAGCCGGCGTCGTTCACCATCGATCACGCGGTGAACAAGCTGCACGAGTTCCTGGCCAGGGACTGACGTCATGACCGACAGCCTCGAATCGTGGACGGACGGCACAACCAAAGCCGCCATCGTCGAGTTCGTCGAGCGGGTCACCGACCCGCAGCGGCCAGAATTCGTCGAGCCCGCGGCACGGGTGGCGGTCTTCGACAACGACGGCACCCTGTGGTGCGAGAAGCCGATGCCCATCCAGCTCGACTTCACGATCCGCCGCCTCGCCGAAATGGCCGAGCACGACCCCTCGTTGAGAACGCAGCAGCCGTGGCAGGCCGCCTATACCCACGATATGAAATGGCTCGGAGCTGCCGTGGTGAAGCACTACCACGGTGACGACGACGACCTGAAGTTGTTGATGGGCGCCGTGGTTCGTGCCTTCGACGAGGTGACCGTCGAAGACTACGACGCTCGGGTAACGGCCTTCTTCGACAGCTCGAGTCACCCGACACTGGGCCGTTCGTATCGCGGTTGTGGGTACACACCGATGACCGAATTATTGGCCTACCTGAACACGCATGGGTTCACCACCTACATCGCCTCCGGCGGCGATCGGGATTTCATGCGCCCGGTCGCCGAAGGGCTCTATGGCGTGCCACCCGAACGCGTGATCGGCAGCGCGCTCGGCCTGACCTATCGAGCCGATGATCGTGGTAACCAGTTGCTGTACAAGGCGGCGATGGACTTCTTCGACGACGGGCCGGAGAAGCCCGTCCGGATCTGGAGCAGGATCGGCCGTCGCCCGATCGTGTCGGTCGGCAACTCGAACGGCGATCTGCCGATGCTCGCCTTCTCCGAACTGCCCGATAAACCCGCCCTCAGAGTGATTGTCCTGCACGACGACGCCGACCGGGAATTCGACTACGTGGCCGGTGCCGAAGACCTCCTCGCCCGCGCGCACAAGGACGGATGGACCATAGCCAGCATGAAGAATGATTGGCGCGACGTTTTCGCACCCGATCCGCAGTGAGTCGAGGAGAACCGAGACACGTGGACACCATCATCGGCACGGAGCTTCGCCGGATCCCCGCGCAAGTGTTCACCATGGGATCCGACCGTCACTATCCGGAAGAAGGACCGGCGCATCGGGTCGAAGTGGACGCGTTCGCCATCGAAACCGGCCAGGTCACCAATGCTCGATACGCTCGATTCGTGGACGAGACCGGCTATGTGACCGTGGCCGAACGCCCGCTGGATCCGGCAGAGTTCCCGGGTGCTCCGGCGGAGAACCTCCAGCCCGGTTCGATGGTTTTCGCCGCAACGGCCGGTCCGGTCGACTTACGCCATCTCAATCTGTGGTGGCGGTGGACACCCGGCGCCTCGTGGCGACAGCCGACAGGGCCACGCTCGTCGACGCAAGGGCGTGAGGAGCACCCGGTCGTCCATATCGCGCACGAAGACGCCCGCGCCTATGCCGATTGGGCAGGCCGTGCACTACCGACGGAGGCCCAGTGGGAAGCGGCCGCGCGTGGCGGCTTGGACAACACCGAATTCGCCTGGGGCAACGAGCCGGAACCCGACGGTCTGGCTCTCGCGAACTACTGGCGCGGGCACTTTCCGTGGCAGCCGGATGCCGGGTACGGCACGACCACACCGGTCGGAACGTACCCACCGAACGCGTACGGCCTCTACGACATGACCGGCAATGTCTGGGAATGGACCGACGATTGGTACGCCGAGAACCACACCGGCGCCGACCTGTGCTGCGCCCCACGCAATCCCCGCGGTCCGGCGGTGGAGGGTAGCTTCGACCACCGGCAACCTCAGTTCCGTGTACCGCGCAAGGTGATCAAAGGCGGGTCGTTCCTCTGCGCCGACAGCTACTGCCGACGCTACCGACCCGCCGCCCGCAGACCTCAGATGATCGACACCGGCATGAGCCACATCGGTTTCCGCTGCATCGCCGAGGCCTGATCGACGACGCCTCGCCGCCGCTTCCAGTACGGCACCGCGTATTTCGCGCGTCGCGTCGTCCGCGTCGGGTGACGTTCGTCCTCGCGTATGGCCTCGGTCTGCCGTCGCCGCGCCTATCGACCTTCGCTCGATGCCGCCGCGGCCGCATCGTCGATTCCGATCCACGGGACGAACGCCGGAATGTCGGCGGGGACGCGCCCGGGGAAGTCGGGGCGGCGCCGTTGCAGGAACGATGTGATGCCCTCGACCGCGTCGGCACTGTCGGCCAGTCCCCCGATCAATTTCGAGTCCAGCGCGTGGGCGGGGTACGGGGTGTCGAAGGCGCTGAGCCGCAGCAGCATCTGGCGGGTGACCGCCACCGACACCGGTGCGGTGTGCTCGATGAGGTCACGGGCGTACGCCTCGGCGGCGGGGAGTACCTCGTCGGGCTCGACGACCTGGTGGACGAGCCCACCGGCCAGCGCTTCGGCCGCGGGGAAGACCCGCCCGGACAGCATCCAGTCCATTGCCCGACCCATGCCGACGATGCGCGGCAGGTGCCATGCCGAGGCACCCTCGGGGAAGAATCCGCGCCGGGTGAAGACGTAGCCGAAGCGGCTGTCGGTGGCGGCGATGCGGTAGTCCGCGGGCAGGATGATCGTCGACCCGGCACCGACCGCGGCACCGCGGATCGCGGCGATGACGGGTTTGGTGCACTCGAAGATCCGGCGCGAGCACTGTCCGGCGGGTTCGAGCCAATCGTCGTCGACGTCGCCGCCCGGTGCGCCGCCGGACAGGTCCATGCCGACGCAGAAGTCGGACCCTTCGCCGGTCAGGATGATCGCGCGCACATCCGGGTCGCGGTCTGCCACGATGATCGCGTCGCCGAGTTCGGCGGCCATGATCAGTGTGTACCCGTTTCGCGCCTGGGGGCGGTTCATGCTGATGGTGGCGATGTGGTCGCGCACCGTGTACAGGATCTCTTCGTAGGCCATGTCGTCCTCGGGGTCGGTCGGTCGAATCAACTGTGCGATAACCAGTTTCGGCTTGGAGATGAGAAACATCGGCGCCGCGGCGACGGGGAGGGTGAGTGCGCGCGTGAGTTCGGCGGTTCCATCAGGGTGTTCCTTTCCGGCACGACTGTGCCGAGACAGTGGGAGTCGAGGGTGTGACACATGCCGGACTCCCTTCATGCTTCCATGCATGCCGCACAGCTCGCGGGTCGAGCTACCGAAGAGCTCGATCACTGCCTCTATCTGGTTATTTACCGCAAAGTCACCAACACGACTTCGAGCAACACGCAAAACCATGCACCAACGAATGCAGAAATGCAAGGCAGGCTCCGGCCACGGGACAGAAAGGGACACCGCCGATCCGTTGTTTCTGCGCACGCTCCGAAGCAGCCGCCATAGGCTGGGGTCGATCTCGTCGACGACGCACCTTCGACGCCAGCAGCACGCCCACGCCACCGGCTCGGACCCCCGAGGAACTCGATGACTATCTTCCGCACCGCGTCTCGCGCACTGACCGCGATGGCGGTCACCGCGACCGCTGCCGTCCTTCCCGTGAATATCGCTGTCGCCGAACCGGTTTCGTGTGCACCGTGGGCTCATCACACCGTCGCGGCCGGCTACGGAATTCTCGAGAACCTCGGGTTCGACGGTCGCGGAAACCTGTTGCTGGCACAGCAGTCCGTCACCGGATCAGCAGGCTCCTTGCAGCGACTCGGTGCCGACGGCTCGACCTCGGTCGCGGTCGACGATATCGACGGCCCGGGGTCGATCCTGGTCATCGGCGATATCGCCTACTTCACGGCGGGCAACAGTGCCGCCTCCGCCCTCACCGACCGCGCCGACGGCTCGATTCGCGCACTGCACCTCGATACGGGCGCCGTGACGACGGTGGCAACGGGGTTGACGATGCCGAACGGGTTGGCGCAGTTGCCGAACGGCGACTTCGTCGTCAGCAGGGACATCGGCGCGGGCACCCTGACCCGTGTCGGTGCGGATAACATCGCGACACCGTATGCGCCGTCACTGAGCTCCACCAACGGCCTCGCGTTCGACAGACCACGCAATCGGCTCGTCGTCTCGACGACGTTCACCCCGGAATCGGTCGTCGCCGCCGTCGACTACGCCGATTCCGACAGCCCGCCGCGGCAGGTGGTGATACCGGGTGCCGGACTACTGAACGCGGCGGACGACCTGACCGTCGGCCCGGACGGCAAGGTCTACGTGGCGCTCAATGTCGCGGGCAGGATTGAGCAGGTCGACATGGAGACCGGACAGACCTGCCCGATCGCCGACGGCCTGCCGCTGTCCTCGTCGGCACGATTCGGGTCCGGACCCGGCTGGGACCCGAACGCGTTGTACGTCACGAGTTTCCTCGGGACGGTCACCAGGCTGACACCACCCGCGCCCTGATCCATACCGATCAGCAGGCCTGCGCGGCGGGCGCAGCGTTGTCAGGGTCGCCGCGGTCTGCCGACTCCGGCTCGCCGACACCGATCATGCGGGCCACGAGCGCAGAACGCAGGCGCCAGACCCCGTCCGAGTGCATCGGGTCCAACCCGGTGATCTCGGCGATCTTGTTCAGCCGATAGTCGACGGTGTTGGGGTGGATGTGCAGCAGATGCGCCGTGCGTAGGCGGGTGGAGCGGGTCGCGAGGTGGGCTTTCAAGGTCTCCAATAGCACCGGATGCTGCTCGAGCGAGTCCAACGTCGCGGCCAGATGCCTGCCCGCCGCGCCCGGCCTAGACAGCTGATACTCCAGCGACAGATCCTCGAAACGCTCCAGCCCGTCCAGGCGCAGACACCGCATGATCTCGAGCACCGCCTGCCCGCGCGCTACCGCTTCGGAAATTCCGTCGGCTCTTGCCGACACGAATGTGGCGCGGACCCGCGTGTGCGCCGCGGCGGCGATGTGCTCGACGAACCGTTCCGCCTCAGCGGGATCGAAGTGGTCTTGCGGAATCAGCAGGGTCGCTGTCCGAGTTCCTATCTGCGTCAACGCATGGCCGTCCCACTGGTGCGACACCTCGGCTCTGACGCGGCGAACTGTTCGGCGGGAGAGGATCTGCCGGTTCACGAACGCCACAGTGAAGACGAAGTAGCTTTCGGCCAGCCGCACCTGGCATGCGCGGGCCATGGCCGGTGTCGCGTTCCCGGCTATCAGTGCCGCGGCCACAGCGTCGGCGGCCTCACCCCTGGCCGCGTGCATCTCATCCGAGTACGCCTGTGAGACCACGGTGGCAAGTCGGCTGGCGAGCTCGACGAACACCCGCGCCACTTCGGCCAGGGCCAGGTGATCCTCGGCGGGTTTGGCCTGTGCGCTGAGATGGTCGAACGCCATCTGTGTGCCGGTGTGCACCGCCGCGTGCATCGCGTCGACGGTGACGCCCTCCCGCGCCCATTCCGTCACGCCGAAGCGCACGTCGGCCAGTGGTTTCGAAGCGTCCTCACCGGTGAACAGCCTGGCGGTCAGCTCGAGGCATGCCTTCACCATCGCGATGACATCGCGACGCAGCGTCGCCAGGGGCACTCTGCCGGACAGTGCGCTGTCGACGATGAATCGGCTCATGATCGTGCCCGAAATCGTTGACACCGCAGGCAGACAGTCGGCCAACGGCCGACCTGCCATCGTCACGATCGGGGCCGACCCGACGCTGTCCGGCATGCGCACATTTCCTACTTTCGGATGTTTGCGCTCCATCGTGCGTTCTCAGCCCCTCGCGTTCCAATGGCGTTTCGCACCCGAATGAGATTTTCGTTGTGCAGTATGCACCAGCGGACGCCTACCTGGCATGGTACCCGTACACCGAAAGCGGCGCGAGCAGAGCTGCGGCTCCGGCGTACGCGTGCTCCTCGCAGTCTCCGCTCAGCTCCCGCTGCGTCACGTAGAGGATCGAAGGTAGGGCCATTTAGGCTGTATATGGCCCTCATGAGATGGAAGAAAAGGACGAAGCCGACCAACGGCTACGAGGTAATCGCCCCACGATCGGCCGTCGCGTCCACCGAGCACTCCGTTCGAAATTCGAGTGAACGCCTGTGTACTATTTTGGCGTGAACAGCTCGGGCGCGCAGCCGCTACAGGGTTCGACCAGCTACGCTACTCGGCCAGGGTTTATCCGATGAACACCGTCGTGATCGTCGTGCTCGCGATCGTCGCCGCCGGTGAAGCCGTCGGCTTGATCACCCTGTCGATCCTGCTGGCCCGGAGTCGGCGTAAACGGCTCGCACCGCGTCGGGCCACGACTACGCAGCGGTTGATGGTCACCGGTCGCGAGGCGGTGCGAACGGCATGGCAGGCCGCGGACCTGGTGCGTGCCAAAGGTTTTCGTGCCGCCGTGCTGACCTCTATCGAAGATCTCGCGGGCTGGGCGCGGGTCGAGCGTCCCGACCTGGCCAGGCTGGCACCGGACGGCAATGTCGTGATCATGTTCTCCGACATCGAGCAATCGACCGCTCTCAACGAACAGCTGGGTGACCGCGCCTGGGTCAAACTGCTGGACCGCCATCACCGGCTCGTCGCACGCTGTGTGCAGGACCGCGGTGGCCATGTGGTCAAGAACCAGGGCGACGGCTACATGATCGCCTTCGCCGCTCCCGAACAAGCGGTCGGATGCGGCCTCGCCATCCAGGCGGCGCTGCACAAGGACGCCGAATCATCGCGGGCCGAAACCGATTTCAGGGTGCGGATCGGTATCCACATGGGGACGTCCGTCCGCCGGGGCGATGATCTGTTCGGACGCAATGTCGCCATGGCCGCGCGGGTCACCGCGCAGGCCGAGGGTGGGGAAGTCCTCATCAGCGAGCCGGTGCTGGAGGCGATCGGAAGCAGGACGAATCTCAGCATCGGGACCGGTCGTGACGCGACCCTCAAAGGCCTGCGAGGCACGCACCGCCTCACTCCGGTCTGCGCTGCGAGTTAGCCGCTCATGTGGGCTGGGGCGTGCTCTGCCGCCAGTCCAGCGCATCCAGCGCGACGGCGATGTGCACGCTGTTCTCCGCCAGCGGGCGAGGCAGCAACTCGTCGGCACGGGCCAGCCTGCGCAAGATCGTATTCCGGTGGGTGAACAGGCGCGCGGCGGCACGCGTGGCGTTGCACTGCTCGTTGATGTAGGCGAGAACCGATTCACGCAGTTCGCTGTCGGCGTGTTCCAGATCGCCGAGAGTGTACTTGATGAAACGGTCAGCCTGAGCACCGTTTTCGGTGATCAGCGAGGTCAGTTGCACCTCACTGAACGTGACCATGCGTCGGGTGCTGTGCGGGCGGGCGAGGATTCGGTGCGCGGCCTGAGCGTCGAGGTGACTCGTCCGGAAGCCCGCGAGGTTGCGACCGGTCGAGCCGATGGCGATGCGCACGCCGGGGATATGGTCCAGCGCTTCGGACAGGGCCGCTGTGTCGGGCGGGGTGGGACCGGGCACCCACACCCACAGGGTGGCCGCGCTGGCGAGCAGACTCAGCGCGGTCGCCGCACCGGCGGCTCGGGCGAGGGCTCTGGTCACCCGATGCGGTTCGTCGAGTTCGGCACCGGGAATGTCACTCCAGGCGATGGCAGCGGTGTGGGTCGTGTCGAGCCGGTATCCGAGTCGGGTCGCCGCACGCTCGATATTGATCGGTTCGCCCTCGAGAATGAGCGAAATCGTTTCCCGCCGTTCGGCATACGAGCCACGGGCGAGCTCGTCGCGCTCGTGACCGATGACCTCGGTGATCGCCTCGACGGTGCCGTCCACGAAGCCGGCGATCGATGCGGCGGTAACCTCGAAGACCTCTTGCAGCTCGAACGGGTCGGGCGTCAGGATGAAGACGATGGTCATCCACCGCCGCCATGCGACGTCTTGACCGACGCGATAGGCCTGCAGGGCGGCCTCGTTCATGCCGCGGCGGACCAGGTCGCGCACGATGGCGATCTGGTCGGCACCGAGGTTGATCGGCACCGGCATCCCCGGATCGGCCACGTTGGCCGAGGCCCAGTGCAGCAGGTTCGCACGATTGACGCGCCGGACCGCCTCCGCCAGCAACGGATCCCCGGCGATGGCACGCAGGCTGGTTTTCAGGAGGGTGGCGTCGTAGAGCTCGTCGAGCCACTCCTCCGGCGCGTTCATCGCGATCTCGGCACCTTGGCGGATCACTTCACGCGCGCGGTCGGACAGGCTTCGATCGAACAGACCATCACCAGAGTGCACCGCCTGATTATGCAACCTTCGATCTGAGACCACTTATGGCGAGTTGTGGGGCGGACGGTCGCGGGGCTGCTCGCAGCGAGATGCGTGCCGGGCGCGCCCGGTACGCATCGGGCACGATGGTGACCATGGACCTCCGCATCTTCACCGAGCCCCAGCAGGGCGCCGATTACGACACGTTGCTGGCGGTGGCGCGCGCCACCGAGGAGCTCGACTTCGACGCGTTCTTCCGTTCCGACCACTACCTGGCCATGGGCGATGCCTCGGGCCTGCCCGGCCCGACCGATGCCTGGATCACCCTGGCCGGGCTGGCCAGGGACACCTCCCGGATCCGGCTCGGCACCCTGGTCACTGCCGCGACCTTCCGGCTGCCGGGACCGCTGGCCATCCAGATCGCCCAGGTGGATCAGATGTCGGGCGGGCGGATCGAACTCGGTCTGGGCAGCGGCTGGTTCGCCGCCGAACACGCGGCCTACGGAATCCCGTTCCCCGACAACCGGTTCGGCCTGCTCGAGGAGCAACTGGCCGTCATCACCGGCCTGTGGGAGACCAAGCCGGGGGCGACGTTCAGCTTCGACGGCGCCCACTATCAGCTCACCGACTCCCCCGCCCTGCCCAAGCCGGTGCAGGATCCGGTGCCGGTGATCATCGGCGGCAACGGCAAGGTCCGCACCCCACGCATCGCGGCCCGCTATGCCACCGAGTTCAACATGCCGTTCGCGTCGATCGCCGACAGCGCCGCCCAGTTCGACCGGGTGCGCGCCGCGGTGCGCAAGGCCGGGCGCACCGACGAACTGGTGTACTCCAACGCCCTGGTCGCCTGCGTCGGGCGCACCGACGCCGAAGTGGCGGCCAGGGCTGCCGCGATCGGCCGGGAGGTCGACGAGCTGAAGACCAACGGCCTGGCCGGTTCACCCGCCGAGGTCGTCGACAAGATCGCCCACTACCGCGAGATCGGCGCCGGCCGGATCTACCTACAGATCCTCGATCTCGCCGATCTCGATCACCTCGAACTCATCTCCGCCGAGGTGCAATCGCAGCTCTGAGGCCGCCGGGGACAGGCTGCGGTGCGATCGGCGCGTTCGAGCCGGATCGCTACCGCGCCAACGGTTTCACTAACCGCCTGCAGGCGGCACCGTAAGGCAGAAGGGGTGCCCGGAGGGGTCCGCGGATCCCGGCTGTCGAGCGATACCGCCCCGAATTTGGCAATCGCAGTCATAGCTCCCCCGAACTCATGGCCTCGGCCCTGCGCCGAGCGCCCCACCACCCGCCACATTTACCACGACCGGTTCCAGTGCGCCGCACGTCGACGGAAGCCCGCGGCCCTCAGTCGGCGTGCAGGACGAAGAACAGGAAGCAGAGGAACCTCATGCCGGTGCTCTCGTCGAATACCTCGGGGGCCAGATCTTGGGCGGCGGGGGCGGCCGGCGGTTCGCTGATGACGCTGATGCGGAAACCGGCCGCGGTGAAGGCCTCGGTCATCGCGTGCAGCGGTCGGTCCCAGAAACTCAGCTGGGCGGTCTGCCCGCCCATGGTCCATTCTTCGGCCCGGTTGCGGGTCTGGAAATAGTTGGTCTCCTCCCCGGCCAGGCGCTGCCCGAGGAAGTTGGCGAAAGGATGCTCGACCGAGGCGATGAGTCGTCCGCCGGGAGCCAGTACGCGTCGCATCTCGGCCAGCGTCGGTCCCCAGTCTTGCAGGTAGTGCAGCACCAGGGACGCGACGACGTCGTCGAATGTGCTGTCGGGAAAGGCAAGTGGGTCGGCCAGGTCAGCGACCCGCAGGTCCGCGTCGGCGCCGAGGCGTCGCCTGGCCTGGTCCAGCATCCGGGCACTCGCGTCGATGCCGGTCACCACAGCGCCCCGATCGCGCAGCGCGGCGAACAGCGGACCCGAGCCACAGCCGGCGTCCAGGATCCGCCGACCGGTCACGTCCCCGGCGAGCTCCAGTAGCGCGGGCCGGTTGTAGTACGCGTTCAGCAGACCGGTCTCGTTCTCTGCCGTGTAGCCCTCAGCGAAGCTGTCGTAGGCGCTTGCCGACGGCGGATCAGCGGAAAGCGCACGTTCTTCTGGAACCGAAGTCATGTGACCAATCCTGGCACATCGCCCGGAATACCGACAGTTCGACGGAAAACGATCACTCGGGATGGGTCTTTAGACTGTCGAGCAGATTATCGCCTGACAATTGGCGAAGCATTAGTTCGATCAGATTCCTACACCAATTGACAACTTGTCATGTATTAACCAGTCGCTCCAACGATCCCTGTGTGCGGGCAGGGATACTACCCGATCTGCCGCGTCACCGCATATGGCAAAATTTGACCTTGAACTGGCTATATGCCGAACGTGAACCCTGCTCGACGTCTCCGCATCGCCCGGAAATTTCCATATGCGATGAGCCACGGAGTCCGCTAGATTCGTTTCCATCCCGAGGGCCCCGGGCATCGAAATCTCACGCGAACTCTTGGTGGAGGAACAGTGTCCGACAATTCTGATGTAGTCGTTATCGGCGGCGGAATATTTGGGTGCACGATGGCTTTGCACTTGATCGAAGCCGGCGCGGGAAGTGTTCGGCTATTGGAACGCGACGGCCTCTTTCAGGGCACCAGTGCAGCGGGTGCCGGATTCCTGGCGAGCTGGACTCCCTTCGAGTCCGAGCACGCCGTGACCCGCTACGGCATGGACTACTACGCCGAGATCCAAGCCGAAGGCAATGACATCGGCCTGCGTAGCAACGGCATTCTGTGGCTGGACACCCGCGCGTCCTCGTTGCAGGAAATCAGTGACAACCGCGGGCAATACGGCGAGTCGGCCACTGTCCTTGACCCAGCCGCGATCGAGGTACTGACGCAGGGCTTGGTAACGGGCAGTGGAATACACGGAGGACTGTTCGAACCCGGCGGTGCGCAGGTCTTCTCGCCGAAGGTCGGTGCTGCCCTCGCCGAGCGGCTACACCGGCACCCTGGTGTGGTCGAATCGCGGCGACCGGTCACCGCGCTACGCACCCGCGGCAACCGAATCGTCGGCGTCGAGACCACCACCGGGACCATCGATTGTGATGCCGTCGTGGTAGCCGCGGGCGCCTGGAGCAACGGACTACTGAGTTCCCTCGGCATCTTTCTGCCCACCGCACCCCAGATCACTTCGCGGATCATCACCGAGAACCTCGACCTGCCGAGCACCCTGCCCGCCCTGTTCCTATCGGGCCTGATTCCCGAGGATCCCGACGGTGGAACACTGCTGTGGGTGCGCTGGCACGACGGTGCCCTGCTCTGGGGCGGCACGTACGACACCTACCCGCGTAACGCCCTCGTAGACACCCCGATGCCGGAACGACTCGACGAAATCCCTTACGACGGTGTGCGGGAACTCCTGCGAGTAGCCGCACGCGCCGACATCGCCATGCCGGTGCTGGCCCGGCAATCGAGTATCACCGTCAAACACGGCGTGCCCTGCTACACCCCCGATTGGCGGGCGCTGGTCGGGCCGGTCGCCACCATCGACGGCCTCTACGTCCTGGCCGGGGACAACGAAGCCGGACTCACCCACGGCCCCGGCTACGCCAAAGTCCTCACCGACATACTCCTGCACGGAACCAGCGACCTGACCTCCGCCGACGACTGGAACCCCAACCGCTTCGGCGATCGATACACCACCGAAACCGCCGTCATCGAGGCCTACCTCGAGTACCAGAAGTCCTATACCGCCACCTCGAGCTGACTACCCGTCGAGCGGTGACCGACCATCAGCCAGGAGTTGGCCGGTCACCAGCGGAGGGCAGCCGGCAAATGCCAGGAAGACTGGTTCCTACTCAATCGGTGCCTCTCCGCGGCGATTCCGACAGAATCGAGGGCATGAGTACCGCATCGGCAGTCGCCATTGCCGTCGTGTTCGTGTGGCTGGGTATGGTCCTGGCTATTTCGTTTCTCGAAGCGCCGCTGAAGTTCCGGGCTCCGAATGTCACTCTCGCCATCGGGCTCGGCATCGGGCGACTGGTCTTCCGTGCCCTCAACGGTGCCGAGATCCTGTGGGCCGCCATCGTTTTGGCGATAATTCTGCTCGACGCCCCCGGCAGTGCCGCAGTCGTCTCGCTGGCGATCGCGATCGGCGCGCTGATTGTCCAGCTGGTCGCGGTCCGACCCCGGCTGACCCGCCGCAGCGACGCGGTCCTGGCCGGCCTCGACGCACCCCGGTCCCACGGCCACTACGTCTACATCGGTCTGGAAGTAGTGAAGGTGGCCGCGTTGATCACCGGGGGTGTCTGCCTGTTGGCCAACGCCTGATCGCCGGCCACCTTCTCAGCGGTGTAGGTCGGTGTGGGCGGTGGCGATGTCGAGTAGGTGGCGGGCGGGGGCGCTGAAGCGGTGGTGGCGTCGCCAGCAGGCGTGCAGGTTGCGTTCCAGGGTGAGGCTGGGGATGGGGACTTCGACGAGTGTGTGGTTGGCGAGCTCGTCGCGTACCGTCAGCTCGCTCAGCACGGCGGGGCCGAGGCCGCCGGCGGCCGCGTTCTTGATGGCTGTGGCCGACGTCAGTTCCATTGCCGGAACCGCGGTCAAGGGGTCGGGCAATGCCGAGAGCCGATCGTGGAGGACGGATCGGGTGGCTGAGCCGGGTTCGCGCAGGATCAGGGGCGCGGTGGCCAAATCGGTGGCGGTGATGGCCTCGCGCGCGGCCCAGGGGTGATCCGGGGCGACTACGACAACGAGCCGATCACGGACTACGGGGCAGTGTTCGAGCTCGGCGGAGATGTGGCCGACTTCGGCGAATCCCAGCTCCGCGCCGCCGCGACGGATCAGGGCGACGGTGTCGGCGCTGTTGTGGCACAGCAGGCTGACGTTGGTCCCCGGCAACCGAATTCGCAAGGCGGCGAACCACGTCGGCAGGAAGAATTCGGCGATGGTGGTGCTGGCCGCGAGCATCAGATGTGCGGGCGAGGCTCCGATCACGGCGTTCAGCGCTTGGTCGAGACCGGCGGTGGCGTCCAGGGCGGGGCGCGCCCATTGCAGCACCATCTGTCCGGTCTCGGTCAGGGTGGTCCCGCGGGGGTGACGGTCGAGCAGTCGCAGCCCCAGGCGCTGCTCGAGGCTCCGGATGCGGGCGCTGACCGCGGGCTGGGACAGCCCGTGGTGGCGGGCACAGGCACCGATGCTGCCGGTGGCGGCGATCGTAGCGAGTAGCTCGAACGGCCCCAGATCCGAAACTCTCGACGACAAACCCATAGGCCAACCCTATGGGCACCGGATGAAACATGCTCTACCGCTGCCACGGTCGCTGCCGAGACACTGATCTCGCCAGCCGGACACACGCAGTTCAGGATCGGAAGGACCTTCAAGTGACACGAATTCAGACGGTGGTCGGATACGAGATCCTCGACAGCCGAGGCAATCCGACCGTGGAGGTCACCGTCGAACTCGAGGACGGTTCGACCGGCCGGGCGAGCGTGCCGTCAGGCGCTTCGACAGGCACTCGGGAGGCAGTCGAGTTGCGCGACGGGGATCGGTCCCGTTTCCACGGCCGAGGTGTTCTCACCGCGGTGTCGCATGTCAACGCCGACATCGCGCCGATCGTGGTCGGCAGGGATGCCGAGGACCAAGCGGCGATCGATCACGCGATGATCGCCTTGGATGGCACGGCGAACAAGGCCGGTTTGGGTAGCAACGCCACTCTGGGAGTTTCGCTCGCCGTCGCCAAAGCCGCGGCCGCGGCGCACCGTCTCCCGTTGTACCGCTACCTCGGTGGCGCGTCGGCGCGGCTGCTGCCGCTGCCCATGTTCAACATCATCAACGGGGGCGCCCACGCGGACAACCTTCTCGACTTCCAAGAATTCATGATCGCCCCGGTGGGTGCGGACACCTTCCGGGACGCGGTGCGGATCGGCTCGGAGGTGTTCCACACGCTGAAGGCAGACCTCGCCGCGGCCGGTGCGAACACCAACGTCGGCGACGAGGGTGGGTTCGCTCCTGACCTGCGATCGGCGGAGCAGGCCCTGGACTACATCGTGGCGGCTGTCGAGAAGTCCGGCTACCGGCCCGGCGAGGACATCGTCATCATGCTGGACCCCGCGGCCTCGGAGTTCTACACCGACGGCGCCTATCACTATCGCGCCGACGGCACCGTCAAGACGGTCGACGAACACATCGACTACCTGGTGGGGTTGATCGACGCGTATCCGATCGTGTCCATGGAAGACCCACTCGCCCAAGACGATCACCACGGTTGGCGAGCGCTCACCACCGCCGTCGGCGAGCGTTGTCAACTCGTCGGCGACGACGTGTTCTGCACCAACCCCGCGCTCCTCAGTGCAGGCATCCGGGCAGGGATCGGGAACTCCATCTTGGTGAAGATCAACCAGATCGGGACACTCACCGAGACCATGGAGACCGCGGATATCGCCCGGCGGGCGGGGTACTCATCGATCATTTCGCACCGTTCAGGGGAAACCGAGGACACCACCATCGCCGACCTCGCCGTCGCCCTCGGGTGCGGGCAGATCAAGACCGGCTCGCTGTCACGGTCGGACCGCACCGCGAAGTACAACCAGCTCCTGCGCATCGAAGCCGAACTCGGCACGCAGGCTCGCTACGCGGGCGCTTCCACCCTCGCCAGTGGCAGCCGTTCGAATCATCTTCGCCCACTGCCGCAACCGCCGATCGGGCTATAGTCGGCCCGTCGGCCACGGGCGTCTCGGTCGGCTCGCGCTGGAAGGGTCCCAGTGCTGATCGGTTCGGGAAGCATGACGATTGACTGTTTCTGAGGGCATGGATTTCGCCGGGTACCGCCTCGAGCGGCGCCTGGGCATGGGCGGTATGGGCACCGTGTACCTCGCCCAGCATCCGCGACTACCCCGCAAGGACGCGCTGAAGGTCCTGTCCGAGGGGCACACCGGCGATCCGGTGTTCCGCGAGCGCTTCCTGCGCGAGGCCACGATCGCGGCCCGGCTGAACCACCCCAACCTGGTCGCGGTGCGCGATCGCGGCCAGCACGCGGGCCGGTTGTGGATCGCGATGCAGTACGTCGACGGTATCGACCTCGCCCAGCTGATCCGCCGCAGACCGGGGGCGCTGCCGCTGGACCGGGCGGTCAGAATTGTCACCGAGGCCGCCAAGGGGCTCGACACGCTGCACCGCAAAGGGGTGCTGCACCGCGATGTGAAACCGGCCAATATCCTTGTCGCAGAGCAGGACGGCCGTCCCGACCGGGTGCTGATCACCGACTTCGGTATCGCCAGGCCCGCCAACGCGCCGACGAATTCGACCGGCGCCGGGCTCAGCGCGACCCTGGCCTATGCCGCGCCCGAGCAGATCAACGGCGGCGCGATCGATCGCCGAACCGACGTGTACGCGCTGGGCTGTGTGCTCTACGAGATGCTGACGGGGTCGGTGCCGTTCCCCCGCGACACCCCGGCCGCGGTGATGTACGCCCATCTCCACGAAACACCGCCGTCGCTCGACAAGTCCGGACTCCCACCGGGATTCGACGAGGTGATCGCGACCGCGCTCGCCAAGAACCCGGGCGAACGGTATCCGTCCTGCGGTGCGTTGGCCACGGCCGCGGCCGCCGCCGCGCAGGGGACGGTCCGGCTGGCCGCTGTCCGGGCACCTTCCCGGCGACGCCCGATCGTGTACGCCGCCATTGCCGCCGCCGTTCTGATCGCGGTGACGGCCGCGGTCGTCGGTTTCAGCCGAGCCGGTTCCACCGAGCACGCGCCGACCGCGACTGCCCTCGGCCCGCAAACCGCGGTCGACCCGGTCTCCTGGGGTGCGTACACCTATGTCGCGCAGACGTTTCCGGAGTTGCTGCCCGCGTCACAGTTCGGGTCCGGATATCAGGAGATGTGGGGGTGCAAGCCCACCGACGAACTGCTCAGGGACCTGCCCGTCGACGTCTTCGTCCCGACCGGCCGGATCTCGTGTTTCGGCAATCGTGAACCGGTGCAGACGGTCGAATTCGTGTGCAACGCCGACCGCTCCCCGATCGCACCGCCGCCCACCTACGATCGCGCCGAGGGCGACGAACAGTGGACCAGGACCTCGAGCAACGGAAACCTACACTGGGGAACCTATCTCGACCGCTACAAGGCCCCGCAGCTGACGGGCTACCTGCGGCTGTATTTCGACGATCCCGACCGCAGCTTCTGCTACATCGTCGTCACCGGCGCGCAGAACGGCACCGAGCTGCGGGCCGCCTGGTGGACGGAGGCACCGCTGTGAGACTCGCACGCCTCACGGTCGCCCTCGGCGTGGTACTCGCCGTGGTCTCGGGCTGCACAGTGGCCGGTGATCCGACGCCCGTGCCCGACCCCGCCACCCTCGATGTCGGCCCCTACAGCCGCTTTCCGCTGCGCGCGCCCGAACGCGGCAGCGAGTATCACGGGCGCGTGGTCGAATCGGTTCGCCTCGGCGAGGTCATCGCCAATCCTGCCAGGGTGGACCCGGTGCTGACCTTCGCCCGCACGAGAGCGGGCTCGGACCCACTGCCAACTCCAGCGAAAGCGGCTGCGCTGCTGGCGAATCCCGTTCGCGCGGTCCTGGAGCGGCACGGCATGCTGGCCGGCTACACCGTGAGCGCCACTGATTCTCCCGCCGAGTTCTCGATCGGCAGCAGCCGAATTCTGCAGGTCACCCTGCTGCGATTTCCCGATGGCGCGGCAGCGCGGCTGGCCGCGGCGGAGATCGACTCCGCTGACGCCGAGGTGAGCGCGGACAATGTGGCTGTCACGATCCCCGAGCACCCGGCGGCCCGTGCGCACTGGCGTCCGTCGGTGCCGACGCTGGCGGCGACGACAGCCGTCGACTCGTTCGTCGTCACGGTGCTGGCCGGGCACACCTCGCCCGACCTCACCGCCCTGACAGCGCTGGCGGGCAGGGCTTTCGAAGAGCAGCGGCAGCTGCTGCGCGATGTCGTGCTCACCCCGCCAGAGGCATTCGCCGACCTGCCGCTCGACCGCGACGGCATGCTCGGACGCATGGTGCCCGAAGCGCCGGGGCGGTGGCCGTTTCCGGTGGTGATTCTCGGCGACCTCAGCGAGGTCGCGGGGTGGGACAGCCTGGTGCAGGCGCGCGGCATCGTCCTCGGTCCGCGTGCAGGCCACTTCTACGCACCGAGCCGACAGGTCGCCGAATTGGTCGGCCTCAACCGGTTCGACCGCCTCATGCGCTTCGCCGACGCCGCGACGGCGGCCGAGTTCTTCGCCGGCCTGCCGAACAACGACGGCCAGCTCCCGGTTCCCCCACCGAAGGGCATGGTCGACATCAACTGCGCGGAGTCGACGACCACCTCGCCGATCACCAAGTTCAGCTGCCGCCTCCGGTACGGCCGCTATGTGGCGGTGGTTTTCAGCCGGGACTACCAGGATGTGCAGCAACGAGCGGCGGCGCAGTACGCGCTGCTGGTGAACAGCGAGTAGAGGCGATGACCGAAACCCTTCCCCCGGGAACAGTTTTCGCCGGATACCGGATCGAGCGGGTGCTCGGCACCGGCGGCATGGGCACGGTGTATGTGGCCGCGCATCCGCGGCTGCCCCGCCGCGACGCGATCAAGGTGCTGCCCGAGAATGCCGGTGCGGGCGAGGAATTCCGGGCACGTTTCCTGCGCGAGGCCGAACTGACCGCCCGGCTCGATCATCCGAATATCGTCGCGGTGTACGACCGCGGGGTGCGAGACGGCCAGCTGTGGATCGCGATGGAGTTCGTGGACGGGACCGACGTGGCCGCGCTGCTGCGCCGCGAGTCGCCGATCCCGCCGCCGCGGGCCGTACACATCGTCACCGAGACCGCGCGGGGACTGGACGAGGCACACCGCCACAGCCTCCTGCACCGCGACGTGAAACCGGCCAATATCCTGCTCGAACCGGTCGAGGACGGACCGGATCGGGTCCTGGTCGCCGATTTCGGCATCGCCAGGGCCGCCGGTGACGGCACCGCGCTGACCGCGGTCGGAACGGTCGTGGCGACGCTCGCCTACGCGGCACCCGAACTGCTGACCGAGCAGCGCGTGGATCATCGCGCCGATGTCTACGCACTGGGCTGCACCCTGTTCGAACTGCTCACCGGCACGAAACCGTTCCCCCGCGACTCGGTGGTCGCGGTGATGCAGGCGCATCTGATGGTGCCACCGCCGCGGGCCACCGCTGTCCGGCCGGAGCTGCCACCCGAGATCGACGCGGTACTGGCTTGTGCGCTGGCGAAGAACCCGGACGAGCGCTATTCGTCGTGCGGTGCGCTGGCCGCGGCGACCGCGAGCGCCTTCGGTGTCGCCGCGGATCACACGGTGGTCGCGGCCGCACCGCCTGCGCCGCCGCCCACCACGGCTGGACCAGCGCGGCCCGTACCGAGCAAGGCACCGCGGCAACCGAATTCACGGGTTCGGTACGCCGCCGTGGCCGCGGCCATCGTCACACTGGTCGTAACACTCGCCGCCGCTGTGGTGATCATCGGCAGCCCCGACGATTCGACTGCGAGCCCCGCCACACCGACCAGCAGTGCCGGGGTGACCTGGGGCCGTTACGCCTTCATCATCGATGCGTTGCCCGGGCTGCTGCCCGCCACCCCGACCCGAACCGGGCATCAGGGCCTTCGATGCGCCGCCATCGCCGAGGGCTCCGGAGCGCCGGCCGACCTGGAACTGATGCCCGACAAAGTCGCCCGCATCGGGTGCACCGGCAACGCCGACCCTGTCCGCGATGTCGACGTGCGTTGTTCGACGAACCGGCACCCCATCATCCTCGTGGACGAACCCGGTGTCGTGGTTCTCGGTGACCAGAAGTGGGAACGCGCGACCGGGCGGGGCCGGGTGACGTGGTCGACGATGGCCGTGTCCACCGGCGACATCGGCGTGGTCGGTATCGGATTCGACGAACCGACCCGAAACTTTTGCATGGTCGTCGTGATCGGCGCGAAAACGGGCCAGGAACTCTACGACCGGTGGTGGGCAGATGCTCCGTTCTGAGGACGAGTTCGCCGGGTACGTGATCGAACGGCGGCTGGGCGCCGGTGGCATGGGCGAGGTGTATCTCGCCCGCCATCCCCGGCTCCCCCGCCACGACGCGCTGAAGATCCTGTCCGACCGGCATGCAGACGACGCGGAGTTCCGCATGCGGTTCCTGCGTGAAGCCGAAGTCGCTGTGCGGCTGCAACATCCGAATGTGGTCGCGGTCCGCGATCGCGGTGAGCAGGACGGCCGCCTGTGGATCGCGATGCAGTACGTCGACGGCGGCGATGTCGCCGAGCTGATCGGGCACGACACAGCGATACCGATCGAGCGGGCGCTGCGCATCGTGACCGAGTCAGCGAACGGTCTCGACGAGATCCACCGGGTCGGCCTGCAGCATCGCGATGTGAAGCCCGCGAACCTGCTGCTCACCACGGAACCGGGGCAACCGGATCGGGTGCTGGTCACCGACTTCGGGATCGCTCGCACCGCCGAGGGTGACGGAACCCTGTCCGAAGGTGCGGGATTCACCGCGACGCTGGCCTACGCCGCGCCCGAGCTGATCAACGGCGACCCGGTGGATCATCGCGCCGATGTGTACTCACTGGGGTGCACGCTCTATCAGCTGCTCACCGGGACGGTCCCGTACCCGCGGAGTAGCCCCGCGGCGGTGATGTACGCGCACCTGTCCGACGATCCACCGCGACCTTCCGTCGAAAACACCCGGGTACCAGTCGAATTGGACGCGGTCATCGCCACCGCGCTGGCCAAGGACCCGGCGCAGCGCTACCAGAGCTGCGGTGAGCTGGCCGCCGCCGCGCGCGCAGCCTGGGCACCGAAGGCCACGCCGAAGCCGCGCCGACTGCTGCTGACCGGCGTGGCGATCGCGGCGATTGTGGCTGTGGCGGTGGCGATTTCGCTCACCGTGGGGTTCTCCGGTGAAGAGCCCGGATCCGCTGCTCCCTCCAGGGTCGCCACGAATTCCGACGCGTGGGGCGCGGCCGCCCTGGCCGCGGAGGCCGTGCCGAACCTGCTGCCGGTCGCACCGGGTGCCGTCGGCTACCAGGACGTCAACAGCTGCTTGCACATCGACCAGGACGGCAATGCCCTCGCGCTCGATCAGCAGGTCGCCGTCGGCGGTCTCGTCTGCCTCGGTGACCGGAACCCGGTCGAATCGCTCTCGGTCGTCTGCCGGGAGGATCGCACCCAGATTCCCCCGTGGACCGCGAATCTGACGGTGGAGGGCGAGGAACTGTGGATGCGCGACGGTGCTAGCGGGAAGGTGCGATGGGGAACCATCACCGCCGACGACGGCTCACCGATCGGCAGGCTCGACGTGATGTTCGACGGGCCCGACCGTCAGTTCTGCAAGCTGCGCGTCTCCGGAAGCACCTCAGGTTCGGTGCTGTGGGAACGCTGGTGGCCGGATGCGCCACTGGGACGGGGGTAGTCGATGTTCTCACGCGGAGAACGAATCCGAACGATGGTCGTTGTGGCCGCGGCGCTGACGGTGCTGTGCGGGTGCGTGCGCCCCGGCGAACCGGTACCGCAACCACTCGACCTGGCCAGCCTGGATGTGGGTTCGAACAGTGTCGACCCGCTGACGCCGCCGACCACCAGCACCGACAAGTACGGCAGGGTGCTGGAATCGGTGCGCATGGGCGAAGCGGCACTCGATCCGGTGGAGGTCGATCCGACGCTGACCAACGGTGTCGCCAACCGGACCGCGCCGTTGCCGACGCCCTTGAAAGCGGCGGGGATTCTGGCCGAGCAGGTCCGCAAGGTGCTCGAATCCCAGGATATGCTCGCCGGATTCGCGGTCAGTGGCAGCGATGTCAACTTTCGTGGCAGAGCACCGGAGGTCGGCGTCGCCCGTTTGCTGACCGTGTTGCTGCTGCGCTTTCCGGACGATATGAAGGCGCGGCTGGCGGCCAGGCAGATGAACGCCACCGATGCCGCGGTAACTCCCGACAATGTCTCGGTGCGGATCGCGGAGTACCCGGGGGCGTTCGCGCACTGGCGTCCGACCGTGCCGACCATGGCGGCCACCCTCGCGCACGGATCGTTCGTCGTGAGCGTGCTGGCCGCGCACACCAGCCCGGACCAGGTCGCGCTGACCGGCATGGTGCGCAAGGCCTTCGATGTCCAGCTGCCCCGGCTGCGCGATTTCCAGCCGACTCCGCCGGACCGGTTCGCCAACCTGCCGCTGGACCGGGACGGCATGGTCGCGCGGCTGCTTCCCTTCGGCGCCGGGCACTGGTCCGCGCCGACGGTGATCGCCGCCGACACCGACGCCAACGCCGGATGGTCGTCGTCGATCGCGATCAGCGGCGTCGTGTTCGGTCCACGGGCCACGCGGCTGATGAAGCACTTCGGTTTTCGGGACCCGATCGAAGTCGTCGCCGTGAACGGCAACAATCTGGTCGAACGGTTTCCCGACGCGGTCAGCGCGCGCCGGGTCTTCACCGAAGAGCGGCGGGCAGCCGATCCCACCACCCTGATCGACACACCGGCCGGGGTGCCGGATGTCTACTGCAACAAGCTCGATCAGCACCCGGCATCGCCCTCCCAGGTCTACTGCCATGTGCTCTACGGCAGGTACACCGCCTCGATCGTCGGCAGGAATCCGGCGAATGCCGAGCGTCAGGCCGCTGCCCAGTACGCGCTGCTGGTGCGCAGTGAATAGCCGTCCGCTGCCGCCGGGCACGATCTTCGCGGGGTACCGGATCGAGCGGGTACTCGGCGTCGGCGGCATGGGCACCGTCTACGTCGCCGCCCATCCCCGACTGCCGCGGCGCGACGCGGTGAAGGTGCTGTCGGCGGAATTCGGTGCCGACCCCGAGTTCCGGGCGCGCTTCGGTCGCGAGGCCGAACTCGCCGCGCGACTTGACCATCCGAACATCATCGGCGTCTACGACCGCGGCATCGAGCACGGTCGGCTGTGGATCGCGATGCGCTTCATCGACGGCCCCGATGCTGCCACCCTGTTGCGCGAGCGCGCACTCACACCGCACCGCGTCGCGCATCTGGTCACCGGTGTGGCTCGCGGACTCGATCACGCGCATCGGGCCGGGATGCTGCACCGCGATGTCAAACCGGCCAATATCCTGGTCGAATCCATTCCGGGACAACCGGACAGGGTCGCGGTCACCGATTTCGGCATCGCCAAGGCCGCGGCCGCGACGACGCTGACCCAGGCCGGAACCATTCTGGCCACCGTCGCCTACGCGGCGCCCGAGCAGCTCACCGGCGGGGCGATCGATCACCGTGCCGATGTCTACGCGCTGGGCTGTACCCTCTACGAATTGCTGACCGGCGCCAAACCGTTCCCGCGGACGAGCGTCGACGCCGTGATCGCGGCACATCTGCACGACCCGCCGCCCCGCCCGAGCGCGATGGTCGGGGAGCTGCCGCGCCGGATCGATGACGTGATCGCCCGTGCACTGGCCAAAGATCCGCAGCGGCGCTATGCGAGCTGCGGTGAGTTGGCCGCCGATGCGGCCCGCGCGCTCGGCGTCGCCGCGGACCAGGTGCCGGTGGTCGGGCCTCCACGTCGCCGAAACACCGGCATCGCGGTGGGTGTGGTGGCGGCGGCGATCGCCGTGATCGTCACGAGTGTGGTTGTGCTGAAACATGATTCGACCGAGCAGAGCACGGCCGGATCGACGTCGACGCCGTCGGCCGACCCGAATTCCTGGGCGGCACACCAGTGGGTGGTCGACGCGTTCGCCGGTCTCCTGCCGAAAACACAGGCGGACAGCGGCTATCAGGGCCTGCGCTGCAGTGCGGTCGACGGCAGCCAACGTCCGATCGATGCGCGCCAGACCCGCGAATCGTTGAACTCACTGGCCTGCAACGGTGACCAGAACCCGGTGTTCCGCCTGGTGATCGTCTGCGGAACCGACGAACCGGCGGATGAATTCGTCTCCACCGCCGGCTCGGTCCTCGTCGGCGAGGAGAACTGGCAGCGGCCGAGCGGCAGCGGGCATGCCCGCTGGAACGACAAGGAAGGGGTGGCCGGGCCGACGGGCGAGATCTTGCTCGAGTTCGAGGGCAGCACCCGGGACAAGTGCGTTATCGGAGTCTCGGGCGGTACCTCGGGCCAGGACCTCTACGACCGCTGGTGGCGAGACGCGCCCGTCTGAGCTCCGCCGTCTACCCCAGCTGGTGCTCGTAGGCGAAGGCGGCCGCCGCGGTCCGTGAGGTCACGTCGATCTTGACGAAGATGTTGGACAGGTGCCGGGCAATCGTCTTCTCGCTGAGGAACAGAGCGGTCGCGATCTCGTGGTTGGTCTTGCCGACGGCGACCAGGCGCAGTACCTCGACTTCCCTGGCGCTCAGTCCGCGGGGTAGCGGAGCCGGCGCCGGCGCGGCGATCTCCCGGCAGGCGGGGCGGGCACCGAGAGTCGTCATGGTGCGACGCGCTGCGTCCAGTTCGCCTGCGGCCGAGTCGTCGTCGCCGAGGGCTCGCAACGCACGACCGAGCAGCGCCGCGCAACGCGCGCCCTCGTACGGCGCGTCGAGGGTGTGCCACAGCCGGGCCGCCCGGCGCAGGTCAGGAATGGCCTCGGCGGGGCGATCACCCACGAGGGCGACGTGGCCTGCGGCGTAGCCGGCCATGGCGAGCAGGGCTTCGCAACCGAATGCGGCGGCGAGGGTGGACAATTCGGCGCTGATCTCGGCCGCGCGATCGAAGTTCCCGGCGGCCACCGTGATTTCCACGGCCGCGGGCAGCAGCCGGCTGCGGTGCACCGGATCACGGGGCTCGGCCAGCAACCGGTCCATGGCGGCCACGGCCGCCGAGGTGCGTCCCCTGGCCAGCCACAGCAGCGCCAGCTCCGGTTGCGGTTCGTACCCGTAGCCGATCGCCTCGTCGTAGGCGGATTGCGCGCCGTCGAAGTCACCGCGAATGTGGAGCACCTTTCCCCGCTCGGCCGACGCGAATCCCGCCGCCGATGTGGTTCCCGCGGCGACGTATCGGCGGATGGCCCGGGAGAACTCCTCGATGGCCTCGTCGAAGGCGCCGTTGAGTCGCATGATCTGGCCGCGGTGTACCGCGCATTGGCCGGTGAACGGAACCAGACCAGGTTGGGCAGCACACCAGTTCGTCAGCGCGACCGTCCATTCCGCGGCCCGGCCGAAGTCCGAGACCTCCTGACAGCCCTCGATCATCGTGCAGTAGATCTGACCGGCGAAGATCGGTGACACGGTGCCGACCGCGATGCCGACCATCGCTTCGTCGAACAGGGCGAGCCCCTGCCGCACATCACCGGCGTACAGCGAGATCCGGCCCTGGGCCGACAGTCCCATCGCGATCAGGTCGGGATCGTCGAAACGATGTCCGTAGTCGACGATCTCGACGGCCCGCTGGTACGCGGCCGAGAACTCGGCGGCGAAAACGTGCCTCATCATCTCGTGGATCAGCAGGTAACCACGTTCCACCACGTCCTCGGGAATGTCGGCGAGCAGGCGCTGTCCCCGGGGCCACCCATCCACCGCCCACCGCGGTTTCCCCGTTGCCGATGAGCACCAGAGCCAGCCAGAACGAGCACCGCACAGCGGCCGGGGTATCACCCGCGGTCACATTCAGCTGATAGGCCCGCTGCAACGCTTGGATGCAATCGTTGTCGCGGCCGGTCAGGTACGCGGCGGTGGCGAGGCGGGCGAAGTCGTCGGCCTCCAGGGCTGCGTCGTCGAGCTCCGCCGGTCCAAGGCCCGACAGACTCTCGTACGCAGCCACCCATTCACGACGTTCGTAGGCTTTGCGGGCCCGAAGCAAGATGTCGACCACACCCATGCACATCACCTATCAGTGAGCGTACGCGTCGCTCTCGTGTTCGTTCGCGCCGCGATCCTGCGTGCGATGTACTGGGCATCTCGACCGACACCGGGCCACAGCATGGAGCTGAACGCGTATTGGAAGCTGAGCCCGCAGAAGAACAGGCCGGGAGCCTCGTCCACCACGCCGCGGTACTCGCGCGGCCAGCCGTCCTCGCCGATCACCGGAACCTGGATCCAGTCGAAGACCTGCTCGAAGCCGGTGCACCAGACGATGTTGCGCACGTCGAGCACGGTGCCGTCGGCCAGCACCGGCAGACCGTCGACCACCCCGGTGACCCGGGAGGTCTCGCGCCGCACCTGCCGCGCGGCCAGGTCCGCGCGCTTGACCCGAAGCATCGGACCGCCGTGGAACCGGATCTCGCGCATTGCCTTTCGCCCGATCGGTGTTCGTCTGGTGATCACATGCCTGGCCAGGAAGACCAGGACCGGGATGGCCAAGCGCGTCGAGCGGGACTCGAGCCGGATCGGCATCTGGCCGCAGTCACGACCGCTGAGGATCGTCGGCTGGACCGCAGCAACCTCGTAGGCGATGTCGGTGCCCGAGTGCGAGGCACCCACCACCAGCACCGTTCCCGGTTGCAGCTGACTCGGGCGCCGGTATCGGCTCGAGTGCAGTTGCCGGATGCCCGGGTCGAGGTCGGCCGCGAAATCCGGCACGAACGGGGTGCGCCCGAAGGTTCCGGTGGCGACGACGACGTTGTCACAGGTGATGGTGTCGTCGCCGACGCGGGCCGCGTATCCCCCGCCCGTGCGCGCGGTCAATCGATCGACCCGCGTACTCGTCCGCACCGGCAGGTCCCAATGCAAGGCGTAGGTTTCGAGATACTCGGCTACCGCGTCCTTGCCCGGATAGCTCCACCGGTCCTCGTCGGGAAAAGGCAATCCGGGTAGCGAATCGTATTTCGCCGGTGTGTAGAGACGCAGCGTGTCCCATTGCCGGCGCCAGTTGTCACCGACTCGCTCGTTCCCGTCGACGATCAGGACGGGTCGTCCGCTCCGCCGCAGATGAAATCCGCAGGAAAGACCGGCCTGACCGGCTCCGATGATCAGCGTTTCGATGTGTTGAGTAGTCATGGACCAACGCTAGGAGCCCCTCGGCCACGCCCGCGTCGGACAAATCACCCATTAGCTCAACGGTGCGTGGGTAGCCTGGCGTACTCGGCGATCACCTCGGCGGTGTGGCATCGGGCTCGCCGTCCGGCTTCGTGTCGGCAGACCCGATTCTGCGCGGCATCACCCTCGGCCGCGCACGCCTGGGCGAACCATCCGCATTGGCACGTTTCCGGCGTGACGCACCGAGGTCGATGACATTGCGTTCATGTTCGGCGTCTCCGTCGGCCTGCGGCGCCGTGTGCATCAGCCACGCACCCGTTTCACCCTGCAATTCCGCGCGAGTCACCGGGCGGGTCGGCGCCGGATCGTCGACCTCCTCCGACATCCACGGCTGATGCCGAGCTTCGCCGACCTCCTCGCGACCTCGCCGCGGCGGCCTCGGCAGCCGAACAACGTTCGACGCCCCGCTCCCTGCCGCACCGGAACCACCCTCGGCGGCCTTGATCGCTTCCCACTTCCGACGCAGCCGTTCCACCGCGTCGTAGTGACCTCCACCAGGCCCCGTCCCGGCTTCCCGATCCGACATCGAACTAACCGCGGACAGGGGTCGCGACGTGCATCAATCCCACAGCAGCCAACACCCCAAACTTCGTCTCAGGTCTATCGTTCACCTTCACATTCTGCATCAAGCCCCCGTCGGCCGTCGTCGACCCATCCCAAAGGTCTCGGCAGTGCCCCGCCCAGATCTCGAGAAACGACGATTTCTCCGGCGATTTACAAGGATGGCGGATCTGTCAGGAGCGCGCGGGTCCATGCGTCGACGATCCAGTCCCGGAAGCGCTCTGCCGTCCAACCGCGTTCGCCGACGAGCAGTACCCAGTATTCGGTCGCGTTCATACTCCACAGGATGTCGGCGACCTCGTCGTCGGACAGATCATCGCGCAGCTGTCCCGTACTACGCAGGTCGGCCGCGAACTCACGCATGTTGTTCGCGCGCCGATCGCCGATCTCGGCCCAGATGCGAGCGCATGACGCGTCGGTCAGCGCGGCATCGCGCAGGGCAAGGAAGATCGGCGCGAGCCGCTGCTGGATCGCGGCCAGCGCGTCGCCGTAGATCGCGATCTTGTCCTCGGCCCGCCTCGCCGCGCCGATCGCGCGAACGTACTCGCGCTGCTGGGCGGGGATCGCTTGGTCGGTGCCGGAGAGCGCGGTCTCGACCAGTTCCCGGAGCAGCACCGGCTTGCGACCGATCGACGCGTAGACGGTGTCGACGGAAACGCCCGCGCCCGTGGCGATCTCGCTCACGGTGGTGGCGACGTATCCGTTCTGAACGAACAATCGCCGCGCCGCGTCGAGGATCGCGTGACGCGTATCCGCCGCCTGCGCGGCGCGCCGTGGGGCGTTGTATCGACGCTTGCCGACCTTGACGTTCTCGTTCATCACGCCTACCCTACCGAATATTGATCCGAATATGCCTCGGATCAATTCAGAAGGGATCCGGCCATGGTCTACGCCTACGTTCAAGATGTCCCTATCGGCGAGGAGCTCTACCAGCGGATCATCGAGGAACTCGGACCGGAGCCGCTCGATGGTTCGCTCCTGCATCTGTGCGTACGCCGCGCCGACGGCGGGCTGCGCTACATCGATGTCTGGGAATCGGAGGCACACTGCGCTCGCGCCTTCGAAGAACGCATCCACCCCGCCGTCGACACCGCGTTCGCCGGCCAACGCCCCGGCGAACCGGTGGTAGAACACCTGGATGTCGTGCACGCGACCGGCACACTCATCGCCGGGCAGGGCACCTGATGCGCCGTTCGGGCAATGCGCTGCGATGGTTCGTCGCCTGTTCGGCACTGGGCATGTCGGCCGCGTGCGGAAGCTCGTCGGGATCCTCTGCCGAAGTACCGGCATCGGCGACGGCCCAGCCGACCGGCGCCGCGTGCGGCGAAGTCGACCAGATCAAGAATGCCCTGTCCGGATTCGACGTCACCCGAGTCTCGATAACCGGCCAATGCACTACCGTGAACATCGAGACGAACCTGGCCGACGATTCATCCGGCGCTGAGACGGCACACCGAATCTGTACTGCGGCAGCAACTGTCGCCTACAGCAATGATGTCAACAGTGTCGTCGTCGTTTCTACCGACGGGGCCGAACTCGCGGTCGGCATCGAAGGAGCGCGCTGCATCGGAGATTGATCACCGTGAAGGCTCCCACCTCGGACTGAACCGCATCACTATCCATACCTTTTGGTAGGTTCAACTGTACGGCCGAGTACGGTATGCCGCCCGTGACGCCGAGAGGAGACGACCATGACCGAAGAGCCCGGGAACGCCCGGCCGACGGCGCCGGTGTCCAAACGCAAAGCGGCGGCCGCGCGCGGTGGGGCGCGCAGGCTCGGCGTCGAGGACTGGACCGACGCGGCACTGGCGGTGCTGCTGCGCGACGGCGTCGCCGCCATCACCATCGCCAAGGTCTGCGATGAGCTCGGCGTCACCAAAGGTAGCTTCTACTGGCATTTCGACGGTATCGATCAGCTGCTCGAGACCACCGCGCAGTTCTGGTGCGCCGATCACAACGACGCGGCGCGCGGGTTCAAGGACCTCGACGAACTGCCGGTGCAGGAGCGCTTGGCCCGGATGGGTGCCTTGCTCACCGGGGAGCGGGTCTGGCAGGTCGAGCTCGCGGTCCGCGACTGGGCGCGCACGAACGCCAAGGTGGCCGAGGCGGTGAAGGCGCTGGATCAGCGGATCTTCCACACCCTGTCCAAGACTCTGATCGAGCTGGGATTCTCCGCGGAGCAGGCGGAGATGCGCGCCGGGCTGATGTGCTTCGCCGGGATCGGCTTCGTGCACGGGAACCAGAACCTGCCCGTGCCGACCGAGGATCAGCGCCGCGAGTTCTTCCGGTTCATCACCAGCACCGAGCCGCCGGCGTGATCAGCCGACGTGCGGGTCAGGTCAGCGCCACCAGTTCGTGCAGTGTTGTCCCGCTGCGCCGCTCGGCAGCACCGTCGGTGTGTACGGTCAGCTCGAAGGACGACTCGAACCGGAAGTAGCCCGGGTGCCCGACCAGCCGGTGCACCAGGGGCTTGACCAGGCGGGAACGCACCACCGGTAGATCATCGAGCAGATCGTGGGCGTGGATCACCCGCTCGACGTCCAGGCGCAGTTCGAGCTTGCCCGGCACCTGCAGTTCGACCCATTCGGGGTAGGTCCGGCCCGCGGTGCTGTCGAAGCGCGCGGGCCCTTCGGTGAGAACGGTCTCGCCGGTGGACAGCACGATGTCGGCGTGGTGGGCGAGCATCAGCGGGCTGATCTCGTGTCCGCCCCGGCGCTGCTGGGTCAGTACCGAGGCGAACAGCAGCGAGTAGTCCTCGACGTACAGCCTGCCCCAGTGCCAGCGCTCGATGATCTTCTTCATGTCGCCGACGCCCCAGTTGTGGTCGTGATACCCACGTCCGGTGACCTCGTGTCGCACGCCGTCGAGCTCGATCGCACCGGTCACCCCGGCACGCGGCGCGGCGACCATCCAGCCGAAGGAATCCGTACTGCCGAAACGAGTTTCGCCTTTGCCAGGCATCCAGCTGGGGACCTCGTTGTGGAACCGCAGGTCGAAGACGAGACCGTCCTCGGCCATCCGCAGGTGATGGATCGGCAGGCCGCCGTCGCGGAACTCGGTGCGCGCGGTGTTCTCACCGACGCGCACATCGCAGGCCTCGGACGAGAACGAGGTCGCCGAGTGGTGGTAGCGCCGCGATACCTGGCGGCGGGTGCCGTCGGGGGCGTAGACCATCATCTCCACCCACGGCCGGGCGAAGGGCAGGTCCTCGGGTCGACGTTTGGTCAGGAAGCCGATCACCACGTGGCCGGTGTCGAGGTGCGCGTCGAAATACCAGTGTTCGAAGGCGAGTTTGCTCGGTGAGGGATGCAATCCGTTGTGGTGCGGCAGAACCGGTGTCAGTTCGCCGTCGCGGCGTCCCGGACCGTTCCACACTTCGACGATGTCTGCGGTAGTCATGGCTGCTTTCGGTGGGTTCATCGGCGCAGGGCACCGCTGGCGTCGAAGGCCGCTTCGCGACCTCGCATCTGGGCGCGATACCAGTTCTCTCGATGCGCGAGCATCAGCTTCTCGTGCGCCCGCGCGAACGGCGGGCAGATCCGGCGCACGATCTCCATCGCGGTGATCAGCGGAAAGCGCAGGACCGGGATGAGGATCCAGGGGAACGCGGGCGGCATGGTGTAGCGACGGCGGGTGCCGGGGGCCATGTACATCGCGGAGTACACGGAATTGATCCGGTAGTTGTACTTCTCGCGCAATCGGGCAAGGCCACGGTGGCCGTCACGCGGGGCGAAGGCCGCCGGATACGACTCGATCAGTTCCGTCCCGTGCTGTCCGGCGTCGTAGGACCGCGAGGCGATGGTCATCGCCAGGACCCGCAGTCCGTCGAGGACCGTCTCCGGATACCAGCGCAGCCGCACGCCGAGTAGGTGGCCCATGTACTTCTGGAAGTGCAGCAGCGCACGGATTTCCGACGGCGTCGTCTGATAGCCCAGCGCCCACAGGCCGAGGCCGGGCGTCACGCTGCCTGCCAGCAGGGTCAGCATCTGGTAGGTCTGGCTGATCGGCAGCCCCCAGCGTTCGTTGTCCCATTCGGGGTGGCCTGCGACCTTCGCGCGCACCGAGACATGCATGACCCGCACCTTCAGCGCGGTGGCCCGGCCCGCCGAACCGGGAGTGAGCAGCGCGTCAGGGGCGGAGACGTCGATCCAGAAGCGGGTGGTCTCCAGGAACCGGCGCAGGGCGCTGTCGCCCGCGTAGCCGCCGGCCAGCGACAGCGGCGTCGCGACCGCGGCCTCGGTGTACATCTCGAGCGTTTCGGCGCCGGCGAAACTGAACAGCATGGTGCCCCAGCGCCGCCAGATCGCGGCGCCCTGCTCGACCAGTTCGGGCACCACCCAGTCGGGCACCGTCTCGAACTCGGCGAACAACGCGCGCATGGATTCCGGGGCGTCCGGCACCGCGTCGATGCCCTCGGCGAGTGCTGTGTCCAGCATCCGGCGCCCGGCTTTCGCCCCGATCTCGCCGTGCATCACCTCGGCGACGAACCGTTCCGCGACCGGGTCACCGGTGAACAGGTCCTCGCACAGCGCGCTCGCCTGCTCGTCGCTGGGGAACAGCCGCTGCCTGGTCACGGTCGTGAAGACGCGCTCGAGCCTGCGCACCAGCGGGGTGTCGCGCGCTTCCCAATAGCGAAAGGCGGTGGGGCACTTCACCGGCGGCCCGGAGCGGATGTGCTCGCGCTGATCTTCGACGGCATCGACCACTGCCGGCCTCCTGATGTGACATCGACTCGCTGACTGCGATCGGTTTCGACCATACTCTGTCGAACATTCTTCCGTACCCAAAAGTACGGAACTGTCACGGCACGAGGCGGTACTTCAGCATCATGTCGTGGTCCTCGTGGTCGAGCAGGTGACAGTGCCACACGTATCCGCGCAGGTCGTCGTGCTGATGACCGGCGTGGTCGGGCACGCGGTGACCGGTATGGGTGTCCGCGCCCGCGCGTTCGGTCGCGTTTCGGCGCGGGAACGGTGCGTCCGGGTCGAAGCCCAGTTCCGCCGCGGTCGGGAACCGCACGATGATGCTGGTGACGGTGCCGCCGTCGACTCGCACGATGTCCTTGTGGCCGGCTTCCCACGCCCGCGGCGCCACCATCGGACCCGCCAGGAATCCCTCCGCCGACGGCGCCCATTTCTGCCCGATGGGCGGCTGGGGATGGGCCAGCTGATAGTCGGCGGTGCGCAGCGGAGTCCGGCCGAGAATGCGAAAGGTGACCAGGTGCAGGTGGATCGGGTGCGGATCGGGCGTGATGTTGATGATGTTCCACTGCTCGACGGCGCCCTGGCGCGGCATCTCGATATCGGGACTGCTGAAGGTGAGGTTGTTCAGCGACATGATCGCGGGCGGTACGCGTAGCTCGTAGGGCTGGCTGACGGTGACATCGCGGATCACTGTCGGTGTTTCGAGCGGCGGCAGTGGCGGCGGCAGCCCGGCCCCGCCGCGCAACCGGGCAGGCACGCCGCCGGCGAAGCCCGGCCGGTCCTGCACCCGGAACTGGCAGAACCGCGGCATCGCGACCTCGCCGAGGATCGCGGCCTGGAAGACCGGCGCCTCGTCGTTGCACAGTTCCACGGTCTCGCCCGGGGCCAGTTCGGCGAAGTCGACCAGCAGGTCCACCCGTTCACCCGGCGACAACCGCAGCTCGTGGGTGGCGACGGGCGCATCGAGCAGGCCGTGGTCGTTGCCGATCACCCAGAACCGCATCCGGTTGCCGAAGAACAGATTCCATACGCTGAACGACGCCGCGTTGAGCACGCGGAAGCGGTAGAGGCCACGCGCGACCGGTAGATACGGCCAGATCTTGCCGTTGACCAGGCCGATGTCGCCGACGGCGCCACCTTCCCAGCCGCCCTCGGGCACCACCGGTGTCGACCGGACCGACTGGTGCCCGCCCGCGGTGAACAGCTTCTCCTGCAGGACCAGCGGCACCTCGAACTCCCCGGCGGGCAGACCGAGTGGGTTGCCGGGTCCACCGGTGTCGAAATCGTCTCGGAGCAGCAGCATTCCGGCCAGCCCGGCGTAGACGTTCACACGGGTGATGCCCATGGCGTGGTCGTGATACCAGAGGTGGCCGGTGTCCTGCGCCAGCGGGAAGTCGTGGCCGATGTCGCCGCCGGGATAGACGAGCTGCTCCGGGTGCCCGTCGCTGTCGGGTGGCGTCACCCCGCCGTGCAGGTGCAGCGATGACGGCGGTGCGGTGCGGAAGCTCTCGTCGACGCCGTGCAGGCTGGTGTCCATGTCGGCGGCGAGGGGGTGGGTGGTCATCCTGTTCGCGAAGCGCAGGCGCAGCGGCGTGCCCGCCGGATGCTCGATGGTCGGGCCCAGGTAGCTCATCCCGTTGTAGCCAAGCGACGGCGATTCCGGCAGATCACGGTGGAACCGGTGGGTCGTGGTCTCGGCGACGAGTTCGAGCCGGTCACCGCGCACCACGGGCAAGCGCGGCATCTCGTCGACGAACGGCTCGACCGCCGGGGAATGGAACAGCAGCGGACTGCGCACTCCCGGTGGGGCCGCGCCGGCCTGCGTCTCCCACAGCACCGCGCCGAGCAGACCCGCTCCGGCCGCACGCAGGAACCGACGACGTTCGATCGGATGTTCCATGTCGAGCCCTTCCCGGGCTGCAACGTCGCAGGCACCGCGGCAGCGACCATACCACCGAGTACAGTAGCCAGTACTTCGATGGATGGCACCTGGTGCAAGCTTGCAGGACATGCCGATATCGACTGCGCGCGAGGAGGACCCCCGCGACCCGTTCGTCCGAGGGGTTCCGCGGGTCTGCGCCGGGCGTACGATCAGCGGACAACATGAGGCGGGGGCTTCCAGCGCGAGGTGATGTCGCATGTTCGAAACCGATGTTCTGATCGTCGGCGCAGGTCCGGTGGGTTCGGCCGCCGCCGTGGAGCTGGTCCGGCGCGGCGTGCGATGCCGGATCATCGACGCGCTGCCCGATCCGCCGCAGTACGCGAAGGCGGTCGGCATCCAGCCACGCACGCTGGAACTGTTCGAGGCGATGGGCATCCTGCGGGAGGTCGTCGACGCCGCGATCCTGCTGCGCGGTCAGATCGTGTACATCAACGGCGCCGAGGCGGGCCGAATGGATCTGACGCTGCCACCCGAGATTCCGTTCGGGTTCCTCGGACTCCCCCAGTACGAGACCGAGCGGATCCTGCGCAGGCACCTGGAGTCGCTGGGCACGCGCATCGAGCGCGGTGTCCGGCTCGTCGGGTTCACTCAGGACGCGGACGGCGTCGATGCCGTGCTCGACGGACCCGAGGGCGAACACACGGTGCGGGCACGGTATCTGGTGGGCTGCGACGGCGCGCACAGCACCGTCCGCAAGACGCTGGGCCTGACATTCGAGGGCGCGGCCTTCACCGAGCAGTACATGCTCGGCGATGTCGAACTGGACTGGTCACAGCCGCACGGCTACAACGTGCGGTCGATGCATCAGACGGACGGTGTCACCGACGACGTGCTGGTGTGCATCCCGCTGCCCGGCCGCCACCGCTACCGGGTGTCGATGCGGGTTCCCGCGGAACTCGAGATCGACACCTCCGTCGGCGGCGACAAGGTCGAGCACGGGCTCGGCACCGGGCCCGGCCCGCGATTGGCCGATATCCAGGCGGTGCTCGACCGGCTCGCGCCCGAACCGGTGACCGCCTCGCAGGTGCGCTGGTCCTCGGTCTTCCGGATCAGCCATCGCATCGTCGACTCCTACGGGCGTGGACGGGTTTTCGTCGCGGGCGATGCCGCCCATATCCACCCACCCACGGGCGCCCAGGGCATGAACACCGGCATCCAGGACGCCGCAAACCTCGCGTGGAAGCTCGCGTTGGCCGTCGCGGAGGTGGCCGCGCCGGGGTTGCTGGCGAGCTATGACGCCGAACGCAGGCCGGTCGGTACGGAGGTGGTCGGGCGCACCGTCCGCGACGCCCGCGAAGGGATCGGCGCCGGAGAATCGGACCCCGAACGTGTCCTGCTCCGCGAGGCGCAACTCCTGATCGACTACCGCGACAGCCCGATCGTCACCGAATCCCCCACCGGCGCACCGTCTCCCACCGCGGGTAGCCGCGCTCCCGACGCGATCGGGCTGACCAGGGACGGCGTGACCTCCCCTTTCCGTCTCTTCCCCCTCCTCACGGGCCCCGGCCATACTCTGCTCCGGTATGTCGACAACACCTGCGACACAGCCACTCTCACCGATCTGGAACGCCACGTCGGCCTGCTCCGGCAGCTGACCGGCGACCACCTCGACACCTACCTCGTCGCAGGCCCGGGGGCCACCGTCGACCCCACGGTCCTCCCGGTCATCCGTGACAGCGACGGCGACTTCGCACGGCGATACCACTGCGCCGACGGCGCGGCCTATGTCGTCCGCCCCGACGGCTACCTCGGCTACGCCGCCTCCCCCGCCTCCCCCGACGACCTCCTCCGCCATTTCGAGTCGACCTTCGCCCCACGGAAATGAGCGGAAGAACCGCCATCGGCGCAGGCCACCGATCGGCCCATCGCGGGACCTCGGCGCAGGTCGGTAAGTCAGTCAGGCCGCGGCGTCGAGCTGTTCTCGGACCCAACGGCCCGCGACCGCGTCGCGTGGCAGGTCCTTGTGTGACACCGCGACCGGAGCCAGTTCCTGCACATAGTGATTCGTCACGCCGGGTTCTTCGATGAACGACGCGGGCCCGGCCGGGGTGGCGACGGCGTCGTCACGAGTGGCCAGTACCGCGTAGCGCACACCCGGTTGGGCGATCGGCCCTGCGTCGAGCGCGGCGATGAATGCCGAGCCCGTCTCCAGGTCGGCACACGCCGCGCAGAACACCGGCAGCACGGCGGTGTCCACCAGACCGCGCAGGCCGGGGACGGTGTCGGCGGCACCGACCGCGCCGCTCAGCGTGGTGCCATGTGAGACCGGCGCGAGCATGATCGCCGAGCGTATCCGTGCCGCCTGCCTCATGTTCTTGGCCAGGTACTCGGCGATCGTGCCGCCCTGGGAATGGCCGACGATGTCCACCCGGTCGCTACCGGTGGCCGCCAGTACCCGGTCGAGGAAGTCGGAGATCTCCACCGCGGACCGGGAGACCGGCGCGACGCCGCCCAGTCCCGGCACAGCGCCTGCCACACCGTAGGTGGGCGCGAACACGCAATAGCCTGCCGCGGTCAGCTGGGGAGCCAGGGTGCTCCAGGCCGTAGCGTCATCCATGGTTCCGTGCAGCAGCACCACGGGAACCGGATGCGCCCCGGTAGGCGTACAGACGGCGGTGTCTTCTGGGGTCGCCGCAGCCGGACCGGCGGCCAGTCCACACGCTGTCGCCAGCACCACAGCGGCGGTCAGACCCTGCCGGATTCGATCCACGGTCGACCCCTTGTTCTCGTTCGGATTGTCATACGCTGGGCGTTCCCAACATCCGTACTCGGTGCGCGAATTCGGGATAGGCGGCACCGCCGGTGCCTGCCCACAGTTGCTGCGCCATGACCGGCAGCCGCTCCCGTACGGGCGAAACCATCTGCTCTTCGGTCATCACAGTCGGGTCGTCGCACCACACATGCAGTTTCGAGCCGAGCAACCGCTCTCGCTGGTCCTGACGGAGCCGGGTGCCATTGACGAAAAGACCTGGGTCCCAGGCGTATAGCAGGTGTGGCGGGGTGTTCATCGGGGCGGCGTAACCACCGGAGGCCCAGTAGGTCGGGGTGAACGCGGAGTTGTTGAGCAGGCGACCCTGATCGGCGAGCTGCTCGGGGCCGTTGTCGTTGCCGACCCATGGCAGGAGTCCGTTACCCGCGGTCCAGTGCTCGACGACGATCGATTCGTCCACGGAAAGTCTTGCACCACGGGGTATTCCGTCATTCCACAGGCGCGCGGTCTTGCCGTAGGAGGCGACGATGTCGCCGGCCCAGTTGACGGTGTCGGCCACGAGATCCTGCGGGACGGCGTCAGGTCCGAGGCGGTCGTGCGCGGCGGCGGCGAGCTGTGGGTATCGGCTGTAGTCGGTGACGTATTCGTCGCCGCCGAGGTGGAAGTACCGGCCGGGGAACAGCGGGACGAACTCGCGCAGCAGGTCCTCGATCAGCGGACGCGCCGCCGGATTCGACAGATCGATGCGGCCCTCGGCGGTGCCCGCCAGGAGGCTGTCGGTAGCAACGTCGATCGGGCTCGTGGTTGCCGGATGCAGGACGAGTTCGGGGTGCGGCGCCAGGATGGCGTTCATGTGACCCGGGAACCCGATCTCGGGTACCACCTCGATGCCGTAGGTGTCGGCGTAGGAGATGATCTCGGCCAGCTCGGCGCGGGTGTAGTGCTGCCGTGAGGTGATCTCGGGGTGGCTGGTGCTCGCCAACCGGAATCCGTAGTGGTCGGACAGATGCAGGTGCAGCAGGTTCATCCGGTAGTAGGCCATCTCGCGGATGCGTTGCTTGATCCATCCGACGCTGAGGAACTTCCGTCCCACATCGAGCATCAGCCCGCGTTCGGCGAAGTCCGGCCGATCGATGACCGCACCGGCGGGCACGGTGGTCGTCTGCGAGAACCATTGCAGCAGAGTTTGTGTCGCATGCGTGGCGCCCTGGCGGGTCCGGGCGGTGACGGTCATGTTCGCGCCGATGTCGATCCGATAGGACTCGGCTTCGGCCGGACCGGAGTCCGCCACCCGCACCACGATGTCGCCGGAGGCGGCCGGACCTGCGCTGACCGCGGCGGAGCGTCCGCCGCGGGAGAGGTCAGCGGCCAGAGTGCGCGCTACGGTCGCGGCCTCGCCCGTGGTGGCCAGCACCCGGACGTGCGCGGCCAGGATGAACTCGCCTGCGCCGGGGTCGAAGTGACGAACACCCGGCACCGTCGGCGGCAGTCCGACGGCTGCGTTCGCTGCCGGCGCCGGAAGCGATCCCAGTGCCAGCACCAGCAATACCAGGGCAGGCAGCGATCGTTTCACGAACTACTCACCGGGAGTTCCACGGTGGACGGCGAGACGAAGGTGACGATGCTGCCCATCGGTGTCGAGCTCTGGAAAGGCACCGGATCCTGCGAGGTAACCGTCATCGTCAGTCGGTGGCCGGGTGCCAGGTTCCAATAGGTCGGCGCGAGATCCCAGCTCATCTGCGTCGGCGCGAACGGAGTCAGCCCGTGCCTGGTCAGCGGCCAGTAGGAGACGGCTTTGCCGGTGCCGTCGGGAGCCTCGTCGTAGAGAATGCCGATCAGGGTGAGGTCGGTGCTCGCGGGAATCACGGTCAGGTCCAGCCGGGGATGCCCGGAGACGACGGCGCCCTCGGCGAAGGGCTCTGTGCGCCAGACACCGGCAAGGTCGCGGTCCACCGCGCCCAGCGGGATGGCGGGCGCCAGCCCGAGCTGCGCCAAGCTACCGGTGAGGTACGGCACCGCGGCGACCGCGATGGTCGGACCGGAAACCACGGACTGCGACCAGCTTTCGGCCGGATCGGCGCCAATGACACCGATCGACGGCGCGGACAACGCAAGCGTGCGCACTGCCTGCTGCGCGTCGGCCACCGAGTCGAAGTGCCGGTAGGGGCCGGTGTTGGCGGGCTCGATGGTGACCACAGGTTCGGCGTCGATGCCGTTGTCCGCGCCGTTGACGTGGTGGTCGAGCCACCGCAGCGCCCGGTCCCAGATGGGATTGGGCAGGCCGACGATCTGGCCCGCGCCGCCACCGGTGGAATGGTCACCGGGCTGCAGCCACAGCTTCTTCGGGCCGGTGAGCTGGTCGAACAGCGAGTACACCGGCTCCACCGGCAGCAGGCTGTCCTGCCAGTCGTGTGCGAGGAACACCGCGGTGCCGTTGGCATTGAGTTCCGGCACCGCGCGAGCCAGCAGATCACGCGAGGGCAGTGTCTTGAAGGCATCGCCGTTGCCGCGCAGGATCACGTCCAGACCGCGGTCGACCAGGTCGGGGCTGAAGCGGTTGGTCGCCGCACCCGCCGCGGCCAAGGCGATCGGACCTCCGGTCTTGGGTGTGTCGTTCGGGGCAAGTGCCTGCGCCAGATCACCGGGCGGGGAATCGGCGACGAGCGCCTTGATCCGGGGATCGTGCGCCGCGGCGAGAATCGCCATCCCCGCGCCGTAGGAACCGCCGGCGATCGCGATCCGATCGGGATCGACATTCAGATGGGCGATGGCCCAGTCGATCACCGCGGAGGCATCGGCCGCGTCTTTCTCACCGAGGACATCGACCTCCCCACCGGACAAGTACATGCCGCGGGCCGTGTATTCGATCGAGATGAAGTTCTCGCCGGTGGACAGCCGGTAGGCCGAGCCGAGGCTGCCCATCGCGGGCATCCCCCAGCCCGACGGTTGCAGCACCAGCGGATTCTTGTGGGTGGCGATATCGGCGGGCGCGGTGATCACCGCGTTGAGCTGGACACCTTCGGAGCCCGGAATGAACAGCGTGGTCGCCTGCCCACCGGGGATGGGAACAGCACCCACCGGAGCGACACCGAGCACGGTGGTACCCGCGACGACGACAGACGCGGCAAGGGCGCAGAGAATTCGAACGGTCATCGCTGTGTCACAGTCCCAGGAGATTCGCGACCACGAGCCCGAGATTGTGCAGGAGCGAGACCGGGGACATCAGGAGGTAACCGAGGAGGGTCCCTAGGAGATCGGGTGCGGGTAATTCGTTCATCGGGGTCCTTACTCGGTGGAGCCGTCGACGGCATTGCCGTCATCAGAGCGATTGATGCCTCTGAGGACGACGGGCCGTCACGTTCGATCAGTACGAGGGTGAAAGCTCGGATAGCCGAGGTGGTCCGGGTGGTTACTGCGGCGCGTCCCGGTCGAACTGTGCGCGTTTGTGGTCGCCGAACGGCTCGTCGCGCTCACGGACTGCCTCTCGGAAACCCGCTGTAGCAGCCCGCATTTGGAAGGCGTAGCCCTCACGGGTATGGCGAGAGATGCCATCGAAGACGGTGCTGATCATTCCCGAATTGGCCACGCCTTGCGAGTACAACGCCGAATTCAGCGCGAGCTTGGCCATCATGAGCTGGTTCACCGGCATTCGCGCGATGCGCTCGACCAACGCCTCGGTACGGGCGTCGAGTTCCTCGGCGGGACACGATTCGATGGCCAGGCCCCACTCCTGCGCCTGTTGACCGCTGATGCAGTCGCCGGTGAAGAGCAGCCTTTTGGCCCGCTGGTCACCGAGTCGATGGGCCCACATTCCAGCGGCCGGAATGCCCCAGGCACGCGTGGGCGGATAGCCGATCTTGGTATCGTCCGCGCAGATGATCTGGTCGCAGTAGAGCGCGATATCGGTGCCGCCCGCGACAGCGAATCCGTGCAGCTTGGCGACCGTCGGCTTGTTCGCCTGCATCAGGCTGGCGAATCCGCGATTGAATCTGCTCATCATCGCGTAGTCGATCATCGGGTCCCAAGTACCCCACGGATTGTGGTTGGCCGCGTTGACGACCGGGTCGAGAACCGTTCCGGTGACTTCGTCCGGTCCCGAGCCGGTATCGAAGCCCTTCTCCGCGAACATGTCCAGGTCGTATCCGCCGCAGAAGCCCTTGCCGCGCCCCGAAACCAGAATCACGTGCACGCGCGGATCGAGGTCGGCGCGCTCCACCGCGTGGGCGAGTTCGACCGGGGTGTCCGGTGTGATCGTGTTGCCCTTCTCCGCTCGATCGAAGGTGATCCTCGCGATCCGCCCGTCACGCTCGTAGGTGAGGGTCGCGTACTCACGCTCGTAGTCCGGTGCCGGACGGTCCTGCCAGGGCGAATCGGGCACCTCCGTCCAGTTCTCGTACCAGGCAGCAGGACGCTGACCCGAATGCGATTGATCGTTCACGGCATTTCCCCTTCGGCGGGTATGCGGACAGTCGATTTGATCCCAGCGCCGAGCGACAGCCGCGAGTATGCGGTACTCAGGGTTCCGGCATTACTAACCTCGCACCCGCGCTAGATATTTGTCAACACCATGTTCGCGACAGAAGTTCGGCCGACGGAGATCACCGGGGCGTGGGGATGTCCCCATGCTCCGACATAAGCGGTTCGGCGAACGCCTGGAATTCGACACGGAACCGCTCGTAGATCGCTCGCAGCGGTGCACCGGGCCATGGCACCGGAAGAAGATCTTCCGGGAGCAGTGGATCATCGAGCAGATGCCGCACACTCGCCGCGGCGAGCTCGAACCGCGCCGCCATCGGCGCCTCGGGGTCGTACGTCGCGACGAGTTCGGTAGCCCTGCTCGCCCACGTCGATGGCGAGAAGAGCCGCTCGGCGAGCTCGATCGAACGCTCTTCCGGCAGTGCGGTGAACAGCGCCACCCGCTCGCGCAGCCGGGGCGAGAGGTCGACGTCGAGATTGTCGGGACGAGCCCAAACACCCTCGCGCAGTTCGCCGAATCGCGCGGCACGCAGCGATTCCCGCATCGCGGCACGGTCGGTGGAGTCGTCGGCGCCGACCGTGACGACAGCCAGCCGCCACTGCCCGATCCAGTGGCGCGTGCGCGGAGCGACAGCCGCGTCCTGGCGGCGCTGCCGCTCGACCAGCCGGTCGGACAGTCGATAGACACCGTCGGATCGCTCGAGATCACTGCTGGCGACCATTCGCGTGAGCGCGACACGAACGGCCGATTCCTGCAGGCCGAGCTCGGCGGCGACGGCGAGGATTCCACCGACCGTCGCCTGCGGCGGGTGGGCGCCGAGCAGCGCGCTGAGGATCGCCGAACGCGCGGTCAGTTTGCGCGGACGACTCGAGGTTCGGACCATCGGCAAATACTATTTCATTACATACTTCACGCGCATCAAGCAAACATGTAACGTCGTACCGAGTCGAGTACTGAGGAGACGCACATGGCGACACACGAGGTAACCAATCAAGCTGTTCAGCCCTTCGGGCTCGATACCGCCGACTACGCCCCGATTACAGACGCCCTGCGCCGGGCAGGTGCGGCGCAACGCCTGCCCGAGGTGCTCGCCGCGGGAGAACTGGCGAGTAGTAGGCACGGGGTCGAACTCGGCGATCTCGCCGAAGCGCACCCACCGACCCTGCGCACACACGACCGATACGGGCATCGAGTCGACGAGGTCGTCTACGACCCGGCCTATCACCAGCTCATGCGACACGCGACCGACCTGGGACTACACGGCACACCATGGGCCGACGATCAGGCGAATCCACATCTCGTGCGTGCCGCGAAATTGCTGGCGTGGGGTCCGGCCGACGCAGGCCATCTGTGCCCGATCAGCATGACCTACGCGGTGGTACCGGCGTTGCGGCACAACCCGGAACTGTCTCGGCGTTACGAGGCACAGCTCACCGTGCGCGCCTACGACCCCGAGTTGGCGCCGCTCGATACCAAACGGTCGCTGATCGCGGGCATGTCGATGACCGAGAAACAGGGCGGCTCCGACGTGCGCGCCAACACCACCACGGCGGTCCCGCAGGCAGACGGCTCGTACCGAATCGTGGGGCACAAGTGGTTCACCTCGGCACCGATGTCGGACTTCTTCCTCACGCTGGCCCAGACCCCGGCCGGCGTGACGTGTTTCTTTGTGCCACGCGTACTTCCGGACGGAAGCCGCAATGCGATCCTGCTCCAACGACTGAAGGACAAGCTGGGCAACCGTTCCAATGCCTCGAGTGAGATCGAATACGACAATGCCATCGGTTGGCTCGTCGGTGAGGAAGGCCGAGGAGTCCCGACGATCGTCGAAATGGTCAATATGACGCGCCTCGACTGCACGCTGGGCACCGCCACGCTCATGCGTGTCGGCGTGCAGCAGGCCGCGTTCCACGCCGCCCATCGCAAGGCGTTCGGCGCCGACCTCATCGACCAGCCGCTGATGCGCAACGTGCTCGCCGATCTCGCCGTCGAAGCCGAGGCAGCGACAACGGCGGCGTTGTGGCTCGCGGACCTGACCGATCGCGCCGCCGACGACGCGCAGACTGCGCTGCTGCGCCGGATCGGCCTGTCCGTCAGCAAGTACTACATCTGCAAGCGGGGTCCGGTCCATGCCGCCGAAGCGCTCGAATGCCTGGGCGGCAACGGCTACGTCGAGGAATCGCGAATGCCACGTCTCTACCGGGAGGCCCCGCTGCCCTCGGTCTGGGAGGGCTCGGGCAACGTCGCCGCGCTCGATACCTTGCGGGCGATAGCCAAACAACCCGAGACGCTGAACGCCTACTTCGACGAGGTGCGCAAGGCCGCGGGCGTCGACAAGAACCTGGATCGTGCACTCGCCTCGCTCGAACAGCAGTTCAGTGATTTCGATTCGATGCAGTACCGGGCACGCAACGTGGTCGGCACGATGGCCAAGGTGCTGCACGGATCGCTGTTGCTTCGATTCGGGCATCCCGCGGTCGCCGAGACCTACACCAGAACGCGGCTGGGTGCGGACTGGGGCGACGTCTTCGGAACGCTGCCGACCGGAGTCGACGTCGGCTCGATCATCGAGCGCGCGACCCCGAAGGCATCGATGCAGTGAACGGCGTCGGCTTCGATCCGCCCATACGACCACATGCGCGAGGTGCGGGCCGGTAGGTCATCGGGCGCCCCGGACCTTCTTGCCCGCGGCCAGGAAACGGCCTGGGCCCCAGTCGGTCCCGACGCCGTCGGCGAACTCCCCGTCGCGGTAGACCACCCGGCCGTTGACGATCGTCGCGGCGACCGCACGGTCGTTGCGGTTGACCATGCGCCGCAGACCCCCGTACTCGGGAACCTCCTGCTCGGCGAGCCCGTGCACCTCCTGGTCGAGCCCTTCCGGATCGACGATGACGATGTCGGCGCGATCTCCGACCCGCAGGTGGCCCGCGTCGAGGTTGTACCAGTCCGCGAGCTCTCCGGTGAGCCGGTGGACGGCGCGTTCGAGGGTCAGGAACGGTTTGCGCTTGCCCTGCGCGGACTTCACCCGTTCGAGGAGCCGCAGGTGATAGTTGTAGAAGGCCATGTTGCGCAGGTGCGCACCCGCATCACCGAAGCCCATGTGCACGCTCTTGTTCGCGGCGAGCTTGTCCAGGTACTTCGGTCGGTGATTGGCGATCGTGGTGCGCCAGCGGATCTCGCGCCCGTGCTCGACGACGAGGTCGAGGAAAGCGTCGACGGGGTGGATGCCGCGTTCGTCGGCGAGCTGACCGAAGCTCTTGCCCACATGGGTGTGGTCGGGGCTGGCGACAACAGTCGCGTCGTAGAGGTTGCGGTGCCAGATCTTCGGCGAGAATTTGTTCTCGTAGTCGCGCCGGAACCAGCGACGATAGTCCTCGCTCTGGAGCAACTCGTTGCGTTCGACCTGGTCTTTGATATCGAGAGCCGCTGCACCGGAACCGAATTCCTCGAACACCACCAGATCGATGCCGTCGGCATAGACGGTGAACGGCACCGGCAGATGCTGCCACTTGAACTCACCGTTGAGCAGCCGGTTGATGATCGGCGCGCCGTAGAGCATGAAGTAGATGATCGGCGGATACGCCTTGGAGTCGGCGGCCGCGAGCAGCGACACCTTCAGGCGCTTACGCCGGAGCCGGCCGCCCGCGGCGAGGAAGAACTTGGGCACGTTCGGGGTCAGCGAGATCTCCGGGGTGCTCTGCAGGATCCGATCACGTTCGCGCAGTACGGCATTCAGCGCACGGAATTCGCGTCGCTTGACGAACGTGGTCGGCAGGGAGCGGGAACGGTAGAGGTCACCGTCGAGCTTGTCGATCCAGTTCGTTGTCGCCGACATGCCGAGGAATCCGGTATCCAGTGCGTCCTCGAGGATCGCGATCATGCGGTCGAGTTCGGCATCGGTCGGCTTCGCCTTGTCGTCGACGGCGCGATCCATCCCCATCACATGGATACGCAGGTCCGATTGTCCGAGGAAGGCCGCCACGTTCGGGCCGAGGTGAAGGTTGTCGACGGCCTTCGCGTATTCGGCCGGGGTCGACCAGGTTCGGCGCGAATCCAGGGTGTCGATGACGATCTCGCGGGGCACGGCTTCGACCCGGCTGAAGATGTCGGCGCACTCGACGTTGGACGCGAGAATCGTGGTGAGCGAACAGTTCCCGATGATCGTGGTCGTCACGCCGTGTCGCAGAGATTCGGTCAGCGCGGGCGCGACCAGCATCTCCACGTCGTAGTGGGTGTGGACGTCGACGAAGCCCGGCATCACCCATTTGCCGGTGGCATCGATCACCTCGGTGTCGTCGGTGGCGTCCAGCGGCCGCGAGCTGACCTCGACCACCTCACCGTCCTTGATCCCGATGTCCGCGGTTCGCGCTGCGGCGCCCGTGCCGTCGAACCAGATTCCGTTCCGCACGATCAGGTCGTAATCACTCATCACTACACCCTTCCGGCATGCGACTCTGCATGGCGTCACGCTCGGTCCACGCTGGAGCGCAAACGCTAATTTGACCTGTATCGAACCTGTTACGCACTTGACGATACAGCTGGTAACACGTAAAACCATGCACTAACGAATGTCGAATCGCAAGCCTGGTCCACATTCCGGACCGAAGGGATGTCCTATGCCGACGACCACCCCCGCCACGCGGCGGTTCCGGTCGAACTCCGCCGAGCTCGAGGCCCTCACCTGGGGCGATCCCGGCGACCCCGTCGCGCTGCTGGTGCACGGCTTTCCCGACAGCGCATGGACCTGGGAACTCATCGGCCCCGCGCTCGCCGCCGACGGCTGGTACGTGGTTGCGCCCTTCACCCGCGGCTATGCGCCCAGCTCACTGGCTGCCGATGACGACTATTCGATCGGCTCGCTGGTCGGTGACCTGACTCACATCCACGCGGCGCTCGGCGCGGACGCGCGCACCGTGGTCGTCGGGCACGACTGGGGTGGCGCGATCGTCAGCGCGGCGACCGCGAGCCATCCGGAACTGTTCGCCCGTGCGGTGCTGATCGCCATCCCACCGCTTGCCACGGTCAAGGCACTGTTCGCTCCGATGGCACTGCGCCGCAATGCCGGGCGGATTCTGCGACAGGCACCCCGCAGCTGGTACATGCCGATCCTGTCGCTGCCGTGGGTTTCCGAGGCGATCGGGCGCAAGCTGGTCAGCACGCTGTGGCGGCTGTGGGCACCGGGCTCAGCGCTGACCCGGCACCGCGATCTGGGCCTGGCCGCGCTCGACGGGCGGGCTCGCCTGCGCGCCGCATTCAGTTACTACCGCGCGGTGTGGAATCCGATCTACCGGCGCAGCCGCCGGCACCGCGCCGAACAGCGCGCCGCCTTCGACGCGCCCCGGGTGCCGACGCTGTATCTGCAGGGTGCCGCCGACACCTGCGGTCTGGCCGCGACCGGCGCCGACGCACTCGATCAGCTACCACCGGGAAGTCATCGCATCGTGGTGCCCGGCGCAGGCCATTTCGCCCATCTCGAAGCGCCCGACACGATCACCCGACACCTCATCGCCTACCTCGGCCAAGGAGCATGACATGTTGCTGCGCAAGAAATCTCGCTTCCCGATGGATACCGTCGACATCGGCCCGCTGCAGTTGAAGGCACGCAATGTCGAATTCGACCTGAGTGACACTCCACTGCACTGGATCCCTGGCCACCCCGTCGCCTCCCACACGGTCAGCTCCTACCACCTGCTGTTCCCCGAGGTCGAGCGATTCTTCATCGCCGCTTTCAAGGAGGCGCTGCCCGAGGTGCACGATCCCCGACTCCGTGAGGACGTGCTCGGGTTCATCGGGCAGGAGACCGTTCACGCCAACGCACACGAGGAGTCGCTCGACGATTACTTCGAGCGCAACGGCATCGATCCGGAACCCCTGCTGGCCCAGTCACGATTCATGCTCGGAAAGGTACTGGGCCCCAGAACCTTCCGCACCGCGAACCGAACCCGGCAGCATCTGATCAACCGGCTGGCGATCACCGCCGCCCTGGAGAATTTCACCGCCTTCCTCGGACATTTCGTCCTGAACTGCCGCTGGGACGACTACGGCGCCGACCCCGCCATGAGCGCACTGTTCCGCTGGCACGGCGCCGAGGAGATGGAGCACCGCAATGTCGCCTACGACCTGGCGATGTACTTCGACAATCGCTACCGGCGCCGGGTCCGAACCATGCTGCTGGTCTTTCCCCTGACCATCTGGCTCTCGAGCCGCTACATCTGGTACCTGGTGAAGCACGACCCGCAGGCGCCGACCTCGCGGCTTCGGGTGCTCGCTCAGGTCATCAAGGCCGGTCGACTCGGCCTGCTGCCCACCGTCGGGACGGTCACCGGCTCCGCATTCGACTACCTCAAACCCGGCTTCCGGCCGGATGAGACCGGATCGATGGCCCAGGCCCTGTCCTATCTCGCCACCATCGAGTCCCGCACCGACCCAGCCTAGGAGAATCCGTGTCCGATCGACTTCGTCTCGCCGACATCCCCGCCCACGCACACGGCAAGTTCCGTCGCGATCCCCTGATGTGGCTGATGCACGTCGGCGTCGACGTACTCAACTGGATCGACGGTCTCGCCGAACCGCCGAACCGCGGTCCGGGCCGTCGACACCAGTTCTTCGATGTCGTGGTCGCCGAGCGCGGCATCGTGGCTCGAGATCAGAACGTGGTTGCGGTGACATTCGAACTCCCCGATGGCGCGGTCATGCCCGCGTGGATGCCGGGAGCGCATGTCGACGTCGAATTGCCCTCGGGGACAGTTCGGCAGTACTCGCTGTGCGGGGCGCCCGCCGACCGGACCCGCTATCGCATCGCCGTCCGGCTGATTCCGGAGGGACGCGGTGGCTCCGCGGAAGTCCATCAGGCCCTCCAGGTGGGCACCGGATTGCGAGTCGGGCTGCCACGCAACGCATTCCCGCTCGCGGTCGGTGGTTACAACCAGCCGACCACCGCCATCCGGCTGATCGCGGGCGGGATCGGCATCACCCCGATCCTGCCGATGCTCGCCCTGCTCGACCGGGTGCGGATGCCCTGGTCGATGGTCTATTGCGGCCGTAGCCGCGACTCGATGGCATTCCTGGACGAGCTCGCGCCCTACGGGAACAGGGTGACCCTGCACTGCGATGACGAAGCCGGGCTCGCCGACCCCGCGACGCTACTCGGCGACCTGACCGGCGCACCTGCCGTCTACACCTGCGGTCCGCCGCCGATGATCGAGGCACTTCGTGGCGCGCTGGTGCATCGGCCGGAGGTGGAGTTCCACTACGAGCGGTTCTCCGCCGCGCCCGTTGTCGACGGCGCCGAGTTCGAGATCCGGCTGGCCGGAACCGGCGAGACCCTCACTGTCGGGGCAGCGCAGACGGCGCTCGCGGCCATTCTCACCGCCAGACCGGATGCCACGTTTTCCTGTCAGCAGGGCTTCTGCCGCTCGTGCGCGGTCCGGGTTCTCGACGGCGCCCCGGAACACAGGTCGACCGCGTTGAGCCCCCAGGAACTGGAAGCGGGATACTTCCTTCCATGCGTGTCACGAGCCGAAGGCTGTCTTACCGTCGATCTGTAGCTCGACGATGAGTCGGCAACATACGTCCACGGGGCGCAGACCGCAGAACGAGAACGGGCTGGCAACCCACCAGCGCATCGTGGAGGCGGCGCTCGACGTGCTCGCCACCCGCGGCTGGCGCAACGCGAGCGTCGCCGAGGTAGCCGAGCGCGCCGGGGTGACCCGGGGCGCGGTCCAGCATCACTTCAAGGATCGTGACGGGCTGTTCACCGCCTCGGTGCAGCACATCATGGAGACGCGGGTCGCGGAGATCGAGGCGCTGCAGCACGCCGACCACAACGCGGCCGAAGACACCCGCACGATCGTCCGCCAGATCGTGGAGCTGCACCAGGGTGCGACGTTCAAAGCCGCGTTGCAGCTGTGCATCGCCGCCTCCGACGACCCCACGCTCGGACCTCGCGTCGCGGCCATGGAACTCGAGGTCGGCGCCCGCGGCTTCTGGGCGCTCATCGAACTGTTGCGCCTCGACGGCAACAACCGCACGGTGCGCACCACGGTGCAGGCGTTTCTCGACACCGCGCGTGGGCTCGGGCTCGCGGGCATGCTCAACGACGACTCCCGCCGCCGCTTGCAGGTGGCGGACCGGTGGGCTGAGATGCTCGACGAACTGCGCACTCGTCAGTGACTACCTCCAGAAGCAGGAACTCAGCACCGTGCACGAGCGATCGTCATCGGTGACGAGCCGTTTCGCACGACCGGTTCACCACACTGAAAGCCGTAGAACCGGCACGCCGTACATGGCGATGTGGGGGGGGGGGCGGCCGCGGGGGGGGGGGCGCGCCGCCACTACTATAGAGAGGCTAGGACTCTCGGTGTCTGTCTGTATGTAAA
>NZ_JBHXNJ010000001.1:963571-968802 GCF_042719655.1 Nocardia sp. NPDC058518
TGGGCGCGTGCCCCCCCCCCCCCCCCCACACCACCCCGCCGGCGCCCCCCCCCCCCCCCCGGGGGGGGGGCGCCCCCCCCCCCCCCGGGGGGCCCCCCCCCCCCCCCCACTTATCTCAAGGAGTGACGACGGGGAAACTCGGGTCGGGATCGTCGAGCAGGCCGAACAAACGCTTCAGGACGCCGGGATCACCGCTGTAGTCGAGTCCGTCGAGGCCCTTGCCGGCCAGGACACCGAGCAACTGGGGTTTGGTGAGATTGACGGTGAGGTCGATGTCGGCCTTCGACCGCGGGTCGACGGTGCGGACCAGGACTCCGTTGGACAAGGTGAGGCGCATGACGGTGTCCAGGTCGGTGAAGTGCCATTCGATGCGGAAGGAATCCTCGGCCGCGCGCGGCCCGTTCACCCGGATGGCGATGGTGTCGAAGAGCTGCTCGACCGTCAGCGCGGCGGCCATTCCGCCGCCCGTGTTCATCGGGGTCACCTGGATGCCGTTGCGCAGTTCATTGGCGCCGGTGAGATAGAAGCAGCGCCAGGTGGCGTTCTCGGCGCCCAGACCGAGCTGCTGATAGGTCTGCGCCAGTGCGTCTTTCGCCGCCGGGTGCTGCGGATCGGCGAACACGGCATGCTTGAGCAGTTCCGCCGCGAACCGCAGATCGCCCTTCGCTACGTACTCCTGTGCCTTGGCGACGACCACGTCGATTCCGCCGATGGTCTCCACGTAGCGCTTGGCCTGTTCCGTCGGCGGATGCTGCCACAGCGAGCTCGGGTTGCCGTCGAACCAGCCGAGGTAGCGCTGGTAGATCGCCTTGACGTTGTGGCTCACCGAGCCGTAGTAGCCCTGGGCGCTCCAGGCGTCGGCCAGGCCGGGCGGAAGCTCGATCGCCTCGGCGATCTCGACCCCGGTCATGCCGTTGTTCAGCATCCGTAGCGTCTGATCGTGCAGGTACATGTACAGGTCGCGTTGTACCGACAGGAACGACCGGACGTTGTCGATGCCCCAGGTGGGCCAGTGGTGCGAGGCGAAGGCGACGTCGGAATCGACGACGAACATCTCGATCGACTCGTCGATGTACTGCGACCACACCCGGGGATCGCGCACCAGCGCGCCGCGCAGCGTCAGCAGGTTGTGCAGATTGTGGGTCGCGTTCTCGGCCAGGCAGAGGGCGCGGTGACGCGGGAAGTAGAAGTTCATCTCCGCGGGCGCCTCGGTGCCGGGGGTCATCTGGAACACGATCGGCACACCGTCGACGGTTTCCTGCTGGCCGGTGTGGGTGATGTCGATCGTCGGCGGGATCAGGCCGAAGGTGCCCCGCGAGGTCTGGATGCCCAGTCCGGTGCTGCACTGTCCCTGCGGCCCCGGTGTCATCCCGACCCCGTACATGTACGTGGCACGCCGGGTCATCGCGACGCCCGCGTAGACGTTCTCCGACACTGCCTCGGCCATGAAACCGTGCGGCGCGAGAATCGGCACGTCGCCACGACCATCGGGCAGGACGCCGCCGACACCGCCGAAGTGGTCGGCGTGGGAGTGGGTGTAGATCACGCCGGTGACCGGCCGATCGCCGCGATGTTCGCGATACAGGGCAAGACCGGCCGCGGCACATTCGGCGGAGATCAGCGGATCGATGATGATGACACCGGTGTCGCCCTCGACGATCGTCATGTTGGAGATGTCGAAGCCGCGGATCTGATAGATGCCGTCGACCACCTTGTACAGCCCGTTCTTCACCACCAGCTGGGCCTGCCGGAACAGGCTGGGATTCACCGTGTCGGGGCGGGGGCCGTCCAGGAAGCTGTAGCCGGAGGTGTCGAAGACGACGGTGCCGTCGGCTTTGGCGATCCGCATCGGCGTCAACGTCGCGATGAACCCGCGGTCTGCGTTCTCGAAATCGGTGCGGTCGTCGTAATCCAGCGCCATCGGATCCACTCCTCAGCTCGGCTCGGCCAGTCCCCCGATCGTCGGCTCCGTAATCTCGCGGTGCATCACCCGCTACGGGTGAATTGCGGTCAGGTCAGGTTGGCGATGCCACGGATCGTGAACAGCGCGCCGAAGGCGAGCAGTACGCCGATCGTCATCGCGCGGTTGTTGCGCAACATCCACTCCTTGGCGCTTTCCAGACCCGACTTGGCGCGCTCCCCCAGCGCGAGGAAAATGCCGATCGGCACCAGGAAATCGAGCATCGCCGCCAGCAGGAGCAGCAGCGTGCCGACCAACGCGGCGCCGACGGTGGTCTGGGAGCTGGCGATCACGCTCATGCCCGACATCATGATGAACAGATTCGGGTTGACGACAGCGAGCACCAAACCGGCCACGAATGCCTTTCGCGGACCGGCGGATTCGAGTTCGGTCAGGAGTTTCGGCGCGGGCGCGCCCGGAGCCGGACGGTGCAGGACGACCCGAGCGGCCGCCGCAAGGAACACCAGGCCGACCACCAGACCCGCCCAGTGCGAGACCGTCTTCGACGTCGAGCCGGGGTCGGAGGCGCCACCGAGCAGCGCGGCGACAGCGATCTGGGTGTAGACGAGCAAGAAGGCTCCACCGAAGGTGAGCGCGTTCGCGATGGGGCGCCGCGATTGCAGCAGCAGCACGCATCCGGCGATCGCGGCAGGTGTGACGACGAGCCCGATCATCTCGGGGAGCAGCAGCACAAGCAGTTCACCCATCGGTGCTCCTCGGTGTCTGTGACTGCGGGGGTAGTTCGGCGGCCGCGGCGGCGACCGTCGGGTAGATCCCGATCGGGGTGTCGCCCGCCTCGGCCGAACCCAGTGCTTCGCCGAACTGGGCTACCGAGCGGGCGATGCGAAAATCGATACGCTTGTGGGCCAAGGCATTTCGCAGGTCGAGCAACATCTCCGCGGCGGTGACGTCGAGCGCCGGCGAGGTCTCGGCGTCGAGCACCACCAGGCGGGTCGAGTCCGTGCACAGCTGCTCGATCCGGGTCTTCACGTAGTCGGCGTTGGCGAAGAACAAGCCTGCTTCGACGCGGACCACCAGCAGGTCAGGACGCGAGGCCAATTCGGGGTGGCGGGCCGTATCCACCCACAGGGAGCCCTGTTTCGCGAGGGCGGCCACATGCGGCTGGGAGGTGCGGTAGACCAGCAGCAGTATCGAGACGCCGATACCGATCAGCAGGCCGGGCAGGGTGTCGAACAGCAGCACACCGAACATCGCGGCCATCGCGGCGAGGAAGTCGGCGCGAGCGGCATGGCCGTAGATGCTGCCGAGCAGCTGGTTCCACACCCGATACAGACGGCGCAGGGCGGCGATGTCGACGAGTTCGATGACCGCGGCGATCACCACCGCGGCCAGCGTCGCCTCGGGCAGCTTCTCGAACAGCCCCGTCAGGAACAGCAGGGTGAGCACGGTCAGCACGGCGACGACGAGCCCACTGACCTGGGTCTTCGCGCCCGCACCGCCATTGACCGCGGTCTTGGACAGGCTGCCGTTGACCACCATGCCCGAGCCGAGGCCGGCACCGAGGTTGGCCGCGCCGAGCCCGAGCAGCTCCCGGTTGGGGTCGATGGTGTAACCCGCTTTGGCCGCATAGGTTTTCGCCGCCCCGAGCCCTTCCGCGAAGCCGATCAGCAAGACACCGATCGCGGGGCCGAGCAGGTCGAGGTAGTCGTCGAATCCCACACCGGACGGCAGACCGACCGAGGGCAGACCCGCATCGATGTGGCCGACGATATCGACGCCCTTGTCGTCGAGCCCGAACAGCTGCACCGCGACGATGCCGAGGAGCACGGCCAGCAGCGAGCCGGGCACGAGTGGCAGCCAGCGCTTCAGGCCGAGGACGACCGCGAGACCCAGCAGACCGATCAGCAGTGTGCGCCACTGGGTGTCGCCGAGATTGCGGATCACGCCCCAGGCTTGTTCGAAGAAGTTGCCGTCGTGTTTGTGCACCCCGAACAGCTTGGGCACCTGGCCGATGATGATCGTCAGGGCGAGTCCGACGATGAAGCCCTTCAAGACCGGTTCGGAGATGAACGAGGCGATGAAACCCAGCCGGATCAGCCCGGCCAGCAGGCCGACGATGCCGGTCGCGATGGCCAGCGCTGTCGACATGGCCAGGTAGCGTCCGCCGTCGGCGCCTGCCATCGGGGTGATGATCGCGGCCGAGAGCGCGGCGGTCGCCGACATCGGGCCGACGATCAGGTGCCGCGAACTGCCCGCCAGCGCGTAGAGGACGAGCGCGGGTATTGCCGCGTACAACCCGACGACCGGCGGCACACCGGCGATCGAGGCATAGGCCAGCGCTTCGGGCACCAGGACCGCCCACACGGTGAGGCCCGCGATCACATCGGGGCGCAGCCACGCGCGCTGATAGCCGTGCAGCGATTCGAAGACCGGAAGTGTTCTCACGACGAGCCCTTCTGTCAGAGTCCGCCGATGCCCTTGCCGACCACGACCGCGCCCATCACCAGCAGCACGATCGCCATCACCGCGTGGTTGTTCGCTTGCAGCCACTGCCTGGCGCTGTCGAGGGTCGGCCGCAGTTTGTCGGCGGCCAGCGCGTACCCGAGCACCACGGCGAGCACGGTGACCGAGGCGATCAGCGTGAACACCACGATCGCGACGATGTCACCGCCCGCGCTGAGCCCACCGGACCCGATCGCCACACCCGCGGACACACACAGCAACAGGTTCTTCGGATTCACCCCGGACAGCAACGCGCCCAGACCCGCCGCCTTGACGACCGTGAGCGTGTCGATGGCCTGCATCCAGGCGGGCACCGCAGTGTCCGACCGCGACTGCCACTGTTTGACCGCCAGCAGCACCAGCAGAGCGCCCAAGACGATCTTGATCCAGGACACCACCGCCGAAGGCTCCTTCGCCGCCGAGTCGCCCAGCGACCCGGCGAGCAGCGTCACCACGACGGTCACGACCAGGATCCCGGCGACCCAACCCGCCGCGAACCCTTTCGCCGCACCGCCCGCGTTCTTCGACAAGATCATGAGTATGGCCGCGACGATGGGGATCGGCGAGATCGCCACACCCACCGCCAGCGGAAGCAGATCACCGATGACTGAGCCCATGCGCTCACGCTAAGGAGGGCGAACAGCACCGCGCGTCACACGTTGTGGGTGAAATCGGCCCACTCACACCAACCGGCACCAGCGCCGAAGGAGTTCACCCGCGACGGGCGACGTACGCCGATACGGCGCGGGTGTGAGGTGGAGTAGACACAAAAAAACACCCCCCAAACAAGCCACCCCCACGAAGCAAA
>NZ_JBHXNJ010000001.1:968812-1052355 GCF_042719655.1 Nocardia sp. NPDC058518
ACCAACCGGCACCGGCGCCGATGTTGTTCACCCGGGAGGGGCGAGGTACGCCGATACGGCGGGGTGTTTCGTCGACACGACGATCCACCGACCACGACAGGAGCGCCCGCCCATGTGCCAGAAGCCGAAGCAGGCCAGCGACGCGACAACCGAGATCAATCACGCCGCCACCCAGCTCTACGACATGGACAACCGCGCCGATTTCACCGACGCGCAGCGCGGACTCATCGCCCCGCTACCCGGACCGGTGTACGCCGACAGCGACAGCGAGAAGGTGGTGTTCGATCCCACCGAGTTCGACTACCTGCGCGGTGACCCGCCCGTCCCCGACACGGTGAACCCGAGTCTGTGGCGCCAGTCGCAACTGATCAGCGTCGGTGGATTGTTCGAGGTCGCCAAAGGCATCTACCAGGCCAGGAACAACGACATCGCGAATCTGACGGTGATCGAGGGCGAGGACGGCATCATCGCCATCGACTGCATGGCCGGTGTCGAGTCCGCGCGGCAAGGCATGGAACTGATCCGCGAGCACGTCACCGACAAACCGGTGGCCGCGGTGATCTATACCCACACCCACATCGACCACTACGGCGGAGTGAAGGGCGTGGTGTCGGCCGAGGACGTGGCCTCCGGCAAGGTGCCGATCATCGCGCCGGGACTGCAGTTCGACAAGTACGCGATCGGCGAGAACGTGGTCGCCGGAAATGCCATGGCTCGCCGCAGTTTCTACGCGTTCGGGTCGATGCTGCCGCCCGGCCCACAGGGTTTCGTCACGTGCGGTATCGGGCTCGCCGCGACACAGGGACCGCAGGTGTCCTATATCTCGCCGACCGACCTCATCACCGAAACCGGTACCCGTCGGGAAATCGCCGGCATCGAATTCGAGTTCCTCTACGCCCCCGACACCGAGGCGCCCGAGGAGATGCACATCTGGATCCCGCAGCTCAAAGCTCTGACCTGTGCGGAGAACGCGAATCACAGCCTGCACAACATCCAGACCCTGCGCGGCGCCCGCACCCGCGACGCCCGCAACTTCGCCCGCTATCTCGACGAAACCCTGGAACGGTGGGGCGACGAGGCCGAGGTGCACTACGGTCCGCACACCTGGCCGGTGTGGGGCAACGACAACATCACCGGATTCCTCGAATCTCAGCGTGACACCTACAAATACATTCACGATCAGGCGCTGCGCCTGGCCAACAAGGGCTACACCCCGCTCGAAGCGGCCGAGGTGATCGAACTGCCGGCCGAACTCGGACGCAACTGGGCCAATCGCGGCTACCACGGCACCCTGCATCACGATGTCCGCGCGGTGTACACCAAGGAACTGGGCATGTGGGACGGCGACCCAGTTTCGCTGCATCCGCATCCGCTGGTCGAGGCCGCGAAACGGTTCGTCGAATTCGCCGGTGCCGACAATATTCTCGCCGAAGGCCGGCGCGCGAGCGATGCCGCCGACTACCGGTGGGCCGCCGATATCCTGCACAAGCTGGTCTTCGCTCAGCTAGATAACCAGCAAGCCAAAGACTTACAAGCCGACGCCTACGAGCAGATGGGCTACCAGGCCGAAGGACCACAGTGGCGCGGCATCTTCCTGTCCGCGGCGCTCGAACTGCGCGAAGGTGCCCAGCCGCCCCCGTACACCACCGCCAGCCAGGACAGCATCCTGGCCATGCCGATCGATATCCTCTTCGACTTCGTCTCGGTCCACATCATCGGAGACAAGGCCGCCGACGTCGACTTGCGCATCGACCTGGACTTCACCGATCACGACGAGCAGTGGACGATGTGGATCCGGCGCGGAGTACTCAATGCCCGTCGTGGCAAGTCCGGAAACGCGGACGTGACCGTGTCCGGGCCCAAGCCGTTCATCATCTCGACGTTGCTGAAACCGGGGTCGGCGAACGCGCTGGTCCAGGACGGGTCGATCGAGCTCGACGGCGATGCCGGTGTCCTCGACACCTACGGCACGCTGCTCGACGAGTTCGATCCGGCTTTCCCGATCGTCACACCCTGACCGACTACCGAGCTCTGCTCTGACACTGTGGCGAATGGCGGGGACGGGCAATAGCACCGTGGTCGCCGGTGCGGCGGCCGACACACTGTTGCCCGTCCTTCGGACATTCGGCGTCGAGCCCATCGGCTAGCGCAATACAGTGGCTGAATGCGTGGACGAAATCGAATCCTGCTGCAGGCGACCGCAACCGCCGCGGCACTGGCGCTGCCCGCCGTCCAGCCTGCGGCCGCCGACCCGATCCCCCACCCCGACGGCTGCGCGGAGGTCCGGGTCGTCACCGTTCGGGGTACCCTCGAACCGCAGTCCGGCAGTCTGCTGCTCACTCCGCTGGGCGAGCGGATCGCCCAGGAATCCGGCGCCCGCACCACGGTGACCGAACTCGAATATCCGGCCTCGATGAGCCCGGACAGCGCCGTCCGCGGTGTCGCGAGTCTGACCGCGCTGCTGAACGCGACCGCCGCCGCTTGCCCTGACCAGCGGCTCGTCCTGCTCGGCTACTCGCAAGGCGCGCGCGTTATCGGCAACACCCTCGCCGCGCCGACCACGTTGACCGAGCAGGCGGCCGCGCGTATCGGCGCGATCGCCCTGTTCGGCAGCCCGGTGTTCAACGGCGCGGAACCCTACAACCGCGGCACCTTCGACCCCGCTCTGTCGGGCACCGGTCCACTGCGCGTCGGCGCGCTATCGGAATTCGCCGACCGCCTGCGCGATTACTGCCATGCCGGTGACCGCGTCTGCCAGGGCGGCGACCCGGCAGACGGGTTCAGAAATGCGCTGACCTACAGCCATATCGCGTACTTCTTCAACGACAGTCGTGACGACGCCGCGGCATTCGTAGGTGAACAGCTCGGCCGCTAGCCGCGAACGCTCGGTGTTTCGGGTAGCGCGCCGGTCGTCGCCAGAATCGTCTCGGCGACCAGTTTCGGATCGTCGATCATCGGGACGTGTCCGACGCCGGGCAGGATCTCGAAACGGGCCTGCGGTAGGCGATTCCGGGCGATGCGGCCGTTGATCGCCGGCGGCAGGATCGCGTCCTCGCCCGACCAGGCCAGGGTGATCGGACACGGCACCTGAGGTATCGGGGCGATCTGCTCGTCGGTGCCGAGCAGGTCTTCGGTGACCGCGCATTCGATGAGGTCCGTGGCCGCTGACAGTGCTCGGTCCGGTGTCAAACGGTCCGCGCGACAAGCGATATCGCGCATCGAGAGCCGCCGGACCCATGCCGATCGCAATGCCAGCGGTTGGACCCGGTGGGTCCGCCGGACGAGGGCACCCATACGGCGCAGTTTCCTGACCGCGTCGGTCTGCCCGTGGCCACCGGCATCCCAGAATCCGGCGGGTGAGAGCGCGCATACGCTCAATGCCCGGCCACGCAGGGCGAGTTCGATGGCCATCCAGCCGCCGAGTGAGTTTCCCGCGAGATGGGCCTTGTCGATACCTCGCTCGTCCAGCATTCGCTCCGCCGCGTCGACAACATCGCGCACGCGGACCGGACGCTGCCGCACCTCGGGCCCGCCCCGATGTCCGAGCGCGGTCGGGGCGATCACCTCGTGGTACTCGGTCAGATGCGGGACGACGTCGTCCCATGCCGCCGCCGACATGGTGACGCCGTGGAACAGGACAACTGATGACCGACCGGACATGAGTGGATGTTACTCACCGTTGCCGGCGCCGACGACGAATGGACCTGATCGATCCGACCGTGATAGGAGAGTTGTCATGTCGTCGTCATCGTCCGTTCTCCGGGATTCCGGCTCGCCAATACCTCAGGGGCGCATGCCAAGGTGGAGTTCGGGGCAGTGACCGGTGTGAACGCCGATTCGACGCAGACACACCTCACCACCGCCACAGAAACCGGACGTGGGTCGCAGTACCGCGTCGATCTGGACGGCTTGCGGGGGCTCGCGATCGCGTTGGTGGTGGTCTTTCACGTGTGGTTCGGTCGTGTTTCCGGCGGTGTGGACGTCTTCCTGGTGCTTTCGGGGTTCTTCTTCACGGGCTTACTGCTGCGCCGGGCGGAGGCCACGGAACCGTTCTGGGCGTGGACGGTGTTGCGCCGCACCGCACGTCGCCTCGTTCCCGCCATGTCAGTTGTCCTGGCTGCTGTCGTCGCCGCGACGCTGCTGCTACTGCCCTACACGCAATGGTCGACTGCGGCAGCGCAGGTGCTGTCGTCGCTGTTCTACTACCAGAACTGGCAACTAGCCCTGACCTGGTCGGACTACCTGGCCGCCGATCCTTCGGTGAGTCCGTTGCAACATCTGTGGTCGATGTCGGTGCAGGGGCAGTTCTATCTGGCCGCACTGCTCGCGGTCGTTGTTACGGCATGGTTGTGCGCTCGGCTCGCACGACCGGATCGGATTCGCCCGGCCATCGGCGGGGTCGTGGTCGCGGTGTCGGTCGCCTCGTTCTTCTACGCCGCCTATGGCACCGCGACGAATCAGGGATGGAACTACTACGACAGCTTCGCTCGCGGGTGGGAGTTGCTGATCGGCGCCGGGCTCGCCGTGGTCGCACCGTCTCTGGTGCCGTGGCGGCAATTGCGTGGCGCGCTCTCGGTGTTCGGTGTGCTCGGTGTGGTGCTGTGTGGGTGGCTCATCATCGACGGCGCCAACCGGTTTCCCGGGCCCGCGGCCCTGCTCCCGGTCTGCGCGACAGCGGCTGTCATCCTGTCGGCGACGCACCTGCGGTTCGACGACTGGCCGCTGCCGAACCGGCTACTGGCTCACCCGGCCATGCGGTGGCTCGGCGATATCGCCTATCCCCTGTACCTGTGGCATTGGCCCATCCTGATCTTCTTCCTCACCGAACGCGGAAACACCCACGCCGGGCTCGTGGGCGGCACCGCGGTGATCGGGCTTTCGGTCGTGCTGGCCTGGCTGACGCACCGGTGGATCGAAGAGCCACTGCGGCAACGCACTCCACGCGTCGGCAGCGACGATCTCGAGCACACACGATCTCGTCACCTGGCCGCGTCCGCGGTCGTGGTGTTGCTGGTGGCGACCGTTTCCGTCACCGCCGGTTGGCAATTCGCTGTTGTCCGCGTCAACCCACCGGTCGCGGTCGGCGAGCTCGACCCGGCGAAGTACCCGGGTGCGGAGGCGTTGGCCTCCGGCGCCGAGACGCCGGAGGAGCCGATGCGACCCTCCGTCTTCGCAGCACCCACCGAAGTCCCGCCGCCCACCGCGGACGGGTGTATCGCGGACTGGGACACCCGCGACATCGTCACCTGCACCTACGGCGACCCGGATGCCGATCGAACACTGGCACTGGTCGGTAGCTCCCATGCCGAGCACTGGCTGCCCGCGCTCCAAGTGCTCGCCGCCGAAAACCCGTTCCGCATCCAGGTGTATCTGAAGATGGGCTGCCCGCTCACCCTCGCCGAGGACGCCACGTACAAGGGCGAGCCCATCCCGGATTGCCGGGACTGGTCGGCCGAGGTGATCGACCGCCTCGATGCCGACCGCCCCGACTGGGTGTTCACCACCGGTACCCGTCCCCGCGACGAGGGTGGCGACGAGACTCCCGCCGACTATCTCGACGTATGGGCAGCGCTATCGGACCGCGGTCTCAACGTGATCGCCATCCGTGACACTCCGTGGCTGCGCCGCGGAACCGTCCGATACAAGGCCACCGACTGCCTGGCGGGCGGCGGGAACCGCATCAGCTGCGGCATGCGCCGCGAAGACGCGCTCGACCCGATCAACCCGGGACTGGCGCCGGCCTCCGCGTTTCCCAGCGTCTTCCCGATCGACGTGACAGACGCGGTCTGCGAACCCACGCTGTGCGCGGTGGCGGAGGGCAACATCCTGATCTATCACGACGAACACCACCTCACCGCGAGCTACTCCCGATCCCTGGCCGGACCACTCGGGCGGGAGCTGCAGCCGATCCTCGGGTGGTGGTAAGCCAGCTGTCCGCACACGGTGGGAGCGGTACGGTGCAGGTCGAGACGCGATCGAGAGGAGGTCCGCCGGTGGTACGTGGCGGAAAGCGTCGCCTCGTCACTCTCGTCGTGGTCGCGTTGTTCACCCTCGGCCTCGGGTATCGCGCCGCAGTGCTGTCCGAACCGGCCGAGACGATCGCCGTGGAGACCGCGGCGATTCCACCCACCCCGATGCGGATCACCTACGGGAATTCACCGGAGACTTTCGGCGACCTCTATCTGCCACCGACTTCGAATACCCGTCTGCCCGTGGTGGTTTTGATCCACGGCGGCGGATGGGCGCAGAACCGGACCCTCGCGCAGTTCGATGCCCATGCCCGGGCACTGGCAGGCGAGGGCGTCGCGGTGTGGAACATCGAATATCGCCGGGTGAACGGCGGTGGTGGCTGGCCGGTCACGCTCACCGATGTCGCCGCTGCCGTCGACGCGCTGGCCGAGATCGTCGCACCACGCCTCGGAAACCTGCTCGATCTACAGCGGGTGCATCTCGCCGGGCACTCGGCAGGCGGTCACCTCGCCGCTTGGGCCGCCGGACACCGATCGGCCGAACCACCGAGGCATCCCGCTGTTCGCATCCGCAGCCTCACCCTCATGGCCGCGGTACTCGATGTGGAACTGGCTGTCACCGAAGGCGGTGACCAGTTCGTGCCCCAACTCCTCGGCGGTACACCCGCGCAGGTGCCCGGCAGATACCGCGACGCCTCCCCCATCCATCACCTCCCGCCGAGCGACACCCGCATCACCGCACTACACGGCGAGAACGACAGAGTCGTGGCACCGCTGCAGAGCCATCGCTACGTCGACGTCGTGACGCGCGCGGGCGGCATCGCCGAGGTACAGATCCTGCGCGGTACCGGGCACGGTGAATTCGCCGACGCCGCGTCCGCCGCCTGGAATACAGCGCGCCGCGCCATCATCGGCTACGTCGGCACCCTCAGCTGACGTTCGACGGTGTCTGCGCTGGTGCGGACCTGATTCCCGTGTGACGGTCACCGCATACCGCATCATCCAGCAAATCCGTAGCATCGATCCAGAGGAACAGACACAGTCGCGTTTCAAATGGGAGTGAGCAGCGGTGAGCACTATCCGGGCCGACCTGGCGCATCGTTTGAACCTGCTCTACTCCACTGCCGGGGCGCCGCCGTTGAAGGCGGTCAGCGCCAGGGCGACCCGGGAGATCCGGGCGCGCAATCCGCGTGGTCGCGAGGTCAGCGTGCAGCGGATTTCGGACTGGCGGCTCGGCAAGAGCGTGCCCGCGAAGTTCGACGGCCTCTCGGCGGTGCTGAGTGTGCTCATTCCCCCGGCGCGACTGCACCGGCCCGAACCCGAACTGCCCGGCCTGTACTCGATGACCGCGTGGCGGAAGCTGTGGTCGCGCGCGCAGCAGGAACCTTCCGGCAACCGGCCGGCGATATCGACGATCTGTCCGTATCCGGGGCTGGCCGCGCTGACCATCAGCGACGCGGAGTACTTCGCGGGCCGCGACAGCCAGGTCGAGGCGATGCAGGCATGGTTCACCAAGAACCTCGGCACCGGTGATCCGCTGGTGCTCGTCGGCGACTCGGGTGTCGGGAAGTCGTCGCTGCTGCAGGCCGGGTTCGCCGCCCGGATCCGCGACGAGTTCGACGTGCTGCTGGTGACGCCGTCCTCGGTACCGGCCGAGGACCTCGAGTCCTGGGCGCACGAGCGAGCCGCCGAGAAACCCTATGTACTGGCCGTCGACCAGTGCGAGGAGCTGTTCCTGCCGCCCTTCGACGACCAGTCGGCCGACCGGTACCTGGATGTTCTCCGCGACATGACTGTCCCCGGACCCGTGCGGCCGGGCCGTTGCGCCGGTGTGATCATGGCACTGCGCGCCGACTTCTACACCCACGCTTCCCGGCACCCGGCGTTGGCGACGCTGCTCGAAACCAACCAGATGGTGCTCGGTCCGCCGACCGCGCAGGCCTTGACCGCGGCCATCGTGGAACCGGCGAAGACACAGGGACTCGGCGTCGGCGACGGGCTCGTGGAGTTGATGCTGGCCGATCTCGGTATCCGCGGCGGGAACACCGTGATCCGGGCGGGGACGTTCCCCCTGCTCGCCCACGCCCTGCGCAGTACGTGGCAGTTCCGCGATGCCGAGGTGATGTCGGTGCGGGCCTACGAACAGGCGGGTGGGGTGCGTGGTGCGATCGCCGCCAGCGCCGAGCAGCAGTGGGAGTCGTTCGGTCCCCGGGAACGCGACACCACGCGAACTATCCTGTTGCACTTGGTCACCCCGGTGGCGGACGGGACGGCGGTGGGTCGACATGTCGATCGCGACACCCTGCTGCGTCGCTGCGCCGATCCGGAATCGGCCGCCCTGGTCCTGAACGCGCTGGCCGAGGCCAGGATCATCACCCAGGACGCCTACGGCACTTCGCTGGCCCACGACGCGGTGATCGGGGCGTGGCCACGGTTGGCCGAATGGGTCGACGAAGACCGCGAGGACGCGATCATCAGGCATCGGCTCCAGACCGATGTGGAGGAATGGGCGGGCGCGGGCAAAGACCCGTCCCTGCTCTACCAGGGCAGTCGACTGTCGATGGCGAACCAGTTGCGCGCCCGCACACCTCAGGCCTTGTCGGCGCTGGGCAACGAATTCCTCGACGCGTCCGCGGCGGTGCGGCGACGGCAAGTGCTGGCCAAACGGGTACTGGCACTCGTGCTGGTGGTCGCGGCGCTGGTGACCTCGGTGCTCGCGGTGGTGTCGATGAGCCAGAGTCAACGCGCCGAACGCGAACGCGCCGATGCGCAGTATGCGGCGCTGGTCGCGGCGTCCCAGCGCGACCGGGCCGTGGATTCGACCGAATCGGCACAGCTCGCGGTGGTCTCGGAGGCGGAACGGCCGGGCGATGCGCAGGCACGCGGCCTGCTGCTCGCCTCCCAGTCGTCGCCGCTGGCAGCGACCGTGCCCGCGCACGAGGGCGCGATCTACGCGTCCGCGCAGTCTGGCACCGGCATCGTGGCCTCGGCTGGTTACGACAACACGGTCCGGCTGTGGCGCCGCAGCGCCGAACACGGGCTCGTGCCTCTCGGTGCGCCTTTGCGTACCGCGTCGTGGGTCGCGTCGGTGGCCTTCGCGCCCGACGATCGCACGGTGTACGCGACCGGCGCGGCCGGCCTGGTGCACCGTTGGGATGTCACCGACGTCGAGCATCCGGTCGCGCTGCCCGATCTGGACCTCGGTCACCGCGGCACGGCCTACGCGGTGGCGATCCGACCGGACGGCCGGTGGCTGGCAACGGCAGGTGACGACCGCACGGTCCGCCTGCACGATCTGGCGACCGGAACCACCCGGGTACTGACCGGACACGGCGGTTCGGTCCGCACTGTGGCCTTCACGCCGGACGGCAACACCCTGATCAGCGGGAGCGACGACCGCACCGCCCGGATTTGGGACACCACCGATCCGGACCGCGCGCACCAACTCGGCGACCCGCTGACCGGGCAAGCGCTCGCCGTTCACGCCGTCGCGGTCAGCCCGGATGGGCTGATGCTGGCCACCGGTAGCGACGACCAGACCTTCCGGCTGTGGTCGTTGCGCGAGCGCGAACACGTCGTCGCGACGAGCGCGCCGATCGAGGCACACACGGCCGCGGTGTGGTCGCTGGCGTTCTCCCCTGACAGCCGCACGCTGGCCACCGCGGCTCGTGACGGCACCGCCCAACTGTGGAGCGTCACCGACGCTCGCAACCCCGTCGGGGTCGGACAGCCGCTGAACGGCAGCCGTGGACCACTGGCGACGGTGACCTTCCTCGACGATTCCGCGGTCCTCACCGGCGGGCAGGCGGGCAACCTGCAGGTGTGGACCCTGTCCTCGGCCGTGGTCACCGGCCACACCAGGCTGGTGCAGGCTCCGAGCTACGACGCCTCCGGCCGGCTGATGGCCACCGGATCCTGGGACGGCCAGGTGCTGCTCTGGGACACCAACGGATCGACCCCACAGCTGCTGTCGACGGTGCTCCCGCTCGCCGACGATGCACGGGTGGAAAACGTCGCCCTCGCTCCGGACGGACGAACTTTGGCGGTGACCTTCCTCGACACCGGTGACGTGGTCCTGTTCGACACCAGTCGACCCACCGCGCCGACCGCGCTGACCACCTTGTCGATCCCCCGGGCCAGATACGCCCACGCACTGACGTTCGCGCCGGACTCCCGACGCCTGGTCACCGCCTACGACGACACCAGCATGCAGGTCTGGGACCTCGCCGACCGTGAACACCCGATGGCAGGCTCCGCGCCGTTGACCGGACCAGCGGGCTGGGTGAACGCCGCCCAGTTCAGCCCGGACGGGTCGACGCTGTACGCGGCATCGGCCGATCGACGGGTACACCGCTGGAACCTCGACGGTGGTGCCGCTACCTCGACGGTGGTCGCCGAGAGCGGCGGACCGGTGAACGCCTTGTCGATCAGCGCCGACGGCACGTTGCTCGCCACCGCCGGGGACGATCAGATCGTGCGTGTCCTGCGGATCGCCGGGGATCGGGTCGACACCGTCGCCGAGCTGAGTGGACACACGAGCACGATCCGCTCGGTGAGCTTCGACCCGACCTCGCATCTGCTGGCCAGCGGTGCCGACGATCAGACGGTCCGGCTCTGGTCGGTGGCCGATCCGACAGCACCGAACCCCATCGGTGATTCCCTCGCCCCGACCGGCATCGTCCGGTGGCGGGTGGCGTTCAATCCTCGCGGCATGCTCGGCGCAGGCGGGGAGGACGGGGTGCTGCGCTGGTGGAGCACCGACGCCGTGGCGGCGGCGCAACGAGTCTGCACGGCAAGTCGCGGCACCGACCTCGACGCGGAACTGCCGCGATGGAACGACGAGTTCACCGACGCCTGCGCGCCCTGATTTTCCACCCACCAGTCCGCCTGAGCACCCGTGTTCCATCCGGAACGGAATGCTTGTTTCCTGCCTCCCACCTGCTAAAACACGGTGATCATCTGGTCACCGGACCGGCTCGAGATGCGACTGTGGTGTTGCGCCGATCCACGGTGCATCTCCACCAGGAACACGAAGCAAAGGATCAACCATCATGCTTTCCGGACTCACTCAGTTCTTCAACAACATCTACGCATTCGGCGGCGACTTCTTCAGCATCGCCATCAACCTGGGCCTCTGAGGAATCCGGTTCACCCGAGCCCGCATGCCGAGCCTCCTCCTCGGCATGCGGGCTCGTCGCATGCCCGGACTCCGCGCGATAGACCCCCGTTGCCCCAGCCGAGCAACACAGCGGTGACGATAGGGGCGTGAACGCTCCCGCGCCCGGACCTGTCTTCGATGTCATCGCCGTGTTGAACGGCCGGGCTCAGATCAGTGCTCGCGGAGTACTGCAGGGACGGTCGGCGGTATCAGGGGCGAACGACGTGAGGCCGACCTTGCGGTACCGGTCGACCAGGCGTTCGTATTTGCGCCGGTTGCGGGCCATCGGGGAATCGGTGAGTGTGGCGGGGAGCTGGGTGTAGGCGAGACGCAGGGCGGCTGTGAGGACCCGGAATTGTCGGTCGTGGCGGGCGGTCCAGGTGATCGGCATGTTGGCGCGCACGTCGGGGTGCATGATGCCGCATCCGAGGATCATCGCGACATATCCGAGGGCGGGTGCGCTCAGCCGCCAGAGTGGGGCGATGACGGCGGGCAGGAAGTCCGGGCGCGGCGAATTCCGGACGGAGCTGGTCGCGGCCTCGAGAGCCGAGGTCGCCCGTAGTTCGGCGATCATGCTGTCGTAGTGAACCGTCAGGTCCGCGTAGTTCGCGATCGGCCGCGAGTTGCCTGGCAGGTGCAGGCCGCGCGTCTTGGTGAGGTAGTGATCCCAGATGGCCTGGTCCGCTGCCGCCGACGGGGTATCGCCGGTCAATGCCAGGTAGGCGCCGCGCTGAACGAAGAAGGTGGAGTAGAGAATCCAGTTCCAGGCCTGTGGGTTGAGCGCCGAATATCGCTCGCCGTCCGGGCCGACGCCCTTGACGTCGCGGTGCAGGAGCATGAGACGCTGCGACTCGGCGTCCCGATCGGCGTCTTCACCGTGGTAGATCAGCTGATCCGCCGCCGCGGTGCGCACCGCCCGCGCCCACGGCTGGTACCGCGAACGGCCGGTGGCCTCGAGCGCGGCCGACACCGGGGGCAGCATCGGCTGGTCGAACAGACCGACACCGAACAGACCGAACAGCACCGATCCGCCGACACGTTCGAATCGTGCGACGGCGCTGAGCGATTCGCCCGAGGACGCCGGGGTGGCGCCGACCGAGCGGGGTTCTGGATGTGGCACAGGACAGGTCATCGGTGAACTCCTTTGTTCCGCCACCAGTTCTGGTGCAGGATGGCACCACAAACTAGTCTGGTGTCAGAGTGCACCAGAACTGGTGGATGGTCAAGAGTGCCGGTGGACTACGCTGACGCCCGAGGTAGGGAAAGGCGGCCATGCACAAGGACTCCGATGGCGCGACGCCGTCGCGCGTCTACGGTGGCGTTGCCGCGGAGGAGCGCCGATCCCGCCGCCGGGGCGCGCTGTTCGATGCCGCGCTCGACCTGCTCGCCGAGGGTGGGGCGCCCGCCGTCACCAAACGGGCAGTCTGTGTGAAGGCCCGGCTCAACGATCGCTACTTCTACGAGCAATTCACCGACCGCGACGCCCTGCTCAGCGCGCTCGTCGAGGAGCACACCGCTCTCGGCATCGCCGCGGTGGTCACCGCCACCCACGACGCCGCGCCGGACATCCACAGTCAGGTGCGCGCGGCCGCGGACGCGTCGCTCGGGTTCCTGCTCGCCGACCCCCGCCGACCTGCCCTGCTGCTCAACGCGCACAGCACCGAGGCACTCCAGGACGCGCGGCTGGCCACCCAGCACGCGATCGCCCGCGCCATGTCGGCAGTGGGCCGCGAGCTCGTCGCCGAACCCGCCGATCCACTCGACGCCGATATGACCGCCTACAGCGTGGTCAGCGGCACCCTGGAGCTGGTCGCCGCCTGGATGCGCGGCGAATTCGACACCACCCGGGAACATCTCACCGACCTCATCGCGAGCCTCCTGCTGAGCATCGACAACCGCGGCGCACTACCCGTCGCGAAGCCCGCGCGATAGCAGTCCCGGCGCCGGGGAAAGAAGGCTCCCGCTCCCCGGTCATCCGGTGGTGCCGACCGATGCCCGCGTGGGACTGTTGTGGGTCGAGAACTTTCGATCGAGGAGGCCACCGGAGATGCGGGGAATCAACCACATCGTGCTGTTCGTCGCGGATCTGCCGCGCAGTATCGCGTTCTACGAGGACGTGCTCGGATTCGAGCGGCTCCCCGAGGGATTCCCCGGCGGCGCGTTTCTGCGCTACCCCGGCTCGGCCAACGACCACGACCTCGGGATCTTCCAGGCCAGGACACCCGCGCCCGGCACCGCGGGCTCGGTCGGGCTCTATCACGTCGCGTGGGAAGTGGACACTTTGTCCGAGCTGGTGGCAGTGCGGGACCGCCTGATGGCGGCGCACGCGCTGACCGGTGCCGGCGATCACGGGTCGACCAAAGCGCTCTACGCCCGCGACCCCGACGGCATCGAGTTCGAGGTGTGCTGGCTGGTCCCCGATGACGACGTCGAGGCCGCGCTCGCCCCGGGCACCTCGCTGACCGCGCCCCTGGACATCGACGCCCAGATCCAGCGCTACGGCGCGGACACTCCCGGCGGCCCGCGCACCGATCCACAGGTGTGGGCGCGCGTCGCGGCACGGCGATCCGCGATGTCCTGACCCCGGAGGGTTGGGATGGAACTACCAGCTGATGTCGGCCGTCGACTCGAGCGGGCGACGGTCAGCCACCGACTCCTGGGTCACGAAGGTGTCGGCGATGTGCAGGGCCGCCGGGAATCGGCAGCGTGCTCGTTGTTCGATCTCGGGCACCGCGACCTGGAACACGCGGAACTCGTCGAGCGCGAGCGCCTCCAGCTCGTCGAGGTGCTGGGTCAGCAGAAACGCCTTGCACCGCAGCCGGTTTCCCTCCACGAAGCAGATCACCTTCCAGTACTCCCGTGGCAGCGCAATGCCACGATGCACCTGGTCGTCGGTTCGGAAGGCCGGTCCGCCGAAGACGCTCACCCTCAGGTCGTCGATGTCGACGTCGGAGAAGACCGCGTCTTCGAGCTGTCCCCACACCCCGGCGCGGCTGCTCTGGTTGAAATCGTCCATCTGCGGGGTGATGTTGGTGTAGAAGAACGAGTCGATATTGGCCTGCTCGGCTTCGGTCTCACTGCCCCACAGCAGATCCGCGCGCCGGGCCAGGTGTCCGCGATCGAGCCGATTGCGTAGGTAGAGTTCGTTTCCCACCTGCGTATGGGCCGGGATGCGCGGGTCTTTGACAAATTCGATGCCGGTGCGGGAAAGCTTCCGCATCGCGGCACCGTCGATATTCCACGCCACCCAGAACGCGAACCGCCGGGGCGTGCTCAACGCCAGCGAGAAGTGGGTGTAGCTGATGACATCGGAACCGTCGAGGCGAACCGCGTCACCGCGGACCGCGGCATCCAGTTCCGGAACCTCGACTCGGGGCCCGAGAAAGTCCGGGTCGTACCCGGTCCGCAGCACGACGCTCTCGATACCGGTTGTCGTCGGAGTATCCACGTGGGCGGTCATCGGATGCCCCTTCCAGAAGGCGGACATGGTGTGTCGGTAGTTCGCCCGTGATGGGCGTACACACGATCGTCGTCGCCACCGGGGACGCCCTCACGAGTAGTCGACTACCCGTTGTTCCACATCCGCCTCTTCGGCGGGAGACCTCACCCGCTATTGCGGGCCGGTGCCGGTCACGGCGAAGGTGGCCCACGCACGCACGACGACGTTGCCCGCGGCATCGGCGCCGGCCAGGGTGACATCGACGCGCGATTCGCCGTCCTGCACATAGGTCTGCGTGACCCGCCCCGAGCAGGACATGACATCACCGGACGGCAGTGGCCGCACCGACCTGGTGCGGAACCGGCGGATCGCCTCGGCGCCGAGCCAGTCGGTGGCGTAGGTCGCCAACAGGGCCGCAGCCTGTGGCGAAACCTGCTCGCCCGCAAAGGTTTCGGCCGCCGCCCACGACTCGGCGACGAGACCGCCGGTGCGGTCGAAGTATCGGGTGAGCGACTCGGCGGCGCCGACCGCGGGCTGGCCGGGGGCGCCCGCGCGGATCGCCGTCAGCTGGTCACCCGCGCGCGGCGGCGGACCGAAGAATCGGTGATCGGTCTCCACCCGCTCCCCCACCCGCGATCCGTCGGCGGGCAGGAAGGTCGGCGGCACCACGGGTCGATCGGCGAGCCGGTAGGCCGGATTGTCGGAACGCGCCGCTTGCGCGAACAGCCGGATGGCATCGGTGTCCAAGACCACCGCGACGTTACCCATGATTCACTCCTGCTCGTTCGAAACCGATGCCGTCACGGTAGGGCGCCCGCCCGGCTGTGATCGGTTCCTCTCCCGGTCATCGGGACACCGGCTGACCGGGACGAAAACATGTCCGCTGACCGGGAACACCACGACCCGCCGACCCCTGCGCGGCGCGACCATCGGCGCAGCTCATCCCCACTCCGTCCGAACATGGAGGTTTCGATGCCGGAGAACTCGCCGAACGGCCGATCGCAGGACACCACCGCCGACTACCGGCAGATCGAGGCCGCCGCGGCGCCGACTCGGTTCGCCCGCGGCTGGCACTGCCTCGGCCTGCTCTCGTCGTTCCGCGACGGCAACCCGCACGAGGTGAAGGCCTTCGGCACCATGCTCGTGGTGTTCCAGTCCGAATCCGACGGCGCGCTGCACGTCCTCGACGGCTACTGCCGCCATATGGGCGGCAATCTCGCACGCGGCACCATCAAGGGCGACTCGATCGCCTGCCCGTTCCACGACTGGCGGTGGGGCGGCAACGGTAAGTGCACGGCCATTCCGTACGCGCGCCGGGTTCCGCCGCTGGCCAAGACTCGCACCTGGCCGACGCTCGAGCGCAACGGCCAGCTCTACGTCTGGCACGACCCGCAGGGCAGCAAGCCCACCGACGAGGTGACCATTCCCGAGATCGAGGGCTACGGCACCCCGGAATGGACCGACCTGACCTGGAATTCGATTCTGATCGAAGGCTCGCACTGTCGCGAGATCGTCGACAACGTCGTCGACATGGCGCACTTCTTCTACGTGCACTACTCCTTCCCGCGCTATTTCAAGAACGTCTTCGACGGCCACGTCGCCACCCAGTACATGCGCTCGACCCCGCGCCACGACGTCACTGTCGGCACCAGCTACGACGACCCGGATTCCGCGCTGCGCTCGGACGCCTCGTACTTCGGGCCGTCCTACATGCTCGATTGGCTGTGGAGCGAATCGAACGGGATGACAATCGAGACGGTGCTCGTCAACTGCCACTACCCGGTCGACGAGAACTCGTTCGTGCTGCAGTACGGCGCGATGGTCAAGAAGCCGGAGGGTATGTCCGACGAGGACGCCAACGCGATGGCGGCGCAGTTCGCGCAGGGCGTGGAGTACGGCTTCGAGCAGGACGTCGAGATCTGGAAGAACAAGGCGCCCATCGACAATCCGCTGCTGTCGGAGGAGGACGGCCCGGTGTACCAGCTGCGCCGTTGGTACAAGCAGTTCTATGTCGACGTCTCCGACGTCACCGAGGACATGACCAAGCGGTTCGAGTTCGAGATCGATACCGAACGCGCGGTGACGAGCTGGGAGGCCGAGGTGGCCGACAACATCGCCCGCGGCGCCGTCGTCGACACCATGTCCTGACCCCGACCACTCCGAACAGAAAGCACCACCGAAGATGACCAAGGTTCTCGACAATATCGCCGCGATCGCCGACAAGCTGCGCGATCAGGCCCCGGAGGCCGAGCGTCTCGGGCAGCTGCCCGATGCCACGGCCCAGCTGCTGAAGACGGCGGGTCCGATCCGCCTGTTGCAGCCGAAGAAGTACAGCGGCTACGAGGCGCACCCGCGCGAGTTCGCCGAGACGGTGATGGCCACCGCCGCGCTCGATCCGGCCAGCGGCTGGATCGCCGGCATCGTCGGCGTGCACCCGTGGCAGCTGGCCTTCGCCGACCCGAAGGTGCAGGACGAGGTGTGGGCCGAGGACCACGACACCTGGATGGCCTCGCCGTACGCGCCGACCGGCATCGCCCGCCCGGTCGACGGTGGCTACATCTTCAACGGCCGCTGGCAGTTCAGTTCCGGGACCGACCACTGTGACTGGATCTTCCTCGGTGCCATGCTCGGTGACGCCGAGGGCAAGATGGCGTTGCCGCCGACGATGCTGCACATGATCCTGCCGCGCCAGGACTACACCATCGTCGAGGACTCCTGGAATGTGGTCGGCCTCAAGGGCACCGGGTCCAAGGACATCATCGTCAAGGACGCCTTCGTGCCCGACTACCGGGTGATGAACGGCGACCACGTCATCGACGGCACCGCGCAGAAGGAGTACGGGGTCACCGAGACGCTGTACAAGATGCCGTGGTCGACGATGTTCCCGCTGGGCATCAGCTCCGCGGTGGTCGGTATCGCCGAGGGCGCGCTGGCCGCGCACCTGGACTACCAGCGCGACCGGGTCGGCGCGCAGGGCACCGCAGTCAAGGACGATCCGTACGTGCTGTTCGCCATCGGCGAGGCCGCCGCCGACATCAACGCCGCACGCCAGGAGCTGCTGGCCAACGCCGACAAGATCTTCGACGCGGTCGACGCGGGCAAGGAGATCAGCTTCGCCGAACGGGCCTCGGTCCGGCGCACCCAGGTCCGCGCGGCCTGGCGCGCGGTCACGGCGGTCGACCAGATCTTCGCCCGTTCCGGCGGCAACGCCATGCGGATCGACAAGCCGCTGCAGCGCTACTGGCGTGACGCGCACGTCGGCCTCGCCCACGCCATCCACGTGCCGAGCACGGTGTATCACGCCTCGGCCGTCAGCTCCCTCGGTCTCGAGCCCGCGGACCACCTCCGCTCGATGATCTGACCCGAATACCAAGAAGGACAACGGAAATGACAGACATCAAAGGCCTCGGCTACGTCAAGATCCAGACCGCCGACATGGACCGCTGGCGCACCTTCGCGTTCGACGTGCTCGGCTTCGCCCAGGGCAGCGGACCGGACGAGAACGCGCTGTACCTGCGGATGGACGAGCGCGCGGCGCGCATCACCATCGTGCCGGGAGACAGCGACGCCATCGTCACCATCGGCTGGGAGGTGCGCGATCACGCGGCCCTGGTCCGGGTGAAGGACGCGGTCACGGCGGCGGGTATCGCCGTGAAGCCGCTCTCGGTCGAGGAGGCCGACGCGCGCCGGGTCGAGGAGGTCATCACCTTCCAGGACCCGACCGGCGCGACGCTCGAGGTGTTCCACGGCGCGGTGCTCGACCACAGCCCGGTGGTGACGCCGTTCGGCGCGAAGTTCGTCACCGGCGCGCAGGGTCTGGGCCATGTCGTGCTGCCGACCATGGACCCCAACGGCGCGTTCGACTTCTACACCGATGTGCTCGGATTCCTGTCGCGTGGTGCGTTCCGGATTCCCGCGCCGCCGGAGTTCGGGCCGATGCGGGTGCGTTTCCTCGGTGTCAACGAGCGCCACCACAGCCTCGCGCTGTGCCCCGCGCCGCACGGTGGCGCGCCGGGCCTGGTGCACATCATGGTGGAGGTCGACAGCCTCGACGCCGTCGGGCAGGCGCTCGATCGCGTCACCAAGGACGGCTTCTCGGTGTCCTCGACGCTGGGCAGGCACACCAACGACAAGATGGTGTCGTTCTACGTGCGCGCGCCCGGCGGCTGGGATATCGAGTTCGGCACCGAGGGTATGCGGGTCGACGAGGCCTACTACACCGCCGAGGAGATCACCGCAGACAGCTACTGGGGCCACGACTGGTCCGGCAGCGAGCCGCTCGCGGCCATGTAGAACCCGGCTTTTGGACGGCCCCCGCTCCGAGCTCTCCGCTCGGGGCGGGGGCCGTTGTCATGAGGTCTGGCGGATTCATGTGACAACGACCACACGGGATGGTATGAATAGGTATATGCCTAATCGAAATATGCGAGTGGGCATCAGCTCGTAAGATCCGAATGGAGAGCTCATGGTCATTCAGGCCGAGGCCACCACCCCGAGCGCGATCCTCGATCGCGCGTCCCTGCTGCTCGACGCCTTCGACGGCCCGGGCAGGCTCACCCTCGCCCAGATCGTCCGGCGGACCGGCCTACCCCGGTCCTCGGCGCATCGCATGCTCGACCGGCTGGTGCAGTTGCGCTGGCTACGTCGGGAGGGGCGCGACTACGAGCTCGGCATCCGGCTGATGGAGCTCGGCTCGCTGGCGGTGCACCAGGACCGGCTGCACCGGGCCGCGATGCCGTTCCTGCACGAGCTGCACCGGGTCACCGGGTTCGTCGTGCATCTGGCCGTGCTGGACGGTCCCGACGTCGTGTACCTCGACAAGGTCGGCGGCGAGCTGTCGGCGGTGGTGCCCACCCGCGTCGGCGGCAGGCGACCCGCTGCCTGCACCGCGGTCGGCAAAGCGATCCTGGCCTACTCCGACGAGCACCGCATCGCCGACGCCATCGCCGGGCAGTCCGGTGCCCGCACCCGCTACTCGATCACCACCAAGGCCCAGCTCGACACCGAACTGGACAAGGTGCGCGCGCACGGGATCGCCGTCGAGCGCGAGGAGTCGCTGCCGGGCTTCGGCTGTATCGCGGCGCCGATCGGCGATCTCGGTGAGGCCGCCGTGGCGGCGGTGTCGGTGTGCGGGCCGGTGGATCGGATGCTGTTCGATCACCGTCTCAGCGCACCGGTGCGCACGACCGCGCTCAATATCTGGCGCCACGTCGACGACGGCCGGGTGCGGGTGCATCCGACGTTGCAGCAGCATCCCCGTCCGCTCGGGGTGGGTCCGGCGGCCCGGCCGTACGCGGACCAGCGTGGCCCGCGCACGGCGTGATCCCGCTTCTCGCGCCGTCGCCGCCGGCCGAACACGGGCGGCGGCGGGCGCGATGGATCAGGCCGGACTGTTCATACAGAAGCTGTGGCAGATACGGTCGCGGACAATCATTTCCGGGCATTCGGGGTCGAACCAGCGGTCGACGTGCGCCCAGTGCACGGGATGCATCAGATATGGGCCGGTGAGACCGTCCAGGTCGGTGAACTCCTGTTCCCAGACATGGGTCCACGGCGAGGATCCGGTGCCACGCGCGACCCGGCTCAACTGCCAGGACCGGATGCTCGGGAGGTAGCGGGGCATGCGCAGCAGGTCGGCCTCGAAGCGCTCGATCGTCGGGCGCGGTGTGCCCGGCGCGACCCGTAGCAGCAGTACCCGATACACCGATCCGGTCGCGCCCGGTTCGGCGATACCCGCTGTGCCGCCCTGATATTCGGCGCCGTCCACATGGGCGACCGGGGTCTCGCTCAGCAGCGCGTCCACCTCGGCAGCGGTGCCCATCCAGTCGGCGGACTCGTCGAAGCGCAAGTGCACCAGGACATCACCACCGTTGCGGACTCCCGGCAGCGTGGGCTGGACCACCACACGGCGCGCCACCGGGGCGGCGATTCCACGCAGCCGAGTCATCAACCGGTCGCGCGCGCAGGGATCGGTGCCGGGCGAAAGATGCACCAGCCGGGTCACCTCAAACATCGCCGAGCCTGTCGACATCGGCGGCGAGCGCACCGGTCGAGCGCGTCCGCTCGACGATCAAGTCCTCCGCCGCCGCCCACCACCGCCGCACCGACTCGTCCGGACGCCCCTGCCAGGTCATCGCCCACCAGCCCTGCGCACCATCGAGCACCCAGCTCGCGATGACCGTGTTCGACTCGTCCGGAAACCACACCGGCGGGCTCACCACGATCCTTTCCAGCACCATGCCCCGGTCCCGCGCGCCCGGCACGTAGTCGCGCAGATAGGCGTCGACGAACTCCCTGGCGCGCCCCGGCTTCGTCACTACCGTGTCGATCACATAGACCTTCGTGGCTTCCATCCGCCGACCGTAGGCAGCCGTCGACAGGCAGCGACCTGGTGTTTCCGCCCAGTGGGAGAACGCGGTTCGATCGCGTCGTGCTGGTCCTACGGTGGGGCCGACGACGTGCTCGACTGCCGATTCCGTCGCCGAATCCCAGGAGGACCAGTGACTGTGCGAACTTTCCCGACCACCGGGCCGGGTGCGGTTCCTGATCCGGAAGTCGCGGCCATGCTCGCCACGCTCGACGCCGGATTCCCCGATGTCGCCACGATGGCAGCAGCTGATGTGCGTGCGGCGATTCGTGCCAGACGCGCTCCGCTGCAACGACTTCCCGAGATGCGGACAGCGCGCGACATCACGATCGACGGGCCCGGCGGCCCGCTGCCGCTGCGGGTGTTCGGGCCCCATCACGACGGCGGGGCGCTGCCGGTGATCGTGTTCGCGCACGGCGGCGGCTTCGTCTTCTGCGATCTCGACAGCCACGACGAGTTCTGCCGCTCGATGGCGGCGGGCGTCGGCGCGGTGGTGATCTCGGTCGACTATCGGCTCGCGCCCGAGCACCCCGCTCCCGCGGCCCATGACGACATGCTCGCGGCGCTGCGGTGGGCCGCGGCGAACGCCGGTGCCCACGGCGGCGATCCGTCGAGGATCGCGCTGGCCGGTGACAGCGCGGGCGGCAATCTCGCGGCCACCGTGGCCATCGCGGCCAGGGACGGCAATGGTCCACGGGTCGCGGCGCAGATCCTGATCTATCCGGTGATCGACGACGATTTCGAGACCGAGTCCTACCGCCGATTCGGCACCGGCCACTACAACACGACCAGCGCCATGCGGTGGTACTGGCAGAACTACGCCCCGGACGGCACCGACGATGTTCGCCTGGTGCCGACCAGGGCGGCCTCGCTCGCCGGTCTACCGCCCGCGGTGGTGATCACCGCCGAACTGGACCCGCCCTGCTCAGCCGGGGACGCCTACGCCCAGCGCCTGGCAGGTGACGGTGTCGCGGTCCGGCATCGCCGCTACAACGGGCTCTTCCACGGATTCCTCAGCATCCCGTCCCTGTCCGCCACGGTTGCCGCGCGGACCCAGATCTGGGCGATGGTGCGCGAGGTGCTCGAGCCTTCGGCCACCGACTGATCCGCGGCACGACCCGGTCGACCGAACTAGTCGGCCGGTTCGTGCGGCACGCTCTCCTTTTCGAGAACCCGCTGCTCGATCTCGCGCCAGCGGCCCGGCGTCGGATGGGGGTAGTCGGCGCGGTCGTCGTGCTCGGCGCCAGCCAGCACGGTGGCCGCGTTGTCGATGTCGTCGATCAGCTGCTGGGCGAGGTCGCGTTCGGCCGCGTAGTGGCGCTGGGCCCACTGCAGCACGATCTGCGAATAGGCCCAGCCCGGTTCGGATTTCGCGGCTTCGGCGTCGATCGCGGCACGCTTCTCGAGCTCGTCGACGTCGGCGATGTGGTCGCGCAGGATCTGCTTGAGCCGATCCGGGGAACCGAGGTGCCCGAACATGACTCGCACCAGCACGTGATGTTTGAGCACCGACGGATCCACCGGGGCCTTGTTCCACCACGTGGTCACCGCGGCGCGGCCGTCCGCGGTGATCTGGTAGAGCCGCCTGGCACGCATGACGTTGTCCGGGTCGAGTCGCGAACTGGCGAAACCGTGCTGTTCGAGCTTCTTGAGCTCGGCGTAGATCTGACTGTAGGACGGGGTCCAGTAGAAGTACCGCAGGCTCCAGTCGGCCCACTTCTTCAGGTCGTAGCCGGAGACCTCCTCCTCGTAGGAGAGCATGGCGAGCACCGCCCAGCTGGTCGGCGGCAGATTGGGCACGTCGGGGTCGCTGGTCGCCATCGCAGCATGTTAGCAACCGGTCTTCCCGGAATTCGCCCCCCGACAACCACTGACCGGGAGGCCGTCTTGAGCCGCTGGCCGATCTTCCCGGATTCTGGGAAGCATCGGATTCCGTTCGGAAGGACCTCTATGAATGCGGACAACGTCGTCGTCGACGCAGGTATACCAGCCCACGCGGACCTGCGCAGAGTGCTCGGTCACTTCGCGACCGGGGTCGCGGTGATCGCCGCCCACGACGGGACGCGACCGCTCGGCTTCACCTGTCAGTCGGTGGTGTCGGTGTCGCTCGACCCGCCGTATGTGTCGTTCTGCCCGGCCAAGAGCTCGACCAGCTGGCCGCTGCTGCGCGAGGCGGGCGCCCTGTGCATCAACATCCTGGCGCTGGAGCAGAGCGCGCTGTGCCGCCAGTTCGCGGTGAGCGGCGCCGACAAGTTCGCCGGCGTCGAGTGGGACAGGGCGGGCAACGGCGCGCCCGCGCTGGCCGGCGCGCTGGCCCAGATCGAGGTGACGGTGGAGCTCGAGCACGATGCGGGCGACCACACCGTGGTGCTCGCCCGCATCGGTGACCTGCGGGCCACCGAGGGCGCCGAGCCGCTGCTGTTCTACAAGGGCGGGTTCGGCGGCTTCGCGGCCTGATCCGACGACGGGGTGGCCCACCGCGGGCCACCCCGTCGTCGTCTCTCACGCCTCGATGACGTCGAAGCCCTTGTACCCGGCGGCCGCGACCTCGGCGATGATCTCGCCGTAGACACCGAACCCGCCGACGAAGGGCATGAACACCCGCGGCCTGCCCTCGATGTTCGCGCCCAGATACCACGAATTCGCCTGTGTCATCAGTGTTCCCGCGGCCCGGTTGACGCATTCGCGCACCCACTCCGACACCGCGTCCGGCCGCGCCTCGAGCGCCACCGCTGCCCTGCCGTCGAGGTAGCCGATGGCCTCGGCAACCCAGTCGACGTGCAGTTCCGAGTGCAGCACCATGTTGGCCAGCACCGACGGGCTGCCGGGACCGGTCAGGTTGAACAGGTTCGGAAAGCCCGTCACCCCCAGTCCCAGATAGGTTTTCGGCCCTTCCCGCCATGCCTGGTTGAGCGTCTCGCCGCCCCGGCCGACGATGTTCATCCGCGACACCGAGCCGGTCATCGCGTCGAATCCGGTGGCGAGCACGAGGGTGTCGAGCGGGTAGTGCGCGTCGGTGGTGTGCACGCCCCCGGCATCGATGCGGGTGATCGGTGTCGCCTTCAGGTCGACGAGGTCGACATTGTCGCGGTTGAAGGTCTGGTAGTAGTTCGTGTCGGTGCAGATCCGCTTGGTGCCGATGGGGTGGTCGTGCGGAACGAGCAGATCGGCGACGCGCGGGTCCTCGATCACGGCCCGCACCTTCTCCTCCCAGAATTCGCGGGCGGTGTCGTTGGCGGCGAGGGTCGTGAGCTGGTCGGGGAAGGTCTTGCTGAACAGCACACCGCCCAGCGCCCAGCGCTTCTCGTAGGCCTCGCGCCGTTCCCGCTCGCTCACGGCCACCGCGGAATCCGGATGCGCCTGGTGCGGGGAACCGCCGCCGCTGGCCATCGACAGCCGCCTGCGCTCGGGATAGTTCGCTTTCTGCGCCGCTCGGTCCTGCGCGGTCAGTGGCGTATTCCCGGCGGGCACACTGTAATTGGCGGTGCGCTGGAACACGTGCAACCGCTCGGCCTGCTCGGCGACGCACGGGATCGTCTGGATGCCGGAGGAGCCGGTGCCGATCACGCCGACCCGGCGGCCGCTGAGGTCGACTCCCTCGTGCGGCCAGTGCGAGGTGTGCAGGATCTGCCCGGCGAAGGTGTCGAGTCCGTCGATGGCCGGGGTGTTCGCGTTCGACAGCGGGCCGGTGGCCAGCACGACGAACCGGGCCGAGACCGCGCGGCCGGTATCGGTGTCGACCTGCCAGCGCAGGGTCTGCTCGTCGAGCACGATATCGGTGACCCGGGTGTTGAATTCGATGTCGCGGCGCAGGTCGTAGCGATCGGCGACGTGCTCGAGGTAGGCCAGGATCTCGGGCTGGGTGGCGTATTTCTCGCTCCAGTCCCACTCCTGTTGCAGGGCGTCGTCGAAGGAGTACGAATAGTCCACGCTCTCGACATCGCAGCGCGCGCCCGGGTACCGGTTCCAGTACCAGACGCCGCCCACGCCGTCGCCGGCTTCGAACACCCGCACGGTGAGGCCGCTGCCGCGGAAGCGGTGCAGCGCGTAGAGGCCGGCGATGCCCGCACCGACGACGACTACGTCGACGTCGGCCGGGCCCTTCGCTGGTGCCGATGGGGTCTCGGGGTTCACAGTGCCTACCTTTCGATGGAGACCGGTTTCTCTGCGGGCGACGCTATGGACGCGCACGCCGTTCGAGCAGGTCCCCTTCCCGCTGACCGGCACGTTCGCGGATCGATGCCCTCCCGGTGATCGGGAGAACCGCCCCACGACCACCGGCGCCGGGCCTACCGTCGAGCGCAATTCGAGGAGGAAACAGTGGTGGACTGGAACGACGAGGTCGATGTGCTGGTCGCGGGGTCGGGAGGCGGCCTGGCGGGCGCCTACACCGCCGCGCGCGAGGGACTCAGCGTCGCGGTGGTCGAGGCGACCGACAAGTTCGGCGGCACGACGGCGTATTCGGGCGGCGGCGGGGTGTGGTTCCCGTGCAACCCGGTGCTGGAGCGGGCGGGCACCGACGACACCATCGACGACGCGCTGACGTACTACCGCGCCGTGGTCGGTGACCGCACCCCGGACGAGTTGCAGCAGACCTATGTCCGGCGAGGTCGCGATCTCATCGAATACCTCGAAGCCGACGACCATTTCGCGTTCATGATGCTGCCGTGGCCGGACTACTTCGGCAAGGCGCCCAAGGCCCGGCTCGACGGTCAGCGCCACATCATGCCGACACCGCTCCCGGCCGCCGAGCTGGGCCCGCTGCGCGACTCGCTGCGCGGAACGCTCGACACCGACCGGCTCGGCGCTCCCCCGCAGGACCTGCTGATCGGCGGTCAGGCGCTGATCGGGCGGATGCTGCGCGCGATCTCGAGCTACCCGCACGCGCAACTGCACCTGGATTCACCGCTGGTGGAACTGGTGGTCGAAGACGGCGTGGTGACCGGCGCGATCGTCGAACGTGACGGCGCGAGGGTCGCGATCCGCGCGCGGCGTGGCGTGATCCTGGCGGCGGGTGGATTCGAGCAGAACGACGAACTGCGCAAGCACTACGGCGTGCCCGGCGAGGCACGAGACACCATGGGGCCCTGGGGAAATCAGGGCAAGGCGCATACTGCGGGCATCGCGGCGGGCGCCGATACGGATCTGATGGATCAAGCGTGGTGGTCGCCCGGACTGACCCATCCAGACGGGCGTTCGGCGTTCGCGCTGTGGTTCACCGGCGGGATCTTCGTCGACCAGGACGGCAACCGTTTCGTCAACGAGTCGGCCCCCTACGACCGGCTCGGTCGCGATGTCATCCGGCAGATGCGCGAGCGCGGGCTGACCCTGCCGTTCTGGATGATCTACGACGACTCCGAAGGCGAGGTGCCGCCGATCAAGGCCACCAACGTCTCCATGGTCGAGACCGAGAAGTACGTCGAGGCCGGGCTGTGGCACACCGCCGACACCCTCGCCGGGCTCGCCGCGAAGATCGGCGTGCCCGCGGCGAACCTGGAGGCCACCGTCGAGCGGTTCAACACAATGGTCGCCACCGGCGTCGATCCCGATTTCGGGCGCGGCGACGAGGCCTACGACCGTGCCTTCTCCAACGGCGAACCGCCGCTGGTGACCATCGACAAGGGCCCGTACCACGCGGCGGCGTTCGGCATCTCCGATCTGGGCACCAAGGGCGGTCTGCGCACCGACAGCGCGGCGCGCGTGCTCGGCCGCGACGGCGAACCGATCCCCGGCCTCTACGCCGCGGGCAACACCATGGCCGCCGTGAGCGGCGAGGTCTACCCCGGCGGCGGCAATCCGATCGGCGCGTCCATGCTGTTCAGCCACCTCGCCGTCCGTCACATCCTCGGCGAATGACCCACCCCCGTTCTCTCCCGCTGGTCGGGAAAGAACGGGGCACCCGGGCCGCCGAATGTGGTTCGGTTCACATACTCATCCCTTTCGACATTTCAGGAGCGACACGATGGCTTCAGCGGACGACATTCGCGCGACGGTGCGCAAATATGTGGAGGCCGTCGGCAGCGGTACGGCCGCCGACGTCGTCGCCCTCTACCGCGAGGACGCGACGGTGGAGGACCCGGTCGGCAGCGAACCGCACGTCGGCCACGCCGCGATCACGAAGTTCTACGAGAACATCGAGCCGCTGGAGCGTTCGACCGAACTGTTCTCCCTCCGGGTCGCCGGCGACAGCGCGGCGTTCAGCTTTCGGGTGGTCACCAAGTTCGGTGAGCAGACCTTCACCCTCGATCCGATCGATGTCATGACCTTCGACGAGGACGCCCGCATCGTGAGCATGCGCGCGTTCTGGTCCCAGGACGACATGGTCGTCGGCTGAGCGAGGCGGAAATGACTGCGACCGAACAACACTGGGATCACGAGGTCGGCTTCCTCGTCGTCGGCAGCGGCGCGGGCGGACTGACCGGCGCGCTCGCCGCCGCCGACCGCGGGCTCGACACCCTCGTCATCGAGAAGGCTTCGGTGTACGGGGGCAGCACCGCGCTCTCGGGCGGCGGCATCTGGGTGCCCAACAACCCGACGCTGCTGCGCGAGGGCCTCGGCGATTCCCGCGCCGACGTGCGTGCCTATCTCGACGCCGTCGTCGGTGACCGGGTGCCGACGAAGAACCTCGACGCGTTCATCGACGAGGGCCCGCGCATGCTGGCCTTCCTCGAGACCAGCCCGCACCTGCGTTTCCAATGGTGCACCGGCTATTCCGACTATCACCCCGAAGCGCCGGGCGGGCGGCCCGCCGGCCGGTCCATCGAGCCGCTGCCGGTGGATCTCAAACAGCTCGGCGCGGACGAGGACCTGCTGCGTCCCGCCGCGCTGGCGACACCGCCCGGACTGTTCATCACCTCCAAGGACTTCGTCCAGCTCAATATGGTGACCCGCACCTGGAGGGCACGCTGGACCGCGCTGCTCACCGGTCTGCGGGCGGTCAAGGCGATCGTGTTGCGCAGGCACATGGACACGCTCGGCCGGGCGCTGATCGCCCGGTTGTGGCTGGCCGTGCGCGATGCCGGGGTACCGATGTGGCTCGACACCCCGCTGCGCTCGCTGATCACCGACGACACCGGCGCGGTACTCGGCGTCCTCGCCGAACGTGACGGCCGCGAGATCCGGATCAGGGCGCGCGACGGTGTGCTGCTGGCCACCGGCGGGTTCGAGTTCAATCAGGCCATGCGCAAGGACTACCTGCCCGAGGGCGGGCGCGACAACTTCAGCGCGGCATCGGCGGACAACACCGGCGACGGCATCATCGCGGGCGAAAATGTCGGCGCGGCAGTCGATCTCATGGACGACGCCTGGTGGATGCCGTCGTTTCAGCGCCCGGACGGCATCAATCAGGTGCTGGTGTCGGAGCGGTCGATCCCGCGCTCGATCATCGTCGACAGCACGGGCAGGCGCTTCACCAACGAAGCCTCCCCGTATGTGACGTTCGTGCATGCCCAGCTGTCGGGCAGCCACGATCCGGCCTGGCTGATCTTCGACGCGAAAGCCAAGAGCCGCTACCCCATCGGCGGCATCGTGCCCGGCCAGAAGTTCCCGTCCTCGTGGCTGTCGACCGGACTGATGCAGACCGCGCCCGACATCGAGGGACTCGCCGCCGCGATCGGCGTCCCGGTCGACAGTTTGCGCGACACCGTGGGGCGCTTCAACGGATTCGCACGCGAGGGACACGACGCGGACTTCGGCCGCGGCGTCAGCGCCTACGACAACTACTACGGCGACCCGACCCTGGCGACGCCCGCGCTCGATGTGCTGGACAAGGGCCCGTACTACGCACTGCGGGTACGGATCGGCGACCTCGGCACCAAGGGCGGACTGGTCTACAACGCCGACGCCCAGGTGCTGCGCGCCGACGGCTCGCCTATCCCCGGGCTCTACGCCACGGGCAACACCGCCGCCGCGGTGATGGGCAACGACTACGCCGGTGCGGGCGCGACGATCGGTCCGGCCATGGTGTTCGGGTACATCGGCGCGCGCCACGCCGCGGGCGAGCGGTAAGGCGGGCGGCCGTGCAACCCGTCGAATGCGCTACCTGTGGCAACAAGGTGCTGGCAGAGAAGTTCAGTCCGAGCCACACCAGCATCCAGTGGCTCGACGACGCCGAGTCCGCGTGCCCCGAGTTCGCTCGGCGCGCGGCCCTCGGTGAGCACAGCAGCTGGATCCCCACCTGCCCTGCCCTGCGCGATTCCGTCGAGAATGCCGTCCGCGCAGGCATATTGGCGACCGATCAGCTCCGCCACGAACCGGTTCCCGGCCGACTCGGCTGACACCAAAGACCAGGAGAGAACCCATGAACAGACTCGATAACCACCGGACGCTGGTCACCGGCGCCGCATCGGGCATCGGCCAGGCCACCGCGCTGCGACTGCTCGACGAGGGCGCCCGCGTAGTCGCCGCCGACGTATCGGCCGAGGGCCTCGCCGCGACCAGCGCGCAGGCCGCCGAGCGCGGCACCGCCGACCGGCTCACGACCCTCACCATCGATATCGGCGACGAACAGTCGGTGATCGAGGGCGTCCGATCCTCGATCGAGACCCTCGGCGGCCTGGACTCGCTGGTGAACGCGGCGGGCATCCTGCGCGCCTCGCACACCGATCAGACCCCCCTTGACCTGTGGGACCTGATCATCCGGGTGAACCTCACCGGCACCTTCCTCGTCGTCCGCGAGGCGCTGCCTGCGCTGCTGGCCAACCCGCGCGCGACCGTGGTGAACTTCAGCTCCACCTCGGCCGCGTTCGCGCACCCGTACATGGCGGCCTACGCGGCGAGCAAGGGCGGCATCCAGTCCTTCACCCACGCCATCGCCCTCGAATACGGCGGCAAGGGCCTGCGCGCGGTTTGCGTCGCGCCCGGCAGTATCAAGTCCGGCATCACCGAAGCCACCGGTGGATACGTGCCCTCCGACGCCAACTGGGCATTGTTCGGGAAGCTGTCCCCCGTGCTGCCGACCGACCTCGAATCCGGCGGCGCGGGCATGGGCGACCCGGCCGCGGTGGCCGGCGTGATCGCGATGCTCGTCTCCGAGGACGGCGCGTTCATCACCGGCACCGAGATCCGCATCGACGGCGGTACCCACGCATGACCGACCTGAGCTACGAGGGCACGCTGCGCGAGATCACCACCGACGCGGGTGTTCTGCGTTACCACGAGGCGGGCGAGGGACCGCCGCTGCTGCTCCTGCACGGATCGGGGCCCGGCGTCACCGGGTGGCGCAACTTCCGCGGCAACCTCGCCGTCTTCGCGGAACGATTCCGATGTCTAGTTCTGGAATTCCCCGGTTTCGGGGTGAGCGACGACTTCGGCGGACATCCGATGATCACCGCGCTGGATTCGGTGGTCCGTTTCGTCGACGCGCTCGGCCTCGACAGCGTCGACATCATCGGCAACTCGATGGGTGGCGGGGTGGCACTCAACTACGCCATCGCCCATCCCGAGCGGGTCGGCAAGCTGGTGACGATCGGCGGCATCGGCCGCAACCTGTTCAGCCCAGGCCCCGGTGAGGGCATCAAGCTGCTCCAGGAGTTCACCGAGGAACCCACCCGGGATCGGTTGATCCAGTGGCTGCACTCGATGGTCTACGACCCGGCGATGGTGACCGAGGAATTGATCGAGGAGCGCTGGACCCAGGCCACCGATCCCGCGACCCTCGACAGCGCCCGCCGGATGTACAGCAAGGCCGCGTTCGCGATGATGATCAAGGCGATGGAGGCCTCCGACGCACCGCCGCCGTGGGCGATGCTGCACAAGGTGGCTGCCCCGACGCTGATCACCTGGGGCCGCGACGACCGGGTGAGCCCCCTGGATATGGCGCTGATCCCGATGCGCACGATCCCGCGCGCCGAACTGCACGTGTTCCCGAACTGCGGGCACTGGGCCATGATCGAACGCAAGGACGAATTCGAGTCGGCCGTACTGGCTTTTCTCACCCGCAAGGACGTCACGCGCTGACACGGAGGTAGCGGAGCAGATCCGGCCGCCTCAGCCCACCGCCGCGGTGATCGCGTCGTCGCTGATTCCGAGCAGGCGACGACGCGCCTGCGGATCCATGGCCTGTGGGTGCGGACGGCTCTGCCCGGTGCCGTTGAAGTACCGGCCTGTCGTCTGGGACAGGACCGGATCGCAGATCAGCCGCAGGGTCGCGTCCGCACCTTCGGCGACAGTGCTGATCGGCGTAACACCGGATTCCATCACCATGGTCGTCGCCATGAGGGTGGCCGGGTGCAGGGCGTTCACCGTGACGCCGGTTCCGTCGAGTTCCTCGGCGTACTCGATGGTTGCCATGATCATCGCCAGCTTGGCTCGGCAGTAAGCGGTGTACACGTCGTAGTCGTGCTCGGGGGTGGGATCGTCGAGGTCGATTTCCTGCTGCCCGGCGGAGGCTACGTTCACCACCCGCGCCGGAGCCGAGGTCCGCAGCAGCGGAAGCAGCCGCCGCGTCAGCCGATACGGGGCCAGATGGTTGACCGCCCACAGTAATTCGTTGCCGTCAGCGGTGAGTTCGCGTTTCCTGTCCGGTCGGCCGCCGGTGCCTGCATTGTTCACCAGTACATCCAATCGCGAAGTGCGGGCGATGATCTCGTCGGCCAGCCGGTCCACCTCGGTGAGTCGCGAGAGGTCGGCCAGGATGATCTGCGGAACGTGTCCGCTCGCGGCTGCTACCTCGGCGGCGACTGCTTCTGCCCGATCGGGGTTGCGTCCGTGCAGGATCAGCCGGTCTCCCGCTGCGCCGAGGCGCACCGCGAGTTCGCGGCCGAGCCCGTCCGTCGCGCCCGTGATCAGCACAGTTCGGTCGACCATGTGATCGATCACTGCTGTGCCTCCGCTGTGGCGACGAGGGTTGCCCGGCCCAGGATGTGTCCGGCGATAGTGAAGCCGAGCAGAGCCGGCGTGGTGTCGGAGGCGATCCCGATGTCATCCACATCCAGTGCGTGCACGGTCACGAAGTAGCGGTGTCTACCGTGCCCTGCCGGCGGTGCCGCACCGATGTATCGAGGTAGGCGCGCGTCGTTCGGCAATTGGAAGGCGCCGACCGGCAAACCGCTGCCCTCGTCGTCGCCGGCACCCTCGGGCAGGCTCGTGGTCGTGGCCGGGATGTCGGCCACAGCCCAGTGCCAGAAACCTGAGCCGGTCGGGGCGTCGGGGTCGTACACGGTCAGGGCGTAGCTCTTGGTGCCTGCTGGGGCACCACTCCAACTCAGTTGCGGAGAGACGTCTTTGCCGCCAGGAGCACCCAAGGACCACTGTGCAGGTGGCCAGGCGGCGCCGTCACGCACCGTGGTGCTCGTGACCGTGAATGCGACTACCTCGGGGAGGCGGGCGAAGGGATTGTTTGCGCTCTTCATGTCGTGCCTTTCAAGCCGTGCCGGATACGCAAGATCGACGATATCACAAATAATCGATTATCTGCCGAACCGTCTATGATCGGATCATGACTCGTGCAGTCCACACTCCGCCCCCGCCGGCGAAACAGATGCTCTCCGAGCAGGTCTACGCACACTTGCGGAACGCGATCATGCGTGGCGAGTACGCACCCGGTGACGCGCTCAAGCCGCAGGATCTCGCCAGTCGACACGGCGTGAGCCTGGCTGTGGTGCGTGAGGCGCTGGTGCGGCTGGTCGGTGACGGCCTGGCCGAACGGCTGACCAATCGCGGTTTCGCGGTGCCTGCCTTTTCCGATCACCGCTTGCAGCAGATCGGCGAGGCCCGCCGGGCGATCGAGCCGGTCCTGCTACGCATGTCGATCGAACGTGGTGACGTCAGCTGGGAGGGCGAAGTCCGAGCTGCCCACCACCGCTTGGCGCGCACACCGGCATTCACCCCGGAAGACGGCGAGTACTACAGCGAGGCATGGGCGCAGGCCCATCGGGTGTTCCATCGCACGCTCTTGGAAGGGTGCGGCAACCCGGTGTTGCTGGAAACCTTCGACCGGCTGTGGGTCGCGAGCGAGCTGGCCCGCCGTTGGTCGACACACCGTAACCCTGAGCGCGACGGCCTCGACGAGCATCGCCGATTGGAGGAGGCGGCGCTGGCCCGTGACCCCGACACCGCCGCCGCCTTGCTGACTCACCACCTCACCCTGACGACGGCCGCACTGGCAGAGCAGGAAGGCTGAGACGCGAAAGCGCGGGCTGCCATGTCGGAGCCCGCGCATTCGTAATTTCCGCGGCGCACTGTTTCCGCGGCTCAGTGGCTAGCGCTGGGTGCTGCCCGCGTCGATGGGCAGCGTCACCGCCGTGATGTAGCGGCCTTCGTCCGAGGCCAGGAACAGTGCGGCGTTGGCGATGTCGACCGGTTCGACCCACGGGATGGGCAGCATGTTCATCGTCACGGCCGCCTCGGCGAATTCCTCGCGGGTGGGATGCTCACGGTCGGGCCGGAACACCTTGCGCACCATGTCGTTCTGGATCATCGGGGTGTCGACATTGGTCGGATGCACCGAGTTCACCCGGACATGGTGCGGGGCGAGCTCTTTCGCGAGCGACCGCATCAGCCCCACCACGCCGTGTTTGGCGGCGGTGTAGTGCGCGACGCCGACCAGCCCGCGCAGTCCGGCGATCGAGCTGGTCAGGATCATCGCACCGCCGCCGCGAGCGATCAGGTGCGGGGTGGCGGCCTTGCACGTCTGCCACACGCCCGTCAGGTTGATGTCGATCATCGTCTGCCACTGCTGTTCGGTGAGCTCCAGTGCGCCACCGCTGGAACTGATTCCCGCTGTGGCGCAGACGATATCGAGGCCGCCCAGCTCATCGACGCCTGCGTCGACGGCGGCCCGCAGCGCCGCACCGTCGCGGACGTCGACGGTGGCGGCGACGATCCGCGCGCCGGTCGCCTCGACCGCGCGCACGGTCTCGGCGAGGTCGTCGTGGGTCGCTCCCGGCGACACCACGGTCTCGACCGGCTCGCAGATGTCGACCGCGATGATGTCGGCGCCTTCCTCGGCCAGCCGGATGGCCTGTGCGCGGCCGATGCCGCGCGCGGCGCCGGTGATCAGCGCGATCTTGCCCGAAACCCGTCCCATGTCACACCTTCTGAGTAAGTCCGGCATCCACCACGAGCTGGATTCCCGTCACGTAACGGGACTCGTCGGATGCGAGGAAGAGCACGGCATTGCTGATGTCGACCGGATCCACCCACGGCACGGGGAGAATCGTGCGGCGGGCCAGCGCCTCCGCCGCGTCCTGCCGAGTCGGATTCGGCAGGTCGGGGCGCAGTTTGGCGTACACCGCGTCGTTGAGGATCATCGGTGTGGCGACCGAGCCGGGGTGCACCGTGTTCACCCGGATCCCGCGCGGGCCGAGCTCGTTGGCCAGGGTGCGGGCCAACCCGACCACGGCGTGCTTGCTCGCCGAGTAGTGCGCGGCGGCCGCCGCACCGACGATGCCGCTGGTGGAGCTCACGATCACGACCGAGCCGCCGTCGCTCAGCGCCGGAACGGCGGCGCGCACGGTGTGCCACGTGCCGGTGAGGTTGATGTCGATGGTGCGCTGCCAGGCCTGGTCCGACAGTTCCCAGGACAGGCCGAGGTCGCTGTAGATCCCGGCGTTGGCCACGATCACATCGAGGCGGCCCAGTGCGGCGACGCCATCTGCGACCGCGGCGTCCAGGGACGCTTGGTCGCGCACGTCGGCGACGCCGGTGACGCACAGGCGCCCCGTTGTCTCCACTTCCTTTGCCGTCTCGGCCAATTCGGCCGCGGCTGCTTCGATGTCGAGTGCGATGATGTCGGCGCCTTCCTCGGCCAGCCGACGGCAATGGGCGCGGCCCATTCCCCCGGCCGCGCCGGTCACCAGCGCGACGGTGTTCTGCATGCGGTTCATCGGGTGCCCCCGGAGAATCTGGTGTCCACGAGCCCGACGCTAGGGTTCGCGCCCGGCGCATCCGCCCTGGTCTTCCCGGTCAGCGGGCAGTGCGCGGCGATCTCCCGGCCACCGGGAGCCATGGGGTCCGCGACGCCGGCGAGCCTGCGACGGTTGCTCCGCAACGCCGGTTCTGTGATCGAGGAGGACACCAGTGACGAGGGCGACTGTCGACGTTCCGCGTGGCTCGCGGGTGGTGACGCTGCGGGTGTCCGCGGTGATCGAGGAGACCGCGGACGCGCGCTCGCTGGTGTTCGATGTGCCCGATGCGGTCGCCGACCGTTTCGCCTACCGGCCGGGCCAGTTCCTCACCGTGCGTATCCCGAGCGAGCGGACCGCGCCGGTGGCGCGCTGCTACTCGCTGGCGAGCTCGCCGTTCACGGGTGATCCGCCGCAGGTCACGGTGAAGCGCACGGCCGGTGGTTACGGCTCGAATTGGTTGTGCGACAACGTCTCCGTCGGCGATATGCTCGACGTGCTGCCGCCGCAAGGAAGCTTCACCCCGACCTCCCTCGACACCGATCTGCTGTTGTGGGCCGCCGGTAGCGGCATCACGCCGGTGATGTCGATTCTGCGGTCCGCCCTCGCGCACGGCACGGGCCGGGTGGTCCTGTTCTACGCCAATCGCGAGCAGGAATCGGTCATCTTCGCCGATGCCCTGCGCGACCTGCTCGCACGGTATCCGGGTCGAATTACCGTGGCGCACTGGCTCGAATCGCTCCAAGGCCTACCCACCACCGCACAGCTGGCCGAGTTCGCCGCGCCGTATTCGGCCTTCGAGTCGTTCGTGTGTGGGCCCGGCCCGTTCATGTCGGCGGTGACCGAGGCGCTGTCCGGGGCCGGGTGGCCGCGCGAGCGCGTCACCACCGAGGTGTTCGTGTCGCTGTCCGGAGATCCCTTCGCCGAGCCCGAGCCACTCGACCCCGCCGACACCGAGGACGCCGCGCACGTGGAGGTGGAGCTCGACGGCGCGGTGCACGCGCTGAGCTGGCCGCGCTCGCGCACCCTCGTCGACGTGATGCTCGCCGACGGACTCGATGTCCCCTATTCCTGCCGCGAAGGCGAATGCGGTTCGTGTGCGTGCACCGTCGTCGACGGCGAGGTCACCATGACCAACGCGGCGATCCTCGATCAGGACGACATCGACGCCGGGTACGCCCTGGCCTGCCAGGCCCGCCCGCGCACCGACCAGGTCCGTATCCGCTTCTGAGGCGAAAGGTGTGCTGTGGCAACCGATACCGCGCGATCCGAGGTCGGATTCGGCTCGGACCGTGGGCCGGTGCTCGCCTCGCTGATGCTCGCCACCGGACTCGTCGCGCTCGATTCGACGATCCTGGCGACCGCGGTGCTGTCGATCACCGACAGTCTCGGCGATTTCACGCTGTTCCCGTGGCTGTTCACGATCTATCTGCTCGCCCAGGCGATCACCGTGCCGATCTACGGCGCGCTCGCCGACATGTTCGGTCGCAAGCCGGTGATGCTGTTCGGCATCGCGGTGTTCGCGGTCGGCTCGCTGCTGTGTGGGCTGGCGAGCAGCATGCTCGCGTTGATCGTGTTCCGCGCCGTCCAGGGCATCGGTGCCGGTGCGATTCAGCCGACGACCATGGTTATCGCGGGTGATCTGTACACGCTGGCCGAACGTGCCACTGTCCAGGGGTATCTGGCCGGGGTGTGGGCGATGGCGTCGGTGACGGGCCCGCTGCTCGGTGGCATCTGCGCCGACTACCTGGGCTGGCGGTGGATCTTCCTGGTCAACCTGCCGCTGGCGGCGCTGGCCGCGTGGATGCTGGTCCGCAATTTCCACGAGTCCGTGCCCCGGCGTCACCGCAGGGTCGACTACGCGGGTGCGGTTCTGCTGACGCTCGGTACGGGGGCGCTGGTGCTCGGGCTGCTCGAGGGCGGTCACGCCTGGGCGTGGGGGTCGCCGGTCGGCTTCACGGTGTTCGGGTGCGCGGCACTGTCGCTCGCGTTGTTCGTTGTCGTCGAATCACGTGCTACGCACCCGATTCTGCCGCTGTGGGTGTTCACCCGGCGGGTGGTGATCGCGAGCTGTGTCGCCGCGATGCTGGGCGGGGCGCTGCTGTTCGGGTTCACGACGTATGTGCCGATGTTCAATCAGGGCGTACTCGGTACGAGCGCTCTGGTCGCGGGGCTCGTCACCGGCGCCCTCACTCTCGGCTGGCCGTTGGCGGCCGCTCAGGCCGGGAAGGTGTATCTGCGCTTCGGGTTTCGCACCTGTGCCGTGCTCGGCAGTACCGTCGCGGCGATCGGCGCGGCGACGACGCTGTCGCTCGATGAGACGTCGGCGCTGTGGCAGGTCGCGGCCTCGTGTTTCGTGGTCGGCGCGGGCATGGGGCTGGTGGCCACACCCACGCTCATCGCGGCGCAGACGAGCGCGCGGTGGACCGAACGCGGCGTCGTCACCTCGGCGAATCTGTTCGCGCGTTCGCTCGGCAGCGCGGTGGGGGTCGCCGCGTTCGGTGCGGTTGTCAACGCGCGCCTCGGTGACGTGGATGTGCCTTCGCCGCAATCACTTTCGGCCGCAGTACACCTCGTGTTCGCTACCATCGTGGTGATGACCGTCGTGCTGGTGGCCGCGTGCGCGACGATCCCCGGGCGGCCCTCACAATTTCCTGTCCATCCAGCGGGAGGGCCCGTCGCTGTGCACGGTCTCGACGACGAGCATGGGGTGGAATCACCAGAAGAGAAGAGGGAGCCAGGATGCTGACAACCAGCGTGCGCGCCGAACTCGCCGCCGAACTGGCGCGGGCGGAGCTGGATCGGGTGGCCGTGTCCCCCATTGTCGACCGGTATCCGGACATCGATGTAGTGGACGCGTACGAGGTCCAGCTGCTCAATATCCGGCGCAGGCTGGATGACGGCGGGAAGGTCGTCGGGCACAAGGTAGGGCTGTCGTCACTGGCGATGCAGCAGATGATGGGCGTCGACGAGCCCGACTACGGTCACCTGCTCGCCGACATGGAGGTCTTCGAAGACGTCCCCGTTCAGACCTCGAAGTTCCTGCTGCCCCGGGTGGAGGTCGAGGTCGGGTTCATCCTCGGCGCCGATCTGCCCGGTGAGGACTGCACCGAAGCCGACGTGCTCGCCGCGACCGTCGCCTACGCGCCGTCGATCGAGTTGATCGACTCCCGGATCACCGACTGGAAGATCGGCTTGGCCGACACCATCTCCGACAACGCCTCCTCGGCGGGGTTCGTCCTCGGCAAGGAACGCGTCGCTCCCGGCGACATCGACATCACCGCGATCGACGCCGTGCTCACCCGCAACGGTGACGTCATCGCCGAAGGCCGCAGCGACGCGGTACTCGGCGATCCGGTGATCGCGGTGGCCTGGCTGGCCCGCAAGGTCGCGACCTTCGGGGTGCGGCTCAAAGCCGGTGACATCGTGTTGCCCGGTTCCTGCACCCGCGCCATCGACGCTCGACCCGGCGACGATTTCCTCGCCGACTTCACCGGACTCGGCTCCGTCCGTCTGTCGTTCGCCTGAGCCGACCCCACCCTGTCGGCCTGCCCGGCCGCATTCCTCGAGGAGGCAACCGTGTCCAACGGTACCGTCACCGCCGCGATCGTCGGATCCGGCAACATCAGCACCGACCTGCTCTACAAACTCCTGCGCTCGGAAGCCATCGAACCCCGCTGGATGATCGGCATCGACCCCGACAGCGAAGGCCTCAAACGCGCCCGCGGGCTCGGCCTGGAAACCTCCGCCGAAGGCGTCGACTGGCTCCTCGCCCAGGACACCAAACCCGACATGGTCTTCGAAGCCACCTCGGCCTACGTCCACCGCGCCGCCGCACCCCGATACGCCGAACTCGGCATCCGCGCCATCGACCTCACCCCCGCCGCCGTGGGTCCGGCCGTGGTTCCACCGGTCAACCTGGCCTCACTGCTGGAAGCGCCGAACGTCAACATGATCACCTGCGGTGGGCAGGCCACGATCCCGATCGTCGCCGCCGTCTCCCGCGTCGTTCCGGTGCCCTACGCCGAAATCGTTGCCTCGGTTTCGTCGAATTCCGCAGGCCCGGGCACTCGGGCGAATATCGACGAGTTCACCAAGACCACCAGCCGTGGTGTGGAAACCATCGGTGGTGCTCAGCGTGGCAAGGCGATCATCATCCTGAACCCCGCCGAGCCGCCGATGATCATGCGCGACACCATCTTCTGCGCCATTCCCGACGACGCCGACCACGACGCGATCACCGCATCGATCCACCAGATGGTGGCCGATATCCAGCAGTATGTGCCCGGCTACCGCCTGCTCAACGAACCCCAGTTCGACGAGCCCTCTGTCGTTTCCGGTGGGCTGGCGAAGGTATCGGTGTTCGTCGAGGTCGAAGGCGCAGGCGACTTCTTGCCGCCCTACGCGGGCAACCTCGACATCATGACCGCCGCCGCGACCCGCGTCGGTGAGGTCGTGGCCGAACAGATCCTGGCCCTGCGGCCGCCGCAGACGAGCCGGGCGTAAGGAGACTCGACCATGCCATTCTCTGCCGAACTCGACATCCGGATCACCGACACTTCCCTGCGTGACGGCTCCCACCACAAACGCCACCAATTCACCGCCACAGAGGTCCGCGATATCGTCGCCGCCCTCGACGGTGCCGGTGTCCCCGTTATCGAAGTCACCCACGGTGACGGACTCGGTGGTTCCTCGTTCAACTACGGGTTCTCCAAAACCCCCGAACAGGAACTCATCACGATCGCCGCCCAGACAGCCAAGAACGCCAAGATCGCGTTCCTCATGCTGCCCGGCGTCGGCGTCAAAGAAGACATCAAGATCTCCCAGGACAACGGCGCCTCCATCTGCCGGATCGCGACCCACTGCACCGAAGCCGACGTCTCCATCCAGCACTTCGGCTTCGCCCGCGACCTCGGCCTGGAAACCGTGGGGTTCTTGATGATGTCGCACACCCAACCCCCCGAAGTACTGGCCAAGCAGGCCCGGATCATGGCCGACGCAGGCTGCCAGTGCGTCTACATCGTCGACTCCGCCGGCGCCCTTGTCCTGGAACAGGTCTCCGACCGCGTTGCCGCTGTCGTCGCCGAACTCGGCACCGACGCCCAAGTCGGATTCCACGGCCACGAGAACCTCGGCCTGGCCGTCGCGAACTCCGTCTACGCCGTCCGAGCGGGCGCCACCCAGATCGACGGCTCCACCCGCCGTTTCGGTGCGGGCGCGGGTAACACCCCGGTCGAGGCGTTCGTCGGGGTCGCCGACAAACTCGGCATCACCACCGGTGTCGACTTCTTCGCGATCGCCGACGCGGCCGAGGATGTCGTCCGCCCGGCCATGCCGCAGGAGTGCTTGCTGGATCGCCAGTCCCTGATGATGGGCTACGCGGGCGTGTACTCCAGCTTCCTCAAGCACGCCGAACGTCAAGCCGAACGCTACGGCGTCTCCGCCGCCCAGATGCTCGTCCGCGCGGGTAAACGCAAACTCGTCGGCGGTCAGGAAGACCAGCTCATCGATATCGCCCTGGAACTCCAGCGCGAAGCCTCTGTCACCGCCTGACACAGCACATTCACAATCATCGCCCCGCGTGAACCTCACGTGGGGCGATGGTGACTTTCCACGAAGAACGCGGCGCCGAAATGGTCTTCCTCGCGAGATCCGCTGTCCGGATGGACATTTCGCGCCGATCGGCTAGCGTCTCTGGCACGCCGTCCGGGACGAGGTCGACGTGCGATCACCGCACGCCGTGTCGGCGATGAAGTGGGGGATCATGGCCCAGCGGAGCAATCGCAGGCGACGGACCGATCAGCTGATCACGCCTGACCCCACACCGTCCGCCGGCGTGGACTACGTGCTCGTCAGCGGTGCGGTCTCCCTGCCTGTTTCGCCGGAAAGGCTGTGGGATGTCGTGTCCCAGCCGCAGCAGATCGCGTCCTGGATGTCGGAACTCCACGCCTGGACCGGCCCGGCAGCAGATCGAGTCGATGCCGGTGACGAACTCGCCGCGCAGGTCCAGCTGTTCCACATGCTCCACGACGTGCGTCTGGTCGTCACCGAATACCACCCGGCCCGAAGCTGGACGATGACGTGCAGTGCGGTGGCCGGCATCGCTGTCACCTTCACGGTGGAACTCGAGTACCTGCGTGAGGTATCCCGCGCCACGCTGCGAACCGGTCTGCACGGCACGGCGTTACGAGATGCCGATGCCGTCGTGCTTCGTCACGCGATCCAGTCGGAACTGGACTCGAACCTTCGGCAGCTGGCCGAGATCGCCAACCCCGAGGGAATCACGACCCTGCTCCCAGCGGCCGTCGGTCACCACTCGGCCCGGGATGACGCCGCCGGATTCGAGTGACGATCAGTCGTCACCCTAGGCGACGCGCGCGGGCTCCTCGACCACCGTCGGCGCCGCCACGGTCCGCGCCTGCCTGCGTCCGGTGACGAGGAACAGCACAACGAGCCCGACAGCCAGCCAGACATAGGTGTCGCCGATGATGTGCTGATCCCACGTCCACGAGGTCTCGCGGTGCTCACCGTCGGGCAGGAAACTGTGCGGTGCGATCACGAAGACGGCGGCGACGCCGACGGCCGTGGCATACCAGCCTCGGGCGCTGCTGACGGGCAGGGTGCGGGCATGGCAGACCATCGCCAGCAACGCGGGCGCGATCCAGACCCAGTGGTGCGACCACGAGATCGGCGAGAGCAACAGCGTGAAGACCGCGTTGAGGGACAGCGCGATCGCGGGGGCGTCGGCGGCCTTGCGCATCGCGGCGACGACGAGGACCAGCAGCAGAGCACCCAGCACGAGCCACAGGGCGTCGAAGGGCAGGCCGGTGATGTGGAGGCGGGCCATGACGGCCTGAATCGACTGATTGGTATGGAACGCCGAGCCGCTCAGACCCGAGACATTGCCGAGGCCACCGAACCAGTAGCGGGTGGATTCGGTGGGCAGGAACGCGAAGGACGCGATGGTGGCGATCGCCCCGGTGCCCGCGGCGGTCGCGGCGGCCTTGTAGTCCTTGCGGACCAGGAAGTAGAGAACGAAGGCGGCGGGCGTGAGTTTGATGGCGGCGGCCAGGCCGATCAGCATGCCGCGGGGATAGCGGGTTTTCGGGAGCAGGCAGTCGGTAGCGACCAGCACCATCAGCAGGAGATTGACCTGACCGAAGTCGATGGTCGAGCGGACCGGCTCCAGCAGCATCGCCAGCGGGAGCGCGCAGGCGGTCACCAGCAGGGCGGCCTGCTTGCGATCCGGGTGGTAGCGGCGGGCGACCAGATACAGCGTCCAGGCGACGGCGGCGATCGACACCACGACGTAGAGGATCTTCGCCGTGCCCCACGGCAGCAGCGCGAACGGCGCGAGCGCGATGGCCGCGAACGGCGGGTAGATGAAGGGCAGGCCGATGCCGATCGTGGTCTTGGGCAGCTGGCCGTACATGTCGGCACCGTCGCGCATCGCCTCGATGCCGAGGCGGTAGACCTGGAGATCGATGAACCCGTCGGAATAGCGCTCGAAGGGCCACAGCGGCGTCCTGACACAGACGACCGAAACAATGGTGAGCAACACCGGCACCAGCCACCATGCTCGATTGATCGGGCGTGGGGAATTCTCTTGCACGGGGTGGGTGGTGTCACTACTCATCCGCGGCGACTATACCGACTCGCGCGCGTTGCCGGGGCACCGCCCGTCGGCGGGAGTGACGTGGGCAATAGCCAGGTGGATGCCCACCGGGAGACCGCCCGCGCCGAATGCCGGGCTGGTCAGTCGCCGCGGTTGTAGCGGGTCAGGTAACCGGCCATCGCCGCGACATCTTCGTCGGTCCAGTCGGCGAAACGCGTCTGGAAGGCCTCGCGGCGGCGACGTTCGGCCTCGCCGGCGACCGTTCGGCCCGCGGGGGTGGCGTGCAGGACGTGATTGCGCCGGTTGCCGGGGTCGACGGCACGTTCGAGGTAGCCGAGCTGCTCGAGCGCGGCGACCTGCCTGCTGACGGTCGATTTGTCGAGCAGGAACTGTTCGGCCAGGTCGGTGGCCAGGCAACCGTCGCGCTCGAGGATCAGGTCGAGAATGCTGTAGGCGACCAGGCTCAGCTCGGGGTGCAGTTCGGCGGCCCGGCCGCGGGCACGCCGGGCGAAGGCGGTGAGTTCCCGCTGGATGGTGTCGACAGCCTGGGTTCTTGTGTCCCGCGCATTCATGGTTGTATCCTACAACCATATTTAGTTGCATTTACCAACTGTTTGGAGATTCCCCTCGATGACTCGCACACAGTTCCGGCACCTCGCCGGACATCTGCTGACGCCGCTGCTGATGTGCCTCGGGATGGCCTTCGCCTACCTGGGCGCGTTCCATCAGCCCGAGCCGAACAATCTGGCGCTCGCTGTCGTCGGCGACTCCCCGCAGTCGATGGTGCTGGCGCAGACGATGAAGGACAAGGGCGGCGCCGGCCTCGACATGGTCACCGTGCCCGACCGCGAAGCGGCCGTCAGCGCGCTCCAGCACCGCGAGCTCACCGGCGCCTACGTGCCCGACGCCGTGAAACCCGAACTCCTCGTCGCCACAGCGAGCTCCGATACCGGCGCGATGGCCGCGGAGGTGGCCTTCCGGTCGGTGTCCGATCATCAGGGCGTGCCGCTGGTGGTCACCGACGTGACGACCAAGGCCGGTGGTGATCCGACAGGTCAGGGCATCTTCTTCCTGCTGGTCGCGCTGAGCGTCGGCGCCTACGGCAGTGTCGCCGTGATCGGCGCCGCGGGCGCGATGTTGCGGATGCGGGTGCGCGCCGCGGTCGGTGTCGGGACGGCGCTGGTCGTGAGCCTCATCGGAGTTCTCGTGGCGGGTCCGGTATTCGGCGTGATCGACAGCGACTCGGCGAGCGTGTTCGGCATTGCCTGGCTCTACGCCTCGGGCATCATCCTGATCGGCATCGGCCTGCACACGTTCCTGAAGCGCTGGACCACGCTGGCGCTGATCACCCTGTTCGTGATGCTGAACTTCACCACCTCCGGCGGCGTCTACGGGCCCGAACTCCAGAACGGCTTCTTCGGTGCGCTGCACTCGTTCTGGAACGGCGCCGACTTCGTCGAAGGCCTGCGCGACCTGCTCTACTTCGACGGTGGCGCCGGGTTCGGTTCCCGCCTGTTCGGCCTGTTCGCCTGGCTGGCGGTCGGTGTGGTGCTCGTCGTGGTGGCCGGTCGGCACGAGGCACGCCACGCGCCGAAGCCGATCGCGCCTGCCGCGGTCGAGGAGGAGATCGGCGAGTCGGTCGCCGTCTGACACCCACGCCCGATCAGTCGGGTTACGCCCCGGCGAATCCCATTGCCCGACATCCGGACACACAGTTCCGGACCCGGTCACCAGGGGTCGCCGGGGCACTGTTGCAATCGGCGGCGATGTAGCCGAGAATCAGCCACGGCTGCGCGTAGAGGCGAGTACGGTGTAGCGCGCAACCGCGGACCGTCTGGCGCCGCGAGGGGGTTCGACAGCGGAAAGTGTGGGTGCCACCGATGAATGATCCCGGCGCGCAACGCCCTGGCGAACCGGTGCCGCTCGATCAGCGCTACCAGGGCGCCGATCCGATCGAATGGTGTGGCGCGGCGGTGTATCCGATGTACACCGAGTCGCTGCCCGCCGGGACGACGGCGGTACGTCTGCGCGCGCTGTCGGTGATGGCGCCCGAGGATGTGACGGGCCTCGGCCTGGGGCTCTCCGTCCATGACGGGCACGTGAATCTGAACGGGAAATCGCTGGCGGGCGTCGACATCTGGTCCGACGCACTCGCCGAAGGCATCGACATCTCGGTGACAGCGGACGCGCCCGACGCGCTGTTCACGCTCACACCCGTCTGGGTGGCCGAGTCGGGCACCCACCAGTCCTGGACGGGCAACTACGGCATGGTCGTCGACCTGCTCCCCGACGGGGCGTCCACGCTGTGGTGCAGCACCGGGCCCGGTACCCCCGATTTCAACGAACTCGTCGTCGAACTCAGCACGGGCCCCGCAGAACCGGCTCCCCCGGTGGTTTCCACCGAACCCGAAGCCCCCGCCGCGAAATCCGATCCCTCGCCGGACGTCTCCAGCGCACCCGCCGACCCACCGACTCCCCCGCGACCCGCCGGCCAAGGTGTCGGCGGCGCCCTCCACGATCTCGGAACCGCCATGCACGAACGCGGCGAACACGATTCGGCCCGCGCCCTGTGGACCCAGGCCGCAGAGGCAGGCCACAGCGGGGCCGCCTTCGACCTGGGCACCCTGCTCCTGCAACAAGGCGAGCGCGCCGCCGCCGAACAATGGTGGAAGGCCGCCGCCCACGACGATCCGCGGGCGGCGGCCTCCCTGTCCGCATTGTCCGAACAGCCCTAGATTGTCCGAACTGCCCTAGGGCACCTGATCCGCCAGTACGGCAACCGGTTCCGATGCGACTTCACGCAGTGGGGTGAAGTCGCGGGCGGCGATGTGTTGCGGGCGGCGCTGAGGTGCCGCGAAGGGCTCCGTCAGCGTGTTCTCCACGCTGTTGAACACCAGGAAGATGTTCGAGCGCGGGAACGGGGTGATGTTGTTCGACGAGCCGTGCATCATGTTGGAGTCGAACAGCAGCGCCGAGCCGGCCCGCCCGGTGAACTGGGTGATGCCGTAGCGGGCCGCGAGGAACGTGATGTCGTCGGCGGTCGGAATCCCGATTCGCTGCTCGCGCAACGACTCGCGATAGTGACCGCTCGGCGTTTCGCCCAGGCACGGCACGAAGGTGCGGTGTGAGCCGGGCATCAACATCAGGCTGCCGTTGAACGGGTAGTTGTCGGTCAACGCGATCGACAGACTCACCGCGCGCGGGGTCGGCATGCCGTCCTCGGCGTGCCAGGTCTCGAAATCGGAATGCCAGCCGAAACCGCTCCCACCGAAACCGGGCATGTAGTTCACCCGGGACTGATGCAGGTACACCGGCGAACCGAGGATCTGCTCGGCGAGCCCGGCGATCCGCGACTCGGCGATCAGCTCCGCGATCGGCTTGCTGAGCTGATGCACCTGGAACACCGACCGCACCTGCCCCGCCACGGGTTCCACGATCACCCGTTCGTCCCCGTAGAGCAGCGGGTCGGCCGCGAGGTGGCCGACCTCGGCGCCGAACGCGGCCACCTCGTCGGGGCTGAGCAGGTCGGGAATCGTCGCGAAGCCGTTCGCGTCGAAGCCGGCCAGCTCCGGTGAGGTGACCGGGCCCCACGCCGTCGGATCGGTGCGTTCGATATGCGGGGCAGGCTCGGACAACCGGGTCGGGTAGCGGTCGAGCTGGTCAGACACTGGCGGCATCCTCCTCGATAATCAGCGGATACACCCCGTTCTCATCGTGTACCTCGCGGCCGGTAACCGGCGGATTGAAAACACAGAGCATCCGCAGCTGGGTGCGGGCGGTCACCTGATGACGTTCGTGGCCGTCGAGCAGGTACATCGAGCCCGGGCCCAGCTCGTAGGTGGTCTCGTTGTCGAGATCGAGCAAACTGCCCTCGCCCTCGACCAACCACACCGCCTCCACGTGATTCTGGTAGTGGAACTTGTGGACGGTGCCCGCCTCGATTGTCGTCTCGTGGAAGGAGAAACCGACCTTGTCGCCGCCGAGCACGATGCGCTTGCTGCGCCAGCCCGGCCCTGCCACATCGCGTTCGGTGTCGGTGATCTCTGCAGTGGTGCGCACGATCATGCGGCACCACCACAGACGGTGTCGATCGAGGAGACCAGCACCGACAGGCCCTGATCGAGTTCGTCGCTGCCCAGCGTCAACGGCGGCAGCAGTTTCACGACCTCGTCCATCGAACCCGAGGTCTCCACCAGCAGACCCTGCTCGAAGGCGGTGCGGCACACCTTGCCCGCCTGCGACGGGTCGTCGAAGACGATGCCGTGCACCATGCCGCGGCCACGGGTGGACACCCCGGCATGTCGCTGCGCGACCGCGCTCAGCGTGCGGCCCACGTAGGCGCCGTTCTCGGCGGTGCGCTGGGCGAGCTTGTCGTCGGACCAGTACTCGCGCAGGGCGGCGGTCGCGGTGACGAAGGCGGGGTTGTTGCCGCGGAAGGTGCCGTTGTGCTCACCGGGCGCCCACTGGTCGTGCTCGGGCTTGAGCAGCACCAGCGCCATCGGCAGGCCGTAGCCGCCGATCGACTTGGACAGCGTCACGATGTCGGGGGTGATACCGGCGATCTCGAAGGAGAAGAACGGGCCGGTACGCCCGCAGCCCATCTGCACATCGTCGACGATGAGCAGGATGTCGCGCGCGGCACACAGTCCGGCCAGGTGACGCAGCCATTCTGCGCGGGCCAGGTTGACCCCGCCCTCACCCTGCACGGTCTCCACGATCACCGCGGCGGGGCGATCGAAACCCGAGGAGCTGTCGTCGAGGACGCGCTGCATCCAGCCGAAGTCCTCGATGGTGTTGTCGAAGTAGCCGTCGTAGGGCATCGGGGTGGAGTGCTCGAGCGGCACACCGGCACCGGCCCGCTTAGCGGCGTTACCGGTGACCGACAGCGCGCCGAGGGTCATGCCGTGGAAGGCGTTGGTGAAGCTCAGGATGGTCTTGCGCCCGGTGACCTTGCGGGCCAGCTTGAGCGCGGCCTCGACGGCGTTCGCGCCCGTCGGGCCGGGGAACTGCACCTTGTAGTCGAGCCCACGCGGCGAGAGCAGATTGTCGCGGATGGTTTCGAGCAGTTCGCGTTTGGCCACGGTCGACATATCGAGACCGTGGGTGATGCCATTGCTGCCGATGTATTCCAGCAGCGCCTTTTTCAGAATCGGGTTGTTGTGCCCATAGTTCAACGCGCCTGCACCCGCGAAGAAGTCGAGGTATTCGCGGCCTTGCTCGTCGCGCAACCAGGCGCCTTCGGCGGTGCTGAAGATGGCCGGCCAGTCACGGCAGTATCCGCGCACATTCGATTCCATAGCCTCGAAAATGCTGGTGTCGGTGGTCGTGATCATCGTCGTTCCTCCTGGCGCTGAGCCGGTGAAATCACATACAGCAGCTCTGCCTCGTGTGAATCGGGGAAATCGTTTTCTTCGAACAGGTCCTCGGTGCGCAAATCGGCACCGCGTTCCCGGGCCACCGCGGAGAACAGCGCATGTGAGGCGGTGTTTCCGGGTGAGATCGTGGTTTCCAAGGTGGTGATGCCCGCTTGTGCTACCGAATCGAGCAATGCGTGCAGGATGGCGCCGGCCAGGCCGCGGCCACGGCATTGCGCGTCGACGGCGATCTGCCAGACGAACAGCGTGTCCGGAGCTTCCGGACGCACATATCCGATGACGAACCCGACGGGCTGACCGTCACTTTCGGCGACGAGCGAGGTCGCACTGAAATCGCGACACCACAGCAGGTACGCGTAGCTGGAATTGACGTCGAGTACCTGCGAATCGCGAGCGATCCGCCACAGCTGAGCACCGTCGCCCAGCCGCGGATGACGCAATCTCGTTTCCGAACCAGGGCCCGCCGCACTGGCGGCCGGCTCGATGGACATGGTGGACGTTGTCATATATCTAACGTGCCCAGCCGACTTTGCGGTCTTTGTGTCGAGCTCTTTGCGGTTGTATGACGAATCGTTTACTGCGACTGCACGTCGAGGCGATACCCGAGACCACGCACGGTAACCACGATGCGCGGGTCGGACGGGTCGCGTTCGATCTTGGTACGCAGACGCCGCACGTGGACGTCGACAATGCGCTCGTCACCGAAAAAGCCCTGATCCCAGACTCTTTCGAGCAGCACGGATCGACTCAGCACCCGCCCAGGGGTTTCCGCCAATTCACACAGCAACCGGAATTCGGTGACCGTGAGGTGGATCTCCTCGGCACCGCGGCGCACCGCGCCCGCGTCGGCCGCGAGCACCAGCGGAGCGTGCGGATCGGCGTCGAGCACGGCCTCGGGGGTCGTGTCGCGGTCGGCGGTGATGCGGGCGCGACGGCGGAGCGCGCGCATCCGGGCAGTGATCTCCTTGATTTCGAACGGCTTGCTCACGAAGTCGTCGGCCCCCGCCTCCAGGGCCGCGACCACGTCGTGGGTGTCGTAACGGGTGCTGATCACGATGATCGGCACGTCGTGGTCACGACGGATCTCCCTGATGCAGTCGAAGCCGTCGGCCTCGCCGCGCATCAGGTCGACGATCATCAGATCGGGTGGCCCGTCGTTTCGCAGCCGATCGAGGGCGTCGGAGGGTACGCCTGCCTCGGCTACGGCATACCCTTCGTCTTCCATCGCGCGACGCAGGTCGCCGCGCATCTGGACATCGTCGTCCACGATCATCAGGTTCGCGCTCACTGTGCACATCCTTTGCTGACACGCCGGGCGTGTGCCGGTGCACTGGGGGGTTTCGCGTCCCCAGACCGACACGACTACCCGCCTTCGAGCTTGTTACCGATCTGTTATGTACCCAGACTCCCCCCGGCGTAAACCCGTCGTAATAATTCGCCCGGTCAACAGGCGGTTCAGCGACGCCGATCCGATGGCATAGTCGAGGGCGTGACCCCGACTTTCGCTGACATCGAAGCCGCCGCCGCGCGCATCGACGGGCTGGTTCGCCCGATCACCGTCGCACCCTCGGAACCCGGCCCGGATCCACTCTGGTTCGCGCTGGAGTTCTTGCAGTTCACCGGCACTTTCAAGGCGCGTGGCGCGCAGAATTTCGTGCGCGCGCACGCCGCTGCCGGGACGTTGCCCGCGGCGGGTGTGACGATCGCCTCGGGCGGCAACGCGGGGTTGGCGTGCGCGTGGGCGGCCCGCGAGGCGGGGGTGCCCGCGACGGTGTTTCTGCCCGAGACCGCTCCTCCGGTCAAAATCGGTCGACTTCGTGACTACGGCGCGCAGGTGCGACTGATCGGTCCGGAGTACAAACAGGCGCTGGCCGCGTGCCGGGAGTTCGCCGAGACCAGTGGTGCGCTGGCCGCCCATGCCTACGACCATCCGCTCATCGCGGCGGGCGCGGGCACGCTGATGCGCGAGATCCAGGCGCGGATACCCGATCTGGATACGGTGCTCGTCGCCGTCGGTGGCGGCGGGTTGTTCACGGGAACAGCTGTGGCCGCACAGCATTTCGGGATTCGCACGGTGGCCGTCGAACCCGAGGGCAGCCGATCGCTCAATGCCGCGCTCGAAGCCGGACACCCGGTGGACGTCACCGTCGACTCGATCGCCGCCGACTCCCTCGGCGCGCCGAACGTGTCGGCGATGGCCCTGGCCGCGGCCCAGCACCCGAGTGTGCGATCGCTGCTGGTGCCCGACGAGGCGATCCGCGCCGCCAGGCAGCAGTTGTGGGCCTCCCATCGCATCGCCGTCGAGAACGGCGCGGCCACCGCGCTGGCGGCACTGCTCGACACCGGTTCGGGCCCGGCCTATCGGCCCGAGCCCGGCGAACGAGTGTGCGTGATCCTGTGCGGGGCCAATACCGACCCGAGCGACCTCGTCTAGCCGGTTATGGCTACTTCAGAGCGGTCGCGATGCCAGCAGCGAAAAAGTGCGCGGGATCTTCGATTTCTGCTCTTCGGGGATCCGGGGCATCGAGTTGAAGTACTCATCGCGATGCTCGGTAAACCTCTCGATGCGCAGCCCCGCGTTGATCAGCGCCATGATGATCTTCGACGGGGTGCCCCTCGAAGATGTGGACCCCCCGCCGGGCGCGAGGAGCCGGGCGACGGTGCGGGCCCAGGCCGCGATGTCGAACAACCAGATGAGCGCCTCGGCCCTTACAGACGAGGTCCTTGCCTAGGCCCGAGCGATCTCGTTCAGCGGACCAGGGCGTTCTTGTCGGCGTAGTTGGTCATCGCGTTGTTCAGGCCGCGCATGGCCAGGGTGTAGCCGTACGGGAAGTAGCGCTGGCCCCAGTGGGCGAACTGGATGTCGCGGGAGGTGTACACCCAGTAGCGATTGCGCTCGACACCCTTGATCACCGCCGTGGCGGCCTGGTCGGGGGTGACGGCGTGGCGCATGAACAGGCGGATCGCCTTCTGCAGTGCGGCATTGTCACGGTCGACGCCCGCGATGTCGATGCTGTCGGCCATCGGAGTGGCCATCGCGCCGGGGCAGACCAGGCTGACGCCGATCTTGTGGCGGCGCAGGTCGAATCGCAGCACCTCGGAGACGCCGCGCAGGCCGAACTTGGTGGCGCTGTAGGGGGCGTGCCACGGTAGGCCGAAGATGCCCGCCGCCGAGGACACGTTCACCAGGTGACCGCCGCGACCCGCGCTGATCATCGGGCGCACGAACTCCTCGATGACGTGGATCGGGCCCATCAGGTTGATGTCGACGGTGCGGCGCCACTGCTGGGGGGTGAGCTTGTCGACGGTGCCCCAGGTGGCGATGCCCGCCACGTTCATGACGATGTCGACGTGGCCGACGGCCTCGAAGGTGTGGGCGGCGAGGCCGACGACCGCGGAATGGTCGCTGACGTCGGCGGCGTGCGCGAGATGCACCGTCGCGCCGGTCGCGCGCAGTTCCTCGGCGGTGGTGGCGAGCGCGTCGGCGGTGATGTCGGTCAGGACGAGAGACGCCCCTTTGGCGGCGGCCGCGAACGCCGTGGCGCGGCCGAGGCCACTGGCGGCACCGGTGATCAGGCAGGTCTTCCCGTCGAACTTCGTCATGGTCCCGACCCTACGTTTGGTGAACAGCTGCGTCTACGGTTCCGCGGTGATCGCGATGGTGGTCCAGCCGCCGACGTGGATCCGGCTGCCTTCGCCCACGGCGACCGCCTGCTGCGGAGTGATCGGTGTTTCGGCGCCGTCCAGGCTGGTCCCGTTGGTGGAACCGAGGTCGGTGATGGTGAGCGCGCCGCCCCGATCGACCTGGATCATCGCATGCGCACGGGAGACACCGATATCCGCGGGGGCGATGCCGAGGTCGATCTCGGGCACGATTCCTTGCGAGGCCGATCGTTTTCCGATCAGGAACTGATTGCCACGCAAGATGATTCGGCGTTCCGGATAGAAGTCCGGGAATTCGACACGTTCGGCATCGGGCCCCTTGCGGGCTTGGACGCGCGCGTAGAACTCGCGGTCGGCGAAGATCCGGGCGACCCACAACCTGGACCGGCCACTGTCCGGGGCCGCGCCGGTCGCGATCAGCGTCGCGTCGAACCCACCCTGATGGTCGGGTTGCGCACTCGCCCATGACGGGTCGGCCGACTCGGGCCGCATACTCGCCCGCGTCGGGTCAGCCGATGCCGGTCGGTCACCGGCTCGCGGGGTGACGGACGGTGGCGGCAGGGCCGAGTCGTGGCCGCATCCCTCGCAGAAGCGGCCGCTGGTCGGCGCGTGGCAGTGGGGGCACAGGCGCAGGTCCGCCGGATCGGGCGCGGGCGCACCGCCGAGTGCCGATCCGCACACATCGCAGTAGTCGGTCGACAGCGACTGGTGTCCATCCGCGCACATCGGCATGTCAGCCGCCCTCCGGCCGCACCCGCGCGGTCTTGGTGGAGCGGATGTCGAGGGCGAGTTCGTCGGCCGCGGCGACCTGTCCGCGCAGCTTCACGGTGCCGTCGTGCTCGACCTCGACCACACCGCGTAGCAGTTTGGCGGTGGATTCGTGCCCGGAGGCGGCGGCCAGTTCCACCGCGCGCCGCAGTTTCGCGGTCGCGGTCGTGACGTCGCCGTTGCGGCGGGCCGCCAAACCCTCCTGGACGGCCTGGGCCAGTTCGACCTGGCCGGTGTAATGGGCGACGCGGGTGCTGATGCGGGTCGACAGGGTCGAATCGGTGGTCCAGACAGCGCGCACGAGGCCCTGGCCGAGGATCTCGGCACCGGCCAGCACGCTCAACCGCGCGGCCAGCTTCTCCCGGCCCGGTGCGGCGGGTTCCAGTTCGATCTGCACGTGGTACTCGCGTTCCTCGGCCGCCCACGACGACAGCGGGTACTCCCCCACCTGCGCGCCTGCGTCGGTCCGGCGCCCGGTCAGATCCTCGAGCACCGGCGAGACCTGCTTGACCATCCGCACCCGCGCACCGGCGGGGGTCCAGACCTTCAGGGTCAGTTCCGGGATCACGCGGGCGGCCGACGAGCGCATCATCGCGGCGAAGTCCGCGGCCAGGTCCTTCGGATCGGCGACGATATTCGCGTCACCGGAAAGTTTCGAGGCGATCTTGCGCAGTTCCTCGGCGACCCAGTCATCGCCCACACCGCGGCAGTCGCAGACGAAAAGCCCTTCGGCACGGTCGAGTTCGGTCGCGAGCTCCTGCGGGGTCTCGTGTTCGTTCTTGCCGTCGGTGAGCAGAATCGCGTGGGCTTGCGCGCCGGGGTGCGCGGCGGCGACCTGGCGGGCCAGCGCCAGCCACGATCCCATCGCGGTGCCGCCGTCGGGACGCAGCCGATCCAGTGCCCGGCGGGCCGAGCCCCGGTGCGCGCGGTCGGCGGGCGCGGACATGCTGTTATCGGTCGGGTAGATCATCCGGGCCGCTTCGGTGCCCTCGATGATGGCGAAAGCGGTGCCGTCGGGGATCTCGTCCAGGGCCGTGCGGGTGGCGTTGCGCGCGTTCTCGAACTTGCGCTTGTTCCCCATCGAGCCGGAACAGTCGATGATCAGGATCTCGAGCCGCGGCGGTGGTGCCGCGACGGCGGCGAGTTCGGGGCCGGTGGTCACCGTCAGCACCGCGTCCACCACGCTCGCGCCTTCGGCGAGAAATTCGTTCTGGTCGACGGCGATCGAGATACCGGCTGTCTCAGGGGAACTCATGACACTCCTGGTTCGTGCGATCCGGCGACGGGCACCGGAGCCAGTGCGACCGTGATGTTGTCGCTGCCCCCGCTGTTCAGGGCGAAGTCGGCGAGCGCGCGAGCGGCGGCCTGCGGCGAGGTCTCGACGGTGAAACCGGCGAGCGCGACCGCCTCCGGCAGGTAGTTCCACAGGCCGTCGCTGCACAGCAGCAGCGTGCCCGGTTCGGTGGCGAGCATGCGTTGCAGGCAGTTCGCCGACCACGGTGCTTCGCCACCGTCGGCGCCGAGCCAGCGCAGCAGGGTGTGGGCGCGCGGGTCGTTCATGGCGGCGGTCTCGTCGAGGGCGCCCGCGTCGACGAGGGCCTGGGCCCACGAATCGTCGACGCTGAGCCGGCGCGAGGCGGTGGGATCGCCCGCGGCGAGCCAGAAGGCCCTGCTGTCACCGACATTGGCGACGGTGATGTCGGTGCCGAGGTTCGTCTCGCGCACGATCGCGGAGACGTAGGTGCACGACGGCGCGTATTCGGGGGTGCGTGACATGCCGCGCACCGCCGCGGTCGCGGCCGCCAGACCGGCCATCGCGGCGTCGGAGTCGGCGCGCCCCTCGGCCAGGGCGGCCAGGGCGGCGTCGACGCCGGTGCGGGCGGCATTGCCGGAGGCCGCTTGCGGATCCTGGGAGGTGGACACGCCGTCGCTGACCACGATCACCCGGATGCCGTCGCCCTCGCGCACCGCGGCCGCGACCGCGTCTTCGTTGCGGGAGTGACTGATTCCGCGGTCGGTGAGGACATACACCGCGCCGAGGTCTTCCTCGAAGCGGTCCGGGATGGGCTTCGGGCTGCCGCATTTGACGCAGTAGCCGCCCTCGTAGCGGCGTTCACCGCAGGTCGAGCATTGCGGCACCGAGACCGGATCATGGATGGGCAGTGCGACTTTGCGCACGCCGAGTTCGCGGCCGCAGCCTTCGCAGAAGCGGTGTCCCGACTGTGCCGAGCCCGCGCAGTCGGCACAACCCGGGGCCATCACAGGGTGGTCCTCGGGCGCACCGAGTTCGCCTGGTCCACCAGGACGAATCGGGTCCACATGTCGTCGGCCTCGCGCGCCAGTGTCCGCAAGCATCGTTCCAATCCCGTCCGCACGCCCTGTTCGGTGAATTCCACGTCCAACAGCTTGCCTGGTGTGCTCGGCCGCTGTCCCGACCGGATCCAGTTCAGTGCCGCCTCGAGGACGAACATGCGCACCTGCGCGGTGCGCTTGCGCGAGTCCAGGCGCAGTTGATCGACACGCTCGCCGGTCCGGCGCAGCAGCGCTTCGTCGAGGTCGGCCGGATCACGGTGCGTCAGTAGGGTTTCGACGGCGGAGACCCTGGCCTCGGTGAACATCGAGGAGGTGCGGTCGACTTGGTCGAGGACCGCGACCGCGCCCGTGCGGTCGCCGCTGGTGCGGCGCAGCCGGGCGGCGCCGAAGGCGGCGGACAGGAAGGTGTGGTCGGTGCGCCAGACCACTTCGTAGAGCGCCAGTGCGCGGCTGAGCTCGAAGGACCCGGTGTCCGGGTTCTCGGCGCGGGCGGCATCGGCGGCGAGTTCCAGTGTGGCCGCCATGGCGAGTTTCGGGGCGGGTTCACCGGGCAACGCGTCGTAGACGGACTCGAAATCCGCTGCGGCAGCGGAATAGTCACTGGTCAGCAGGGCGGCCTGGGCTCGATACCAGACGCGGCGCCAGTCGAATTCGAGCTCGGCGTCCAAGGCGGCCAGACGGGTCAGTGCCGCGGCCGCGTCGCCCGCTTCGAGCTCGGCGCGGACCAGTCGCAGCGGGATCTCGACCGACTCGCCGGATCCGGTGACCACCGCGCGCAGTCCGGCGGTGAGGGCCTGCTCGAGTTCGGCCGGGGTCGCGGCGGCGGTGGTCGCGAGCAGGGCGGCGCCGCTGTCGCCGGGGTCGACCAGGGGGGCGGGCAGGCCGGTGATGAGGGCGGCGGGTTCGGGTGTGACGCTGTCGATGCCGAAAACAGCGCGGGCGGGCCCGAACTGGCTCGACATGCCGGGGCGTGGGATGCCGTCGCCGGTCGCCAGCACTTCGCGCAGGACACCGGTGAGCTGGTCGGCCATTTCGCTCATCGAGGCGAAACGAGCCAGTGGGTCGGGGTCGGTGGACCGCTGCAGGAATCGGTGCAGCGAATCGTGTTCGGCCAGTAGTGGTTCGGTGTCGGGGCCGGGGATCGGGCCGAGTTTGCCGTCGACGGAGGGCACTCGCATCATCAACACGGCCAGTGTGCGGCCCGCGGTGTAGATCTCGGTGGCGACCGTCGGCCCGGTCTCGGCGATCTCGGGCGCCTGGTAGCCGAGGGTGCCGTAGATGGGGCTGGTGCGGTCGTCCATCGCGATGACGGCACCGAGGTCGATCAGCTCGAGACGTTCCTCGGTCTGCATCACATTGTCGGGCTTGAAATCGCAGTAGGCCCAGCCACGAGCGTGCAGATAGCCGAGGGCGGGCAACATCTCCAGCACGTAGGCGATCGCCTGCGCGGGCGGCAGATAGCGCTGGGTTTCGGCGCGGTGGGCGCGCAGGATCTGCTTGAGCGAGGTGCCGCCGACGTAGGCCATGACGATGTAGCCGACGGGCTCGCCGTCGGCGTCGGCGTGTTCGGTGAAGTTGTGGATCTTGACGATGTTGGGGTGGTCGACCTCGGCCAGGAAGCGGCGCTCGGCCAGCGCGGCGGCCAGCGCGTCGGCGTCGCCGGTGTCGATGAGGCCCTTGAGGACCACCCAGCGCTTGTTGACGGCGCGATCGGTGGCCAGATAGATCCAGCCGAGACCGCCGTGCGCGAGAGCGCCCGCCACCTCGTACTGGCCGCCGACGAGATCGCCTGCGCGCAACCGGGGTACAAACGAGTAGCGGGTGCCACAGTGTGGGCAGAACCCGGAGGTGCGACCGGGAACACCGGCCTGGCCACGGCCGACGGGCTTGTCGCACTTGCCGCAGAAGCGGTCGGATTCGGGCACCTGGGGGTCGACGAGCACGGCCGTGGCCGGGTCGACCCGCGGGACCGGCGGAACTTCGACGAGTCCGGCGCCGAGCCTGCCGCGCGCGGCCGAACGTGCCGAGCCCGAACGGGTCCGGACCGAACGACTCGAGGTGCGGCCGCTCGCGCTGACCGTCGAAGCGGACGGGCTGTGCATCGGGCCCGTCACAGTGGCCGGAGCGGTCCCGCAGGTGTCGCAGTAGCCGTCGACGATCGTGCCGCCGCACTCGGGCTCAGCACAGGCGCCGGGCACCGGCACGGGCGGCGGTGGCGCCTGACCGTTCCCGCTGCGCGGTTGCGCTGTGGTGCGCCCCGACCGGCCGTTGCCCGCGGGACGGGCCTGCGGTACCGGTGGTGCGGTCGCGACGGGCGCGGTACCGCACAGTGCGCAGTAGCCGTCCTCGATCGTGCCGCCGCACCCCGGTTCACTACATGTCATGCTGTCCGCCCCGCTTTCTCCCCGATGATCGAACGATAATCCGCGACCGCCCGGGTGACCGCGGCCAGATCACACGGTGTGCGGGTGAGTAGACCGGCCGCGATCCGGTCGGCGGCGAGCACATCACGGTCCTCGCTCACGCCGAGCCGAGAGGCCTTGGCGCGGTAGGCCGTGAGCCTGCCGCGCAGTTCGGCGCGCCGGTCGAGCAGTCCACGCGCCAATTCGTCTCGCTGCGTGGCCCTTTCGGTGGCGCCGCCGGTGCGCACGCGCAGCGCGAGGAGGTGTTCCACCGTCGGGCGGTCGGGCGTATCGCCGAGGGTGTCGAGTTCGGCGCGCAGCCTGGTGGCCGGTTCGCCGCCGTCGGGCAGCTCGCCGGTCGCCACCTTGTGCGCGGCCTGGGTGGCGGTGTCGTCGGCGCGATGCTGGAGTTCGCCGAGATCGGCCAACCGCGCGCGCAGGGCGGCGACGGCGGCCGGGAGGTCGGCGGCAACGGCGAGATGTTCACTGTGGCGGGCGGATTCGGTGTCGATCAGCGCGGTGAGTGAGGCGAGCGCGGTGTCGATCTCGCCGGGTCCGAAGCCGAGCGGATCGGTGCCCGCGCGACGCAAGAGGGTGGCCAGTGGTTCGGTGGCCGCGTCGAGTGCGCCGCGGGCTTGTTCGACGCGCTGTTGCAGCGGGGCGAGCGCGCCGAGTACCCGCCCGTCGACCGCCGCGACCTCGTCGGCGAACGGGGCGACGAAGGCGAACGCGGCGCGCATCCGGTCCAGGCAATCGGCGATACCGACCGTGACGACGGTCTCGCTGGGACCGGTGAGTCCACGCTGCGCCAACGGAATCGGGATCCTCGCCACCTCGTGCGGGCGGCCACGCAGCAGCTCCGTGAGCCGCCCGCGTGAGCGGTCGTCGACCTTGCCGCGCCCGCCACGCGTTGTCTCGGCTTCGGCGAGGATGGCGCGCACCCGCCCCAGGTCCTCCCAGAGTTCGCCCAGTGCCTTCTCCACCGGCGCCCAGCGGCGTGCGGTCTCCCCTGTCGGCGGGTAGCGGCGCACCAGTGCCAGGCCGGGGTGGCGGTCCAGTTCCAGCAGCGTCGTGGTCACTTTCGCCAATTCCGCCGTGCGCCCGGCCAGTTCACGATCGATCTCGAGCACGCCGAGCATCGGCCAGGTCATCCGACGTACCTGGGCACCGGCGGGCCTTGCGAGGCGCCGAGGGTCGACAGGTGCTGGGAGTAGATCCGCTGCCAGGTGCCGTCGTTGCGGGTGCGGTCGAGCACACCGTTCACGAAACGCACCAGCTCGTCACTGCCGCGCGGCACACCGACCGCGTACGCGCCCGCGCCGATCGGATCGCCCACGATCTCGAGATTGTGGTCCTGGGCGACCAGACCCGCCAGGATCGGCTCGTCACCGCTGATCGCGTCGACGGTGCCCTGCTGCAGGGCGACCAGGCAGTCGGTCCAGTTGGTCACGCCGAGCACGGTCGGTGGCGTCGGCAAGGTGAACAGCGGTGCGGCCGCGGTGGTGCCCTTCGCCACGCACACCCGCTTGCCCGCGAGCCCGGCCCCGTTTCTGATTCCCGCGCCGTGGGGAGCCGCGATGCGTTGCGCCGCACGGTAATACACGCTGGAGAAGTCGACCTCACGGCGGCGTTCGCAGGTCGCCGAGAAGGTACGCACGATCATGTCGACCTTCTTCTCCTGCAGCAGCGGGATCCGGTCGGCCGCGGTGACGGAACGCAGTTCGATCTTGTCCGGGTCACCGAACAGGTCGCGCGCGATCTCCCTGGCGAGGTCGATATCGAACCCTTCGAGCCTGCCGGTCGAGGGATTGCGGAACCCGAACATGTAGGTGTTCTGATCGACGCCCACCCGTAGCCTGCCGTTGGCGACGATCGCGGCCATCGCCGATCCCATCGGCATCGCACCCGGTCGCGGCTGGGTCGTCGGCGCCAGCGTCGCTTCGGTATCGCAGGTTCCGGTGCCTTCGGCGGCCGGTGCCGAGGTGATCGCTTCGGCACCGGGCAAAGGTGGGGCCACCGCGGTGGCGGCGATGCTCGACGGTTCGGGTGCGTCGGCGCAACCCGCGACCAGCGCGAGGGCCGCGGCGAGCGCGACCAGCAGGGGACGCCTCACAGGAATTCTTTCAGTCGTGGCCAGAGGCCGGAGATCACCGCGCCTGCCGCGGCCAGCAGCAGGATGAGGGTGCCGAAGGGGCTCAGGGTCAACGATGTTCCGGCGGCGGCGACGCCGTCGCGCAGGTCGTCACGGGCCTGGGCGAGGTCGTCGCGCAGTTCCTGGTCGAGGCGGGCGAAGCTGGTAGCCGAGCTGTCGGGGCCGGTGCCGATCGCCTGGGTGACCGCGCCGGGATAGTCGGCCTTCTCGTAGGCGGTGCGCTGGGCGTTGTGGCCCGCGCTCCAGTTCGTCAGCGCGCGTTCGGCATCGGAGTCACCGCCGCCGGCCGCGGTGAGACGCCCGCGCAGGTCGTCGCTGTGGGTTTGGAAGGCCTTCTCCGTGGCGGTGATGTCGCCGCGGGTGATCAGGGCCAGGGTTTCGTCGGTGCGGGCCTGCTGGGCCAGGATGCGGGCCCCTGCCAGGTTCTCCACGCGCGCACCGGCACCGGAACTGCCGCTGTCGAGCAGTTGCGCTGCCGTCCACGTGGCGCCCGCGGTCCACAGCAGGGCCACCACGGCGGCCAGCCCCGCCATGGCCATACCGGTGTTCACCAGGCGGTTGGTCCGGCGCAGCAACATGATCGACCCGACCGCGCACACCGCCAGGACGAGCAGCAGGAGCACGATGCTCGTCCACGGCAGCGTGCCGATGCGCTGCTGGTCCTCACGCACGGCGGCGAAGCGGGCCTGGCTGAGTTGTTCGGCGTTGGGCAGCAGCGAGGTCTGCATCAGATCCGAGGCCTGGCGCAGATACGCCGACCCCACCGGGAAGCCCTGACGGTTATTGGCGCGGGCGGTCTCGACCAAACCCGTGTAGGTCGGCAGGTCGGCGGCGATCCGGGCAACGATCGCCCTGGTCTGCGCGTCGGTGGCACCGGCGGTCGCCTCCGCGAGCGCGGCGGCGGCTTCGGCGAGCGCCTGCTCGTAAGTGTCTCGTACCTGCGGTGATTCGATACCACCGGACAGGAAGGCCGTCGCCGCCCCCGCGTCGGCCGCCGAGAGCGACACATACAGACTCTGCGCGGCGAAGGCCAGCGGCTCGGTCCGATCCAGCACCTGTTCGGTGCGCACGATCTTGGCGTCGAGCTGTTGGCCCGCAGTCGATCCGGCGACCAGGCAGGCCACCGTCGTCACGACGAGGACCACCCCGATCACACCTGGTGTCGTCGCGGCGAATCGCCGCAGCCACGTCCCCGCGTCACGGATGGTCGCCGGTAGGCGAGATCCCACACCGTCCTCCTTCATCTCCCCGGGCGGTGTCTTCGATCGCGATAGTACGGGAGCAGCTGAAAGTTCGCCCGGGTGAAGAAGATCGGTCGATCGCAGGCAGCGAGAAGGCCCGCCACAGTTCGATGTGACGGGCCTTATCGGGTGCGGTGTCTACGCGCCGGCGACCTTCTCGCCGGGCTTGACGGTGGTGCCGGTCTTGCTGAACCGCAGCACGCCGTCCTCGATCGGGGCCTTGTGCATCAGCGTGCGGTCCCGGTAGTAGTTGTTGACCAGCTTCCAGGCGCCACGCGCGCCCTGGCGGGGCATGGCGTCATTGCCGCGCTGGATGTAGCCGGAGGTGAGGGCGCCACCCATGAGCGACTCGTCGGCGATGTCGTCGGGGTTGGCGTGCACCTCGAAGGTGGTGTAGCCACGGTCGCGCATGATGTTGAGCACGCGGCACAGGTAGGCGGCCGCGAGGTCGGCCTTCAAGGTCCAGGACGCGTTGGTGTAGCCGATGATCATCAGGAAGTTCGGGATATCGGAATACAGGACGCTCTTGTAGGCCACCGTCTCGTTGAACTTCACCGGAGTGCCATCGATGCTCAGCGTGATACCGCCGAGCATCTGCACGTTCAGACCGGTGGCGGTGACGATGATGTCGGCCTCGAGCACCTGACCCGACTCGGTCAGGATGCCCTTCTCGGTGAACTTCGCGATGCGGTCGGTGACGATGTCGGCCTTGCCGCTCTTGAGCACCTTGAACAGATCACCGTTGGGCACCACGCACAGCCGCTGATCCCACGGGTTGTAGCTGGGGGTGAAGTGGCGCAGGTTCACCTTCTTGCCGAGCTGCAGGCGCACCTGGGCCAGCATCAGCTTCTTCGCCAGCTCCGGGTTCGTGCGCGAGAGCTGGAAGCTGGCGCGCTGCAGCGCGATATTGCGAGCGCGGCCGATCTTGTAGGCGACGGCATCGGGCACGCGCGACTTCTTGAAACCGATCGCGACCGGGTCGTCCGACGGCAGTGCCTGAATCCAGGTGGGCGAACGCTGCAGCATGGTGACATGCGCTGCAGTGTCGGCCATCGACGGGATCAGCGTGATCGCGGTGGCACCGGAACCGATGACGACGACCTTCTTGCCCGCGTAGTCCAGATCCTCCGGCCAGTGCTGCGGGTGCACGATCTGACCCTTGAAGTCGTCCTGACCGGGGAACTCGGGCTGGTAGCCCTTGTCGTAGTTGTAGTAGCCGCTGGCGCCGACGACGAAGTTGGCGGTCCAGGTCTCGATCTCGCCGGTCGCCTCGACCACGGCCTGCACGGTCCATTCGGCGGTGGCACGGTCGAAGTCGGCGGTGACGACCTTGCGGCCGAAGGTGATGTGGTCGGTGACGCCGTATTCCTTGGCAGTGTCCTCGACGTAGTCACGGATGCTGGCGCCGTCGGCGAGCACCTTGGTGCCGATCCAGGGGCGGAATCCGAAACCGAAGGTCAGCATGTCCGAGTCGGAGCGGATGCCGGGGTACTTGAACAGGTCCCAGGTGCCACCGATGTTCTCGCGGCGCTCGAGGATCGCGTAGGTGCGTCCGGTCTGCTCGCGAGTGAGGTGACAGGCCGTGCCGATTCCGGACAGGCCAGCGCCGATGATCAGTACGTCGACATGCCGCGTCATTGAGGAAGCTCGTTTCATAGGGTCGCCGACCCGAGCACCGTCGCCCGAGCCTGCCTCAAGGTTACGTGTTTCGCATAGTTACGTCTAGTTCGGTGTGGTGGCGCCGTAGCGCGTCGTGGGTTGCGCGCACGGTGATCGGAATCCGTGACGAGGGCGGGCGCACCGGTCAGCATCGATGGGCCCCATCACTGCAACGAAAAAGGCGGACATGACCGAGCGCGGACTGTCGTTCCACTGGTTCCTTCCCACCTACGGCGACTCTCGCGGCCTGATGGCGGGCGGACACGGCAGCTTCATGTCCGGTGATCGACCTGCCACGCTGCGCTATCTCAATCAGCTCACCGCCGCCGCCGAGGACAACGGCTTCGAGGGCGTGCTCACCCCGACCGGCGCCTGGTGCGAGGACGCCTGGCTGACCACCGCCATGCTGGTACAGACCAGCGAGACGCTGAAGTTCCTGGTCGCGCTGCGCCCCGGCCTGACCAGCCCCACCCTGGCCGCACAGATGGCGGCGACCTTCCAGCGCCATTCCGCCGGGCGCCTGCTGCTCAATGTCGTCACCGGCGGCGAACAACGCGAGCAGGAGGCCTACGGCGACTTCCTGGACAAGACCCAGCGCTACGCCCGCACCGGTGAATTCCTGCACATCGTGCGAGAGCTGTGGTCGCGGACCGAACCGTTCAGCTTCACCGGTGAGCACCTGCGGGTGCAGGACGCGATCCTCAGCACCCGTCCCGACCCGATTCCGCCGGTGTTCTTCGGCGGCTCGTCGGGTCCGGCCGGACCCATCGCCGCCCGCTACGCCGACACCTACCTCACCTGGGGCGAACCGGTGGACGCCGTCGCGAAGAAGCTGGACTGGATCCGCGGACTGGCCGCGATCGAGGGCCGCACCGTCGACTTCGGCCTGCGCATCCACGTGATCAGCCGCGATACCGCCGCCGAGGCGTGGGCCGAGGCCGACCGGCTCCTCGACGGCATCTCACCGGGCGAGATCGAACGGGTGCAGGCGAACCTGGCCAAGAGCGACTCCGAGGGGCAGCGCCGGATGGCGCGACTACACAACGGGCGGACCGACGGGCTCGAGATCGCCCCGAATCTGTGGGCGGGCGTTGGCCTGGTGCGTGGCGGTGCGGGTACGGCGCTGGTCGGGTCGCACGCCGAGGTGGCCGATCGCCTCCTCGAATACGCCGCGATCGGGATCGACAGCTTCATCCTGTCCGGGTATCCGCACCTGGAGGAGGCGTACTGGTTCGGCGAGGGTGTGCTGCCGATTCTGGAGCGCAAGGGTGTGTGGACCCATCCATCGCGGCCGGTGGCGGTGCCCACGATCGCGCCCTTCACTGCCGCTGCCAGTAGCTGAATCCGCGGGGCGCGGTCTGGGGTCGCGCCCCCTCGCGAGGTCGAAGTGCCGTATGGCAGTCGCTGCACCGTTGCGCTCCCTGCCGTTTGTCGGGTATCGCGGTAGTCCAACATCTTTCGATATGGTCGTGACCTGCCACTTCTCCGAATACCGACCGGTAGGACCGAAATGCGATGACGCACACCGTGCTTCGCTGCACCGCACTCCCCCAACCGTTTTCGGCATCGTGTGCAGCCGCGGTTCCACGTGAATCACTGCAGTTAGGGGCAGGTTCGGGCCGCCATCGACAGGGTCGGAGGCGGTCGGCGATAGGCTCGGCGGCGTGACCCTCACCGTCGGCTTCGACCTGGACATGACTCTCATCGATTCACGTCCGGGTGTCGCCCTGGCGATCGACACCCTCGCGCGCGAGTTCGATCTCGCCATGGACGGCTCGCACTTCGCCGAGCACCTAGGACCGCCGCTGGCCACGCTGCTGGGCGACGCGGGCGCACCCGACGACCTGATCCCCCATCTGGTCACGCGCTACCGCGAGCTGTACCCGGACGTCATCGACCACATCGCCGCGCTACCCGGAGCCGACGACGCCCTGGCCGCCGTGCGCGCCGGCGGTGGGCGGACGCTGGTCGTCACCGGAAAATTCGAGCCGCACGCGCGACTGCACGTCGATCACCTCGGCTGGCAGATCGATCGCCTCGCCGGCGACCTGTGGTCGACCGGAAAGGCCGATGTGTTGCGCGAGGAATCGGCCCATGTCTTCGTCGGCGATCACGCGGGTGACATGCGCGGCGCCAAGGCCGCCGGTGTAGTGGCCGTCGGCGTCACGACCGGGCCCTACGACGCCGACGGACTGTGGGACGCAGGCGCGGACGTGGTCCTCGACGACCTCACCCAGTTCGCCGAGTGGTTGGCCGATCACGCATCGGTACGATAGTCCACGAAACAGCTTGTGACGCAACCCAGTTCCGGAACCCATCCGAGACCCGGCACGTTGACGGGTCATGCCGACCGACCCCTACTGGAACCACAACACGCACTACCACCCCTGGGTACTCGATCAGGTGCCCGACACTGCCCGCACGGCGTTGGATATCGGCTGCGGTGACGGATTACTCGCCCGCAAATTAGCGACCAGGTGCGACGCGGTGCTCGGGGTCGACATCGATGACCGGGTCATCGCCAACGCTCCCGCCGCACCCAACGTCCACCTCGAACACGCCGACTTCCGCGACCTCGATCAAACCTTCGACGTGGTCACCGCCGTCGCCACCCTGCACCACGTCCCCGTGCGGGACGGCATCACCGCCCTGCGCCACCTCGTCGCCCCCGGCGGCACCCTCGCGGTGGTCGGTCTCTGGAAGATGCACCCGGTCAGCGACTTCCACTATCTCCCCCTCCTGCCCGCGATCTGGGGCCTCGATCGCTGGCGACACCGATCGCTCGGCGGCCCCGATGTCACGCTGGCCGATCCACGGGAAACCCTCGCCGAAATCCGCTCCGCCGCCGCCGAACACCTCCCCGGCGCCGAGATCCGCCGCCGCCTGATGTGGCGCTACACCTTGCGGTGGCAGCGACCACGCTGAGCGAGGCCGTCACCGCGGCCACTGCCGCGCGGCCGTTTCGAAGCGGTTCGACGCTGTCCGCCGATCCGCGTGGCGTGGCGACCTCCGTAGATCCGTATTGTCCGAATCGATGCGGTGTGTCGACCCGTCCGGGTGATACAGTCCGGCAGGTTTTTCGATGGGGAGGGTCAGTCATCAACGCAGTGCCGATAGTTGTGTGGCGCACCGGGTCCGGGGGGTCGCGGTGACGACACGGGTGAAATGGGCGATCGGTGTCGGGGCGGCCGTAATGGCATTGCTCTTGGTTCTGGTCACCGGTGTCGTGGTTTCGTGGGTGCTCGCCGACGAGGATCCGTCGGAGTTCGTGTCCGAGAATTACCAGCGGGCGAAACAGTTCGATCAGGCGAACGACGGTGTCGCCTATCTCACGGCAGGCGCACCGGCGGTCGTCGCCGCGGCGATCGCGAAGAAGACCGACCCCAGGGACCGCCGCAATACCGGCGACAACCACTACCTGCGGTTCCCTCCCCGGTATTTCATCGCGGTGTCCCCGCACGCCGGCGGCTCGCTGGTGCTCGTCGACAGCTATTCCAACGGAAACCGCCGCCACCACGGGCATATCAGCGGCTACGGCTGGACCAGCGGTTCGGCGGCGGGCGACTATCGCGGCGGCGGCAGCGACAGCGGCGGCAAGTAATTCACTCGGGCGTTTTCATCTCGCCCGCACAGCACAGGAGGACACTCATGCTCGCCGACCTGGCGGCGGACGCGGGCGCCGCGCTCGCCTATTCCGCGGTGGGAATCGTGTTGATGGCCGTCGGTTTCGGCGTCGTCGACCTGCTCACTCCCGGCGACCTGCGCGCCCAGATCTGGATCGAACGCAACCGCAATGCCGCGATCCTGCTCGCCTCGAACCTGTTCGGGGTCGGGATCATCGTGGCCGTTGCCATCTGGACCTCTGAGGGCAAGATCGCCGAGGCCCTGCTGTCGAGCGCGATCTACGGGGTGATCGGACTGGCCGCGATGGCGGTGGCGTTCGTCCTGCTCGACGCGCTCACCCCCGGTGACTTCCGGGCCGTCGTCGCCGACGCGGAACCGCACCCGGCGGTGTGGGTTACGGCGTCGGCGCATGTCGCGGTCGCGCTGGTGGTGGCCGCGGGCCTGACCTGATGCCCCGGCACCGCCTGGCCAGGGCGGCGCTGCTGGCGACCGTGTTCGTGTGCGCGGCATGCGGTTTGGTGTACGAGCTGTCGCTGGTCACCCTCGGGAGCTATCTGATCGGTGACACCGCCGCCCAGGCGTCGATCACCTTGAGCGTGATGGTGTGTTCGATGGGTGTCGGCGCGCTGGTGGCCAAACCGTTGCGGTCCCGTGCCGCTGCCGCTTTCGTGGCGGTGGAGTTGGCCTTGGCCGTGGTCGGCGGGCTGTCGGTCGCTGCCCTGTACGCCAGTTACGCGTGGCTCAATATCTATACGGGCACGCTGGTGCTGGCGGCGGCGGTGATCGGCATGCTCGTGGGTGCGGAGATTCCGTTGCTGATGGAGTTGCTGCAGGACATCCGCAAGCAAGAGGCCAGTGGCGCGGTCGCCGATCTGTTCGCGGCCGACTATGTGGGTGCGCTACTGGGCGGATTGGCGTTTCCGTTCCTGCTGCTGCCGGTGTTCGGTCAGATCCGCGGCAGCCTGGTGGTCGGGGTCGTGAATGCCGTCGCCGGACTCGCGCTGGCGTTCTTCTTCTTTCGCGACAAGATGACGCGCGGCGTCCGCCACACCCTGATCGCCGCAACCGTCGCGGTCGCCTGCTGCCTCACCGGCAGCTACCTCTACGCCGATCGTTTCGAGGCGACCGCGCAGCAGGCCCTGTTCGCCCACCCGATCGTGTGGCAGACGCGCACGCCCTATCAGCAGATCGTGCTCACCGAATCGTTCTCCCCGTTCGCCACCACCGACACCCGGCTCTATCTCAACGGCGGACTCCAGTTCTCCTCGGTCGACGAGTACCGCTACCACGAGGCGCTGGTGCACCCGGTGCTGTCCGGCCCGCACCGTTCGGTGCTGGTACTCGGTGGCGGCGACGGCCTCGCGCTGCGCGAGATCCTGCGCTATCCCGATATCGCGCAGGTGACACTGGTCGAACTCGATCCGGCGATGATCGACCTCGCCCGCACCGACGACCGCCTGACCGGCCTCAACCACTATGCGTTCGACGACCCGCGGGTCGAGGTGGTCAACGCCGACGCGTTCAGCTGGTTACGCAGCGCCCCAGGTCTTTTCGACGCGGTGATCGTCGACCTGCCCGACCCCGACCAGACCTCGGTGGCCAAGCTGTACTCGCAGGAGTTCTACGCGATGACCGCCAACGTGCTGGCGCCCGGCGCGCGCATGGTCGTCCAATCGGGCTCACCTTTTTTCGCCCCGCGTTCCTTCTGGACCATCGACGCCACCCTGCGTTCCGCGGGTCTGCACACCACGCCGTACCACGTCGACGTCCCGAGCTTCGGTGACTGGGGCTTCGTGCTGGCCTCGGCCTCCGCGGCCCCGACCCCGACCCTGCGCAGCCCCGGCCCCCTGCGCTCCCTGGACGAGGCCACCCTCACCGCGGCCACCGTCTTCCCACCGGATCGGCGCCCGGTCGACCCCGAGGTCTCGACCTTGATGCACCCGGTGATTCTGGATCTGCAACGCCAAGAATGGCGTTGACCTCAGACCAGACCCGAACAGGCGAGGTGCGTGCCGCCGACGGCGAGTCCGAGGACGGCGACGGCAGCCGACAGCGCCGGGACCGGTTCGCGAACCAGCCGGGTCGCGCCGCGCCGCACTACGTCGCCGACCCGCTCGAGCTGGATCCCGAATGCCGAACGCCCGGTGACCTCATCGCCCGCCCGTCCGCGCAGTTTCCGGCGGACGACGCCGAGGAGAGTGAGGAAGAGTGCGGTGATCAACATCGTGTGCCCTTCCCGCTCAACGTGTTCCGACGGCGGTACGCGATGACTTCGCGGGCCGGTCGGGGGCGGTGACGATGCCGAAGGCGATCAAGCTGTCGGCGGTGTCGCGGATGGTGTCCTCGATCGGGCGCATGGTCCAGCCCAGTTCGCGCCTGGCCTTGTCGGCGGTGACGTGTTCGGTGCGGCCGAGCACCGGCACGGTCAAGCGGACACCTTTGTCGAAGACCGCGACGAGGCGAATCACCCAGTTCGGCAGGACCCGGGTGGGGACACGGAAGCCCTCGGCGGCGTAGTCGCGGGCGAGCAGGCGGGCCAGCTCCCCCATCCACAGCGAGTCGGTCGCGCAGATGTATCGATTGCCCGCCGCCTCGGGAACTTCCATCGCCAGCCGATGTGCGACTGCGAGGTCGCGCACGTCGACGGGGGTCCAGCCGGTGTTCACCGAACCAGGGACGTCGCGGGCCAGCAGGCGGCGGATCGGTTCGTGGGAGGTGCTGGTCCTGGCTTCGAGCAGCGGGCCGAGGATCATGCCGGGGTTGACCACCACCAGTTCGAGAGCGGTGGTGGCGGGCAGGGATTCGACGAACTCCCAGGCCGCCCGTTCGGCAAGGGTCTTGCTCTTCTGATAGGCGGGGATGCGGTCGACCACCGACCAGTCGTCCTCGGTCCGCACCGCGTCCACGTCATGGCCGTAGGCGACGGCGGCGACCGAGGACGTGAGTACGACGCGGCGGACACCGGCGGCCGCGGCGGCGCGCAGCACGCGCAGAGTGCCCTGGACCGCGGGTTCGATGAGGTCTCGCTCGTCGTCGGGTGGGGTGGCGGGGAACGGAGATGCGACGTGCAGCACGGTGTCGCAACCCGCGACCGCGGCGGCCCAGCCCGCGTCGTCGTCGAGGGAGGCCGCGACGAATTCCAGATCACCACCGGTGCGGCGGGCGAGTTCGGTGAGGTGGGCGCGTCTGGTGTGCGCGGCGAGATCGCGCACGGTGGCGCGGACGGCGTAGCCGTGCTCGAGGAGTTCGGCGATGCAGTGGCTGGCGACGAAACCTGTCGCGCCGGTGACGAGTACCCGAGTGGTCATGGTGGTCATCCATTCCGTCGATTCGGTGGAGCACGCATCTAAGCGATGCTCAATTAATCTAAACACCGCATAGATTTCCTGTCCAGTGCCAATTCCGCCCGGGATCTCGCCTACGCTCTTGATGGTGAAGCGCACCAGTTACCACCACGGCGATCTGCGCGCCACGCTGATGGCCGCCTGCCTGCGCCTGATCGAGAGCGAGGGCCTGGCCGCGGTGAGCCTGCGCCGCGTCGCCAGAGAGGCCGGGGTCAGCAGTGGCGCGCCCTATCACCATTTCGCCGACCGCGCCGCGCTGCTCTCGGCACTGTCGATCGACGGCTTCCAGCAGCTGGCCGCCTACCTGGTCACCGCGCGGGCGGCCGCGGCAGATCCGCTGGCAGCACTCACCGAACTCGGCGATGCCTACGTGCGGTTCTCCCGTGATCACCCCGCCCAGTTCCGGCTCATGTTCCGGCCCGAGCTGTCCCAGCCGGAAAAACACCCCGACGCCCACGTCGCCGGTGACGCCGCCTTCAACGTCCTGGCCGACACGGTCGCCGAATGCGTCGCCGTCGGCGCCCTGCCCGCCGACCGCGCCGAAACCCTCGCCGTCGCCTGGTGGGGGCTGGCCCACGGGCTGGCGTCGCTGTGGCTCGACGGGCATCTCGAAAAGCGCAGCGAGCAAATGGGCACCCACGCGCCCGAGCTCGTCGACACGATCATGCGCACATTCACCACGCTGATCACGCCGGGTTCGTCCACCGCCTGACGCGCCGCCGATATTCCGCCGACCCGGCGTGCGCACTCACCTACAGTGGGTACCACCGTGTTTGTCGTTGCGTAGCCGTTTCGAGCAGGAGGCCCGATGTCTGGCACCGCGAAACTCGATCCCGTGGTCGAGGCGTTCGTCGACGCGCTCAACGCGCAGGACACCGACCAGTTCTACGGTGTGCTCACCGAGGACGCGACAATGTCCGATGATGGTGTCGAACGCAATCTCGCACAATGGACAGAGGCCGAGATCTTCAGCAGCAACGGGCATCTCGTCGTGGACACGGTCGACTCCGACGACGGCCTCGCACTCACCGCCGACTACACCAACAGCCGGTGGGGTTCGATGCGAACCACCTGGCAGTTCGTCCTGCGCGACGGACTGATCAGCCGATTCGAAACAGGGCAGGCGTGAGCGACGATCTCCTACTGGCACCGCGTTACGGCACAGCCGCACTCTCCGATCTGCTCCCGTCGGTACTGACCTGCCTCGGCGTACCCGGCGACACCGACCGGCTCGGCCTCGATCTCGATGTCGACCGGGTCTGCGTGCTGCTCGTCGACGGACTCGGCGCGCAAGCCCTTGCCGCCGAATCCGCTGCCGCGCCGTTCCTGACGAGCCTGCCCGACGCAGCCCTCGATGCCGGCTTCCCGAGCACCACGGCGACGAGCCTGACCACCCTCGGCACCGGACTGCCGTCGGGCCAGCACGGCATCGTCGGCTACACCATGCGGCTGCCCGGCGAAGAACGCCTCTTCAATTCGCTCCGGTGGCAACTCACCGGCGCGGGCCCCACAGTGGACGCGCTCACCGCCTTCCCGCCCGACCGGATTCAGCCGCACCGCACCATCTTCGAGCGCGCCACCGACGCGGGCATCGCCGCCGTGCAAGTGGCGCCGAGCTACCAGGACGGCTCCGGCCTGACCCTGGCCGGGTGGCGCGGCGGCGGATTCCGCACCGCCTATTCGGTCGGCGATCTCGTCGACGGCGTGCTGACGGCCCTCACCTCCGCACCGAAAACCCTTGTCTACACCTATCATTCAGAACTCGACACCACCGGCCACGCTCGCGGGCCCGCCAGCAGGGCGTGGCGGTTCGAGCTCGCCAATGTCGACCGGATCGCCGCCGAGATCGCGGCGCGTCTGCCCGCTCGCTCGGCGCTCATCGTCACCGCCGATCACGGCATGGTCGAACTCGCCGAGCGCATCGACTTCGACACCCACCCGCACCTGTCCGAGAACGTCCTGGCACTGGGCGGTGAGCCACGCGCCCGCCACGTCTACACCGACGAGGGCGCTGCGGTCGCCGACACCTGGCGAGGCGTGCTCGGGAGCGGGTTCCTGATCCGCACCCGCGAAGAGGCGATCGACGCGGGCTGGTTCGGCCCGACCCTCGCCCGCGAGGCCGCCGCACGCATCGGCGATCTCGTCGTGATCGCGGGTGGCGACGGCGGTGTGGTGCGCTCCGGCGCCGAACCGCTGCAATCGCTGATGGTCGGCCATCACGGGTCGCTCACCCCCGCTGAACTGCGGGTTCCCCTGCGGATCCACCGCGCGTGAGCACCACCGCCTAAGCTATCACCGACGCGCAGGTGCGCGCAGCGAACCATTCCAGGAGGAATCATGCACGCCAACACCCGTACCGGCGCCGTCGCGGTGGGCGTCGCGGTGCTGGCGGCACTGGCCACCGGCTGTACCGAGGTCGAGCGAGTGCTCAACCAGGGTGGCGAGACGAGCTGCCGCGACTATGTCAACCAGGACGCCGACACCAAGCGGATCACCATCACCAAGGCGATCAAGCAGCAGACCGGCAACGACAACGAACCGGCCGGCACCGTGGTCGACTCGATGATCGTGCAGGTCGACCTGTTGTGCGCGACCCAGCGCAATGTCGACACCCCGATCAAGAACGCCGATATCGCCGGGATCTTCCTGAACAAGTAGCCGCCGTCAAGGCGACGCGACAGGTCGGCGACCGGTGACCTGATCGTCCTCGGCACAAACGTTCCCATGGTGGTGGCACAGCTGGTAGACAGTAAGCGCCACACCGGTTCTCGTCGCGGAAACGGTGCGTCACCGACGAGCAGGGAGTGAACGTGGGCGAGGACGCAGGAAGGCCCCAACACCACCCGATCGCCGCACCGCACCGGCCGGAACAGCTCTCGGACTACCGAGTCGAGCTCGAGAAGCAGTGGAACCGCCTGGCGGCACCCTCGCGCCCGTTGACGCTGCCCCGCGACACCGGCGCCGTGCGCAACGATGTCGCCAAATCCTGGCAGCGCTCCCTGCACACTGTCGACCCCGCCACCGAAGTCGCTCCCGGATTCAACGACATCAGCGACCGCTGGTCGGAATCCCCGCTGCGCAGGCCCGTCACCGAACTCGCGGGCCAGCTGCGCGGAATGGCCGAGGAATCGGGCTATCTCGCTGTCGTCAGTGACGAATCGGGCACCATCTTGTGGACCGCGGGTGATCGCGCGCTGCGCCGCCAAGGGGAAGCGGTGAACTTCGCGCCGGGCGGGGTGTGGGACGAAAGCCATATGGGCACCAACGGGTTGTCCCTGGCCCTGCACGACGACAAGGCCGTCACCGTGTTCTCCGCCGAGCATCTCGTCGCCGCGCTACACGGCTGGGTCTGCTACTCCGCACCCATCCACGGCCCCGACGGCCGAACGGTCGGTGTGCTCGACCTGTCCTCGACCTGGGAACGCTCGCATCCGATGGTGATGACCTCGGTGCGCGCGCTGGTCACCGCCGTGGAGACGATGCTGCGCGCCGAAGCGCCCACGCCCGCGCCGGGTGTGCGGCTCGAATGCCTCGGCGCGGCAAGGCTTTTGCGCGACGGACGACCGGTGCCGCTGCCGCCACGCCAACTCGAGATCCTGGCCCTGCTGGCGCTCGAGCCCGACGGGTACACCCCCGAACAGCTGCACGCCGCGGTCTACGGCGAGCGGTCGGTGTCGCTGAACACGCTCAAAGCCGATGTGTCGCACCTGCGCCGCGCCACTCGCGGCGAGATCACGAACCGGCGCTACATGCTCACCTGCGAGGTGTCCTGCGACGCGGTGGACCTGCTGGCCGCCATCGAGGGCGGTGACCTCACCTCGGCGCTGTGGCTGTATCGCGGTCCGCTGCTGCCCGGTTCGGATCTGCCCGGCGTGGAACAGTGGCGCGCCCATCTCGACGTCGGCATCCGCAACGCGGTGCTCGGCAGCGACCGCCCCGAACACGCGGTCGCGTTCGGGCAGCGGTGCCCCGGCGATGTCGCCGTGCACGAGCACGCCCTGCGGCTACTGCCTCGCGACGATGTCCGACGCGCCGTCGTTACAGCCAGACTGTTCACCGCACGCCAGTCCTGACCTGCGCAAACGCCGTCACCAACCTCGTACCAACCTTCTCCGACAATAGTGTGGATCACCACGGGAGAGGTCGCGAGGAGCGAGGCGCATGATCTACGGCAAACCCGGATCGGATACCGGCATAGTCAGCTATGCCGCCCGATACGACAACTTCATCGGAGGTGACTGGTCTCCCCCTGTCGAAGGCCGCTATTTCGACAACACCTCACCGGTCGACGGTGAGACATTCTGCGCGGTGGCCCGTTCCACCGCCGCCGATATCGATATGGCGCTCGAAGCCGCGCACCGCGCCACCGAGCGCTGGGCCGCGACCTCGGTCACCGAGCGGTCCGACATCCTGCTCAAGATCGCCGACCGGATCGAGAACAGTCTCGAACCATTGGCGGTGGCCGAGACCTGGGACAACGGCAAACCGGTCCGCGAAACCCTGGCGGCCGACCTCCCCCTCGCCATCGATCACTTCCGCTACTTCGCGGGTGTGCTTCGCGCCCAGGAAGGCTCGCTGTCCCAGATCGACGCCGATACCGTCGCCTATCACTTCCACGAACCGCTCGGGGTGGTCGGGCAGATCATTCCGTGGAACTTCCCGATCCTGATGGCCGCCTGGAAACTCGCGCCCGCGCTGGCGGCGGGCAACTGCGTGGTGATCAAACCGGCCGAACAGACACCGGCCTCACTGCTGCTCGTCGTCGAACTCATCGCGGATCTGCTGCCCGACGGAGTTCTCAACGTGGTCAACGGTTTCGGCGCCGAGGCGGGCAAGCCACTGGCGCAGAGCCCGCGGGTGGCCAAGATCGCCTTCACCGGTGAGACCACCACCGGGCGGCTGATCATGCAGTATGCCAGCGAGAACATCATCCCGGTGACCCTCGAACTCGGCGGCAAGAGCCCCAACATCTTCCTGCCCGATGTGCTGGCCGCCGACGACGACTACCTCGACAAGTGCGTCGAGGGGTTCGTCATGTTCGCCCTGAACCAGGGCGAGGTGTGCACGTGTCCGTCACGGGCGCTGATCCACTCGTCGATCTACGACGAATTCCTCGCCCGAGCCATCGCCCGCACCGAGGCCATCGTGTCCGGTCATCCACTCGACACCGAGACGATGATCGGCGCGCAGGCCGGCAACGACCAGTACGAGAAGATTCTGTCCTATTTCGACATCGGCAGGGCCGAAGGCGCCCGCGTGCTCACTGGAGGGGAAGCACGCAAGGTCGACGGCCTGCCGGGTGGGTACTACATCGAACCCACCGTCTTCGAGGGTGACAACACGATGCGGATCTTCCAGGAGGAGATCTTCGGCCCGGTCGTCGCGGTGACCCGCTTCGATACCGTCGACGAAGCGATCCGCATCGCCAACGACACTCTCTACGGTCTCGGTGCGGGCGTGTGGACCCGCGATCTGAACAACGCCCATCGACTCGGCCGCGGTATCAAAGCGGGCCGGGTCTGGACCAACTGCTATCACGCCTACCCCGCCCACGCCGCGTTCGGCGGCTACAAGAAGTCGGGATTCGGCCGGGAGAACCACGCGATGATGCTCGGGCACTACCAGCAGACCAAGAATCTGCTGGTCAGCTATTCGACAACGAAACTCGGGATGTTCTGATGCAGAATCGAATCCACCGTGTGGAGATCACCGAGCGCGCCCAGACCCTGCTCCGCCGGCTCATCGAGGACAACGGCCCCGTCCTGTTCCGCCAGGCGGGCGATTGCTGCGACGACGACAGCGCACCGGTGTGCCTGTCGGCCAAGCAGTTCCCGATCGAGAAGGCCGATATCCTGCTCGGGCGACTCAGCTGGCACACCGAATTCTGGATCAGCGCCAAACAATTCGAATGCTGGAAAGATACGCACCTCACCGTCGATGTGGCGCGCGGTGAGGCCGCCGCGGACTCGCTGGAGGCCGGCCAGGGCATGCGCTTCGTGTTGCGCGCCAGGCTGCTGACCGAGGCGGAGAACGCGGCACTGGCGGCCGCGCCGCCACCACGAACGGGCGCCGACCGCACGCTGTAGCGGCGCCACCGAAAACCTGACCTGGCAGCATCTTTCCCGGGGCCGGCAGGTCACGGCGAGCCCCCGCCGACTGGGCCATCGCGGCTCAGCCGGCGGGGTGAGCTCGCCGTTTTCCGTGCGGGCCCCTATATAGCAAATGTGTTCCCGCGCAAACCAAATCGCGTCTCGCTCACCGAGACACGCACGACAACACTGCAACGATTCCGTTACGTTATAGCGATGTTCTTAGCGAGACTCGGTGTGCGCACCCGGATTCTGGCGATTGCCCTCATACCCAGTTTGACTCTGGTGGTGGTCGGCGTCGGTACGGCGGGCTACCTGGTCGAGCAGAGCAACAAGGCCAAATCATGGGCTGTGCAGCTGCAGGAGGCCGCAGTGCCCGCCCGCGAGCTGATCGAATCGGTCCAATCCGAGCGGCACCTCACCCTGGCGCACCTGGCCGGCGACGAGACCGCGGCGCTGGGGCTCGCCGCGGCGCGCACGCGCATGGACGGGGCGTTTCGCGGGCTGATCCGCGCAGGCGATAACCTGCGCGCGATCGATGACTCCAATATCGGCGACGACAAGGCCGGTTTCGCCACGCTCGGCACGCATCTGGACGGCGTGCGCAAGGGCGCCGATGCCCGGATGCTGCCGATTTCGGACGCCTACCTGTTCTACAACTCGTTGCTCAACGTGATCATCCAGGGCACCAAGGTCGCCGAGCGCGCGGCGCCCGACGCGGTCGTCGCGTCCGGTGTGTCCGAGGGATTGCGCTTGCTCGGTGCGGCCGAGGCGATGTCACGCAGTAACGCGGTCGCCGCCGCGATGGTGGCTTCGGACGGAACCTCGGCCATCCCGCTCGACGAGTTCACCAACCAGACCGGCCTCTACCACGGCGAAATCGCCAACCTGGCGGCCGGACTCGACGAACCGGAGCGCAGCGCCGTCGTGGCCTTGACGGCCACCGGACACTGGCAGCAGCTCGCCGCCATGGAAACCGCTCTCGTGCAGCGTTTCGCGGTGTCGTCGGCCACCCAGGCAAGCACCTCGACCAGCAAGACCGTCACACCCCCCGCGCTGCCCCTGGCGACACCGGAATGGCAGAACGCCGCGGCCGAGGTCAACCGGAGCCTGCTCGACTCGTATGCCGGCTACAACGACCACGTCCAGAAGCTCGCCGAGGACTCCGCTCGCAAAGCCGAGACGAACGCCGCGCTGGCCGGCGGCGGCGTGCTCGCGCTCAGCGCGCTCGTCTTCATGGTCGCGGTGATCCTGGCCAACCGGATCATCCGCCGCCTGCGCCGCCTGCGCACTGCCACACTGCAACTCGCCGACGAGAAACTGCCCGCCACCATGCGCACCCTGCGCGACGGCGGCGAGGTCGATCCGGCCGAGACCGCCCCCACCCTGGACTTCGGGCACGACGAGATCGGTCAGGTCGCAAAGGCCTTCGAACACGCCGCCGCGGCGGCGATCGGTGCCGCGGTCGACGAGGCCCGTACACGGGAGGGTGTGCGCGCGGTGTTCCTCAACATCGCCCATCGCAGCCAGATCGTGGTGCACCGCCAGCTCGAGATCCTCGACGAAGCCGAACGCCGCCAAGAGGATCCGGCGCTGCTCGAGACCCTGTTCCGGCTCGACCACCTGGCCACCCGCGAACGCCGCAACGCCGAGAACCTGATCATCCTCGGCGGCGGTCGCCCGGGCCGGCAGTGGCGTCAGCCGGTGCCCGTGATGGACGTGGTGCGCAGCGCCATCGGTGAAACGCTCGACTACGCGCGCGTGCGGGTCACCAAACTGCCCGAGGTCAGTGTCGTCGGCACCGTCGTGGCCGACCTCGTGCACCTGCTCGCCGAGCTGGTCGACAACGCCACCGCGTTCTCCCCGCCGCAGTCGCGGGTCGAGGCGGGCGGCAATATCGTCGGCAAGGGTGTGGTCGTCGAGATCACCGACCAGGGCATGGGCATGAGCGCCGACGACCTGGTCCGCTACAACAACATGCTGGCCGATCCGCCGGACTTCGGTGTCGGCACGCTGTCCTCGGACTCGCGCCTCGGCCTGTTCGTGGTCGCCCGCCTCGCCCTCGCGCACGGTGTGTCGGTGCGGCTGAGCGAATCCGATTACGGCGGCATCCGTGCCATCGTGCTGATCCCCCAGCAGTTGCTGGCGGGCGAGGCCGATCTGGCGGGCACGCCGCCCACGATGACCGGCCCGCTGCGCCGCGGCCTGCCCGCGCCGCAGGATTCGGGACCGCTCGCCGCCCTCGAATCGGCACCGGCGTCGGTCGCGACGCTGGTTGCCGACCCGCCGACCCCACGTCCGATGGCGCCTGCCCCGGATGCACCCGCCGTGCAGACCCCGCGCTACGACACCGACTCCGACGAACGCCCCGCGCTGCCGCGCCGCAGCAGGCAGACGAATCTGGCGCCCGAGCTCACCGAGCCCGCCGCAGAGACGCCATCGGTGCCCGAGCGCCCCCGCTCCGCAGAACAGGCGCGCGACATCATGTCCGCGATCGAGAACGGCACCCGTCAGGGTCGCAAACAACAGACCACATCGAACCAGGACGAACAGGAAGGCTGAGGTGAACTCTTCCCCCGGTGATCTCAACTGGCTACTCGACGATCTCGTCGACCGGCTGGCAGGGGTCCGCTACGCGGTTGTGCTGTCCACCGACGGACTGCTGCTCGGACGCTCCTCGCAGATGAAGCGTGAAGACGCCGAACACTTCGCCGCCATGTCCTCGACCCTCTACGGTCTCGCGCGCAGCGCGGGTAGCCGGTTCGACGGCGGCGGCGTGCGCCAAGCGGTGATCGAGCTCGATCGCGCGGTACTCTTCGTCACCTCGGCAGGTGAAAATGCTTGTCTGGCACTGCAAGCCAACGAGTCCGCCAATCTCGGCATGGTCGCCTACGAAATGAATCTCACCGTGCAGCGGGTCGGCAGCTATCTGTCGACGGAGCCCCGGCACGGGCATGCGCAGCTATAGAAAGTTTCGACTATGACTCGACTCGGCGATCCGTGGTTCGACGACGCGGCCGGACCCCTGGTCCGGCCGTACGCGGTGACCCGCGGCCGCACCATGGGCGCGGCGCACGACCTGGACATGCTCACGGTGGTGGTAGCGGTACATCCCGCCCCCACCCTGCGCAAACCAGAACCCGAGTACACGACGATTGCACGATTGTGCAAGCGTCCGCAGTCGGTGGCCGAGGTCTCGGCCGTGCTGAAACTGCCTCTGGCGGTGACCAAGATCCTCGTCGGTGATCTCATCGCCGAGGGCCACCTCATCTTCCGGGCTCCGGTAGCGGCCGAGGCCGGTACCGGTGACCTCAACATATTGCGAGCGGTTCTGGATGGCATCCGAAAACTTTGACCCGATGTCCGTAGGCGACCAGCACATGGCCGCCTCGGTCAAAATCCTCATCGCCGGCGGCTTCGGCGTCGGCAAGACCACCATGGTCGGCGCGATCAGCGAGATCGCGCCGCTGCGGACCGAAGAGCTGATCACCGAGGTCAGCACCGGTGTCGACGATCTGTCGGGCGTGGAGCAGAAGCACACGACCACCGTCGCGCTCGACTTCGGTCGCATCACCATCGACCGGGACCTGGTGCTGTACCTGTTCGGCACGCCCGGACAGGACCGCTTCTGGTTCCTGTGGGACGAGCTGTGCCGTGGCGCCCTCGGCGCGATCGTGCTGGCCGACACACGGCGGCTGAGCAATTCGTTCGCGGCGGTCGACTTCTTCGAGCGGCGCGGCTTGCCGTTCCTGATCGCGGTGAACTGCTTCGACGGTGCCCCGCGCTACACCGTCGACGAAGTGCGTGACGCGCTCGACCTGGATCCGAACACGCCGGTGATCCTGTGCGACGCGCGCGATCGACCCTCGGCCAAGGCGGTGCTGACTCACCTGGTCGAGTACCTGATCGATCGCGCCGCCCGGACTCCGGTCACCACCTGAGCGGCTAGGCCGAGCCCGGCGCGGCTACTGCCCGCTCCGCGGCTCGGCTGGTCTGCTCCCAGGCCGACCAGGTGGCCATCTTGGCGCGCGCGAGGTCGAAGGCCAAGTCGTACACCATGTTTCCGAGCAGCAGGCGCAGCGGCGGTTCCTCGGAGCCGACGAGCGTGAGCAGCGCCTCGGCCGCCAGGGCCGGTTCGCTGTCGACCGAACCCTCGGCCCACTGCGCCTCGAGCTGGGCCCGTAGCGGGGCGTAGGCCTCGATCGGCGTGGTGTTCGCCATCGCCGAATACAGGTCGGTCCAGTACCCGCCCGGCTGCAGAATGCTCACCCGCACACCGAATTCCGCAGCTTCCATGGCCAGGGCCTCGGTCATTCCCTCCAGTGCGAATTTGCTCGCGGCGTACATGCCCGACAGCGGGAACCCGGCGAGTCCGCCGATGCTCGAGACTGCCACGATGTGCCCGCCGCGCTGGGCGCGCAGGTGCGGGAGCACGGCCTGGCTCACCCACAGCGCGCCGAAGAAGTTGACCTCCATCTGCGCGCGGGCCTCGGTTTCGGTGAATTCCTCGATCATGCCCATCGACAGGGTGCCCGCGTTGTTGACCACGATGTCGAGACGGCCGAAATGGGCGACAGCGGCATCGACGGCCGTGTGCACCGCGGCGCGATCGGTGACGTCGAGGGTCAGCGGCAGGACCTGCCCCGGATAGGCGGCGGCGAGTTCGTCGAGCGCGGATCCGGTGCGAGCGGCGGCGGCGACCCGGTCCCCCACCGCCAGTGCGGCTTCGGCGAAGGCACGGCCGAGACCGCGGCTCGCTCCGGTGATGAACCAGACACGGGATGCGGTGGTACCGGCGGTGGTCATGGTGATCCTCCTTGCCTAGACAAGACGTTGCGTCTCGTCTGATGATCAGAGAATGCCACCGGATCGCCGCCTTGTCAAGACGCAACGTCTCGTCTCTTTCGTTGCTACGATGGCGGCATGAGTCAGCAGGTGAACCCCGCGCCCCGGCCCCCGGCCGACGCGACCCGGCGCAACGAGGGATCCCGGCGCGCGATCCTGTCCGCCGCCTTCGAGCTGGCAGGCGAGATCGGGTTCGACAAGCTGACCATCGAGGCGATCGCCGCCAGGGCAGGGGTCGGCAAGCAGACGATCTACCGGTGGTGGCCGTCCAAGGGCGCCGTCCTGCTCGACGCTTTCCTGATGCTCAGCGAGACCGGCGACGACGCGACACCGGGCCTGCCCGACACCGGCGACCTGGAAGCCGACCTGAAACTCGTCCTTCGTGCCACCGTCGCCGAACTCGCCGACCCCCGCTTCGACCTCCCCCTGCGCGGCCTGACCAGCGCCATCATGCACGACACCACCCTGGCCGCCACCTACGTCGAACGCCTCCAAGGCCCCGTCGACGACCTCAAACGCCGCCGACTGGCCGCCGCGCAGGCCGCGGGCCAGATCGCCGCCGACCTCGACCTCGACGTGGCCATCGCGATGATCTGGGGTCCACTGATGGACCGGTGGTTACTGCGCACGGGCACCCTGACCACGGAATTCGCCGATCGCGTGGTCGAGACCGCCCTCCGCGGCCTGCGCGGCTGAACTCACGGAACCGGCTGTCCGACAACGATATCCGGCCGACTCGGCCGGGCCGACGAGCACCAGCCGAGCAGCGGCACCGTTACCCGCGTAGCGATGCGGGCAACAGGGAACGTTCACCCGCGCCGGGGCCGTCCACCGGTTTCAGGTCGCGGCCGTTGACCCGCTCCCCGCAGTGCGAGCACGTCGGCTCGATCGTGGCGACATGGCCGCAGCCGCGATGCAGCGCCTCGACCGGGGCACCGTTCGGGGCGGCCCATTCGTCGCCCCACTGGCGCATCGCGGTGACCACCTGCCAGAGGGAGCGACCCTTGTCGGTCAGGCGGTAGTCGTAGCGGACGGGGTTGTCCTGATAGGGCTCTCTGGTCATGATCCCGTGTTCGACGAGGCCGTCGAGTCGCTGGGTGAGCACATTGCGGGCGATGCCGAGGCGCTCGCGGAAGTCATCGAAACGGGTCACGCCGAAGAGGGCGTCGCGCACGATCAGCAATGTCCACCACTCCCCGACCACCTCCAGGCACTGAGCCAGGGAGCAGTTCATGTCTTCGAAGCTGGTGCGCCGCATGACCCGAGTGTAGTCGGTTGCATGAAAGAACTCACCAATCTAATGTGAGTTGCATGATGAAACTCACTGGGCGTCTCGGCGCACAATTCGCCCTCACTACCGGGGAATCCGGGCAGTGGAATGCCGTTGTCGACGATTCGTGGCGCGGCTGGACCGGCCCGCACGGCGGCGCGCTCGCCGGGCTCCTGATCGAGGTCGCCCAGCGGGCGAGCTCGCGCGACTTCCCTGTGCGCGCCGCCGATGTCCGGTTCCTCGGCAGACCGGCGACCGGCGCGTTCACCCTGCGCGCCACCGAACACACCGTCGGGCGCAGCACGACGATCCTGGACGTGATGGCCGAACAGGACGGTGCGCCGGTCGCCGCGGCCACCGTCACCCTCGGCGCGCCCGGCGCGACGGCGATCCCCGCCCACAGCGCCCGGCCCGCGCCCCACGTCGCGGCTCCGCAGGACTGCGCGCTGTTCCAGCTGCCCCCCGAGATCGTCCCCGTCGGCGCGCATTTCGTCATCCGCCCCGCCGCAGGCCCGTTGCCCCTCAGCGGCGCGGATGAGGCGATGATGTGTGCCTGGATCGCGCTCGACCCCGCGCTGCCCATCGACGCGCCGAGTCTGGCCGTTCTCGCCGACGCGCTCCCACCCGGGCTGTTCCCACTGCTCACCGCGCCGGTCGCCGTCCCGACCGTCACCCTGTCGCTGCAACTCCACGCCGACCTCGTCGACCTCGGTGACGCACCTGTGCTGGTCCGCGCCGCGAACGTCAGTTCCGGCGGCGGCTGGTCGGTCGATGACACCGATATCTGGGACGGTGCCGGCGTGCTGCTCGCCACCGCCCGTCAAACCCGCCGCGTCCTCGGCTGAACGGGAGCTCGATCATGAAATCCGTTGCCCCGTCACGGGAGACGAACCCGCGGTTGGTGCTCGCCATCGTCTCCATCGGTGTGCTGTTGTCGAGCCTTGACCTCTTCATCGTCAATGTCGCCATGCCCGCCATGGCAGCCGACTTCGACGCCGGACTGACCGAATTGTCCTGGGTGCTCAACCTCTACGCCATCGTCTTCGCCGCCCTGCTCGTTCCCGCCGGTCGGCTCGGCGACCGCAGCGGTAACCGCGGCACCTTCCTCACCGGCCTGGCGATCTTCGTGATCGGGTCGGCGCTGTGCTCGGCGGCCTGGAACGTGGAGTCGCTCATCGCCTTCCGTGTCGTCCAGGCCGTGGGATGCGCGCTCCTCACGCCGTCCTCGCTCGCCCTCGTGCTCGCGGCGACACCACCGGAGCGACGTGCGAGCGCGGTGCGGCTGTGGGTCGCCTTCGGCGGTCTCGGTGCGGCGCTCGGCCCGGTCCTCGGCGGGCTGCTGGTCGAAATCGACTGGCGCTGGGTGTTTCTCGTGAACGTGCCGATCGGGTTGGCCGCTCTCGCGATCGGCGTGCGCAAGCTGCCGTGCCCGCCCGCCGGGGGTGGTCCGCTGCCCGATCTGCTGGGCGCGGGAGCGCTGATCGGCGCGGTCGGGTCCTTGATCCTGGCCATCGTCCAAGGTCCCGAATGGGGCTGGACCTCCACCGGGGTGCTCGCCGCGTTCGCTGTCGCGCTCGCCCTCGGTGTGGTCTTCGTGGTGAGCTCGGCTCGCCATCACAGCCCGATCGTCGACCCAGCCCTGCTCCGGGTTCCGAATTTCGTTCTCGCGGGGGCGAATTCGCTGGTGTTCCAGATCGCGTTCGCGGCCATGCTGCTCTCGGTCACGCTCTGGGCGCAGAACGTGTGGGGGTGGTCGGCGTTGCAGACCGGGCTGGCGATCGCGCCCGGCCCACTGGTCGTGCCGTTCGTCGCCGTCGCCGCGGGCAAGCTCATCGCCCGAATCGGCGCGGGCCCGGTGATCGCGGCAGGCGGGCTCGCCTTCGGCGGTGGCCTCCTGTGGTGGGCGCGCGCGGCCGAACTGGCACCGGATTATGTGGGCGGTCTACTCGGCGGGATGCTGCTGACCGGCCTCGGCGTCGGGCTGACCCTGCCGACCGCGTTCGCCGTCGGTGCGGGAAACCTTCCCCCGCAACGCTTCGCGACAGGATCGGCCGTCCTGAGCATGGCCCGCCAACTCGGCCTCGCCGTCGGCGTCGCGGTCCTGGTAGCCATGCTGGGCACCCCTGACACCCCGGCCGCCACGCTCGACGCCTTCCAGCGCGCCTGGTACGTGACCGCCGGGGTCGCGGTCCTCGCCGGGCTCATCGGCTTCGCTGTACGGTCCGGATCGCAGAGCGGGCCACCGGTCGAATCGCCCGGCGTCGGCGAACCCGCTGCCGCCGCGCCCGAAAAATCGGGGGGCGCAGCAGTTTCCGCTTGACCCGAACGGTCGGCGACCCAGCGGTCGCGGCGCCTCCCGCGCCCCCCCCCCCCACAGAGCCCCAGGGTGGCACCCCGCGAGACACT
>NZ_JBHXNJ010000001.1:1052365-1059325 GCF_042719655.1 Nocardia sp. NPDC058518
GGTCTGGGAACAGGCGCGTGCCGCGGGCGGCCCCCCGGGCCCCCCCCCCCCGTCCGGCCCGCTCAGCCCCAGGTCGCACGGTCGGGAACCGCGGAGTCGAAGATGACGTTCGAGCGGGGTCCGGCTGCGCGGAAATCCGACCGTAGACGGATCTGCCGAGCCCTCCGGTCGCGCTACCGTGGTGTGAGCGCATTCAGCGGAGGGTGGGAAAGCTGTGGACAGCACGACCATTGCACGGCAGTGCACATTGTGCGAGGCACACTGTGGAATTCTGGTCACGGTCGAGGATTCGCGGGTCACCCGCATCGAAGGGAATCCGGACGACGTGCTGTCCAAGGGCTACATCTGCCCGAAGGCGACGGCCATGGGCGGTCTGCACCACGATCCGGACCGGCTGCGGACACCGATGCGCCGCGTCGGCGACACCTTCCAACCGGTCGGCTGGGACGAGGCATTCCGCGAGATCGGGCAGCGTTTACGCGCGGTGCGGTCGGCGCACGGTCCCAGCGCCATCGGGATGTACATCGGCAACCCGGCCGCGCACAGCTCCTCGGTGATGTACGGAGCGCTGCTCCGGGCCGTCCTGCTCACCCGCAACTTCTTCTCCGCGTCCTCGATCGATCAGTTCCCGCAGGAATTCGTCGCGTGGCGGATGTTCGGTTCGAACGTTCTCATGCCGATCACCGATATCGACCGCACCGACCGGCTGGTGGTACTCGGCGCCAATCCCGCGGTATCCAACGGATCGATCACCACCATGCCCGGCGCGAAATCGCGCATCAAGGCAGTCCGCGCCCGTGGCGGCACCGTCGTCGTGATCGACCCGCGCCGCACCGAAACGGCCCGGCTGGCAGACGAACACGTGGCGGTCCGTCCCGGCGGCGATGTCTATCTGCTGCTCGCGATGCTGCATGTGCTGGTCACCGAAGAACTGTGCGACGAACGGGCGGTGCGCGCGCTCTGCACCGGCTGGGACGAGCTCACCGAGCTGGTCGCCGACACCACCGCGGAACGGATGGCACCACTGGCCGGCGTCGACGCCGACACCATCAGGCGGCTGGCCCGTGACCACGCGGCGGCGCCGTCGGCGGTGGTGTACGCGCGGATCGGGGTGTGTCAGCAGGTGACGGGCACGCTCACCCACTGGCTGGTCAACACGATCAACGCGGTGACCGGAAATCTCGATCGCGCGGGCGGTCAGATGTTCGCGACCCCCGTCGTCGACGCCGCCCGGTACGCGAAGTACCTGCCGATGGGCCACGGCGCGTGGACCGACCGCTCCGGCGCGCACAAGTCGTTCCGCAGCGAACTGCCCGTCGCGGTGCTCGCCGAGGAGATCCTCACCGCCGGACCGGGCCAGATCAAGGCGATGATCACCTACGCGGGCAATCCGGTGCTCTCGACACCGCAGGCGGACAAGCTCGATACCGCGCTGGAATCACTGGATTTCTACGTGGCTGTCGACATGTACGTCACCGAGACGACCCGGCACGCCGATTTCATCCTGCCGCCCGTCTCGGCGCTGGAACGCGAGGAACTGAGCCTGCTGTTCCCGATTTTCAGCGTTCGCAACAACGCCCGCTACGACGCCAAGGTTTTCGATCCGCCGGCCGATGGGCTGGAGGACTGGCAGATCCTGGCCCGGCTGGTGACCGAACTGGTGCCGCTGCCGGTGCGAAAGCTCACCGGACGCGCGCTCAACGCCGCGTTCGAACAGGTCAGCCCACTGCGATTGACGGCAGCTGCCGTCGCGACAGGCCCCTACGGCGTCCTGCGGCGCGGACGAAACGGGTTGACGCTCAAAAGGATTCGTGACGCGGCGGGCGGTGTCGATCTCGGCCCGTTGCGGCCACGGCTGCCCGAACTGATCGGCACCAGCGACCGCAAGACACACCTGGCGCCCCCGGATTTCCTGGCGGCGGTGCGCACGGTCCTCGACGAGTCGACCGCGGCGGCCGAGTCCGGCTTCGACCTCCAGCTCATCGGACGACGTCACCTGCGCAGCAACAACTCCTGGCTGCACAACATCCCGTCGCTGGTGAAGGGCCGCGACCGCTGCACCGTGCTCATCCATCCCGACGACGCCGCCGCCCGTGGTCTCGCCGACGGTGATCCGGCGACGATCGAATCACCCGTCGGTTCGATCGTGGCTCCGGTGGAGATCAGCGACGATATTCGCGCCGGCGTGGTCGCGATCCCGCACGGCTGGGGGCATCGCGAACCCGGGGTGGGCTGGACCGTCGCGGCCGCGCTGCCGGGCGTCAATGTCAACCTGCTGCACGACCCGGCACGCACCGACCCGCTCTCGGGCGCGTCGGCGGTCAACAGCACGTGGGTGCGGGTGCAGCCGGTCGCGGCCGAAATCCCGGATGCCACACCGCGATCCGAGGTCGCCACCGCGCCGCGGTGAACCCGATCACGAGTTCGGGTCCACCGCGCCGGGATCAGCGAAAGCGCAGGTTCGCGGTGGCGAGGCCGAAGATCTTGCGACCGCCGGACTTCGCGATGATGGCGATGACCGCGGTGCGGGTGGCCGGGTCGAGCGACTTCACGCGGCCGGTGTACTCGACCTGGCCGCCCTCCCTGCCGACGATCGTGTAGGTCGACAGGCGAACGCCGTAGCGAGTGACGGCGCCGGGGTCGCCGGACCAGGCGGAGACGAAGCCCGCGCCCACACCCATGGTGAGCATGCCGTGGGCGATGATGTCGGGCAGGCCCGCCATCGCGGCGATCTTCTCGTCCCAGTGGATCGGGTTGCCATCGCCGGATACGCCGGCGTAATTGACGAGGTCACCGCGCGAGACGCGGGCATCGCGGAGCGGGAGTTCGTCGCCGACGGTGAGCTCGTCGAACGACATCGTGGTGTTCGGCACGCGGGCGGCGCCCGCGACGGACAGCGGAACCTCACCCTCGGGACGCAGGGTGGTCTCCACGGCGGCGCTCTTGTCGGCGCTGAAGATGCTCACACCGTGGAGCATGATGTTCTCCACCGCGGCGGTGATCGCGGGATCCACCCCGTCGTCACCGGTGATACCGACGACCGTGGTGTGCATGATGTGCACGGTCTCGCCGAGTTCGTCGACGAAGGTGTTGGTGACGGTGATCAGGTCCTTGCCCGCGATCGTGCGCACCGAGGACAGCTCCACGTCGACCACGAGACGGTCACCGGCCACGATCGGCTTGTGCTGTTCGAAGACCTGCTCGGTCTGCACGAACATGTCGTAGCCGACGACCACCGATTCGAACAGCAGCTTGTTGGCCGCCATCGCCGGAATCGAGACGAACGTCAGAGGCGCGACCAGGCCCGAATAGCCGAGCGCGGCGGCCGCCTCGTCCTCCCAGTGCGCGGGATGGAAGTCCTGAACCGCGCGCGCGTATTCGCGGATCTTCTCGCGACCGACCTCATAGACGCCTTCGACCCGGTAGTAGTGCCCTACCTTCGACGCGGTATCAGGGGCATCGACGGGCGGGACATCGACGACGGAAGTCACTATGAATCACCTTCGTTCGGGGAACGGACACCCGGCAGGCTAGTCGACGCGCAGGCGGACCGGGCATTCCTTGGCACAGTTCACAGTTCTGTGGCCTCACACCGCGGTCAGAAGGAGGGTACGTCGCTGGTGCTGGCGTTGCCACCGATCGAGGGCTGCAGCGTGATCTCCCAGTCGGAGTCACCGTCGAACGCGTCGTCGAACTTCTGGAATTCGCGCTCGCGGGTGAAGGCGAGCGCCGCCTCGTCCCAATCCTTGCCGGTCTTCAGATAGACGTAGTAGGTGCCGTCGATACCGTTGAGCGTGGCGTTGGAATTGCCCTGCACGTAGATCGTGGCCTGCGGCTTCTTGGGATCGCCGTTGGTCACCACGACCGCGAAGTCGTCGCTGTTGCCGTTGACGATGTCGAGCTTGCCCGCACCGACCAGCCCGTCCTGCTGCACCACCGCACCGTTCTCACCGCGCCGATTCAGCACCGGCGGCGCGGGGGTGGTGGTGCGCACCGTCGTGGTCGCCTTCGCGGAACCGCTCGTCGGCGCGGCGCCGACGGACTCCCCCGAACTCCCACAGCCCGCTACCAGAACGGCCACCGCGATCGCGGACGCGGCATACCATTGGCGATTCGACATCGTTCCCACCCCGGACTCATGGACCGGTCTCCCCGACCGGCCTTCTCGCCAAGTATCGCGCGAAACGCGCAAAATGTCAGCCCGGAAACCTTGCCCCGATTTCTGGAATGAGTCATAATCTGGAATGTGTCCACAATATCGGACTTCGAACAGATGCTGCGCGCAGCCTCACTGCGCGTCACCGCGCCACGCCTGGCGGTGCTCACCGCAGTGCACCAGCATCCGCATGCCGACACGGACACCATTCTGAGCCGAGTCAGAGACACCCTCGGTGCCGTCAGCCAGCAGGCCGTCTACGACGTACTGCGGGCACTCACCAGCGCCGGACTGCTCCGGCGGATCCAGCCGATGGGCACCGTCGCGCGCTACGAGACCCGCGTCGGTGACAACCATCATCACCTGGTGTGCCGATCCTGCGGGGTGATCGTCGATGTCGAGTGCGCTGTCGGCGACGCGCCCTGTCTGACTCCCCCCGATGACCGCGGTTTCGTCGTCGACGAGGCCGAGGTCATCTACTGGGGCAGGTGCCCCGACTGCACGACATCACCATCACTCTCCTGAAAGGATTCACCGTGCCCGAGGAACACCCACCTATCGCGGAAGCCCAAACGGAACCCGGTGACAGTGGTTGCCCCGTCATGCATCGTCCGTTCGCGTCCACCGACGCGCGTGGCAGCAACCGTGACTGGTGGCCGAACCAACTCAATCTCACTCTCCTGCAGAAGAATCCGGCCGTCGCGAACCCGATGGGCGAAGACTTCGACTACGCGGCCGAGTTCGCCACCCTCGACCTGGCCGCGGTGAAAGCCGATATCGAGGAGGTCATGACGACCTCGCAGCCGTGGTGGCCCGCCGACTTCGGCCACTACGGCCCGTTCTTCATCCGGATGGCCTGGCACTCCGCGGGCACCTACCGGGTCGGTGACGGCCGCGGCGGCGCGGGCGCGGGCATGCAGCGCTTCGCCCCGCTCAACAGCTGGCCCGACAACGCCAGCCTGGACAAGGCGCGCCGCCTGCTGTGGCCGGTGAAGAAGAAGTACGGCCGCAAGCTCTCGTGGGCCGACCTCATCGTCTACACCGGCAATGTCGCCCTCGAGTCGATGGGCTTCGAGACCTTCGGTTTCGGTGGCGGCCGCGTCGACGCGTGGGAGCCGGAGGAAGACGTGTTCTGGGGTCCCGAGCGCACCTGGCTCGGCGACGAACGCTACACCGGTGAACGCAACCTCGAGCGTCCGCTCGCCGCGGTCCAGATGGGCCTGATCTACGTCAACCCCGAAGGCCCCAACGGCAATCCGGATCCGATCGCCGCCGCCATCGACATCCGCGAGACCTTCGCCCGGATGGCGATGAACGACGAGGAGACCGCCGCGCTGATCGCAGGCGGCCACACCTTCGGCAAGACCCACGGCGCGGGCGACGCCGATCTGGTCGGTGTCGAACCGGAAGCCGCGCCGCTGGAACTGCAGGGGCTGGGCTGGAAGAGCAGCTTCGGCACCGGCGTCGGCGAGGACGCCATCACCAGTGGCCTGGAAGGCATCTGGAACAGCACACCGATCACCTGGGACAACAACTTCCTCGAGACCCTGTACGGGTACGAGTGGGAGCAGACGCTGAGCCCGGCGGGCGCGCACCAGTGGATCCCGAAGGACGGCGCGGGCGCCGACACCGTGCCCGACCCGTTCATCCCGGGCAAGAAGCGCGCACCGGTCATGCTGACCACCGACCTCTCGCTGCGGCTCGACCCCATCTACGGGCCGATCACCCGCCGCTGGCTGGACAACCCCGCGGAGTTCGCCGACGCGTTCGCCCGCGCCTGGTACAAGCTGACCCACCGCGATATGGGCCCGGTCGCGCGCTACCTCGGCCCGCTGGTCCCGTCCGAAGAGCTGCTCTGGCAGGACCCGGTTCCCGCCCAGAACGGCCCGCTCATCGGCGACTCCGAGGTCGCCACCCTCAAGGGCCAGATCCAGTCCGCCGGACTGTCCATCGCCCAGCTGGTGACGACGGCGTGGGCGGCGGCCTCGTCGTTCCGCGGCAGCGACAAGCGCGGCGGTGCCAACGGTGGCCGGATCCGGCTGCAGCCCCAGGCCGGCTGGGCGGTCAACCAGCCCGATGAGCTCGCCCAGGTGGTGCGGGTCTACGAAGGCATCCAGGACACGTTCAACGCCACCGGCGGTGCGCAGGTGTCCTTCGCCGACCTGGTCGTCCTCGGCGGTGCGGTCGGTGTCGAACAGGCAGCCCAGGCCGCCGGTTTCCCGGTCACGGTGCCGTTCACGCCCGGCCGCACCGATGCGACCCAGGCCCAGACCGACGTCGAGTCGTTCGACGCGCTCGAGACGGCGGCCGACGGGTTCCGCAACTACGTGTCCAAGGACGCGCAGATCCCCGCGGAGTTCCTGCTCATCGACAAGGCGAACCTGCTCACGCTCAGCGCGCCGGAGATGACCGTGTTGATCGGTGGTCTGCGGGTGCTCGGCGCGAACTACCAGTCCTCGCCGCTCGGCGTGTTCACCCAGACCCCGGGTGCGCTGACGAACGACTTCTTCGTCAACCTCCTCGACATGGGTACCGAGTGGACACCGTCGGCGACCGACGACAACGTCTACGAAGGTCGCGACCGCGCCTCCAGCGCCGTCACCTGGACCGGTAGCCGGGTGGACCTGGTGTTCGGCTCCAACTCGCAGCTGCGAGCCGTGGCCGAGGTCTACGCGACCGACGACGCGAAGGAGAAGTTCGTCCACGACTTCGTCGCCGCGTGGACCAAGGTGAGCAACCTGGACCGGTTCGACATCACCGCCTGATCCGGCCAGCGAAACACCCTGCGGCGCACTGTGCGTCGC
>NZ_JBHXNJ010000001.1:1059335-1073617 GCF_042719655.1 Nocardia sp. NPDC058518
GTGCAGGAAGGAGCCGATCACCCGGCGGCGGCCGGTGGGGGGGTGGTGGGGGGGGGGGCGGAGGGTGGTCTTGCCGGGGGCCAAGGGGTACAGCGCGGGGTGGGGGGGCGCCGGGGGGGTGGCGGGTTTTTTCGCTCTCGTCAGGACTCGGCGAGCTCGGCCAGCCGGTCCACCGACGCCTGGAGCTTGTCGGCGGTGGTGGCCTTGGCCCGCACCTGACGCAGCTCGTCGTGCAGTGCGGTCCAGTCGTAGGTGTGGGTCACCCGGGTGTGGGTCTCGTCGATCGGCTCGAGTTCCCAGCGCCACAGGTGTCCGGGCGGGGTCTTGTCACGCTCGGACGGGTTCCACGCGATGCGGCGCCCCTCCTCGAACTCGACGATGTGGTTGTCGCGGTCGGCACCGTTGGTCAGCGTCGTGGTGAACACGTCACCGACGGCGCGCACCCGCTGGCCCGCGCTCGCCTGCGCGAGGTTGTCGTTGCCGTCCCAGCGCGGCTGCTGCTCGGGATCAGCGATCAGGTCGAAGATCGCGGCGGTGCTCGCCGCGATGTCGCGGGAGGCGTGGACAATGCGTGGCACGTCGATGGTTTCGGTCACCGGGCGATAGAACCAGCAGCTCACCCACCCCGGCAACCATTCCGCTCGAGCGCGCTGTTAACTCGTTCGGTACACCGCGAAGACGGGGATCTCGCGGCTGGTGTTGTCGCGGTACTCGGCGAAGCCGGGCAACCGCTCGACCATCCGGTCGTAGAGGGCGGTGCGCTCGGGATCCGCGACGAGTTCGGCCTTGCCCCGGTAGGTTTCGGTCCCCACCTCCAGGGTGAGTTCCGGGTCGGCGACGAGGTTGTGGTACCAGGCCGGGTGTTTGTCGGCGCCACCGTTGGAGGCGATCAGCACGATCCGGTCCCCGTCGGGCAGGAATACCAGCGGATTGGTGATCGCGCGCCCGGACTTCGCGCCGGTGGTGGTGATGATCACCATGGCGTCGTTGCCTTCGAACATGCCACCGACGCGGCCTTCGTTGGCGCGGAACTCGGCGATCACCTGGTCGTTGAAAGCGTTCATCATGGTCCTCTCGTTGGGTAGCTCCCCTGCCCCAACGATCCAGGCGCGCCCCGCATTCCAGCGCTGTCCACGGCATATGCGCCGAAGTCGTGACGTACTCTAACGTTGCGGGGTGCTAGGACATTCACATGCGACGAGTGGGGCGCTGGCCTGGGCCGGTACAGCCGCCGCGCTACCACTCACGGTCGCCGCTTTCCCCCTGTTCGACAGCGACACAACGCGATTCGGCATCGCCGAACTCATCATGGGCACGCTGCTCACCGCGGGTGCCGCGCTGCTGCCGGACGCGGATCACCCCAGCGGCACCATCTCGCACGTGCTCGGCCCGGTGTCCCATCACCTGTGCCGGTTGATCTCCTGGGTGTCGGGTGGACATCGACACGGGACCCATTCACTGCTGTTCGTCGTCGTCGCGGTCGCGGCGACCTGGGCGGGCGAGCACTATCTCGGTCGGCCGTTCACGCTCGGCCTGGTGTTCTTCCTGCTCGCGCTGGCGGTGCGGTCGCTGCACCTGTGCCCGCCGGGGAAGAGTGTGCGGACCTACGGGACGGTGATCGTGCTGGCGACGGCGGGGACGTTCGCTGTCGATCACTGGATCGTCGACCGGCCCGTGTGGCTCCCGATCTGCGTCGGCCTGGGATGTCTGGCCCACCTGCTCGGTGACTGCCTGACAGATCGGGGCTGCCGATTGCTGTGGCCGTTTCCGTTGCGCACCCGGGTGCCGCTGATCGAGCGGACCGGGAACCGGGTCGAGACCTGGGTGATCTCTCCCCTGTTCGTGCTCGGCACGATGGGCGCGCTCTGGTACGCGATCATGAACAGGCCGTGATCACCGGGACGGCGGGAACCCCCGCCGTCCCGAGCCCGCCGGCGCAGCCGGTTCTTCTTTGTCAGCCTGTGCCAAACACATGGTTGAATGCGCATATCGCAGTATCACGATGTTCTTTGTGATCTTCCCCAGACCTGACGGCCGGGCATCGTCGCAGGTCTCGAAGCTGCCCCGAACTCAACACCTTTCAGTGCACAGTTGTACTCTCAAGCCTGTGACGGAGCAGCTCCCCCAATCCCAGGCCGAAGTACAGGCGCTCACACGGCTCGCCGGTGACGAGTTCGTCGGCGCGGTCGACGGGATCGCGGCCATCCACCGCGCCATCTCCGATCGAGTCTTCGCGGCGGTGCGGTTAGGCGTCGGACCCGCGGCGGCTCCGGTGAAGATCGTGCACGACGCCATCACCGATGGCGTGTACGCGGCCGTCAGCGGCACCGGCTTCGTCGTCGGCGAGGTCGCGAGCGCGGTCCAGCTGCCCGGCCTCACCGCACCGTCGCGCACCGTATGGGGCGCAGGCGTACTGGCCGCGATCCAAGGGCTGATCGGTGACTCGCTGGAAGACGAGACCCCGATCCTCGCCTCCCCCATGACCTTTCGCATCGATGGTGTCCCGGTCCCGCCCGAACAGTTCGCCGCCCATGTCCCGGTGCCGACGACCCGGCTCGTCGTGCTCCTGCACGGACTCGTGGAGACCGAACACGCCTGGCGCCTCGGTAACCGCCCCACCTACGGCGAGCGCCTCGAAGACGACCTCGGCTACACCCCGGTCTTCGTCCGCTTCAATTCCGGCCTGCACATCTCCGAGAACGCCGCTCAGCTCAGCGATCTGCTGACCCGCCTGGTCGACAGCTGGCCGATGCCGGTGCACGAGATCTGCCTGATCGGACACTCGATGGGCGGGCTGGTCATGCGCAGTGCGTGCCATCAGGCCGAGGAGACGGGGCAGGCGTGGGTGCGATCGGTGCGGCAGGTGGTGTGCCTGGGTTCACCACACCACGGTGCGCCGCTCGAACAGTTCGTGCACTTCGCTTCGGCCGCACTCGAACTGCTGCCAGAGACCCGGCCGCTGAGCACACTGCTGCGCAGGCGCAGCGCCGGCATCCGGGACCTGCGGCAGGGTTCGCTGGTCGACGAGGACTGGCGCGATCTCGACGTGAACACCCTGCGCGCGCGAGCGGTCAAGGAAGTGCCGCTGCTCCCCGGTGTCGATCACTACTTCGTCACCACGACGATCACCCACAGCCCGAGACATCCACTCGGCGTGATCATCGGCGACGGCATGGTTCTCAGCGGAAGCGGGTCGGGGCGCGGGCGGACCAGGCGCCTCGATTTCGACGCGGTCAACGGCCTGCACATCCCCGCGGCGAACCACTTCAGCCTGCTCAATCACGACGCTGTCTACGAGGCGCTGCACAGTTGGTTGACGAGCATGCCCCGCCGCCCGCGTCAGGTGGATACGCTGTGGCCATGACTCTCGACCACGGCGACCCGGGCGACGCACCTGCCATTCCGCTGCCGACCGCTCCCCTGGCCAACGAGGCCCGCCCCTCGCCGGCCGAAGAAGCCCGAACGATCGCGGCGGGCACCAATACCGGCACGCTGGCCAGCCTCACCGCCGACGGCGCACCCTGGGCGTCGTTCATCACCTACGGATTGCTCGACGGCGCTCCGGTGCTGAGCGTGTCGCGCCTGGCCGAACACGGCCGCAACCTGGCCGCCGATCCGCGCGCCAGCATCGCGATCGTCACGCCCGATATCCCGGCAGATCCCCTGGCAGGCACCCGGATCACCCTCGCGGGTTTCGTGGAACGGCCGACCGGCGCCGAAGCCGAAGCGGCCCGCGCGGCCCACCTGGCGGCGATCCCGGCGGCCAAGTACTACATCGACTACAGCGACTTCACGCTGTGGGTGCTGCGGATCGAACGGGTGCGCTGGGTCGGTGGCTACGGCCGGATGGATTCGGCTTCGGCCGCCGAGTACCTTGCCGCACAGCCGGACCCGATCGTCGCGCACGCCGGGCCCGGCATCGCGCACCTCAACGCCGACCACGCCGAAGCGCTGCTGGCGATGGCGCAGCAGCTGGGTGGGTTCCCCGACGCCATCGCCGCCACCTGCGAGCGCGCCGACCGCTACGGCCTCGACCTGCGCGTGGAATCCCCACGCGGAGTGGCTCGTACCAGGGTCGGCTACGCCGCGCCGCTGTCGGAGATCAGCCAATTGCGCGCGGCGACGGTCGAATTGGCTCGACGGGCCCGCGCGACGGACTGATCAGGCCTCGTACAGCTCGAGCGGCAGGTCGTCCGGATCGAAGAAGAAGGCCATCTGCTTGCCGGTGTGTTCATCGGTGCGCAGTTCCTCGGTCCGGACGCCCCGCGCCCGCAGCTCGCGCAGGGCGGCGGGCACACTCGCGACCGCCAGCGCCAGGTGCCGCAAGCCCGCCGCTTCCGGCCTGCTCGGGCGTGCGGGCGGGTCGGGGAACGAGAACAGTTCGATGCGAACCCCGCCGGGCAGCTCGATGTCGAGCTTCCACGAATCGCGATCGGCCCGGTAGTTCTCCGCGAGAACGGTGCCGCCGAGGATTTCGGTATAGAAGCCTTTCGAGCGGGCGTAGTCGGTGGCGATGATCGCGATGTGGTGGATGCCGAGAAATTGCACGGCGGTCACGTCCACAGGACGGCGACCAGCACGTTCGCGATCGCGAGGCCACCGGCGGCGTCGGTCATCCAGTCGATCTGCTTGCCCCGCTTCGCATCGCCCCTGCCCATTTCCGCGAACGCGGCCACCGCGACCGAGACAGCCAGCTTCACCGCCAGCTTCGTCGTATCCGGTTCCTTGTCGAGCGAGTCGATGCCCGAAGCCATCCCGGCCAGGATCACCCCGGTGATCAACTGCGCCCGAGCACCCCACACCATCAGCTCCGACACCACCGGACGCGACGCGACGTAGCCACCGACCACCGCGGCCATGCCGAGCAGATGGCTGACGACCACCACGTTGTAGACGAATTCCATGGATGCGAAGCGTAGTTCAGACGAAAGCGGCCGGTGCCCGAAGGCACCGGCCGGTTCAGACGAACTTTCCGTGGGGAGGTCAGCCCACCTGCTGGTCCAGCAGGTGCGCGTCCTTCTTGACGCCGAAGGCGGTGATGACTTCCATGACACCGATGATGATCAGGAAGATGCCGACGACCCAGACCAGGGTGGCGAGCGACGTGATCGGCCACACGATCAGGATGACACCGGCCAGCGCGCTGACGATGCCGTAGAAGATCTGCCAGCCGCGGCCGGGCACGCCCGACTCCGAGAGCGCGGAGAACAGCACGGCGACGCCGCGGAACAGCCAGCTGATACCGATCCACAGCCCCAGCAGCACGATCGAGGCGAGGTCGTCGCGGAAGCAGAACACACCGATGATCAGCGACAGCACACCACTGATGAAGGACAACACGCGAAAGCTCGTGCTCGGCAGATGGGTGAAGGCGGCGATGAGCTGGAAGATACCGCTGACAACCATGTAGATACCGAACAGAATGCCCGCCACGAGCAGCGACGGACCGGGCCACACCAGCACGATGATCCCGAGGATCACCGCGAGGAGGCCGGTGACCAGAATTGTTTGCCAGGTCTTCTTGGCAAGAGCCGTGAACGGGCTCCCCAACACGGTATTTGTCGTCATAACGAGATGTTATGCCTGCTCGCTCCGGTTTTCCGGAAAATAGCTGGAGCTGTCACCGTGTCGCGATCGGGTACGGCCCGGTGAGTGAGCCCGGAGGCGGGCCGCCACATCGTTGCCCTCGCGAAAGTTTGGTCGGCGACAGTCTCGGGTAGATGAAGAATGTGTCGGTTGTACTCGTGCTGCAAGCTCGGGGCCTCGGTGAGCTTCTCGCCGCGGTCCCGGCTCTGCGTGCCCTGCGCCGGGCCGAACCACAGCGCCGGATCGTCCTGGCTGCGCCACATCGGCTGGAGCAGATCGTCGACCTGATCTCCTCGGTCGACGAACTCGTCGCCACCGCTGATCCGGCCGCCTTGATCTGGGATGGTCCCGCGCCCGAATTGGCGGTGAACCTGCACGGCCCCGACGGCGCCAGCGCGCGAGCACTGGCCGATACCGGGGCCGCGCGAATCATCGGTCATCGCACGCCCGCCTTACCCAAGCTCGCCGGTCCGCGCTGGGATCCCGACGCGCACGTGGTCGACCGGTGGTGCCGGCTGCTCGAGGGCGAGGGCATCGACGCGGATCGGCGCAACCTCGGGTTGGTGCCGCCGGTCGCCTCCATCAGCCGTCGCGATTGCATCGTCGTCCACATCGGTGCGGGTGCGCCCGCGCGCCGGTGGCCGCCGGAGCGGTTCGCCGCGGTGGTGCGCCACCTGCTGGTGCTCGGCCGCGACGTGGTGCTCACCGGCGACCCGTTCGAGCACGACATCGCCCGACAGGTGGCCGCGCAGGCAGGCTTGCCCGACGACCGGGTCCTCGCGGGTCGGCAGAACCTCACCGATCTCGCGGCGACGGTGGCCGAGGCGGCCCTCGTGATCAGCGGTGATACCGGTGTCGCGCATCTGGCGACGGCGTTCGGCACCCGCACGGTCCTGCTGTTCGGTCCGACGCCGCCGCGCCGTGGCGGCCCGCCCGCACACCTGCTCGGCAGGCATGCGGTGCTGTGGGCCGGACAGGTCGGCGATCCGGACGGCCTGTCGCCCGACCCCGGCTTGCTGCGGATCGGGGTGCCCGAGGTGATCTCGGCGGTCGATATGCAGCTGGACAAGCAGGCCTGGGCCGAATCCGGCAGGTCTCGCTACCGCCGGGTGGGCTGAGCCGGGTCGGCACCGGCCGCATCGCGCAGCGCGGCGGCGTGGGCCGCCAGGGCGCTGGGCCAGTACTTGTCGAGGTAGTCGCGGGCGTCGTTGAGGCCGCGGGGGTCGAGGGAGTAGAGGTGTCTGTTCCCGTCGCGGCGCATACGGACGAGGTGGGCTTCCCGCAGGACGCGCAGGTGCTGCGACGCGGCTGAGCTGGTGATTCCGGTGGCGGCGGCAAGGTCGGCCACCGAGCGAGGACCCTGCGGCAACGATTCGAAGATCGCGCGCCGGGTGGGATCGGACAACGCCGTGATGGCACGGACTCCGTTAGCGACCACTGAATCAGTGTCCCCGGGATGCGGAATTTCGGCAACGATCTTGACCAGGGGAATTTCACCCGGTGAGTCCAAGGATGTCGGCTATTCGTTAGAGTATTGTTATAGATCAACTGGGGTTATAGCGCTTCGTGATCGCGGCCACAGGATTGGCCGCGAAGGTTACGGTTTAGCTACGTTCATAACCATGTTCGTGACCAACCCGTTATCTGCTCGAGTCTCCGACGCCTTCGCAGGTCGTTGGGGAGGCGTGGTCGCGGGTGCGGTGGCTTTGTCCGCACTCGTGGGTACCTCCGTCGCCACTTTCAGTGAGCCCGAGAGCCCTGTCCCCACTACCACGATCGCCGCGGATGCCACCGAGGCCATCAACACCGGCCAGTCGCCGTACCGCTTCACCGCGTACACCCCCGCTGAGGCCAAGGCCGAGACCCCCGCGTCCGCCCCGATCGCGTGGGAGGAGCACCGCGAAGCGGTTGGCCTCGAGCTGCCGCCGCTGCCGACCATCGCTCCCCCGCCGCCGCCGCGCCCGCAGACCGTTCGCCCGGTCAACGGCAGGCTGACCTCCTACTACGGCGCCCGCTGGGGCACCGCGCACAACGGCATCGACTTCGGTGACCCGATCGGCGCACCCATCTTCGCCGTCACCGACGGTACCGTGATCGAGGCCGGTCCGGCTTCGGGCTTCGGCCTGTGGGTCCGCGTCCAGCAGGATGACGGCACCATCGGTGTGTTCGGCCACGTGAACGACATCCTGGTTCAGGTGGGTCAGCACGTCAGCGCCGGTGAGACCATCGCCACCGTCGGTAACCGTGGTAACTCCACCGGCCCCCACCTGCACTACGAGGTGCACGTGCAGGACGGCTCGCTCTACGGCGCCCCGATCGATCCGCACCCGTGGCTCGCCGCGCGTGGCATCGATGCCGGCGTTGCCCAGGACTGATACCTTGCTCATCCACTGATCGCCGCCCGGCGCGCGATCAGAAATTCCCGAAGCCGCGCGACCGCGAGCGTCGAGTCATGGTCTCCCGAGACCAGACCGACCTCGCGGTCGCGTTCGCCATCGATGGGTATCACCGCCAGGTCGGGGTTCGCGACCTCGGCGGCGGGCAGCAGCGCGACCCCCTGCCCGAGCGCGACCAGTGCGCGCAGGGTTTCGAACTCGGTGATCTCGAACACCACTCGCGGCGTGAAACCCACTGCGGCACACCAGGTGTCGAGCAGTGTGCGCAGCTGATAGCTGGGCGGGTTCGCGATGAACGCCTCGTCGGCCAGTTCCGCGAGGTCGATGTGGGTGCGCCGGGCCAGCGGATGCGCGCGCGAGACGTGTAGGTCGATGCGCTGACGTCCGAGGTCGACCGTCGGCAGGTCGGAGGGCGGCGGGATCATCACCGCGAGGTCGAGCCTGCCGTCGCGCACCTGCTCGGCCAGCGCCTCGCCGTGTGCCTGGACCAGGTGCAACCGGATCCGCGGCGCGCGGGTGTGGAACTGCGCGAGCAGCGAGGGAATACTGACCGGGCCCAGCGTGAGCGGGAACCCGAAACGCACCAGCCCGCTGTCGGGGTCGGCGTCGGCACGCACCCGATGCACCGCGTCGTCGAGTGCGCGCACCAGTCCGCGTGTGCGTTCATAGAGGTCACGGCCCTGCGGGGTGAGTGCGACCCCGCGCCCGACCGGCTGGAACAAGCTCACACCGAGTAGCTGCTCCATTGTCTTGATGCGGCGGCTGAGCGAGGACTGCGGGACGCCGAGCCGCTGGGCGGCCCGGGTGAAGTGACCTTCTTCGGCGGCCGCGTCGAAGGCGGACAGCAGCGGAGCCAGCGCCTGCGCTCCCGACTCCGGTGAATCATCCATATCCGGATCATATATTGGGCGATTCCGTGTTGGACGGATCACTACTTCCGGCGTGACGATAGCGGTACACAGCTCACGGGAGGTTCGACGATGAACGACACCACACCTACTCGGCCTGGATCCGGCGGTGGCGAAGACATTCTCGACGCGGTACTGATCGGTGGCGGCATCATGTCGGCCACACTCGGGGCCCTGCTGAGCACTCTCGCGCCGGACTGGTCGATCGCGCTGTTCGAGCGACTCGGCGAACCGGCGGCCGAGAGCAGTCATCCGTGGAACAACGCGGGCACGGGGCACTCCGGCCTGTGCGAGCTCAACTACATGCCCGACCCGAGCGACGGCGCCAAGGCGGCGGGAATCGCCGACCAGTTCGCGCTCTCGCGCCGGTTCTGGTCCGCACTGGCCCACCGCGGCGAGCTCGAGCCTGCCACGTTCCTCACCCCGACACCGCACGTCACGGCGGTGTTCGGCGAGCACGATATCGCCTACCTGCGGCAGCGGTACGCGACGCTGCGCGAACAGCCCGCGTTCGCGCAGATGGAGTACACCGAGGACCCTGCGGTGATAGCCGGCTGGGCGCCACTGCTCGTGCGCGGTCGGGCCGACGGCGACGCGATGGCGGCCACCCGGCACGTCGCGGGCACCGATGTCGACTTCGGCGCGCTGACCAGGTCGTTGTTGTCGACGGTGCGCGCCGCGGGCAATGCGGTCCGGATGCATCGCGAGATCACCGGGCTCACGCGCGGCAAGGACGGGCTGTGGACCGTGCGCGGGCGCGATCTCGACAGTGGACGGCGGTTCCAGGTGCGAGCCAGGTTCGTGTTCGTCGGCGCGGGCGGATACGCGTTGCGGCTGTTGCAGCGGGCGGGTCTGCCCGAGGTGCGGGGGTACGGGGTGTTCCCGCTGGGTGCGCAGTTCCTGCGGACCGACAATCCCGAGGTCGTTGCCGAGCATCACGCCAAGGTCTACAGCCAGGCCGCGCTGGGCGCGCCGCCGATGTCGGTGCCGCATCTGGATCGTCGCGAGGTCGACGGAGCGGGCGCCTTGCTGTTCGGCCCCTATGCCACCTTCAGCACCCGCCTGCTGCGCCACGGCAGACTCACCGATCTGTTCACCACGCTGCGCCCGCACAATATCGTCCCGCTGATCGCGGTCGGCCTGCGGAATGTCGATCTGGTCCGCTACTTCGTCACCGAACTACTGGCCTCGCCCCGGCGCAAGTTCGCCCAGCTCCAACGCTTCTACCCGACCGCCGACCCCGCCGACTGGACCTTGGTCCAGGCCGGGCAGCGCGCCCAGCTGGTGAAGCCCGATCGCCGGCGCGGCGGAGTACTCGAATTCGGCACCGAACTGGTCACGGGTGCCGACGGCAGCATCGCCGGGTTGCTCGGCGCCTCCCCCGGCGCCTCCATCGCACCGTCGATCATGCGTGACCTGCTCGAGCGCTGCTTCCCCGAACGTCGATACGAGTGGGCCCCGGTGCTCGCGGAACTGCTCCCGACTACCGGATCGACCACCGAGTTCGCCTCGTAAACGACTGCTGGACAAGCGAATCCGCACCCCGGACCAAGCCGAGGTGCGGATCACCGTGGGGCTGTCAGGACGGCGCCGATCAGGCGGTGACTGCGCGCGGTCATCTCGGCGGCCGTCTGATCGGGGTGGCGCAACCACCACAGGACCAGCGAGGTGACCGCACCCATCCAGACGTCGGTCAGCGCGGACAGGTCGGTGGGGTCGGTGAGGTCGACAGCACCGATGGCGTCGGCGACACCGCGGGCGGCTTGGGCGGCGATCCGGCGACGCGCGGCGCGGACGGCCTCGGCGGCGGGTCCGTCGTCGGGGTGGGAACGGTCGAAGAGCACGGTCCAGTCGTGCGGGCGCGGTTCCAGCGCGACGAAGATCGCGTCGAGGGTACGTTCGGCCTTGCTGAGACCACCCGCTCCGGCGATGGCGGATTCGATCGCGTCGAACAGGACCGCCGCCGCCCGGTCCACGCAGGTGATGTAGATCCCGTCCTTGGACTGGAAGTAGGTGTAGACCAGCGGCTTGGACACACCGGCGCGCTGCGCGACGTCGGCGAGGGACAGCCCCGCGTAACCCACGCGGCCGATCTCGGCGACGGCCGCGTCGAGGATCTGCTGTTCGCGCTGGGGACGCGGGACGCCCTTGGTACCGGCTGTGCTCACCCAGCCATCCAACCATTCGCGCCCGCGCCGGTTGACACCCAATTGGTCACTTTGTAATTTACTATTCGGTAAATTAACTGTTCGTCCCCGCCGCTCGACTCGACAGGAGACCCTGTGTTCGCCGAAGCCGCACAATCGGTGCTGCTCAACCCGCCCGCACTCCCCGGCCTGCTCGCGCGATTGGTCCGTGCCGAGCGACAGGAGATCGCGGGGAAGACCGTGGTGCTGACGGGAGCCTCGTCGGGCGTCGGTAAAGCCGCCGCGCATGCTCTCGGCCGGGAGGGGGCGCGGGTGGTTCTCGTCGCCAGGAGTGCAGAGCCGCTGGCCGAGGTACGCGACGCGGTCCGCGCCGAAGGCGGCGATGCCGAGATGATCACCTGCGACCTCGCCGACGCCGAGCAGAACGACGCGCTGGCCGAAGCCCTGCTCGAGCAGTTCGGGACCGTCGACGTGCTGGTGAACAACGCGGGCCGTTCGATCCGCCGCGGCGCCGCCGACACCACCGACCGGTTCCACGATTACGAGCGCACCATGGCGCTGAACTACTTCGGGGCGACGCGGCTCACGATGGGGCTCCTGCCGTCGATGCTCGACGCGGGCACCGGGCACATCGTCAATGTCGCCACGTGGGGTGTGGCTGCCGGATCGATGCCGCTGTTCACCGCCTATCACGCGTCGAAGGCGGCGCTCGGCGCGTTCGGACGCAGTCTCGGCGCCGAGACCAGGCGCCGCGGCGTGCACGTCACCACGATCGGCTATCCGCTGGTACGCACGGAGATGATCGCGCCCACCGGCAAATACGCCGACGCGGCGGCACTGTCGGCAGAGGAGGCCGCCGACTGGATCACCACCGCGATCCGGACCCGCCCGGTCGAGCTGTACCCGACCTACACCCGGGTCCTGCAGGCACTCGCGCTCGTCTCACCCCGCGCGGTCGATGCCGCCATCTGGCGCATGGGGATCTGAGACAACCCCTAGAACCCGGGTAGGCCGACCCGTACCCGGGTATCGGAGCCGAACCGTTCCGCAGCGGGACGTGCTGTGGCGCACCGGATTTCTACCTTCGGTTCATGGCGACGATCGACCTCACCCACACGCTGTCCCGCATCGGATTCCACACCGCGCGCGATGGCACCGACCGCGCACCCTGGCACGGCCCGCTGCTGGTGAACTCGGCGCTCATGGCCGCGCTGGTCGTGGTGTCGATGGTCGGGATGGTGGTGGACGACCGGCTGCTGCTCGGCGAGTCGGTGTGGCTCAAGCCGGCCAAGTTCGGCCTCGCCTTCGCCCTCTACGGCGTGACCCTGGCGTGGATTCTGCGGCTGCCGCATCGCGGGCGCCGGGCCACCTGGTGGCTGGGCACGGTCTTCGCGATCACCGGGGTCGTCGATGTGGGGTTCATCGCGGTACAAGCGGCACGCGGGACGTTCAGCCATTTCAACGACTCCACCGACCCGGTCAACGAGATCGGGCAACAGGTGTTCGCCTCCGGTGTGCCCGGATTGTTCCTCGCCAATCTTGTCCTGGCGGTGATCATTTCCTGGCAGAAACTGGCCGACCGGCCCACCCGGATCGCGTTGAAGGCGGGGCTGTGGCTGGCGGTGACCGGGATGGCGCTCGGGTATCTGATGGGGTTCACCGGGCCGCAGCTCGTCCGCCAGTCCGACGGCACCGTGGTGGGGCTGGTAGCAGGGCACACGGTGCGGCCCGGCGATTCAGCACGTGACAGTGCGGCGGGCATGCCGATCACCCACTGGAGCACGATCGGCGGCGACCTGCGCATCCCGCACTTCGTCGGCTTGCACGGCATCCAGGTTCTGCTCCTGCTGGCCGTCGTCTTGGTCGCCCTCGCGCCTCGTTACCCCTGGTTGCGCACCGAAACGACCCGCGCGGCCCTGCTCGTGGTGGCCGTCCTCGGCTACTTCGGCTTGCTCACGCTCGTGGCCTGGCAGGCGCTGCGCGGTCAGGCCCTCACCAGCCCCGACCTCGCGACCGCCGGTGCCGCCACGGGCCTCGTGCTCTTCGTCGCAGGGGGCGTCACGGCCGTGTACCTGCGTGCCCGAGAGGCGTTGTCGACCTAGCGCTCTGGTCGCCGCATGCCGAGACCCCGTGTTCCCCACCGACTTACCGTGGGAAACACGGGGTTTCGCGCATTCAGCGAAGCCGTTCAGCTTCCCGAGCCAACTGCACCAGCGTCGCGCTCAACTCCGCCAGCTCCGCCGGTGAGGCCCCCTCCCCCACCGCCGTCGCCACGTCCTCGGCCGCACACCGCGCCGCGAACCACCGATCGGCGAGATCGGCGGCCTCCTGCGCCGTCAGCACCACCGCGTCCTCGGGGATCCCGGTCCCCTTGAGACTGCTGCGGTGCTCATAGGCACGTTGGCGACACGACTGGCGGCAATAACGGCGACGCCGACCCGACTCCGAATCCACGATCTCCCGCCCGCACCACAGGCAGGACAGCAGGCGACTGCGCGACATGATCGGAAACCCTATCGGCCCGCGGCGCGATTCGCCGGTTCAGGTCTCGCTCAGCGGGCACCCTCTCGATACCGACCTCCCGTCGGCACCGATTCGGGGGTAGCTCGGCCGCTAACGCCCTGCGACTACAATGGAACAGTTCAGACTTCCCGTGCGTTGAAGTAGTACCAAGACCTGTTTTCGGCGCGCCTCCGCCGATGGACTGACCGAAGGGTGCGACGAAGGAGTACCCGTAGGGAGGGAAGAGGCGGAGTTCAGCGCCGAAAACCGCGGCCCCGGCCGCCAAAAAATACAGGAGCACACATGGCAGATCGCGTACTCCGGGGCAGCCGGCTCGGAGCGGTGAGCTACGAGACCGATCGCGACCACGACCTGGCCCCGCGCCGGATCGCCCGCTACCGCACCGACAACGGTGAGGAGTTCGACGTCCCGTTCGCCGACGACGCGGAGATCCCGCCCACCTGGTTGTGCCGCAACGGCCAAGAAGGTCAGCTCATGGAGGGCACCTCCGTGGAGACCAAGAAGGTCAAGCCGCCGCGCACCCACTGGGACATGCTGCTGGAACGTCGCAGCAAGGAGGAGCTCGAGGAGCTGCTCAAGGAGCGCCTCGACCTCCTGAAGACCCGTCGTCGCGGGTAGATGTAGCAGGTGTGAACGCCGAATTACCCCAAACCCCGAGGGGGAGGAGGGCCTAGGGGTTTACCTGGTGAACCAAAAAGAATATAGGACATTGGGTAAATAGG
>NZ_JBHXNJ010000001.1:1073627-1084568 GCF_042719655.1 Nocardia sp. NPDC058518
GCCCTCCCACCTCCCCGTCTTATGGGGTGGGGGGGGTTTGTTTGGGGCGCTGGAGCCCCCCCCCCCCCCCCGCGCGGGGGGGGGTCCCGCCCCCCCCCCCCGTTTCCGTGGCTCACCTCAGTGACTGGCGACCTTGCGGTACTGCAGTAGTGCCGCGGGCATCGCGATGGCGAGGATGACCAGCGAACAGATGATCGCGTAGAGGATGCAGTTCTCCGCGGCCCAGCCCGTCGCCGGGACGAAGCTGGGGGGCGAGTCGTTCTCGAAGAGCTTGCGGCCCGCTGCCGAGACCGCGGTGATCGGGTTCCATTCGGCGATGGCGCGCAGCGGGCCCGGCAGAGTTTCGGCGGAGATGAACGCCGAGGAGATGAACGTCAGCGGGAACAGCCAGATCAGGCCGGCGCTCTGCGCCACTTCCACCGTCGGGGAGACCAGACCGGTCAGCGCGCCGACCCACGACATGGCGAACGCGAACAGCAAGATGATGGCGAAGGCGATCACCGCGTCGCCGACGCTGCCGTGGATGCGCCATCCGACGACGTACCCGCAGATCGACATCACGCCCAGGCTCACGATATTGACGACCAGGTCCGACAGGGTGCGCCCCATCAGGACGGCCAGCCGCGACATCGGCAGCGTCCGCATCCGGTCGATAATGCCCTTCTGCAGGTCACCGGCCAGCCCGACGGTGGTGAACGCGGCATTGAACGCCACGGTCTGGGTGAAGATGCCCGCCAGCAGGAATTCCCGGTACTGGTCGCCGCCGAGCGAGGCACCGAAGATGTAGGCGAACAGGAACACGAACATCAGCGGCTGGATGGTGGCGGTGACCAGCAGCGTCGGCACCCGCAGGATGGTGAGCAGGTTGCGGTAGGCGACGATCGCGCTGTCGCGCACGAACCGGGCCCGTGGTTCGGTCTGCTCGGAGCCGGATGAGCGCGGGGTGGTCGGCTGGATCGGCAGATCGCGGGTTTCGTACTCGTCCACCGTGACGTCGGGGGCACTCATGCCTGCACCTCGCTGACGCTCGGCTCCGGCATGACTGCCATGGCAGCAGTGTCTATCAACCGCTCGCTGCGCTCGCTCACGACAGGACCTCCTCTTGCACGTCGTCGGTTTCGGGTTCGGGGATCGGCTCGGCCGGGGTGCCGGTGAGGGAAAGGAAGACATCGTCGAGAGTCGGGCGCACGACGTTCGCGTCGAGGACGCAGACCCCGGCGTCGTCGAGGCGGCGCAGCGCTTCGACCATCGTGCGTGACCCGTTGCCGACCACCACCGACACCTCGTCGCTGCCGGGTTCGTGGATGGGTTCGCCGACGCCGACCTGCTGCAGGACGGTGACCGCGGGCCACGGGCTCTGCCCGGCGGCGAGGGTGACGGTGAGCCGGTCGCCGCCGATGGAGGTCTTGAGTTCGTCGGCGGAACCGCGGGCGATGACCGTGCCCTTGTCGATGACGGTGATCCGGTCGGCGAGCAGGTCGGCCTCTTCGAGGTACTGGGTGGTGAGCAGGACGGTGGTGCCGTCGTCGACGAGATCACCGATCACCTGCCACATGTCGAGGCGACCGCGCGGGTCGAGGCCCGTGGTCGGTTCGTCGAGCACCACCACCGGTGGCCTCGCCACCAGCGCACCCGCCAAGTCGAGGCGACGGGCCATGCCACCGGAGTAGGTGCCTGCCCGCCTGCCCGCGGCGTGGTCGAGCCCGAACGCGGTGAGCAGTTCCTCCACGCGGGCGACGGACTGCTTACGTCCCATGCCGTACAGACGCGCCACCATGCGCAGGTTCTCGTACCCGGTCAGGTTCGCGTCGACCGCCGCGTACTGGCCGGACAACCCGATTCTGGTGCGCGCGGTGGCCGGGTCGGCCAGCACATCGATGCCGGCGACCCGCACCGAACCGGCGTCGGGTCGCAACAGCGTGGTGACGATCCGCACGGTGGTGGTCTTACCCGCGCCGTTGGGTCCGAGCAGACCCAGCACGGTGCCGGCCGGGATCTCCAGGTCGATCTCTTTCAGAACGCGCACCTTGCCGTAACTCTTGGCAAGGCCGCGCACTTCTACCGCGAGACTCACGGACGCATCTCCTTCTGGCTGCTGCCGCACACGGTGATGTCCGGGATGGCATCGAGGTGGCGATGCAGCACGGGGCCGATCGCCGCCAGCGATTCCGGTGTGGTCATCGCCGCGTGCCTGCAGGGCAGGTCGTGGTTGTGGATGTTGCCGGTGACGAAGGGCTGCCACGCTTGCGCGCGCCGACTCGGATCGGCGGCGTTGATCTCGTCCGTCGCGGCGGTGAAGAACACGAGGTCGCCGTCGAAGGTGCGCGGCCGGAACCGGTTGGCCATGACGGTGCCGTCGGCGTACCCGGTGTAGAGGCGTTGCAGGTGCTCCACCGAGAGCGCGGCGAACGGGCCCGCCTGTGCCCGCAGCAGATCCGCCGCTTCGTTCAGGTCGAGGTCGGCGGGCAACGGCGCGCCGTCGACCAGATCGGCGCCGAACTCGCCGAGGATATCGGCGACGCTGGGCATCGAGGTGTCGAGCCAGCGGTCGCCGAGCTGGTAGCTGTCCATCATCGCCAGCAGCGCGACGTCTTCGCCCGCGTCCTGCAGCTGCACGGCGATCTCCTGCGCGATCAGGCCGCCGAGCGACCAGCCGAGCAGGTGGTAGGGACCGTGTGGCTGGATCGACTTGATATGGGCGACATAGTGTCCGGCGGCTTCGGGGATCGAGGTGAAGCTGTCGTCGCCGGACACGTGCGGGGCCTGCAGGCCGTACACCGGGCGCTGCGGGCCCAGATGTGCGAGCAGTCCCGCGTAGCACCAGGCCAGACCGATCGCCGGGTGCACACAGAACAGCGGGGTGTCGTGCGGGCTGGTGGACGGGCGGATGGGCAGCACCGGGCTGGTGGCCGCCTCGATCACCGCGTCCGGGTCGATGTCGTCGAGCTTGGCCGCGATGGCCGAGGGGGTGGCGTCGCCGAACATCATCTGGACGGGCATCTCGTAGCCCTGCTCACGCAGTGCCGCAACGACTTTGGTGGCCAGCAAGGAGTTGCCGCCGAGTTCGAAGAACCCGTCGTCCACGCCGACCCGCTCGACCCCGAGCACCTCGGTGAACACCGCGCACAGCGCCATCTCGGCGGCGGTCACCGGCGCGCGGTAACCACCGGACGCGGTGAACACCGGCTCGGGCAGCCGGGCACGATCGAGCTTACCGACCGGACTGAGCGGCACCTCGTCGAGCAGCATGATCGCCTGCGGGACCATGTAGTTCGGCACGTGCGCGGCGACGTGCTCGAGCAGCTCGGGCACGCTCGGCGCGGTCCCGTTGCGCGCCTTCACATACGAGACCAGGGCGGTCGCACCCGCCTGCGTGGTGTGCCCGATGGTGAGCGCGAGCTCGACATGGGCGTGCCGGGCGAACGCGACGTCGATCTCGCCGAGTTCGATCCGGAAACCGCGGACCTTCACCTGATGATCGGTGCGGCCGACGTACTCCACGTCCAGCGCCGACTTCGCGCTGTTCCGCCAGCGCACCAGATCGCCTGTGCGGTACATCCGAGTCCCCGGTTCGCCATAGGGATCGGCGACGAACCGCTGGGCGGTGAGACCCGGCCGGTTGAGGTAGCCGCGGGCCAGGGCCGAGCCGGCCAGCTGCAGTTCACCGGTGACACCGATGGGCGTCGGATGCAGTCGCCGGTCCAGCACGGTCGCCGCGACACCGCGGATCGGCCCACCGATGGTGATCGGGCCCTGCGGGCTCATCGGCTGCGGCATCAACGTGACGATGGTCGTCTCGGTGGGGCCGTACACGTTGTAGAAGTTGCGCCCTGGCGCCCAGCGGGCGAGCAGGTCCGGCGGTAGCGCTTCACCACCGGTGAGCACGTGGGCGAGGGAGTGCACGCCCGTCGGATCGACGGTGCCGAGCGCGGCGGTGGTGATGAACGCGTGGGTGATCCGTTCCCGGATGAACACCTGCCGCAGGTCCTCGCCGCCGACCACCCCGGCCGGGGAGATCACCAGTGTCGCCGCACCACCGAGCGCGAACAGGATGTCGAGCATGGCGGCGTCGAAGCTCGGGGTGGCGAAGTGCAGCACCCGGCTGCCGGGACGCACATCGAAGCGGTCGGCGGTCTCGGCGGCGAAGTTCGACAGACCACCGTGGGTGACTACGACGCCCTTGGGTGTACCGGTGGAGCCCGAGGTGTAGATCACGTACGCCGGATTGTGCAGGCGCAGTGGGCGAATCCGATCGGCGTCGGTGATCGGCGAGTCGTCGGTGCCCAGCACGGTGGCCCGGGTCTGCGGGTCGTCGAGGACCAGCCACCGGGTGTCGGTAGGCAGCCGATCGCGGTGCTCGAGCAAGGTCAGACCCACCGCCGCGGCGGAATCGCTGAGCATGTGACTGATCCGCTGTGGCGGGTAGTTCGGGTCGACGGGCACGAACGCGGCGCCCGCCTTGGCGACGGCCAGCATGGTCGCCACCGATTCCACCGAGCGCGGAATACCCAGTGCCACCAGGGTTTCCGGACCCACGCCGTGCCCGATGAGGACACGGGCGAGCCGGTTGGTCCACCGGTCGAGCGCGTCGTAGGTGACCACCGTGTCGCCGGCACACAGCGCGACACCGTCGCGGGAACGCGCGACGGCGGCACCGAAGACCTCGGGCAGCGTCACCGGCTGCTCGGCGCGGGTGCCGTGCACCGGCGCCAGCGCGGTCCACTCGACCGCGTCGAGCAATGCCAGGTCGCCCACCGCGGTGTTCGGGTCGGCGGCCACGGCGGTGAGCAGCCGGACCAGTCGGTCGCCGAGCCTGCGCGCGGTGACCTCGTCGAACAGGTCGGCCGCGAAGTTCACCGACAGACTGATGCCGTCGCCCACCCGGTGGGCGGTCTGGGTTTCGGTGAAGGTGAACTGCAGGTCGAACTTGGCGATCCCGGCGTCGGCGTCGACCGCTTCGATCCGCAGGCCGGGCAGTTCCAGCATGCGCACCGGGGTGTTGCGCACCGAGAGCATCACCTGGAACAGCGGGTGATGCGCCTGTGAGCGAGCCGGATTGACCACTTCGACGAGCCGTTCGAAGGGCAGGTCGGCGTTGGCGAAGGCGTCGAGGTCACCGTCGCGGACGGTCCGGAGCAGGTCGACGAACGCGCGCTCGTCGGCCACCTCGGTGCGCAGCACCAGGGTGTTGACGAACATGCCGATCATTGCGTCGAGCGCCGGATGCCCACGGCCCGCGCTGGCGGTGCCGACGGCGATGTCGGTGGTGCCGGTGACCCGGTGCAGCAGGACCGCCAGCGCCGCGTGCAGCACCATGAACATGCTGACGTTGTTCGCGGTGGCGATGCCGCGCAGCGCCCGGTGGGTCGCCGCGTCGACCGCGCAGTCGACGGTGCCGCCCTGATAGGAAGGCACCGGCGGCCGCGACCGATCGGCGGGCACGGTGATCAGTTCGGGCAGGCCGTCGAGCATGCCACGCCAGTGGTCGAGCTGCTTGCTGATCAGCGAGTCCGGATCGTCCTCGGTGCCGAGGAGTTCCTGCTGCCACAGGGTGTAGTCGGAGTACTGGATCTCCGGGATCTGTTCGCCGAACGGTTCACCGGTCTGGATACCGCGGTAGGCGGCGGCCACTTCGGCGGCGAGCGGTTCCAGCGACCAGCCGTCCATCGCGATGTGGTGCACGACCAGGACCAGCACATGCTCGGTCGAACGCGCGACGGCGAACTTGGCCTTGGCCGGTGCCGCCTGTCCGGTGTGGTCGACGCTGATCAGCGCCGCCCGCATCGGCACCGAGGCCGATAGGTCGAATCCCGGGCTGACGAAACGGGCCACCGCGGCATCGACCTCGCTCGCGGTGGCCGTCGCGTGGAACAGCGTGACGGCGGCGATCGCCGGGTCGAGCACCAACTGCTCGGGCTCCCCCGAGGTCTCCGGGAACACCGTGCGCAGCGTCTCGTGCCGACGTTGCACCGTGTGCAAAGCGGCGATGAGCGCATCTAGGTCGATCGTGCCGTGCAGACGCAGGACGACGGGGATGTTGTAGGCGCCCGACGATCGACCCTCGCCATCGGAGCCCGCGTTGAAGCGGTTGAGGAACCACAGCCTGCGCTGCGCCGCGGACAGCGGGATCCGCTCCGGCCGCCGCTGGGGCACCAGGTCCGGCCGGTGTTCGTCGCCGGACGGTCCGGATTCGATGAGCGCGGCGAGTTCGGCGACAGTCGGCGCCGCGAACACGGCGCGCACTTCCAGGCGTACATTGCTGACCGCGGCCAGGCGGGCCACCAGCTGGGTGGCCAGCAGCGAGTTGCCGCCGATGTCGAAGAAGCTGTCGGTGGCGCGGACCTCGCTCGCCCCGACCAGATCCTCGAACACCCGCGCGACCGTCCGCTCGGCGTCGGTCTGCGGTGCCCGGCCCGCGGCCGCGGTGAATTCCGGTTCCGGCAGTGCGGTGCGGTCCAGCTTGCCGACCGGCGTGAGCGGCACCCGGTCGATCAGGTTCAGCGACGCGGGCACCATGTGCCCGGCCAGCCGGACCATCGCGTGCCGCTTCACCCCGGCCAGTTCGGCCGGGTCGATGCCGTCGTTGAGCTGGATCCACGCGACGATCCGATCATCGCCCGCGATCCGCCGAACCTCGGTGTGCGCGAAACGGACCTCGGGATGGCTGCCGAGCACGGCGCTGATCTCGCCGAGTTCGATCCGGAAACCGCGCACCTTGACCTGATGGTCGCTGCGACCGAGGTAGTCGATCTCACCGCCCGCGGTCCAGCGCACCACGTCGCCGGTGCGATACATCCGGCTGCCCGCCGGGCCGAACGGGTCGGCGATGAATCGTCCCGCGGTCAGGCCGTAACGCTCGTGATAGCCCTGGGCGATGCCCGCGCCACCGATGTAGAGCTCACCCGGTACCCCGGTGACGACCGGCCGCAGCCGTTCGTCGAGGACGAGCGCCCGCGAGCCGCGCACGGGCGTTCCGATGGCGACCGGGACACCGACCCGCAGCTCCGACATCGCGGCGATGACGGTGAACTCGGTGGGCCCGTAGGCGTTGACGAACCGCCTGCCCGGTGCCCAGTTCGCCACCAGGTCCGGAGGTACCGCCTCGCCACCGGCCATCAGGCCGCGCAGCATCGGCAGCGGCCAGCGGGTGGCATCGATCGAGGCCAGCACCGCGGGCGTCAGGAAAGTGTGGGTGATCTGCTCGTGTTCCAGCAGGGCACCGAGTTCGTCACCGCCGTAGATGTCGATCGGGCCGATCACCATTTCGGCGCCCGAGTAGACGGCGAGGAGCATGTCGAGAACCGAGACGTCGAAACTGGGCGTGGAGAAGAAGAACGTTCTGGAGAACCGGTCCAGGCCCATGCGTTCGCGCAGGTCGAGCGCGAGGCTGGTGAGACCGCCGTGGGTGACGGACACGCCCTTGGGCAGGCCGGTGGAACCGGAGGTGTAGATCTGATAGGCCAGGTCGGCGGTGCGCACCGGACGGATCCGCTCGGCGTCGCTGACCCGAACGTCGTCGTAGCCGGCCATCTCCGCGTTCAGCTCGTCGCCGTCCATCAGCAACCACTGGGTGTCGATCGGCCCCGCGGCCTCGCGCAGTGCGTCCGCGTCGGCGCGGGCGGTGATGACCGCGCGCGCACCGGAGTCGGTGAGCATGTGCCGCACCCGGTCGGCCGGGTAGCGGGGGTCGACAGGGACGAACGCCGCACCGCTGGCCGCGACGCCGAAGATGGCGAGGGCGCACTCCAGTGAACGGGTCAGACCGACCGCCACGCGGTCGCCGGTGCCGATGCCACGGGCGATCAGTGCGCGGCCGAGACGGTGTGCCCGGCTCGCGACTTCGGCGTAGTCGAGTTCGCCCACTTCCCCGGCGACGCTGCCGTCGGCGAACCAGCGCAGCGCGGGCCGGTGCGGATACTTCGCCGCGGCACGCTCGAGGATGTCGGGCAGGACGACCCCCGTGACCGCGGCCGGTCCCTGCGCGGGGACGTGGTCACGGTGCTCGAGCACGGTGAGCGGGTCCAGATCGCACACCCGTCGCCGTGGGTCGGCGCTCACCTGGGTGAGGATCTGCACGAACCGGTCGGCGAGGGTTTCGATGGTGGCGGCGTCGAACAGTTCGGTGGCGTAGACGAACTCGAACCGCAGCCCGTCCTCGTCGGCGGGGGCGACCCGCAGTTCCAGGTCGAACTTGGCCAGGGCGATGTCGAGCTCTTGCACGGCCAGTCGCAGTCCGGGCAGTTCCAGCGACGGTGTGCGGTTGTCCTGCATGCTCAGCGCGACCTGGAACAGCGGGTGCCGGTTACTCGCCCTGCTCTCCCGGCCGAGCGCGTCGACGACGCGTTCGAACGGCACATCGGCGTGCGCGAGGGCGGCCAGCTCGGCGTCGCGGTCGGCGTGCAGCAGTTCGGTGAAGCTGCGGCCGGGGTCGACATCGGAGCGCAGGACCAGGGTGTTGACGAACATGCCGACGAGGTCGTCGAGCTGGATGTCGGTGCGCCCGGCGACCGGGGTACCGATGGGGATGTCGCGTCCGCCGGTGACGCTGCGCAGCAGCACCGACAGGGCCGAGCGCACCACCATGAACAGGCTGACACCGGTGTCCCTCGCCAGCTCGTCCAGTTCCTGTTGCAGCGGTGCCGAGACCTCGCAGGTCACGGTGGCCGCCGTCCCCGTCGGTTCGACGGGGCGGGGGCGGTCGAACGGCAGCGGCAGCTCGTCGGGCAGTTCGGACAGGGTCTCGCGCCAGAACGCGAGCTGGGTGGCGGTGATGCTGTCCGGGTCGTCCTCGGTGCCGAGCACCGACCGCTGCCACAGGCTGAAGTCGGCGTACTGCACGGGCAGCGGCGCGCGCTCGGACACGGTGTCGCCGGTCCGGGCCACGTAGGCCAGGGCGAGGTCACGCGTCAGCGGGCCGAGCGACCAGCCGTCGGCGGCGATGTGGTGCACGACGACGCCGAGCAGGTGCTCGTCGGATGCGGTGCGCTGCAACGACACTCGCAGCGGGGTCTGCCGGGTGAGGTCGAAACCCCTGCGGGCGAGCGCGGTCAGCGCCGCGTGCGCCTGATCCGGTGCGGTGTCGACGACCTCGATCTCCGGCATGGCCTGCGCGAGCGGCAGGATCACCTGCTGAGCGCCGGAGAGATCTTCGGGGAACACCGTGCGCAGTACTTCGTGTCGCTCCACGAGGTCGGTGAGGGCGCCCCGCAGCGCGTCGACGTCAAGATCTCCGCCGATTCGCAAGACGAATGCGATGTTGTAGGCGCTCGATTCGGGGGACAATCGGTTCAGGAACCACAGCCGTTGCTGCGGCAACGACAGTGGTATGCGTCCCGGGCGCGGGGTGTGTACCGCCAGCGCCACCCGCTGCGTCCGGGGCGCTTCCGTGATCAGCCGGGCGATGCCCGCCACGGTCGGCGCCTCGAAGATCTGCCGGACGGGCAGATCCACCTCGAAGTCGGCGTGCAGCGCGGCCGCGAGCCGGGTGGCCAGCAGCGAGTTGCCACCGATGTCGAAGAAGCTGTCCTCGGCACCGGGAATCGCGCGGCCCAGAACTTCGGTGAACACCGCCGCTACCCGCATCTCGAGGTGGGTGCGCGGCGCGCGCGACCCACCGCTGACCACGAACTCCGGTGCGGGCAGCGCCTTTCGGTCCAGTTTGCCCGCCGGGGTGACCGGCATCGCGTCGAGCACCGCCAGCGCGGCGGGCACCATGTAGCCGGGCAGCCTGCCACGAGCGGTGTCGAGCAGGGCGGCCGGGTCGATCGGGCCGTCGGCGGTGACGTAGGAGGCGAGCCGCTGCTGCCCCTGCTCGTCGATGTGGACGACGGTCAGCGCGGACCGCACGCCGGGATGTTCGCGCAGCACATGGTCGATTTCGCGCAGTTCGACGCGGAAACCACGGATCTTGATCTGGTCGTCGGCGCGGCCGAGGAAACGCAGACGGCCGGTCATGTCGGCCACCACGAGATCGCCTGTGCGATACATCCTTTCGCCGACCCGCCCGAGCGGGTTGGCGACGAATCGCTGCGCGGTGAGTGCGAGCTTGCCGAGGTACCCGCGGGCCAGGCCGGGCCCCGAGACGTACAGCTCGCCCGGTGTCCCCGGCGGCACCGGGTTCATCCGGCCGTCGAGTACGAACAACCGCATGCCACGCACGGGCGCGCCCAGCGGCACCGGCTCCCCCGGCACCATGGCCGCGCTCGCGGTGACCGCGACGGTGGCCTCGGACGGGCCGTACATGTTGTGCATCCGGTATTTCGTCGCCCAGGCGTCGACGAGCTCATCCGAGCAGGCCTCGCCGCCGACGATGACCGTGCCGAGGGCCGGGAAATTGCCCGCGGGCACGGTGGCCAGCGCGGCGGGGGTGATGAACGCGTGGGTGATGCGTTCCGAGCGCAGGAAAGCGGCCAGTTCCGCGCCGCCGTAGAGGTCGGCCGGGGCAACCACGATCGTCGCGCCCGCGGCGAACCCGAGCAGCAGTTCGAGCACCGAGGCGTCGAAGCTCGGCGAGGAGAAGTGCATGGTGCGCGCGTGGTCGGTCACCTTGAACAGCTGGGTCTGTTCGCTGGCGAGCGAGGCGATACCCGCGTGGGTGACCACGACGGCCTTGGGTGTGCCGGTCGAGCCCGAGGTGTAGATGAGATACGCGGGCTGACCCGCCCGCATCGGGTGCCTGCGGTCGGCGTCGGAGAGCGGGGTGGCCGAGCGGACCGCGCAGTCGGCCTCGAAATCGGCCGTCCCGAACACCATCCATTCCGGTGCCCGCCGATGCTTTCCGGTGGCGGTGGGCAGCCCGGCGAGGTGTTCGGGCAGGGTGAGCCCGAGTGTGGCGCCGGAGTCACCGATCATGTGCGCGATGCGCTCGGCCGGGTAGGCGGGGTCGACGGGCACGTACGCGGCGCCGGTCTTGGCGACCGCCCAGATGGCGATGATCGACTC
>NZ_JBHXNJ010000002.1:0-17324 GCF_042719655.1 Nocardia sp. NPDC058518
GTGCCGCCGCCCCCGCGCCGCCCCCGCCCCCCCCCCGCGGCCCCCCCCAATCGCTACACCCCATCCTTGACCCACCCGCGCGCCCCCCCCCCCCCCCCCCCCCCCCCCCCGCCACAGTGCGTTCGGCTATTCCTTTGGCTCGATGTAGCGCGGGAAGATCGGTTCCGGCGCGGGCAGGTCGAGGCCGGGGGCCAGGGGAGTGGCGATGTCGGCGAAGGTGCGGCCTTCCTGGGCGAGCAGGTCCAGGATCTTGGCCGCGGAGCCCGGCATCACCGGCTGGACCAGGATGGCGACGATGCGGACCACCTCGAGGGTGACGTAGAGGACCGTCGCCATGCGGGCCAGGTCTTCGTCGGTGCCCGACTTGCGCAGCGCCCATGGCGCGTTGGCGGAGAAGTAGCGGTTGGTTTCGCCGAGGGTGAGCCAGATGGCTTCCAGGGCGAGGTGCATCTGCTGGACGTCGAACTCGGTGCGGCACTTGGCCAGTAGCGCGTTGGCGCGGTCGAGCAGTGCGCGGTCCTCGTCGGTGAATTCGCCGGGTGTGGGGGACTTGGCGTCGCAGTTCTTGTTGACCATGGTCAGGCTGCGCTGGACCAGGTTGCCGAACTCGTTGGCCAGGTCGCTGTTGATGCGGCCCGCGATGGCGTCGTTGCTGTAGCTGCCGTCCTGGCCGTAGGAGATCTCGCGCAGCAGGAAGAAGCGCACCTGGTCGAGGCCGTAGGTGGCCACCAGCGAGAGCGGGTCGACGACATTGCCCGTCGACTTCGACATCTTCTCGCCCTTGTTGTACAGGAACCCGTGCACGAACACCCGGTCCGGCAGTTCGACCCCGGCCGACATCAGGAACGCGGGCCAGTACACCGTGTGGAAGCGGGTGATGTCCTTGCCGATGATGTGCAGGCTCGCCGGCCAGAACTTCGTGAACGACGCGGAGTCGGTGTTCGGGAAGCCGACGCCCGTCAGGTAATTGGTGAGCGCGTCGACCCACACGTACATCACGTGGTCGGGCTCGCCGGGGACCGGAACGCCCCAGTCGAAGGTGGTGCGCGAGATCGACAGATCCTTCAGACCGGCCTTGACGTAGCTGACGATCTCGTTGCGCCGGGTCGAGGGCGCGATGAACTCGGGGCGATCCTCGTAGAGGGCGAGGAGCTTGTCCTGGTACGCCGAGAGCTTGAAGAAGTAGTTCGACTCCTCGGTCCAGGTGACCGGGGTCTTCGTCTCGGTGGACTCGCGGGTGCCGTCGGCGAGGAGGGTGGTCTCCTCCTCGGTGTAGAAGGCCTCGTCGCGCACCGAGTACCAGCCGGAGTAGTTGCCCAGGTAGATGTCGCCGTTGGCGAGCATCTTCTCCCAGAGGGCGACGCTGGCGGCCTTGTGGTCCTCGTCGGTGGTGCGGATGAAGCGGTCGAACGAGATGTCGAGGGCTTTGTCCATCGCCTCGAAGACATCGGAGTTGCGGGCCGCGAGCTCCTGCACTCCGATGCCCTCGGTGGCCGCGGTCTGCTGCATCTTCTGACCGTGCTCGTCGGTGCCGGTCATGAAGAACACGTCGTAACCGTCGAGTCGCTTGAAGCGGGCGATCGCGTCGGTGGAGATGTACTCGTACGCGTGGCCGATATGCGGCGCACCGTTCGGGTACGCGATGGCCGTCGTGACGTAGAAGGCGGGCGCCTCGGCGCCTTCGGCTGCACTCATGATGGGCACTACTCTAATCCGGGTGGCAAACACGAATCGTCCGGCTCCGCCTGTTCCGCCGCCGCTCGCGCCCCTGATCGATGCCCACACGCACCTCGATGCCTGTGGCGCAACCGATGCCGCGTCGACCACGGCCATCGTGGACCGGGCCGCCTCGGCCGGTGTCGGGCATGTGGTGACCATCGCCGACGATCTGGCCGCCGCGCAGTGGGCCGTGCAGGCGGCGCAGTGGGATCCGCGGGTGTACGCCGCCGTCGCGTTGCATCCCACCCGGGCCAACGCCCTCGACGACAAGGCCAAGGCCGAGCTGGAACACCTCGCCACCGACCCGCGCGTGGTCGCCATCGGCGAGACGGGCCTCGACTACTACTGGCCCGGCAAGCTCGACGGCTGCGCCGATATCGAAACCCAGGTCGAGGGTTTCCGCTGGCACATCGACCTGGCCAAACGCGTGCGCAAACCGCTGATGATCCACAACCGCGAAGCCGACCACGACCTGCTCACGGTGCTGCTCGACGAGGGAGCACCGGACACGGTGATCTTCCACTGCTTCTCCTCCGATGCCGCGATGGCCGAGGCCTGCGTGGCGGAGGGGTATGTGCTGAGTTTCTCCGGCACCGTGAGTTTCAAGAACGCGCACGAACTGCGCGAGGCCGCCAAACTGGTGCCCGACGATCAGATCCTGGTGGAAACCGACGCGCCGTATCTGACCCCGCACCCGTATCGCGGTGCGCCGAACGAGTCGTACTGCCTGCCGTACACGGTGCGCGCGCTGGCCGAAGTGCGCGAACAGGACCCGCAGGCGCTGGCCGAGATCACTACCGCCAACGCGCGCAGGCTGTATCGGATTCGGTAGTCCGTTTCGTCTGATCGGCAGGGGGCTGGACAGTAAACGTGAGTCGGCTCACATTCCCGAGCTCACGTTGTTATCTACCAGCGCTGTCTATATCGAATCGTGATCTACGATCCCGCTGATCGGGCCGCTCGGTGTTGTCTACCGCGCACCTCGTCGTTATCGTCCTGTAATCATGTCGGCTTTTGCGCGGATCAACTCGTCACGTTCACCGCTGCTATACGCAGCGGTGGCGGCCATGCTGCTGATTTTGCTCGTCGGCGCCTCGCTGGCCATCGTGAACCACAAGACGGTGGCGCTGGTCGTCGACGGCGAACGGACCGAGCTCTCGACGATGTCGCGCGATGTGCGCGCCATCCTGGCCGACGCGGGCTACGAGATCGCCGAGCACGACGAGGTGATCCCCGCCGCGAGCGCCAAGGTCGGCGACGGCGCCACCATCACCTTCAATCGAGGCCGCGAGATCACGGTCACCCTCGACGGTATCGAGCGCAAGGTGTGGACCACCGGCACCACCGCGGGCGACGCGCTCGCGTCGATGCAGATCCCGTCCGACACCCACGTGCTGCCGTCGCGCACCGAGAAACTGCCGCTGGCTGGTGCGGCGCTGAGCGTGTACACCCCGCGCAATATCTCGCTGGTCGACGGCGGCGCAGCCCCGGTCGATATGCGCCTCGCCGCGGCGACCATCGGTGAATTCCTCACTGCCGCGGGCGTTCCGCTGAAGGACGAGGACTTCACGGTGCCCGCCGCCACGACGCCGCTCGCCGAGGGCATGCAGGTTGTCGTCACGCGGCAGCGCACCGAACAGCGCACCGAAACCCTGCCGCTCGATCCCACCGAAACGGTGATCGAGGACGTGACCATGAACATGAGCCGCACCGTGATCGAGAACCCGGGCATGCCCGGTCTGCACGAGGCGACATTCGCGGTGAAGATGGTCAACGGGGCCGAAGCCTCACGCGTGCAGGTGAATTCGAATGTGATCACCCCCGCCCAGCCCAAGACGATCCGCAAGGGCGCCAAGCCGGGGACCGAGGTGCCGCCGGTGCGTGACGGTGCGGTGTGGGACGCGCTGGCGAAGTGCGAGTCGACGGGGAACTGGGCCATCAACACCGGCAACGGGTATTACGGTGGGATTCAGTTCGATCAGAGCACCTGGGAACGGCAGGGTGGGTTGAAGTACGCCCCCCGGGCTGATCTGGCGAGCCGGGAAGAGCAGATCGCGATCGCCGAGGTGACTCGGGCGCGGCAGGGCTGGGGCGCTTGGCCCGCGTGCACCGGGCGGCTGGGAATCAGCTGATCCTGCTCGGCCTCGAGGTCTTGACGGTTCATCCGGCCGCGTCGTTCCCGGGTCCGGCGGCGGTCGATCTGTACACTCGTCCAAGATCTTGATCGCCTGGTAGAGAGGCCGACCCGTGCTGAAGAACCCGATCCGGGTGACTGTTGTCGCCACGCTGGTCGCGAGCGCTTTCGCCGCCGCCGCGTACACCCCGGCGATGGCGGCGCCCCCCGGTTCGCTCATCTCGGTGCAGGCCGAACCCGACGGCTGGCACGGGCTCGCCAGAGGCGCGTCGGTCGAGTACTGGATGACCGACTCGGCGGGCGTCCAGCGCCCGGCCAGCGGCGCGATGTTCATCCCCGAAGGTGACGCACCGGTCGGCGGCTGGCCGATCCTGGCCTACGACCACGGCACCTCGGGCTCCGGCCCGGGTTGCGGCGGTCAGGCCGACCCGGAAACCGCGCCGTTCCAGCAGCATCGCGGGGCCGAGGACCGGCTGCTGCAGCGGTTCATCGACCAGGGCTTCGCCGTCGTCGCGCCCGATTACCTGGGCCTCGGCCGTTTCGACACCGGCCCGCACCCGTACCTCGAGGTGCGCAGCGAGGCGACCGCGACGATCGATCTGGTCCGAGCCGCCCGCGCCGCCAACCCCGACCTCTCGCGCACCTGGAGCGTGGTCGGCGTTTCACAGGGTGGTCACGCGGCGCTGAGCGCGGCGCACGTGCAGGCTGAATACGCCCCTGAGCTGGACTTCCGTGGTGTCGCCGCGATCGATCCTGCCTCGGACGTGGAGAAGATCCTGCCGTTCGTCAGCCCGGAGACGCCGACGGTGCCGGGGCTGTCCAGCGCCACCACCTCGTTCATCGTCAGCATCCTGGCCGGTCTGCGCGCCACCGGCCCCGAGCTCGATATCGACTCGTACCTGACTCCGCGCGGCAAGGAGATCGTCGACGCCGCGGGCAGCCAGTGCCTGGACGAGATCTTCGTGTCGACCAAGGACGTCACCGCCGCCGACCTGCTGGCGCGACCGCTCGCCCCGCTGCGCGATCCGCTCGCGGCCTACATGACGTTGCCGACCAGCGGCTACGACGCCCCGATCCTGCTGTCCATGAACGTCGCCGACATGGTCGTCCCGTCGCCCCTGCACGCCGCGCTGGTCGCCCAGCTCGCGGCCAACGGTGTCGATCAGCAGGTAGTCCTCGGCAACGGTCAGCACGGCTCGGTCTCGCCCGAACAGCTCGCCGCCATCGACGGTTTCCTCGCGCGCGTCAACGCCGCCCCGACGCAGCGCTGAGCTGCCCCATCGGCGAGGTTGGTAGGTTCTAGCGGTGTCCGAACCAGAGAAGTCCGCTCGCGGTAACCGTGCCGCATTGCTCGGTCCCGCCGAGGTGCGGACCCTGGCCGAACGTTTCGGCGTCCGGCCCACCAAGCAGCTCGGACAGAACTTCGTGCACGACGGCAATACCGTCCGTCGCATCGTGTCCGCGGCAGGCGTCGGTGCGGGTGACACCGTGCTCGAGGTCGGTCCTGGTCTCGGCTCGCTGACGCTGGCGCTGCTCGACGTGGTCGACCAGGTGGTCGCCGTCGAAATCGACCCCGTGCTCGCCAACTATCTGCCCGAGACCGTCGCCGATCGCGCGCCCGGCCTGGTCGAGCATCTGCGCGTGGTCGAGGCCGACGCGCTGCGGGTGCGCCCGGAGCAGTTGCCCGCCGTGCCGACCGCGCTGGTGGCGAACCTGCCCTACAACGTGGCCGTGCCGGTGCTGTTGCACCTGCTCGCGACATTGCCGAGCATCATGGTGTCGCTGGTGATGGTCCAGGCCGAGGTGGCCGACCGGCTCGCCGCCGAGCCCGGCAATCGCGTGTACGGGGTGCCGAGCGTCAAGGCGGGTTTCTTCGGCAAGGTTCGTCGTGCCGGTCATGTGGGGACGCAGGTCTTCTGGCCGGTGCCGCGCGTGGAATCGGGTCTGGTGCGGATCGACCGCTATGCCGAACCGCCGTGGCCGATGGACGAGGCGCATCGCCGACGGGTGTTCGAGGTGATCGACGCGGCGTTCGCGCAGCGGCGAAAGACATTGCGGGCAGCGCTGTCCGGGTGGGCGGGCTCGCCCGTCGAGGCCGAGCGCCGACTCGTCGCCGCGGGTATCGATCCGACGGCACGCGGCGAGACCCTGGAGACCGCGGCGTTCGTCCGGTTGGCGGCGACGACCTGACCGCCGCCGGCGCGTCAGCGCTGCTTGGCTGCGCGCGTCGAATCGTGGGCTCTCGCAGGGAATCCCGCAGTACACCGGCCGTTCATCGGCACGGGTCGCGCGGCCCCTGTGAAAGCAATTGTGGACAACCGGTTTTCGCGGCACTCGGAGTTGATCATGGTCCGCGGGTCGTGCTGCCGGTCGAACCCCGAAATTCGTGTCGCACCACGCCTGGGTATGGATGTGGATGACATTGTGGATGATTCGTCGCGCGCCGCGACCTGGGTGAACCCGCGGTGAACGTGGTCCTGTCGCGGTGTCTTCGAGTGGACTCGGGCTCCGCTGGGCGAGTGGAACGCGCGAGGCGCCGCCTCGCCCAGCGGGAGTGGAGTCAGGCGCTCAGCGCGTAGCCCGCTTCGTCGACCGCGGCGGCCACCTCGGTCTCGGCGAGTTCGCCCGTGCTGTCGACCCGGACGCGACCGCTGGCGAGGTCGACATCCACACTGGTGACGCCGTCGATCTTGCCGATCTCCTGCTTGACCGAGCTCACGCAGTGTCCGCAGGTCATCCCCGTAACGGTGTAGGTGGTGGTGGCCATGGCCGACTCCTTCGCTCTTCGAACATACGGTCCAGGGGTATGTCCCCGACACGAATGAACATACCCCCCATGGGTACCTAGTGCAACCCCTTCGTAGAGCGGTGGGCATTCGACGTGCGTACTAGTCGGTGGAACCTATTACGCTGGGTAATCGTGCTGTCAGTTGTGCCCAGCCCGGTCGTCGTGCGAGCTCCGTCGAAGGTGAACCTGCATCTCGGAGTCGCTGATCTGCGTCCGGATGGATACCACGATCTGACCACCGTATTCCAGGCATTGTCCCTCGCCGACGACCTCCGATTAGCCCCAGCGGCCTCGCTCACCGTGCGGGTCACCGGTGAAGGCGCCGCCGAGGTGCCCACCGACCGCACCAACCTGGTCTGGAAGGCCGCGGTCCGCCTCGCGCACCTGGCAGGCCGTGCCCCGCTGGTGGAGATCGCCATCACCAAGGGCATCCCGGTGGCAGGCGGCATGGCGGGTGGCAGTGCCGACGCGGCCGCGACCCTGGTGGGGCTGAACGAGCTGTGGGACCTTGGCCTGACCCGCGAAGAACTGTCCACGATCGCCGCCGAACTCGGCAGCGACGTCCCGTTCTCCCTGCACGGCGGCACCGCCCTCGGCACCGGCCGCGGCGAGCGCCTGCTCCCGGTGCTGTCGCGCAACACCTTTCACTGGGTCCTCGCGCTGGCCAAAGAGGGCCTGTCCACGCCCTCGGTATTCCGCGAACTCGACCGCTTGCGCGCCGAAGGCGAGCCCCCGCGCCTCGGTGACCCCCAGAAACTCATGCAGGCACTGGCCGCCGGCGATCCCCACACCCTGGCACCGCTGCTCGGCAACGACCTCCAAGCCGCCGCCCTCTCCCTGAAACCGGAACTGCGCCGCACCCTGCGCGCGGGCGTCGGCGCGGGTGCGCTGGCCGGGCTGGTCTCGGGGTCGGGGCCCACGTGCGCGTTCCTCTGCGAATCGGAGGAGGCCGCTATCGGTGTCGCCGCGGAGCTGGCAGGCGCCGGCGTGTGCCGCAGCGTGCGCACGGCCACTGGTCCTGTTCCGGGCGCCCGCGTGCTCGACACCGAGGCGCACTCCACACGCTGACGACCACCAGCTGAGTCCGGCCGCAGCGGTGCCGGTCAGAGCGAACGGCGGCGTCCACTATGATCGCAATCGACAGATCTCGCACGAACATGGGTAAATCACCGGGAACGGGCCAACTGGTCCGGCAATCCCCCCGTCGGACGCCGACGCACCGCAACCCCGCACCTATGTCTGGCCTTGAGTCGCGGAGAGGCGGCAATGCCCAACCTGATCAACCTGGAACAGGTCTCCAAGAGCTTCGGCGTCAAGCCGTTGCTGGATGACGTCTCCCTCGGAATTCACGCGGGGGAACGGATCGGGGTGGTTGGCCTCAACGGTGGCGGTAAGACCACGCTGCTCGAGGTCCTGACCGGACTGGAGCCGCCAGACAAGGGCCGGGTCAGCCGAGTGGGTGGGCTGCGGATGGCCGTGGTCACCCAGCGCGGCGTGCTGCCCGAGGGCGCGAGCATCGGTTCGATCGTGTTCGCCGGGCTGTCCGACGACCTGTCCACCGCCGACATCGCCGACCACCAGTGGGCCGCCGACTCGCGTGTGCGCTCGATCCTCGAAGGCATCGGCATCGCCGATCTGGGCCTCGACACCCTCGTCACCAACCTCTCCGGTGGCGAACGCCGCCGCGTCGCCCTGGCGGCGGCCCTGGTGCGCGATCTGGACCTGCTGGTCCTCGACGAGCCGACCAACCACCTCGACATCGAGGGTGTGCAGTGGCTGGCCGAGCACCTGGTCGCCCGGCGCACCGCGCTCGTCGTCGTCACCCACGATCGCTGGTTCCTCGACACCGTCGCCAACCGCACCTGGGAGGTCGTCGGCGGCAAGGTGGAGGTCTACGAGGGCGGCTACGGCGACTGGATCTTCGCTCGCGCCGAACGCGCACGTCAGGCCGACGCCTCGGAATCGCGCCGCCAGAACCTGGCCCGCAAGGAACTGGCCTGGCTGCGCCGTGGCGCCAAGGCCCGCACCTCCAAGCCGCGCTACCGCGTCGAGGCCGCAGAGGCCCTGATCGCCGATGTGCCCGCGCCGCGCGACTCGGTGTCGCTGGCCGCGTTCGCGCGCAAGCGACTCGGCCGCGTGGTGATCGAACTCGAGGATGCCGCCCTCACCACCCCCGACGGCCGTGTGCTGGTCGACGACCTCACCTGGCGGCTCGCGCCGGGCGAGCGGGTCGGCCTGGTCGGCGTCAACGGGTCGGGCAAGACCACCCTGTTGCGCGCGCTGGCCGGGGAGACCGAACCCGCCAAGGGCAAGCGGATCCAGGGCCAGACCGTGCAGATCGGCTGGCTGCGTCAGGAACTCGACGACCTGCCCACCGATATGCGGGTGCTCGAGGCCGTCCAGCAGGTCGCGCAGCGAATCATGCTCGGCGACAAGGAGATCTCGGCGGGCCAGCTCGCCGAACGGCTCGGTTTCACCCCGGCCCGCCAGCGCACCCCGGTCGGCGACCTCTCCGGTGGTGAACGCCGTCGCCTGCAACTCACCCGCATCCTGATGGCCGAACCGAACGTCCTGCTGCTCGACGAGCCGACCAACGACCTCGACATCGACACCCTGCAGCAGCTCGAAGACCTGCTCGACAACTGGGCGGGCACGCTCGTGGTCATCAGCCACGACCGCTACCTGGTCGAGCGCATCTGCGACTCCACCTGGGCCCTGTTCGGCGACGGCAAGCTCACCAACCTGCCCGGCGGCATCGACTCCTACCTCGCCAAGCGCGCCACCATGGCGGGCAACACCAAGCCGCTCACCGCGAAGACCGGTGGCGCCTCGACGGATTCGTCCGACCGCCGCGCGGCCCGCAAGGAACTGTCGAAGGTCGAACGCAGCATCGCCAAACTCGACGAGCGCGAACAGAAACTGCACAAGGCACTGGCCGACGCCGCAACGGACCCGGACAAGCTGGTCAAGCTCGGTACCGAGCTCAAGGAAGTCGTCGCAGACAAGGAAGCGGCGGAAGAGCGCTGGATGGAACTGGCGGAGCTCGGCGAGAGCTAGGTCGCGGTCTCGCGACCGTCGCTGATCACTACCGGTAGACACGTCTGGACGAAGTCGGCGCCGAATTCGGTGAGCAGGATGCTGCGGTAGGTCACCTTCGTGCCGAAACCGGGGCGCTTCAACGCTTCCCGCACCTGCTCCTGGGCCTCGATGACCTGGTAGCGGTGCGGGTTCCCGACGGGGTCGCGGGTGGACTCGATGAGCCCGAGCCTGCGCAGGTTGGGCAGGTACTGCGGTACCCGGTTCGGAAACCGCAGGCCGGCGTGGTCGCCCAGCATGGTGAGACCGCTGATCAACCGTTCGCCGCCGAACGCCCGCTGACGCCCGGTGCGCACATCGATGGCCGGCTGCGGCCCGTCGACGTGCAGGAATCGCAGGATCCGCGCCTCGTCGGGCGTGATCTCGGCGAGGATGCCGGGATAGGCCGGATGGGTGTCCGGCTGTGCGGCGTGCGTGCTGGCGGACAGCCGGAGCAGTTCGGCGCCCTGCTCGCGCAGGGTCGGGGTGCCGTCGTCGCCGCGATGTTCGGCGCCCGTCGGCAGGCCGAGCGCGTGCCGGAGCCGGTCGCGCACTTCGGTTTCCGCCTCCGCGAGCACCTCGTTGGGCGGATTGCCCGCCATGCTGCCGCGCAGCACCGTGACGGTCACCCCGAGCGCGGTGTCCAGCGTCCACAGCGTCATTCCCGAGGCAGCGGTGAGCGCTACCCGCGCCACACCGGTGGCCGCACGAACCGTGCGTACCGGTGAGACGGGCAGCAGCCCACGCTTGTCGGCGGAGACCTCGAGCGGCGGTACCGATCGTCGCACCAGCTCGGTGGACGGGGTCCCGTCGTCTACATCCATGTCGTCGCTACTCCTGTTCCGAAGACCAGGATGTGAGCGTATCCGGCGAGCAGTCCCAGCGCGCCGCCATGGACAAAAAGCAACCATTCGTCCTGTTTGATCGCCGAGCGCAGCATGTCCACGAAGTCATGTGGGGAAAGTGCGGACATTTGCCGGGCGATGTAATCGTTGACCTGCCTGCTCTGCTGAGCATTGAACGCGGGGTCGGCGAACGCCATCGGCGCGATCGTCATGGCCTGCGTGGTGAGAGTCGCTTGCAGCGTGTCGTATTCGCGGCTGCCGAGCATGAACTTCACCGCGGGCCGCGCGGGTCCGAGCGCGCGGTCGGCGGCCGGGCGCAGGGTGTCCTCGAGCATCTGCAGGGTCCGGTCCGAGCGCGGGCCGTTGAGCAGTTCGTCGCCGATATTGGCCACCGTGACGACCTCGGTGGACACCAATGCCGCGTAACCGGCGGTGATTTCGGGCTGGCGCTTGATCAGCAGACCCTGCCGCCACGGGCACCACCACTTCGGCGTGGCGGGCGCGAAGATCATATTGATGCCGATCCAGTTCACCACCCAGCCGATGATGATCCCGCCGACCGGCAGCACGACCAGCGCTGAGAGCCCGGTGGTGTGCAGCGCCAGGACCAGCAGCAACCCGCAGGGCGCGCCGAAATAGAAGCCGAAGTTCTGCATGAACCGCAGTTCCTTGGCGCCGAGCACCTGGAACAGCTGGTTGAGCAATTGCGGTCGGGCCTGGAAGTAGCGGATCACCATCTGCTTCACATCGAGCAGCTGGTCGATATTGGCGCCGAGCTCCATGGTGAGGTCGCGCAGGATCTCGGGCAGTTGCGAGCGCACCCGCTGATGGATCATCTCCCTGACCTGGACGGGCAGGTTGTACCAGAGCTGCGGGTGTTCGCGACGCAGGATCACCTCGACGATGTCGCGGATCTGCGCGTCGGCCACCTCGGCCAGATGTTCGGCCAGCTTCTCCGGGTCGAGCTCTCGGTAGAAGTCGGCGACACTGCCCAGTTTGGACAGTCCCTTGTCGACCGCGATGCTGGCCATCTTGTCGGCGCGCGAGGGCACGATGCCCTGCCAGCCGATCCGGCCGTCATAGCTGAGCAGCGGCAAGACCTGGATCCGCTTGGGCAGATAGGGAAAGACCGCGCGCAGACCGGGCAGTCGGAAACCATGGAATTGGATCGGCTGGAACAGCATGAGAATGCCGGACCAGTTGGTTATGTATCCGATAATTCCTGTGAAAAGAGGAATGGTCAGAATTTCAAGCAGAAGTGTCGGGTGTAACCCGAACACACTCTCCAACACGACACGCCCTCCTGCCGATACCCGGTGACCACCGCCTCACCGAGAACCAAAAATTTATCACCCCCGCGGCGAGGTGACCCTACTGTGAGATGAGGAACCGGGTCCATTCGTCGTGTGTCAGACCACAGGGTAGTGTCTGAGACATCAGTCACAGAACCTGTCCTGAATGCCGTACTCACCCTTGCTAGTCGGAACAATGACCATCACCACATTTCGTGACAGGCCACAACTGGCGCGCACAGGGGGCGCGCGGTGGCGAGGACTGTTCACATGGCGAGACTTCGGAGTAGGACGTGACAGACGACAGGACCGGTCAGGACCTGGCCCGTGCCGGTACCCGCGCCGTCGAGCGCAGCTCGGATGTCGAGCAGCGACAGATCAGCAATGAAGCACGGTTGATCCGTGGCGTTTTCCGCGCCGCCGGATTGGCCGCCGGTACCGCGGTGCGCGGCAGTCAGTGGGCTGTCGGCACCACCTATGAGGTCACCAAGGAACTGGCGCAGGCGGCGCTGGACGGCGAATCCTCCGCCGATATCGCCGAGCGCACCGGCAATGCCCTTCGCTCCATCGCACGCAGCGCCCTCGGCGTCACCGAGGGGTCGGTGCGCGAGATCGTCAGCTATGTGCCGACGCCGAACGGTGCCTCGCAGCAGGCCATCACCGTCGGCCCGTACCTGCGCTCGGCCACCACCGATGACCTGCGGCGACGCGGTGACGCGCTGCTGGCCCGCTCGGCCGACGTGTACTTCACCGAGGACGTGCACCCGGCCTACGACCGCATCCTCGACGAGGTCGCTCCCGACGAGGCCCGCATCCTGCGGTTCATGGCCCTCAACGGTCCGCAACCCTCGGTCGACGTCCGGACCAACCGGCCGCTCGGCATCGGCTCGGAGCTGGTGCAGGGCGACCTGACCTCGGTCCCCGAACAGGCGGGCGTGCGCTACCCGGACCGCTCGCGGTCCTACCTGATCAACCTCAATCGCCTCGGTCTCACGCTCACCTCCGACGATCCGGTCGTGCTGAGCCGGTACATGGTGCTGGAAGTGCAGCCCGTCGTGGAGCAGGCGCTCAAGAAGGCGGGCCGCGCGCCCAAGATCGTGCGCAAGAGCCTTCGCCTCTCGGAATTCGGCGAGGATTTCTGCCGCACCTGCTTCACCATCGGGTAGCCCAGACAGCTGTCACCGCCGCCGCCGGAGGTCACACTCCGGTGTCGGCAGTGATAGCGATCTGATACAGAACGGGCGGCGAGCCGTTTCTGGTGGGATCGTGGAGAGATGGAGCAGGGCCCGGAAACTCCCAACGTGCACGTCGACGAACCTGTCGCGTCCGCGTGGGTAGGCCCGGTGCCGTTGCTGCCCGGTGATGACGCTCCGTTGGTCGCCGGGTCGGACTCGGGGGAGGCATGGATGGCGTCACCGCCACCGGACGACGAAGAACAGCCCGCACCGATCGAGCGCCCGCCGGATCACCCCGACGACCTCATCGCGCTCGGCAGGCTCAAGTACCGCTATCTGCGCAGTCTCGACACCAAGTCGTGGGACGAGTTCGCCGACACGATGATCCCCGAGGCCACCGCCACCTACAGCGAATACCTGCAGTTCGAGTCGCGCGAGGCCTTCCTGGCCTTCCTGCGCAATACCCTCGGACCGCACGTGATCACCGAGCACCGCTGCGACCACCCCGAGATCGATATCGACGGTGACACCGCCACCGGTACCTGGTACCTGGCCGACACGGTGATCATCCCCGAACACAACATGTGCCTGCGCGGCGCCGCTTTCTATACCGACAGCTACGTGCGCTGCGACGACGGGCACTGGCGCATCTCGCACACCGGGTACGAGCGCACCTACGAGGTGGTGCTCTCGCTCAGCGACCTGCCCAGCCTGCGTCTCACCGCGAGCCGCTGGGGAATGATCGCGCAGGAGAACCACATCTCCTCGGTGGAACGCAATCCCGGACCGGCAGCATGATGACGCCGACGCGCAGCGTTCCTCAGCCGCGCACGGCCGGAGCGAATGCGTAGGTACGCCTGATTCTCCCGACCCAGACAGCGTCAGTCCGCGGTCGCGACCAGGGGTTCCAGGGTGAGTTTCGGGTGTTCCTTCTCGATGTACTGCAGCCGCCACTTGTCGCTGAACAGCGCCAGGATCACGCCGTCGGTGCGGGTGAACACCTCGACCCCACGCTGGCGGTCCAGCTCGGGGGCCGACTCCGCGTCGGTGCGCCTGGCCAGGGTGAAGGGGAGGAAGTCCAGCTGGGTCTCGACGTTGAACTCGCCCTGCATCCGGGCCGTGACCACTTCGAACTGCATCGGTCCGACCGCGGCCAGTACCGGAGTGGCGTCACCGCGGGCGTCGTTGCGCAGCACCTGCACCACGCCCTCGGAATCGAGCTGGTCGATGGCCTTGCGGAACTGCTTGTACTTGCCCGCGCTCTGCGCGCGCAGCGTCGCGAAATGCTCGGGCGCGAAGCTCGGGATCGGTGGGTACTCCACCTTCTTCTCGACGAACAGCGTGTGGCCAGGCGCGAGCGCGGTGGCGTTGACCAGGCCGACCACATCGCCGGGATAGGCGGTGTCGACCGTGGTGCGCTCGCGGCCGAAGACCGTGAGCGCGTACTTGGTGGCGAACGGGCGACCGGTCTGCGCGTGCGTCACCACCATGCCGCGCTCGAACTCGCCGGACACGATCCGCATGAACGCCAGCCGGTCGCGGTGGGCGGTATCCATCCCCGCCTGCACCTTGAACACCACCGCGCTGAACGGGTCACCGGTGGTGCGTTCCTTGCCTGTCACATCGGCACGCGAGCCCGGCGCGGGCGCCAGTTCCACCAGCGTCTCGAGCAGTTGGCGCACACCGAAATTCAGCATGGCCGAGGCGTAGATCACCGGCGACGTCTGGCCTGCCAGGAACATTTCCTGATCGTGGTCCTGCCCGGTCGCCGAGAGCAGTTCGCTCTCCTCCGCCGCTGTCGTCCAGGCCTCGCCCTCGCGAGCTTCGGCTTGGGCGGAAGTCAGGTATTCCTCGGGCGCGATGGTCGCGCCACCGGCGGTGCGGGTGAAGTGGATGTACTCGCTCGCCTCACCCTCGGGTCCACGGCGCAGCAGGCCGCGGAAATCGCCCGCGATGCCGACCGGCAGGAACAGGGGAGTGGGCGTGAGGCCGATCCGCTCGCTGATCTCGTCGAGCAGTTCCAGAGGGGCCTGACCCGGCCGGTCCCATTTGTTGATGACGGTGATCACCGGGATGCCGCGGTGGCGACACACCTGGAACAGCTTGAGCGTCTGCGGTTCCAGGCCCTTGGCCGCGTCGATCAGCATCACCGCGGCGTCGACGGCGGTGAGCACCCGGTAGGTGTCCTCGGAGAAATCGGAGTGGCCGGGGGTGTCGACGAGGTTGATCACATTGTCGATATCGGATCCGGCGGCCCGGTAGTTGAACTGCAGCGCGGTCGAACTCACCGAGATGCCGCGCGCCTTCTCCATCTCCATCCAGTCCGACACCGTCGACTTGCGACCGGCCTTACCGTGGATGGCGCCCGCCTCGGAGATCATCCTGGCGTGCAGGGCCAGCGCTTCGGTGAGCGTCGACTTACCCGCGTCGGGGTGCGAGATCACGGCGAACGTGCGGCGACGAGCCACCTCGGCGGGTAACCCGCGTGGGGTGGGGGCGACGCCTTCTCCGGACTCGGTCAACGGTCGAACCTTTCGCAGTGGTCGGCAACCTATCTACAGTATTGGAGCGCTGGCGCGCTCGAGTTCGCGCCCCCGGCGGTCCCGTCGATCAGGCACCGTTGCTTGCTCCTTCGTCGCCTACGCAACGGCACCTGATCAACGGGACGGGCGCGAACCGCCCACTGCGTCGGCGATCCCTCCTCGAGGTCGGGATGTGCGGGTCGGTGTGCGGTCACATGGCGGTTTCAGGGTGCGATTGTCGATGCGGTATGGTTGGCGGGTTGTCTCGGCGAGGGTGAGTGCCCGTTTGGTGCGCACACCGTGATCGACGCGGCTCGGCTGAGTTGTTTGGGCCGTCCTCGTTCGTTCTTTCGTCCGACGAGTAGACCTTGACCCCGGAGTTGGGTCACCCATGACCAGCCGTAGGAGCGCATTCAGTATGTCCGACGCCAATCTGATCGAAGCCGCCGTCCGCACCGAATTCGGTAAGGGTGCCGCTCGCCGTACCCGTCGCGACGGCAACGTGCCCGCCGTGCTGTACGGCCACCACGCCGAGCCGCAGCACCTGTCGCTGAACGCCAAGGCGTTCGCCGCGATCCTGCGTCTGCACGGCACCAACGCCATCCTGAACCTGCAGATCGATGGCCAGCCGCAGCTGGCGATGACCAAGTCGGTCGTCGTCCACCCGATCCGTCGCTACATCGAGCACGCCGACCTGCTGATCGTCAAGCGTGGCGAGCGCGTCACCACCGACGTCAACGTCGTCGTCACCGGCGATGCCGTCTCCGGCGCCCTGATCACCCAGGAACTCAACAGCCTGTCGATCGAGGCCGACGCGATGAACCTGCCCGAGTCCATCGAGGTCTCGGTCGACGGCATCGCGCCGGGCACTCAGATCCTGGCCGGCACCATCGCGCTGCCCAAGGGCGTCACCCTGGCCGGTGACCCGGAAGCGCTGATCGTCAACGTGATCGAAGCACCGTCCGCCTCGCAGATGGACGAAGAGGGCGAAGCCGCCGCCGAAGCCGCGACCGCGGAGGCCGCTCCCGAGTCCGAGTAAGACCGCGCACTACGATTCGGGCAATGACCGAATCTTCCGGGCCCGCGCTCGTAGTCGGACTGGGTAACCCCGGCCCCGAATACGAGCGCACCCGCCACAATGTGGGCTTCCTGGTCGCCGATGTGCTCGCCGAGCGCGTCGGCGGCCGTTTTGCCGTGCACAAGAAGTCCGGTGCCGACCTGCTCCAGGCGCGTCTGGACGGCCGTCAGATCCTCATCGCGAAGCCGCGCACCTACATGAATCTGTCCGGGCGGCCGGTCGCCGCGCTGGCGAAGTTCTTCTCGGTGCCGGTGGATCAGGTGATCGTGGTCCACGACGAGCTGGATCTGCCGTTCGGCACGCTCAAGCTCAAGCAGGGCGGCGGCGAAGGTGGACACAACGGATTGCGGTCGATCTCGCAGGCGCTGACCACCAAGGAGTACCTGCGGACCAGGATCGGGATCGGGCGTCCCCCCGGTCGACAGGATCCGGCCGATTACGTGCTCAAGCCCTTCTCCGCGCCGGAGCGTAAAGAGGTTCCGGTGATCGTGGAGCAGGCCGCCGACGCGGTGGAGCTGCTGTTGAAGGTCGGGCTGGAAGCAGCCCAGAACAACCTGCATTAGATGTGTGGTAGTCCCAGACAGGTTTGACGCTGTGTTTATCGGCGCGCTGGCGCGCGCGTGTCCGCGGCCCCAAGGGGCCGGGGGGGGGGGGGGGTGTCAAGCGCGCCGGGGCGCGGGGGCGGGGCTGGGGTAC
>NZ_JBHXNJ010000002.1:17334-76440 GCF_042719655.1 Nocardia sp. NPDC058518
CCCGCGCGCGGGGGGGCCCCGTGCACCCGGCCCCCCGCCGCCGGGCGCGGCCCGCCCCCGGCCACTTCGTGGCCGTCCCTCCCTAGGGGTCGGGAGTGCGGTGGTTGGGTTGGGCGGGTTGTGGATGACGGGGACAGTCTGGGTGAACGGGGTGGGTTACCGCAGGTGCACCGCGGTCGCGGCGCGGCGGAGTTTGCCAGAGGAGGTCTTCGGGAGGGCTCCCGGTCCGAGGACGGCCACCGTGCGGGGGCGGGCGCCTACTTCGGTGAACACCTCGTGGACGATCTCCCGCTCGATGCGCTTCACCTCGTCGGAGTCCTGGTAGTCGTTGGATTCGACGACCACCGCGAAGCTCTCGCGTTTCTCGCCCGAGTCGAGGCGCACCGCCACCGCGTTGCCGGGGCGGACTCCCGGTACGCGCAGCGCGGCTCGTTCGATGTCGGTGGGGTAGATATTGCGGCCGCCCATGATGATGACGTCCTTCATGCGCCCGCAGACCACCATCAGGCCCGCTTCGGTGAAGTAGCCGATGTCACCGGTGTCGAGCCAGCCCTCGGCATCCTGGGCAGGGCGGAAACCGTCGACGGTGACATAGCCCGAAGTGACCGCGGGACCACGCAATTCGATGACTCCGACGGACCGAACCGGCAGCGGCTGACGTTCGGCGTCGACGACGCGGCCTTCCAGGTCGTCGACGAGGTGCCCCAGCGTCGGCAGCCTGCGTGGGGTGCCGTGGTGGCCGTCCTCGGCGATCGGCACCGCCTTGCCGACGACCTCGAGCAGATCGGCGTCGATCACGTCGAGCACCTGCCCGTGGCCGGCGTCGGGGATCGACACGGCCAGGGTTGTCTCGGCCATGCCGTAGACCGGTGTGAGCGCCATCGGGTTGAGCCCGAACTGTTTTCCCGCCGCCGCGAGGGCGATCATGGTGTCGGGGTCGACCGGTTCGGCGCCGTTCCACATGTAGCGCACGCTCGACAGATCCATGGTGCCCGGCTCGGCCTGGCGCAGCCGCCGCGCCAGCAGGGAGTACGCGAAATTGGGTGCGGCGGTGACCGTTCCTCGGTACTTGTCGATCAGCTCGGCCCACAGCAGTGGGCGTGCCAGGAAGTCCAGCGGCGTTACGCACACCACCTCGGCGCCGAATTGCATAGGTACGCTAAGGAATCCGACCATGCCCATGTCGTGGAACAGTGGCAGCCAGCTGATCATCACGTCGTCGTCGAGCTGGAATTTGACGCGATTGAACATCGCGTACGCGTTGACGTAGAAGTTACCGTGGGTTATCCGCACCGCCTTGGGTGATCCGGTCGACCCAGAGGTCAACTGCTGCAACGCGATATCGTCCTCTGTGGTCGGCACCGGATCGGTATCGGTGCCGCTGTGCAGGTCCTCGATCCGCACCACAGTGATCCCGCGTTCCCGTAGCACCGGTTCGGCGGGCGCGAACGGCGCGCCGAGGACGACGGCTTTCGCGTCGATCATGCGCAGCACCGTTTCGGTGTCGCGCACCCAGACCTCGAGGTCGGTCCGCGGCGTCGGCTGATGCAACATCGTGATCGAAGCGCCACGCATCCAGATGCCCTGGCAGGCGGGCGCGATATCGACGGGCAGACCCGCCAGTACGCCGACAGCGTCTCCGTGCCCGATTCCGGCGGCCGCGAGAGCACCCGCCATCCGCCTCGCCTGAGTGTGAATCTCCCCCCAGGTCTGCCGCAGCGGTGCCTCCGGCTCTCCGGTGACCAGCCCCTTCGAGCTGGTCAACGCTGTGCCAAACATTTCGTCGGTGAACCTGCTCAACGTCGGTCTCCCTTTACGCCAACGATCGGTTACGGCCGTGCTCTGCACTCCCAACAAAGAAATCCCGCCCCGCCCCGCGCGTGTTAACCCGGGCTGACACCAGCACCCCTGCTGTTGCGCCCTAGACAGCGAAGGTGGCTGCGTAGCGGTCTACGTATGGTCTACCCGATAGCAGGGCAATTTCCCGCATCAGCAGGTCCGTTGCCGCTCTGACCTGGGCGTGATGAACAGCGGTGGGATAGTGCCTAGCCGGGTGGACGGTGACGCGTACCTTGGTGAAACGCAACAGTTTCCGACCGCGAGGATTCATGCGATCGGTACCGTCCAGGACCACGGGCACCACCGGTGCCCCGGTGGCCATGGCAACGCGCAGCGCCCCGGTGCGACCACGATAGACCCTGCCATCCCGTGACCGTGTGCCCTCCGGGTGAATTGCCCAGGCGCCGCCGCCGTCGAGGATTCCGGTGGCCGCCGCGAGCGCGTCTGCTGCCGCGTCGCCACCGGTGCGGTCCACCGGCACCTGGCCCGCGGCGGTGAAGAACCAGCGCTTGCATCGCCCGCGGATTCCCGTCCCCGTGAAGTACTCCTGTTTCGCCAGGAAGGTGAGTGGCCGCGGGATCACCAGGGCCAGGTAGAGCGAGTCGATGAAAGCCAGATGATTGGCCGCGATGATCACCGGGCCGGTGCGTGGAATGTGCTCCAGCCCCTCGACGTGCGGGCGCCCGAGCAGGCGAAGCGCCGGGCCGATGAGAACGTATTTGCACAACAGATACCACATGGGCGGCCCTTCCGTAGATAGTGTCTACAGCACCCTAGTAGACACTGTCTACGCAGGCGACGGCGAATGCCGCCGACCCGGTGTGCAGAATTGCCGGTATGCCTGAGTCGTTGCGCGAGCGCCTGATCGACGCCGGTGTCGATCTGCTCGAAACCGAGGGCTTGGGCGCACTCGGGCTGCGTGCGATCGCACGGGCCGCCGGTGTCTCACACGGAGCGCCGCGGCGATGGTTTCCCACGCACGCGGCGCTGCTCGCGGCGATCGCGGCGCGCGGATTCGGGGAGCTGATCGCGCGGTTCGCCGACCTCGCCACGATCGAGGACCCGCGCGAACGGTTGCGCCGGATGGCGGTCGACTATGTGGATTTCGCGGTGTCGCGGCCCGAGATGTTCACGCTGATGTTTCGCCACGATCTGCTGGCCGGTTCCGGCGAGAACCTGCGAGCCACCACGCGGCCGCTGTACGGCCAGGTGGTCGAGCTGGTCGCGGCGGTGGCGCCGGAGTCGGCGCCGCAGCGCGCGCTGGCCCTGTGGACCAATGTGCACGGTCTGGCGACGATCGCCGTCAACCGGACGCTGGAAATCGTTGCCCCCGATCAGGACCCGCGAGTGCTCGCGGACCGGATCGTCGGTGAGCACCTCGCAGGGCTCAGCGGCTGAGCTCGGCCAGCGTCGTGACGAAGCGGTCGAGATCGTCCTGGCTGACGAAGTAGTGCGGGGACGCCCGCAGGACGGCGGGCAGGGTGCGTTCGGACATGTCGAGCAGGGTGGAGCCCGCGTGGCTGACGGTGACGGTGATCGCGTGCTCGGCGAGCCGGTCGCGCAGCTGTTCGGGGTCGTGGCCCTCGACGGTGAACGAGACGATGCCGCTGTGCTCGGTGCCGAGGTCGCGCACGGTCACGCCGGGCAGTTCCGGCAGCGTCTTGCGCAGGTACCCGGCGCGGGTGGCGACGGCGGCGTACACCTCGTCGGCGCCCTGTTCGAGCAGGTAGTCGACGGCGGCGCCGAGGCCGAGGCGGGCGGCGACACCGCACTCCCAGAACTCGAAACGGGACGCGTCGTCGGCGAGGCGGTATTCGCCGGGGCTCACCCACGCGGCACTGTGCAGGTCGAGGCGGGCCGGCTCCATCGTCTGCGCCAATTCGGCACGGACGTAGAGGAATCCGGTGCCTCTGGGTCCGCGCAACCATTTGCGGCCGGTGGTCGACATGGCGTCGACCCCGAGTTCGGTGACGTCGATGGGCAGCTGCCCGGTCGACTGGCAGGCGTCGAGCAGCACCAGCGCACCGGCTTCGTGGGCGATCCTGGTGGCCTCGCCGACCGGGTTCACGAGGCCGCCGTTGGTCGGTGCGTGTTGCAGCGATACCAGCCGAACGCGCTCGTCGAGCATGTCGGCGAGCGCGTCGGTGTCGAGGCGTCCGGTGTCGTCGCTGGGAATGCGCTCGACCACGGCTCCGGTGTGCTTCGCGCGCTGTAGCGCGGCGATCGCGTTGCTGGCGTAGTCGGCGCCGGAGATCAGGATCCGGTCGCCGGGATTCAGCGGCACCGAGTAGGCGAAATCAGCCCATGACCGGGACGCACTGTCGCTGAGCGCGATGGTGTCGGCAGTGGCGCCGATGAGGGTGGCGATCGAGGTCTTCACCTGGGCGAGGTCGGCGAGGCGTTCGTTAGCCGCGCGGTAGCCACCGATCTCGGCTTCGCGGTGTAGGTGGGCGATCATCGTGTCGACGACGACCTTCGGCGGCAGTGACGATCCGGCGCTGTCGAGGAAGACCTGACCGTTGGCAAGTCCTGAGGTGGCGGCTCTGATCGCGGCGAGGTCAAGCATGGTGACGACGATAGCGCCCCGAGCCGTTCCCCTTTTCGTCACTTTTTCTGTCGGTGGTCCTCGCTACTCTGGAATGAGCGAAACGCAGGTTCCCCGGCAGCACGCAGCACGTGGAGGTTGGTATGGCGGTCACCCTGGAACGTTCGTCGTGGCCCGATTATGCCCCCGACCAGGGCGAACTGTCGTCCAGGGCGGCCGCGGAGGCTTATGTCGGCGGCGTCTGTTTCAAGCTCGGTCCACCTGCGCTGATCGGCGCCGAACTGGAGTGGCTCACCGCCGGACCCACCGGTTCGCGCCCCTCGCTCGACCAGCTGGCCGTGGCCCTCGGGCCGCACGCACCGACCTCCATCGCTCCCGCTTCAGCCGCGGTTCCCCTGCCCGGCGGGAGCCTGGTCACCGTCGAACCCGGTGGTCAGATAGAACTTTCCAGCGCACCGTTCGCCGATCCGGCCGCGCTGACGCAGCATCTGCGCGCTGATGCGGCCCGTTTGCGGGACCTGCTCGCCGCCCGGGAGATCAGCATCTTCGCCGCCGCCGCCGATGCGGGCCGTCCCGCCGAGCGCCTGCTCCGGCTGCCGCGCTATACGGCGATGGAACGCCGTTTCGACAGCGTCGGCCCCTTCGGCACCCTGATGATGTGCAATACCGCCGCCACGCAGGTCAGCGTGGACGCGGGCGCCGATCCCGCCGAGATACGGGCGCGCTGGACCGCCCTCTACGCTCTCGGCCCCACCCTGATCGCGGCCTTCGCCTGCTCACCGCGCCTGCACGGCGTGCCACCCGGCGACTGGGCGTCTCAGCGCATGCGCACCTGGTTGCGCCTGGACCACTCCCGCGCCAGACCCCCGGTGGCCGACTGGGCCGACCCGATCGCCTCCTACGCGCACTGGGCGCTGGACGTGCCCCTGCTGTGCGTGCGCTGCACCGACGCGGACCCCGACTGGTCCCCACCCCCCGGCGCCACCTTCGCCGACTGGCTGTCCGGCGCCCTCGACGACGAAGTCGGCCGCCGCCCCACCCGTGCCGACCTGGACTACCACCTCACCACGCTGTTCCCCCCGGTCCGTCCGTCCGGTCACCTCGAGGTCCGCTACCTCGACACCCAGCCAGGCCAATCGTGGACCACCCCGATCCACCTGTTCGACGCCCTGCTGTCGACCCCGGCGGTAGTCGCCGAGGCAACCGCCATCGCCGCGCCCACCGCGGGGGAGTGGTTGACGTCCGCCCGTTGCGGATTACTCGACCCGCAATTGCGCCGCGCGGCCGTGGATGTGCTCGACCTGGCCACCGACCGTGCGCGAACACCCGCTGCGGCTGCGGAATTGGCCGCCGCGGCCCGCCGATGTAGGTCTGGTCGCAGCCCACTCGCTGAGGTCGACTCCGCACGCAGCGGCTCGTCGCGATGATCACGCCGCCGACCGTCCATCGCCGGCAAGCCAACACCTGTCGGTCCGAAGTCATTGTCGACCAGTCTGTTTCGGAGCTCTCGTGACCCTTTCCGCCCCCGCCGACCACAGCGACCGCGACCGGACACGCGCCCGGATCGCCGAGGTTCTCGCGCGTGCTCGCCGCCGCACCGCACTGCTCACCGACGGCGTGGACGAGGCCGATCTCGTCGCGCAGCATTCGCCGCTGATGTCGCCGCTGGTCTGGGATCTGGCGCATATCGGGAACCAGGAAGAGCTGTGGCTGGTGCGCGATGTCGGTGGCCGTGATGCGGTGCGTGCCGATATCGACGAGCTCTACGACGCGTTCAAGCACGCCAGGTCGAACCGGCCCGCGCTGCCGCTGCTCGATCCGGGGCAGGCGCGCGGCTACCTCGGATCGGTGCGCGAAAAGGTCCTCGACGTCCTTGATTCCAGCGATCTGGCCGGTACTCCGCTGGTGGACAACGGTTTTGCCTTCGGCATGATCGCCCAGCACGAACAGCAGCACGACGAGACCATGCTGGCCACCCATCAATTGCGGATCGGCGCGCCGGTGCTCTCGGCCCCGCCCGCCCCTGTCGCGCAGGTTCCGGTCGGCGGCGAAATCGTCCTTCCCGCAGGCGAGTTCCTGATGGGTACCTCGGCCGATCCGTGGGCGCTGGACAACGAACGCCCCGCCCATCCGGTGCACGTCGACGGTTTCGCGATCGATGTCGCGCCGGTGACCAACGGGCAGTTCCTGGCCTTCCTCGACGACGGCGGCTACGACCGGCCCGAGCTGTGGTCGGAGCGCGGCTGGGCGCACCGCAAGGAGGCGGGTTTGGTCGCGCCGCAGTTCTGGCAGCGCGACGCTGACGGGTGGACGCGCACGGCATTCGGCGTCCGCGCCCCGCTGCGGCTCGATCAGCCGGTAGTGCACGTGTGCTGGTTCGAGGCCGAGGCCTTCGCGCGCTGGGCCGGAAAGCGATTGCCGACCGAGGCCGAATGGGAGAAGGCGGCCCGATTCGACCCGAGAACCGGTGCGTCGCGGCGCTATCCGTGGGGCGAGGACCAACCGGACGCACACCTGGCCAATCTCGGCCAGCAGCACCTGGAGCCCGCCGAGGTCGGCGCCTACCCGGCAGGCGCGTCGGCCACCGGCGTGCACCAGCTCATCGGCGATGTCTGGGAATGGTGCTCTTCGGGTTTCGAGGCCTACCCCGGCTTCCGCGCGTTCCCCTACCGCGAGTACTCGGAGGTCTTCTTCGGCGGCGACTACCGCATCCTGCGCGGTGGCTCCTTCGGCACCGACGAGGTCGCCTGCCGCGCCACCTTCCGCAACTGGGACCACCCGATCCGCAGGCAGATCTTCGCCGGCTTCCGCCTCGCCAGGGACCTGCGCGAGGACGAACGCTGATGTGCAGACACCTCGGGTACGTCGGCCCACCGGTAGGGGTCGGCGAGCTGGTGATGCGCGGCCCGCACTCGCTCTACGCCCAGTCCTGGGCGCCTGCCGACATGCGCGCGGGCGGCACGATCAACGCCGACGGCTTCGGCGTCGCCTGGTGGCGGCGAGCCGATATCGGCGTCGACGCTCCCCGCGACACGGTCACCCGCTACCGCAACCAGGCCCCGATCTGGACCGACCCCGCTGTCGCCGAAGTCCTCGGTCAGCTCGAATCCCGCTCGGTGATCGCCGCCGTCCGCTCGGCCACTGTCGGCATGCCGTTGGAGCGGTCCGCCTGCGCCCCCTTCACCGACGAACACTGGGCCTTCAGCCACAACGGCGTCATCCCGAACTGGCGGACGACCCTCGTTTCCGTCCTCGCCGACCTGAACGAAATATTCGCCGCCGCACCGCAGGACGTGGATCCGGCCGCTGTCGCGGCGGCGGAATCCTCTTCACCCGCATCACTGTTCAGCTCGCCCGCGGTGCTGTTGCAGGCTGAGGCACTCACCGACTCCGCCGCACTGTGGGTGTTGTTGCGAGGCCTGCTCCGTGCCATCACTCCCGCGGGTCCGATCACGTCTCCGGCTGATGCCGTCCAACTGCTGGTCGGGCTCGTCCTGCGCCATCAGCCGAACGCACGGCTGAACCTATTGCTCGGCAACGGAGTTCAGCTGTGGGCCACCACCTGCTGGCACGCGCTGTCGGTGCTCGTGGCGGACGACTACACAGTGCTGTCCTCCGAACCCTACGACGCCGACCCACGCTGGCAACCCGTCGGCGACCGCCAGGTGGTCGCCGCTGTACCCGGCCACTGCACCATCACCGATCTCGAACTCCCCGCCACCGAAAGGGTCCGTTCATGACCGCGCCGCTGCTGGACATCCACCTCACCGACGACGATCTCACCGCGGCCTTGCGCACCGACGCCCGCACAGGTCTCACCGCCGAGCCGAAGTCCTTGCCGCCCAAGTGGTTCTACGACGCGCGCGGCAGCGAGCTCTTCGAGCAGATCACCGAACTCCCCGAGTACTACCCGACCCGCACCGAGCGAGCCCTGCTCGAGCGGGTCGTCGGCGAGATCGCCGCGGCGGCCCACGCCGAGGTGCTGGTGGAGCTCGGCTCGGGCTCGGCCGCGAAGACCCGGCTCCTGCTGGACGCCCTCACCGCCGAAGGCTCGCTGAAAACCTATGTTCCGCAGGATGTCTCGGCATCGGCACTGCGCGGTGCGGCCGACGAGATCGCGGCCGAGTACCCGAACCTGTCCGTGCACGGAGTGGTCAGCGACTTCACCGACACCCTGCACAACCTGCCCCGCGGCGGCCGGCGCATGATCGCCTTCCTCGGCGGCACCATCGGCAACCTGGTTCCCGACGAGCGCGCCGAATTCCTGGCAGGGATCAACGAGGTCCTCGAACCCGGCGAACTGCTCCTGCTCGGCGCGGGCCTGGTGATCGACCCCGCGATCCTGGTCCCCGCCTACGACGACGCCGCGGGCGTCACCGCGGAATTCAACCGCAACGTCCTGCACGTCCTCAACAACCGGCTCGACGCCGATTTCGCCCCCGAGAAATTCGAACACGTCGCCATCTGGGACGCCGACAACGAATGGATCGAAATGCGCCTGCGCGCCACGGAAGCGATGACGGCCACCGTCGCCGGGCTGGACCTGACCGTCGACTTCGCGGCGGGCGAGGAAATGCGCACCGAGATCTCCGCCAAATTCCGCCCCGAATCCCTCGCCGCCGAACTCGACGCAGCGGGCTTCACCCCCGCCCACACCTGGACCGACCCCGACAACCGCTTCATCCTGGCCCTGGCCGAACGCCGCTGATCAGGTGATTCGTCGGCGACGGCGTTGCGCGGCGGGGGCTAGAGGTCGAGTTCGTCGGCGAGGTATTCGCCGCTGGTGAGGTTCTCGTCGCCCTCGAGGTCCTTTTCGAGGCCCTCTTCGCCGTTGACGGCGTCGTCGTCGAAGAGGGCGCCGTCGAGATCGTCCTCGCCGCGTACTCGCACCGCGGCCTCCTCGGCGGGGCGTTCGTCTTCTTCGGCCGCCTCGCGGCGGGCGCCGCCCTCGGTGTTCTCCTCGGAGACTTCCTCGGTGATGCCGAGGAAGCCGTCGGCGTCGGCCTCGTGGTTGCGGATCACGTAGTCCGCGGGTGGGTCCTCCACATAGCGCTCGTATTCGACGATATCGTCGGCTTGATCGTCGTCGCCCATGTCCATGTCCAACGGTTCACGGCTCATGGTTTCCAGTATCGGCCTCCGAGGGCCGTGACGTCACGAGCCACGCGCGGGCCGTCGGTTACCGCCTACGGGCGCCTGCCGCTCGTATCCTCCGAGACGCCCTCGAGGACAGCCGCGAACCATTCGACGAGCGGCCGCAGGTCGTTCCAGGCGCGGCGGATCTCGGTGGCCGCGGCCGGGGTGGTGAGCCAGTCCGGGGCGCCGAACTCGCGGTGCACGGTCAGCGACTTGTGGCGCAGCAGGTCGATGCGTGGATGGTCGGCGGCATAGCCTCGCGGCTTGGTTTTGAGCTTGTCGCCGCCGAGGGTGAAACCGGCCGCGGTCGTCGCGGCCAGGATCTTCTCGAGTTCCGCGCCGCGCACCTCGTCGTCGATCGTGGCGCGCAAGACGGCCAAGGCCGTGGGCGAGGGCTGGAAGCAGCCACCCGCGATGAACAACCCCGCCGCCCCGATCTGCACATACCAGCCGACGCCGGGCGACACCCCCGCCACCGCACCCTGGTGCGTCTTGTAGGGCAGCTTGTCGGCCGAGAATCGGACGTCACGGTAGGGCCGAAAGATCTTGGCCTGTCCGAATTCGGCCGCTAGTTCGCCGGCGAGCGCGGTCATCGGAGCCCGCACGGCTTCGTCGTAGATGTGTTTGTGCGCGTTCCAGAAGGCCTTCGAGTTGTCGGCCTCCAGATCTTCGTAGAAGTCGAGGCCGGTGAGCGGGAATCCGGTGAAAGCATCCATCGGTGCTGCGCTTCTCCGTTCTGTTCGGCGGTCGGGCTACCGCTACCAGTATCGCGCGTCGCGGCTCAGAGGCCGCCGAGCAGCGCCACGAACACGATGACCAGCAATGCGGCCAGCGCCGCTATCGCACCGTTGACGATCGCCGCCCACTTGCCCATTTCCTCGCCCTTGGCATGCCCGACCAGCCCGAGCACGATCCCCGTCGGCGCGGTGATCAGCACCGGCAGCCCACACAGCGCCAACCCGCCGAACACCGAAGCGGCGGCACAGCAGAAACTGAAGATCGACCACAGCGGCGTGTTGTCCTGGTACCCATAACCCGGCTGGGGCGGAAACGGCTGATACGGCGCAGCGCCGTACGGTGCCCGGACCGGCGCGGGATAGCCCGGCAACGGATTGCCGGAAACGGGATATCCAGCGGCGGGATAACCAGGAGCGGGATAACCCGGCGCAGGCGGCGGCGGTGGTGGTGGATACGGCGGCATCTCGACAGCCGGACCCGGATTCGCGATCCCACCCCATGGCTCCCCGCCCGACGGATCAGACACCTCCGGCGCGTCCTGCACCCGCGGCACAACCTGATCCTTACCGAGTTCGACCCGTCGCTCCGGCTCAGTCCCCATGCCGCCCCCTCACATCGATCTGCCCCATGCCTACCACGCAATTCCCCCACGCACCACAAACGGCCCCCGGCGAATGCCAGAGGGCCGTAGGTGAACTCGAAACTACGCGTTGCCGTTGAACAGGCCGGTTACGGAGCCGTTCTCGAAGACCTCGCGAATGGTGCGGGCCAGCAGCGGGGCGATCGACAGCACGGTCAGCGTCGGGAACTTCTTCTCCTCGCTGATCGGCAGGGTGTTGGTGATGACGACTTCCCTGGCACCACAGCTGGCGAGGCGCTCGGCGGCCGGATCACTGAGCACACCGTGGGTGGCCGCGATGATGACGTCGCCCGCGCCCGCTTCCTTGAGCACCTTCACCGCACCGGCGATGGTGCCACCGGTGTCGATCATGTCGTCGATCAGCACGCAGGTGCGGCCTTCGACGTCACCGACGACGCGGTTGGACTTCACCTGGTTGGGCACCAGCGGGTCGCGGGTCTTGTGGATGAACGCCAGCGGCGTGCCACCGAGCGCGTCGGCCCACTTCTCGGCGACCTTCACGCGGCCCGCGTCGGGGGAGACGACCGCGAGGTTGTCCGACGGGTAGTTGGTGCGGATGTAGTCCGACAGCTGCACCAGCGCGTGCATGTGATCGACGGGGCCGTCGAAGAAGCCCTGGATCTGGTCGGTGTGTAGGTCGACGCTGATGATGCGGTCGGCGCCCGCGGTCTTGAGCAGGTCGGCGACCAGACGGGCCGAGATCGGCTCGCGGCCGCGGTGCTTCTTGTCCTGGCGCGCGTACGGGTAGAACGGCAGTACCGCGGTGATCCGCTTGGCCGAACCGCGCTTGAGCGCGTCGATCATGATGAGCTGTTCCATCAGCCACTGGTTCAGCGGGGCGGGGAAGCTCTGCAGCACGAAGGCGTCGGAACCGCGGACCGACTCCTCGAAGCGGACGAAGATCTCACCGTTGGCGAAGTCGCGCGCGGTCTGCGGGGTGATGTCGACGTCGAGTTCCTTGGCGACCTGCTCGGCCAGCTCAGGATGTGACCGGCCGGCGAAGAGCATCAAGTTCTTCTGGTTGTCGATCGAGAACGCGGTCACTGCTGGTTGCCATCCTTTTGCTCGATTGTCTTCGAAGACGTCTCGTCTGCCGCGATGGCTTCCGCCGCCGCGCGCGCCGCAGCGGTTCCTGGACGGTAGCGCTGCACCCAGTTTTCAATAGTGCGCTGTGGCCCACCCGACACAGCAAGTGCACCCGGTGGAACGCTTCTGCGCAGTACAGTACCCGCACCCGTATAGGCCCCGTCACCCACCGTTACCGGTGCGATAAACATGGTGTCGCTCCCTGTTCGCACATGGGAACCAACCACGGTGTGGTGCTTGTTCACTCCGTCATAGTTCACAAAAACACTGGAAGCGCCGATGTTGCTGTACTCGCCGATCGTCGCGTCGCCGACGTAGGTCAGGTGCGGCACCTTCGAGTGCGCGCCGATCGAGGCGTTCTTGGTCTCGACGAACGCGCCGAGCTTGCCTTCCTCGCCGACGACCGTGCCCGGCCGCAGATAACTGAACGGCCCGATGGACGCGCCGTCGCCGATCTGGGCGTGTGTCCCGTGCGTTCGGACCACACTCGCGCCGACCCCGACGAGCACGTCGGTGAGCGTGGTGTCGGGTCCGATCTCGGCGTCCTCGCCGATGTCGGTGCTGCCGAAGAGCTGGGTGCCCGGCCGCAGCACGGCGTCGCGGCCGATGCGCACGCTCGCGTCGATCCACGTCGTCGCGGGGTCGATGATGGTGACGCCCGCGCGCATGTGGCGCTCGAGAATGTAGCGATTGAGGGTGGCGCCCGCCTGGGACAGCTGTACCCGGTCGTTCACGCCGGTGACCTTGTTCGAGTCGATCAGCCGCGCGCCGTGCACGGGATGACCGGCCTCGCGGGCCAGCCGCAGCACATCGGTGAGGTAGAGCTCGTGCTGGGCGTTGGCGGTGGACAGCCGCCCGATCATGGTGCGCAGCACGGACGCGTCGAACGCGTAGACGCCGGAGTTGACCTCTTTGATCTTGGCCTGCGTCGGCGTGGCGTCGGCGTGCTCCACGATCTCGGCGACCTGACCGTCGTCGTCGCGCACGATCCGGCCGTAGCCGTTGGCGTCGTCGGGCACGAAGGTCAGGACCGTCACGGCGGGCCGCTCGGCGTAGCTGCGGTGCTCGTCGAGCAGCGCGGAGAGAGTGTGCCCGTCGAGCAGCGGCACATCGGCCGAAGTGACGAGAAGGTCGCCGTCGAAGTCCGCCGGGATCGAACCCAGTGCGCACTGCACCGCGTGACCGGTTCCGAGTTGCTGCTCCTGCACGGCGCACACGATCTCGCGGCCGAGTTCCTTACCCACGTCCGCGACGGCGGCTCCGACCTTCTCGCGGTCGTGTCCGACAACGGTGATCAGGTGGGTCGGATCGATCTCGACGGCGGCGTGCAGCGCGTGCGAGAGCATCGATCGGCCCGCCAACGGGTGCAGCACTTTCGGAGTCTTCGACCGCATTCGCGTCCCAGCACCTGCTGCGAGAACGACGACGGCGGTCTGCGGTGGCATGGATCTCCCTCGGCTGCCTGTCAGCGAGTGTGCTGTGGCGGGTTCGGTCGGTAGATGGTGCGGGCCGACGATACGTCACTGTGTGTCCGTGTGCTCCGCCGCCAGGACTCGAACCTGAACTATCTGAACCAAAATCAGAGGTGCTGCCATTACACTACGGCGGATCGCCACACCAGTGGGCCGTGCGGGCCCACCACTGTGCTACGGCACGGCATGATCCTCGCACACGATCCCGTCCTCGAGCGAATCTTGTCCACGCCTGTCGTGCCCGAGGTCGGATGGCGTTGTTAGCCTTCTGGAACGCACGTACTGATTTCTCGTGAGTCGAAAAACGCGGAGAGGCGGGGGCACGCATGTCTTCCAGTGAGCCGGGTCGCACCAGCAGGCCGAGGATGACCGGTACGCAGCGCAGGCAGCAGTTGATCGAGATCGGTCGCGCGTTGTTCGCGGAGCGGGGGTACGACGCGACATCGATCGAGGAGATCGCGCAGCGCGCGCAGGTGTCCAAGCCGGTCGTCTACGAGCACTTCGGCGGCAAGGAAGGCCTCTACGCGGTGGTCGTCGATCGCGAGATGTCGATGCTGCTGGAGATGGTCACCTCCTCGCTCACCCGCAATCGCTCGCGGGTGCGATTAGAGCAGGTCGCGCTGGCCTTGCTCACCTACATCGAGGAACGGACCGACGGATTCCGGATCCTGGTCCGCGACCAGCCTGCGGCCAGCTCCGACGGTCGCTACTCGAGCCTGCTCAACGAGGCCGTCAACCAGGTCGCGCATCTGCTCGCCGGTGATTTCGGCCGTCGTGATCTCGATACCAGCCTCGCCCCGCTCTACGCCCAAGCCCTGGTCGGCATGGTGTCGACCACCGCCACCTGGTGGCTCGACGAGCGCACTCCGCCCAAAGAGGTGGTGGCCGCGCACCTGGTCAACCTGTGCTGGAACGGTTTGAGTCATTTGGAAGCCGAACCGGGGCTCAGCTCCGAATGGAATACGGGGACTACGCCGACAATCGGTGGGGTAACCGGACGTTAGCGCACGCAGGGTGGACCGAATCCATGATTCGGCTGCCACTTTGCCGCCTGGTGGTACGGTTCACCCATCCTTTTGGGTGCTGCCGGGCGGTATGTCGATCAAATTTCGGGATGTCGGTCTACTTCAGGATGGCTGGATTATTGGATGACAGGCGGATCTGATGGCTAGGCAAGCACGCGCGGAGATCACCCGCGACTCCGTCCTTGCTGGCGCTGCCGATGTCTTTCTCCGTTTGGGCTACGCCAACGCGAGCCTCAGCGAAATCATCGCGCAGTCCAATGTGACCAAGGGCGCCTTGTACTTTCACTTCGGCTCCAAGGAGGAGCTGGCCAGGGCGGTGGTCGATCAGGGCAACGAGCGCCTGATCGGATCCTGCCAGGGCTTCTTCGATTCCCGGGTGCCCGCATTGGAAGCCGGCATCGGGATCACCTACGTGGTGGCCGATCTATCGATGAACGATCCGATGGTGGGGGCGATGCTCAAGCTCACCCATCAGATCGGTGACTATCGCGGCGCGCAGGGTGACAACATCGCCAAGACCTGGGGTGAGACCTACCGGCTGCTGTCGGAGCGGGCCATCGCCCAGGGTGATCTGATCGCTGATCTCGATCCCGATGTGGTCGGCGTGCTGCTGCAGGAACTGACCGCGGGCGTGCACATCGTCGCGGTCGGCACCGAGTCGATGGATCAGATGGCGGCGCGGATGGAGCGGGCCTGGTACTTCCTGCTGCCCTCGCTGGTGCCGCCGGAGAAGCTCTCGTACTTCCGGGAGTTCGCCGCGCGCAGGCTGCGTCGCTACGTCGTCTAGTTCACACGCTGCGGTCGGTGGCGAGTACTGCCCGCACATCGGCGTCGGCCCCGGTCGGCGTGATCCGGACTTCGTTGCGGCCGAACGCGTGCAGTAGCAGCTCCGACGGCGTGCCGGTGAGTACCACCTCGACGCCTTCGCCACGACGCGCCGTGATCGTGGCCCCCTGTGGCGTCGCGAGGACGACCGGGACCGGCGACTTGCGGTAGGCCGCACGGGCGACGGTGCGCAGGGTGGACCACAGCCGGTCTTCGTCGCGCGCCGCCAATTGCCTTGGCTCCCAGCCCGGTTCGGACCTGCGGACGTCTTCGTGGTGGACGAACATCTCGCTGAGATTGGCCACCGCGTCGACCGGGCGCAGCGGCGACCACCACGGCGGGCCGGTGCGGACCAGCTCGAGCAGCTCGGCGAACGGGCGCTGCGCGATCTGCGCCTGCTTCGCGTCGAGGTATCCGGCCATCGGACGGAAGACGATGCCGATCGACGCGTCGGGCCTGCGTTCCCGGACCACCAGGTGGGCCGCGAGGTCGTGCACCGTCCAGGTGCCGCACAAGGTAGGCGCGGCAGGGCCCGCCTCGGTCATCGTTTCCACGAGGGCGTGGCGTTCACGTCGAGCCAGACTCACGCCTCGACCCTACGCGGGTCCGGACGTCAACCGGGCTGCACGGGGCCTGTCGGACCCGATGACTAGACTTCGAGACGGCCACCTCGCCCATCCGAACTGCGCAATCAGGAGCGAACAATGTCCTCCCTTCGTCCTCCGCTCGCCGGTCTGGCCGAGGCGGTCGCGGGTGACGCCGCGCTGCGAACGGTCACCGACCTGGTCGGCAAATCCGGGGTGGAATTGGTCGCACCATCGGCCGTACGGCCGTTCGTCGCCGCGACGATCGCCGACCAGCGCCCCCTGGTGGTGGTGACCGCGACCGGTCGGGAAGCCGACGATCTGACCGTGGAACTCACCGAGATGCTCGGCCCCTCGGTAGCCATGTTCCCGTCCTGGGAGACCCTGCCGCACGAACGGCTCTCGCCCGGCCCCGACACCGTGGGCCGCAGGCTCGAGGTGCTGCGCAGGCTGGCCCACCCCGAAGATCCGGTGTACCCCGATCCGCTCCGGGTCGTGGTCACCACGGTGCGTTCGCTGATGCAGCCGATGACCGCGGGCCTCGGCGATATCGAACCGGTGGTGCTGCGCGTCGGCAGTGAGTTCGATTTCGACGAATTGCTCGCTCGCCTGGTCGAATTCGCGTACACCCGCGTCGACATGGTCGGCAAGCGCGGCGAGTTCGCGGTGCGCGGCGGCATCCTCGATCTGTTCGCGCCGACCGCGGATCATCCGGTGCGCGTGGAGTTCTGGGGCGACGAGGTCACCGAGATCCGGCCGTTCTCGGTCGCCGATCAGCGCTCGATCGGCGAGAGCACCGTCGAGCTGGCGGTCGCGCCGCCGTGCCGTGAGCTGCTGCTCACCACGCCGGTGCGCGAACGCGCCGCCGCGGTCGCCGCCGACAACGAGGCCGACGCCTCCCTGGTCGAGATGCTGGACAAGATCGCCGAGGGCATCCCCGTCGACGGCATGGAGGCCCTGCTGCCGGTCCTCGCGCCGGGCAAGCTCAGCCTGCTCACCGAGGCACTGCCCGCGGGCACCCAATTGCTGCTGTGCGACCCGGAGAAGATCCGCACCCGGGCGGCCGATCTCGTGCGTACCGGCGAGGAATTCCTCGAAGCGTCATGGACCGCTGCCTCTTTCGGTAGCGACGCCCCGCTCGGCGCCAACGGCCTCGACCTGGCCGCCTCCGGTTACCGCGGCCTGCCCGAATTGCACACCAGCGCAGACGAACTCGGCCTGCCGTGGTGGACGCTGAGCCCGCTCAGCTCCGGCGACCCGATCGAGGTGAACCTGCCGGTGGCCCCCGGGCCCACCGCCCGCGGGTCCGAGGAACTGGTCGCCACCATCTTCGCGTCGCTGCGCGCGCACGTCGCCACCGGCGGCCGCGCGGTGGTCGTGGTCACCGGCCACGGCACCGCGCAACGAGTGCTGGAACGGCTCGGTGAGGCCGACGTGCCCGCGGCGCTGCTGCCCGCCGGTGCGGTTCCGGAGCCGGGTGTGGTCGGTGTGCTGTGTGGTTCGCTGCACGACGGCCTGATCTTCGACGACGCCGGTCTGGTGGTCGTCGCCGAATCCGATCTCACCGGCAACCGGGTCACCGCGCCCACCGAGGGCAAGCGGCTGCCCGCCAAGCGCCGCAACCAGGTCGACCCGCTCGCCCTCACCTCGGGCGACATGGTGGTGCACGACCAGCACGGCATCGGCCGGTTCGTCGAGATGATCGAGCGCACCATCGGCGGCGCGCGGCGCGAGTACCTGGTCATCGAATACGCGCCGAGCAAGCGCGGCCAGCCCGGCGACCGGCTGTTCGTGCCCATGGAATCCCTCGACCAGCTCTCCCGCTACGTCGGTGGCGAACTGCCGAGCCTGTCCAAGCTCGGCGGCTCCGACTGGGCCAACACGAAACGTAAGGCGCGCAAGGCCGTTCGCGAGATCGCGGGCGAGCTGGTGCAGCTCTACGCCGCGCGTCAGGCCGCGCCCGGCCACGCCTTCGCCCCGGATACGCCGTGGCAGCAGGAGATGGAGGACGCGTTCGCGTTCACCGAGACCGTCGACCAGATGACCGCCATCACCGACGTGAAGTCGGACATGGAGAAGGCGGTGCCGATGGACCGTGTGGTCTGCGGCGATGTGGGCTACGGCAAGACCGAGATCGCCGTGCGCGCCGCGTTCAAGGCGGTGCAGGACGGCAAGCAGGTCGCCGTGCTCGTGCCGACCACACTGCTCGCCCAGCAGCATCTGCAGACCTTCACCGAACGCGTCGCGGGTTTCCCGGTGACGGTGAAGGGCCTGTCCCGGTTCACCGATGCCTCCGATTCCAAGGAGATCATGGCCGGGCTGGCCGACGGCTCGGTCGACATCGTGGTGGGCACCCACCGGTTGCTGCAGACCGGCGTGCGCTGGAAGGACCTCGGCCTGGTGGTGGTCGACGAGGAGCAGCGTTTCGGCGTGGAGCACAAGGAACACATCAAGGCGCTGCGCACCCACGTCGACGTGCTCACCATGTCGGCCACCCCGATCCCGCGCACCCTGGAGATGAGCCTGGCGGGCATTCGCGAGATGTCGACCATTCTCACCCCGCCCGAGGAGCGGCACCCGGTGCTCACCTATGTGGGCGCCTACAACGACAAACAGGTCACCGCAGCCATCCGCCGTGAGCTGATGCGCGACGGTCAGGTCTTCTACGTGCACAACCGGGTGTCCTCGATCGACAAGGCCGCCAAGAAGATCCGTGATCTGGTGCCAGAGGCGCGGGTGGTGGTGGCGCACGGTCAGATGAACGAGGATCAGCTCGAGAAGACCGTGCAGGGATTCTGGGAGCGCGAATACGACGTGCTCGTCTGCACCACGATCATCGAGACCGGTCTCGACATCTCCAACGCGAACACCTTGCTCGTGGAACGTGCCGACTCGCTCGGTCTCTCGCAGCTGCACCAGTTGCGTGGGCGCGTCGGTCGTTCCCGTGAGCGCGGCTACGCGTACTTCCTGTATCCGCCGGAGAAACCGCTCACCGAGACCGCCTACGACCGCCTGGCCACCATCGCGCAGAACTCCGATCTCGGTGCGGGTATGGCCGTGGCGATGAAGGACCTCGAGATCCGTGGCGCCGGCAATGTGCTCGGCGCCGAGCAGTCCGGTCACGTCGCAGGCGTCGGCTTCGATCTGTATGTGCGGCTGGTCGGTGAGGCGGTGGAGGCCTACCGGGCGGCCGCCGACGGCAAGCCGATCGTCACCGAGGAGAACAAGGAGGTGCGCATCGACCTGCCCGTCGACGCGCACATCCCGCCCGACTACATCGCCAGCGACCGCCTGCGGCTCGAGGCGTACCGCAAACTCGCCTCCGCCCAGGACGATATGGCCCTGGCGGCGGTCATCGAAGAGCTCGTCGACCGCTACGGCCCGCTGCCGGTGGAGGTCGGGCGACTGGTGGCGGTGGCCAAGCTCCGCCTGCTCGCGCGCGAGTACGACGTGTCCGAGATCGTGGTCACCGGTGCCTCGCTCAAGATCGCCCCGCTGAATCTCCCCGACTCCAAACAACTTCGGCTCAAGCGGATCTACCCCTCGGCCAACTATCGCCCGGCGAGCGGTCTGATCACCCTGCCGCTGCCGCGGATCACCGACAGCGTCGGCGCCGACCGGGTGCGTGACGTGGCAGTGCTGCAGTTCGTCGCCGATCTGCTGCTGGTGCTCGACGGCAAACCCCAGGGAATGGTGGATCTTTCGGTACCGGCGGAAGCCGCGGCGGCCCGATGAGCCAGGAGACCTCACAGGAGCAAGCCGACACCGCGGTCGTGGCCGCGGGACTGTCCGACGCCGTCGACGTGATGGACCGCCTCTGGCATTTCGGCGGCTGGGAACGCACCCAGACCCACGACTCGCTGCGCCCCTACCTGCTCGAGGAGACCTACGAACTCCTCGACGCCATCCAGGCAGGCGATGCCGAAACCATCAAGGAAGAACTCGGCGACCTCCTGCTGCAAGTCCTCTTCCACTCCCGAATCGCCGAGCACGCGGGCGAATTCACCGTCGAAGACGTCGCGGCGACGCTGGTCGACAAGCTTGTCCACCGCAGCCCCTATCTCACCGACGCCGACTTCTCGTCGGGGACCTCGGTAGCCGACAAGATCGCGGCGCAGGAAAAGGCTTGGGAGGAGCGCAAATCCGCGGAGAAGTCCCGCCGCTCCTGCCTCGACGGCATCGCGATGGCCCAACCCGCCCTCGCCCTCGCCGAGAAGATCCGCACCCGCAGCGCCACCGCGGGCCTGCCCGCCGACCTCGTCCCGGACACCCTGCGCGTGGTCGAGCTCGGCGGCCCCGACTCGGCGGAGGAACGCCTCCGCAAGGCTTCCGTCGACTTCGCCACCGCGATCCGGGCCGCCGAGGACGCCGCCGAGGCCGAACGAGGCACCCGGTCGCCGCTCACCGCGCACGACTGGCGCACCTTCTGGCAGCGCTGAGCATCACCTGCCGATGCGTGGTCACCCGCGGTCCAAGCCGTCAGTTACCGTTGAGCTAACGGCGTTTCGTGGGTCCGGTGCACGGCGCCGGCATCTGAGACGTTGCTGAGATCTTGTGGACAATCATGCGCGCGCCAGCGAGCAAGGGCCACACCGCTTTAGAATCGAAGCAGCTCGTCGTTCGCGGCGGGGCAGGGGACCGGCGATCGTCGAGGTGAGGTTGATGGGTACAGAGGTAGATCCGGCAAGTCAGGACGTGATGAACGACCACCCTGAGCTGGACGTGTTGCCGGTATGGCCGCAGGAGACCATCGCGGTGCTCGTGACCACCGATCCGTCGCCGCACGCGATCCCCGTCTCCTGGCCGGTGCGCGCGGGTGACCGGCGGATTCTCATCAGTTTGAAGTCCGATCGTGGGTCGCTGGCGCGGTTGCGGGAGCAGCCGGAGGTGGCGTTGCTGATTCTGGGCGGCGGCAATGTGGCGTTGTGTGCGCGAGGACGGGCGAAGGTCATCGCCGAGCAGATGCCGTCGGCGCAGGACTACACCGCGGTGCAGCTGGACGTCGACGTGATCGACGACCACCGACAGTCCGCGTTCGCCGTCGACCGTGGCATCCAGCGCACCGTGCTCGACGCCACCGAATTGCGGGCGCTCGAGGGCCGGGTCGAGACCCTGCGAACCTGGGCCGACGCCGGGTCCGCGACGTAAGTTCTTCTACGGCACACCATCTGGACAGAAGGGTTTTCATGAGCGTCACACTCGCCAAGGGCGGCAATGTCTCGCTGTCGAAGCAGACCGACAACCTCACCAAGGTGGCGGTCGGTCTCGGCTGGGACGTGCGCACCACCACCGGTGCCGACCACGACCTGGACGCCAGCGCGCTGGCCACCGGTACGAACTTGAAGGTGCTCTCGGACCAGCACTTCATCTTCTACAACAACCTGCGCTCGCCGGAAGGCACCATCGAGCACACCGGTGACAACCTGACCGGCGAGGGCGACGGCGACGACGAGGTCATCAATGTCGACCTGGCCGCCACGCCGCCGACGATCACCAACATCTTCTTCCCGGTCTCGATCCACGACGCCCAGGCCCGCGGCCAGTCGTTCGGCCAGATCCGCAACGCCTACATCCGCGTCACCGACGCGAACACCGGCGTGGAGCTGGCCCGCTACGACCTGTCCGAGGACGCGTCCACCGAGACCGCGATGGTGTTCGGCGAGCTCTACCGCCACAACAACGAGTGGAAGTTCCGCGCTGTCGGCCAGGGTTACGCCTCCGGCCTGGCGGGCATCGCTCGCGACTACGGCGTGAATCTCTGACGAACCACGACATGAAGGCGGGCGACTATGTGTCGCCCGCCTTTGTTGTGCTCGCTGTCATCGTGATTGGGTGACCGGCACCCGTCGTGGCGGGACCACGCTGGCCTGATCGAGCAGCGCGAAGTACTTGCGCAGCATCAGTACGGCGGTGGCGGCCAGGCCGGCCGTCAAGCCCCACCAGACCCCCGCCGCGCCGAGGTGCAGCGGGAAGGCGAGCAGGAGCGCTGAGGGCAGCCCCACGCCCCAGTAGCCGACCAGCGACAGCCGGAAGCCCGCGGAGGTCTCCTTCAGGCCGCGCAGCAGCCCGGTGCCGATGTTCTGGGCGGCGTCGAAGAACTGCAGCACGATGCCGATGAGCAGCAGGGTGTGTGCGATGGCGACCGTGTCGGTGTCGGTGGCATCGAGGAACGGCGCCAGCACGATGTCCGGGGCGAGCACGTAGACGACCCCGGTGACGATCGCGATCACCGCGGCCATCCGCAACGCCAACCAGGCCAGCGCTCGCGCGTGGCCGAACTCCTCGCGCGCGACATCATGGCTGACCAGGATCGACGCACCGTGGGACAGCCCGATCGCCGTCTGGAACACGATGTAGATGATCTGGTAGACGACACTGTGCGCGGCCAGCGCGGCGGGCCCGAAACTGCCCATCACCAGCGCGAGCACCGAGAACATGCCCGCTTCCGAACCGTAGGTGAGCGCGATCGGCGTGCCGAGGCGCAGTTCCTCGCGCACGGTCGCCCAGCGCACCGGCCACGGTGTCGACGGCAGCGTGCGACCGAGTTGTTCGTCGTGGCGCACCATCGCCCAGAACACCCCGAAGGTGATCAGGAAGACCAGCGAGGTCGCGATGCCCACACCCGTCAGACCCATGGCAGGCATGCCTGCCCAGCCGTGGATGAAGGCCAGCGCGAGCACCAGGTTCAAGGCCACCGAACCGAGCGTGACGAGCAGCAACGCCTGTGGACGCTGCATGCCCACGGTGTACTGCCGCAGCACCTGGAACCACAGGCACGGCAGTAACCCGGGCGCGAGCGCGATCATCATCGGCCGGGCCAGCTCGAGCACCGCCGCGTCCTGACCGAGCCACGGCAACACCCAGCCGAGCCCGATCAACAGCGCCCCACCGAGGAGTCCGGCGAGAGTCGCGATGACGAACGCGGCCCGCACCACCGCACGTACTTCGCCGTCGGCCGAATCGCCACGCTTACCGGCCGCGCCGAGCGCACCGGCGATCTGATTCCCGGTGCCGGTGATCAGCCCGACGCACATGGTGCGGATCTGGTTGAACAGCACCAGCGCCAGCCCGCCCGCGGCGACCTCGCGCACGCCGAGCGTGCCCATCAGCGCGAGATTGGTCGTCGAGACCGCGATCTGCGCGAGCTGGGTGAGCGCGATCGGCGTCGCCAGCCTGGCCAGCGCGCTGCTATCGGTCGCCGTGCCGTTCACCCACCCGCTCCGGGGTTCGTCTCGCGCGCGATCGCGCTCACCTAGACCTCCATCAATTCGTCCTGGTGCCGCAGCGGTGAATAGCGGCGCAGCAGCGTGGTCACTTCCGCTTCGGCGGCGGGATCGAGCAGCTCTCGGGCGCTCATCCAGTCGTCGTCGAACACGGTATCGAGATATTTCTCGCCACCGTCACACACGATCGTTACCACGGTGGACCCGGCCGGAAACTCCTCCAGCCGTGCCAAGGCATTGTGCACCGAGCCGCCCGCCGAGCCGCCGATCAACAGCCCGTGTGTCCTGGCGACGGCACGAGTGGTGGCGAAGGCATCGACATCGCTCACCTTCACGCCCTCGTCGAGCAGTGCGTAGTCGACGGCGGTGCCGATGGTCGCGCCGGGCGGGGTGCCGGTGCCCGACTGCCAATACGGTCCGCCCTCGCCGCCGAAGGCGATGGATCCGACCGGCTCGATCCCGATCACCCGGGCGGGCAGACCGAGGTCGCGCAGGCGGGTGGCGGTGCCGAACAGTGAGCCGCCGGTGCCGACCGCCGAGATCAGGATGTCGACCCGCTCGACGTCGGCCAGCAATTCCTCGGCGACGGCGTAGTAGCCGACGGCGTTGGCGTCGTTGTTGTGCTGCTCGGTGAAGTACGCGTCGTCGCGGGCGGCCGCCATCGCCTCGGCGAGGTCTTCGCGGGCCGAGGTGGCCAGCTCGTCGTCACCGTCGTCGGCGACGAACACCAGGTCGGTGCCCATGGCTCGCATCGCGCGCAATTTGTCCTTACAGGCGTGGTTGTCGACCACGGCGGTGAATCGATAGCCACGTTCGGCCGCGACCACCGCCAAGCCGAGTCCGGTGTTACCTGACGTCGACTCGATGATATGCCCGCCATCGCGCAGCAAACCCCGCTGCTCCGCGTCGAGCACCATCGAACGGGCCATTCTGATCTTGGCGGCGCCGGTCGGATTGAACTGTTCGAGCTTGAGCAGCAGCCGGGTGCCGGTGTCGGTGACGGCGAGTTCGAACAGGGGGGTGCGGCCGATCAGGTCCGTCACGCGCGTGACGAGAGCCATGGGGTGTTCCTCCATCGGATCGATATCTCGGGTGGATCAGCGGGCTGTGCTGTCCAGACTCCAGCGCGGTCGGTCGGCGCCTGCGCGCAGCACCACCTTGGGCGGGAGGGGGAGTTCGTGGAAGGGGGATTCGTTGGAATCCATCTGATACCCGGCGGTGTTCGGGTAGACGAGCAGGTCGCCGGTTCGTGCGCGGCGGGGGAGCGGGATGCGCCGTCTGCTCAGCAGGTCGGACTCCAGACAGGTGGTGGCGCCGACGCAGGTGGGGGTGAGATGGCCGGGGCGTTGCGGCCACAGCACGGGATCGGGGAGGTATTCGCTGTCGAACCACTGTTCGGACAGGCTGAGGCTGGTGCCGTCGACGGTGAGGATGTCATACGGGTTGCCCTGTGCGGTCCGGGTTTTCACCCCTTGAACTCGAAAAACGGAGCTGCCCGCGCGGTCGAGTAGCGCCCGTCCCGGCTCGACAGCGAGCCGTATTCCGTTGTCGCGCAGCAGTCCGGCGAGATCGTTGTGGGCGAGGATGGCCCCGAGCATCGCCGCGCCGGGAACCGGGAAGTGGTACGGGTAGTAGTCGCCGGGTGGACGCGAGTGGAACCAGTTGTCGCTGAGGGTGTTCCGGAACTCGGCCCACGGCGCCGCATCGAGATAGTCGACGCCGAAGCCGCCGCCGATCGAGATCGTGTCCGCGAGATGACCGTTCGCCCTGGCACGTCTGCAGTGCCCGACCAGCGCGGACGCTTGCTCGGCGCGGGCGACGGCGTCATACCCGGACAGGTGGAAACTGAAGCCCGACAGCGTGATCGGGGCGCCGATGGCTTGGATCGCCTGCTCGAGTTCCATGCGATCGAGCCCGAACCGGCTGGTCGAGCCTTCGGGCAGTACCCGAAGCAGCACCCGCACCGGCGTATCCAGCGCGGCGAGCCGGTCGAGTTCATCGAGGGCATCGATGGCGATGAGCGCTCGATGCCGAGCGGCCAGCCACAGCAACTCATCGGATTTCGCGGGCCCGGTGACCATCAGGTCCTCGCCCCGCACCCCTTGCCCCAGCGCCGCGATCAGCTCGCCGGTGCTGGCGACATCGATCCCCGCGTCGTTGTCCGCGCAGGCCCGAGCCACACACGCCGCCTTGTTCGCCTTCTTCCCGAAGTAGACGAACCCGTCGACACCCGCCTCGGCGAAACCCGATTGAAAAGCCTTGATATTCACCGAAACCCGCTCGGGGAACAGCACATGAAACGGTCCACCGACCGCATCGGCGATATCCCCGAGCAGGACGGGATCGGCGAGTAACCGCTGTTCTGCCGCATCGGTGTAGGCGGGCATCGGCGGTGCGCAGTGACCCGGTCCAGCGGCGGTCGATGAACGGTCGACGCAGTCCGCGATGTGCGGCGGGCCCGGCGGTAGCCGCTCGTCCGGCCGCCGCGCGGGCACTGGGGTGCTGACCCCGGACTGCTCGCCCGTCAGTCCCACAACGGCACCTCCGTGCCGCGCCCTTCGGCGATCGCCCTGGCGGCCAGCGCGTGCGCGACCGCGATATCGGTGAGCACCAGCCCGCTGTTGTAGACGAAGATCTTCTCGTTCTCGTTGCGGCGGGCCACGGCGCTGCGGGTGAGTACCTGCGGCAGTTCGGCGTCCACCGAACGCAGCGTTCCGTCCGGTCCGACCATGTCGGTGCCCGTGAGCGCCATCTGCGCAGCACTGGTGGCGACCACCCGATCGGCGTCGACCAGCGTCGACGGTGCCAGCCCGTAGCCGACCAGTACCACCACCGAACCCGGTGCCAGATGCGAGGATTCGAGCGCTACCTCGGTGCCGGGTCCGGCCGTGGCCAGAACCACATCGGCGGACGCGGCCGCCGCGTACGGGTCGTCGACCACGTCGAGCAGCGCGTGTGGCGCCGCGTCGGCCAGGTGCGAATGCACGGCGGCCAGTCCCTCGGGATGCGTGCCGTACACCATCAGCTTGCGCAGCTGCGGATTCGCGGCGAGCAAGTGCGGCAACGCATTACGTCCCTGCGTGCCGGTGCCGATGAGCAGCACACTCTCCGCCCCGCGCCGCGCCGTCTCGCGCACCAGCAGTGCCGACACGGCGGGCGTGCGTAACGCGCCGACCCGCGCGCAGTCCATCATCGCGATGGGGGCGCCGGTGGTGTCGTCGTAGAGGGTGATGGTCGTGTAGTACCGCTTGGTGCTGCGATCGTGACCTGGATCGAATTTGTAGGAGGTCTTCATGGCCACCACGCGCCGCCGCCCGTCGCGGCCGAGCATGGCGTAGGACACCGAGGAGCCGCCGGGGTCGGCGACGCTCAGTTTGCGCGGATTGTCGGATTCGCCCGCCGCGAAGGCGAGATAGGCCTCCTCGACGGCACGCACCACTTCGGCGGGGCTGATCGGCACGTCGGCCAGGTCGCTGCGGGAAAGTACCCGCAGCCCGATGCCACGGTCACGGTTGTTCAACGGATCCTCGTTCATCTGCAATGCCCCGCTCTGCTGTCCGATCAGCGGCCGCCCGGAACGGCGCGACCACTTGCTGGCCATACCCATTCTCGGACGACTCCTGCGCGCGCCGAGCGCGTTCGGGCAGCCGGATGTTGATGCGCTTGAGCCAGCGGTCGGTGCCGTCGTAGCGCGCGCGGAACGGAACGCGCCCGTGCACGGCGACATCGTTGTCCACCAGCAGGATCTCACCGGGGGCCAGCGCGGGGGCGTGACTGACCCTGGCGAGTTCGGCGGTGAGCCTGGCGTAGGCGGCGCGGAAGACCGCGTCCGCATCATCGATCGGGGTGTAGGCGGGATCGTAACGTGCTGTGACAGAGCCGGTTTCGTCGAGCCACAGCGTCGGCAACGGCGCGAGCTGATCGAAACCGGTGCCGTAGGAGACGTCGGGCAGGATCGGCAGCGTCGGGGTGGTGAGCGTGCGCAGATCGTCGTCGGACAGGTGTACCTCGCGCACCGAGGAGACCGTGGTGGCGACCCGGTCGGGGTTGCGCAGGCAGGTCAGCATGAGCAGGTTCGCGCGCTGAGCATGGAAGGCGTCCTCGGTATGCGGGCTGAGCAGGGTGGAACTGCTCGCGCCCGACTGTTCGTCCTCGTGGCCCGCGGCGGGCACGATGTTGTTGACCAGTCTGCCGTTCTGCTGCCCCTGCCAGCCGAAAGGCTCGCCGACGCAACGCCCGAGCAGCAACATCGTGATATCCAGTTCGAGTGAACCGCTGTCCGCGTGCTCGGCCGCGGCCTGCCAATGCGCAGGCGTCGGACCGAAATCGGCGTCGTCGACGGGCAGCCCGCGCACCACGGTCGCACCGGCCGCGGTGGCGGGCGGTCGAACAGCGTGGCGCACGCTGTCGGGCAGTTCGCCGGCGCGCTCGGTGATCTGGGCGATCAGCGCGGGGTCGTGCAGGGTAGCGGTGTGTGATGCGTCACCTAATCGGTGGCGGATCTCGGCCGCGAGCGATCGCAGCGCCGTCGCGGCGCCGGGATCGAGCTCGCGATATTCGATGTCGTGCTGGTGAATCGTCAGACGTTCGGGGAGAACGCTTTTCACCGGTTTCCCTTCTTCGCATCGGTCGAAAGCGGGTGATCTTCGGGCACGATGTGCGAAGGTAGTGCCTAGTATCTGATTAGGCAAGACTTACCTAACGTGTCGGCGAGGGAAATAGCCGATCCATATAACGTAGCTTTCTACCCGAGTTGCCGAAGTGAGCGCTGACCGGGGTGTCGCGGGTCGCTGCGGTTCGGTGACGGTGGATGTGAAGCTCCCCACGTCGGGCAGCTTTTAGGCTAGCCTCGCCTAGTTTGCGGTGTCGGAAAAGGGGTTTCGGCGCACGCGGTTCGAGGAGGCAACACGATGAGTTTCACTCGCAGGCAGCTCTTCCAGTCCGGCATCGGCGTCACCGCACTACTACTGGCGGCAGCGTGCACCAGCGATGATCGGTCCGCCACCGCGCAACGCGGTGGCACCCTGCGGGTCGGGGCGCTCGGCACCCCCGCCCGCAGCGAACGCGACCCGCACGCCAACCTCAGCAATGACAGCGACTTCCTCATCGCCTCGCTCGTCTACGACGCGCTCACCGTTCCCGGCGCGGACCCGACCGTCGCCCCGCGCCTGGCCTCGCGCTGGGAGCCGAGCGACGACAACCGCCGCTGGACGTTCACCATCGCCGACGGCGCGACCTTCCATAATGGTGCGCCGGTGACCGCCGACGACGTGGTGTGGTCGATGCGGCGCCTGCGCTCGGTCGGTGGTGCCTCGAAGATGCCGGTGGCCGAGAACGACATCGTCGCCGACGGACCGAACCGCGTCGTGTTCACGGTGCCCGCACCCAATACCCAACTGCCACTGCTGCTTCGGCTGATGACGTTCACTGTGCCGAAGGACACAGCCGACTTCACCGCCGCGATCGGCACCGGCCCGTTCCGGCTCGAGTCCTATCAGGGCGGCAACGCCAGGCTGGTGCGCAACGAGCGCTGGCACGGCACACCGCCGCTGCTCGACGCCATCGAGGTGACGATGTTCGACAGCGTCACCGCGCTGGGTAACGCGGCGCTGGGTGGGCAGATCGACCTCGCCTCCAACGTGGGCGCGATCGCCGGGCGCACCGCCGCGGGGCGCGGTGATCTGCAGGTCATCCGGCGTGCCAACGACACCATGCTCGGTGTGGCCATGCGGGCCGCCGACGGCCCGTTCGCTGATGCCAGGGTGCGCGCGGCGCTGCGTCTCGGCGTCGACCGGACCGCACTGGTCAACCAGGTGCACTCCGGCTACGGCACCGTCGCCGCCGACGTTCTCGGCACCGCCGACCCGCTCTACGACACCGCGCTGCGTCGTGACCGCGATGTCGAGCGTGCGAAAACCCTCCTGCGCGAGGCCGGTTTCGACACCGGACGTAGCTACCCGTTCGTGACCAAGGCCGAAGTGCCCGGCGAGGTCGAATCGGCGAAGGTGATCGCCACCCAGCTCGCCGAGATCGGCGTCCGGCTCGACGTGCAGGTGGCGGAATCGGCCGCGTTCTACGACCGGACCTGGCTCAACGCACCGCTGTACACGGTGTCGTGGGGGACCAACGACTCGGTGGTGTTCCTGGCCGACAAGCTGATGACCTCCGGCTCCAACCGCAACGAAACCGCTTTCCGCGACCCGGAATTCGACGCCGCCGATGCCAAGGCGCTGGCCGCGTCCGGTGACGACTACACGCGCGCCGTGCGTGAACTACAGCGCATCGAGTTCGAGCGCGGCGGCTATCTGGTGTGGGGCATGGCCGATGGTGTCGACATCGCCGCTGCGACGGTGCGTGACCTGCCGACGCTCGGCGGGTTCGCGCGCGTGCAGCTGGAACGCGCCTGGTTGGCGTGAACGCACTGAAGGCCGGTGCCGTGAAAACCTTTGCCCTGCCGATGTTGCGGCGGATCGCGCTCCTGATGACATTGCTGGCCGTCGTGTTCGTCGCGGTGGATCTGCTGCCGGGGAACGCGGCACGTTCGGCGCTCGGCAGGGAGGCGGACCCGGCCGAGCTCGCGGCGAAAGAGCACGAACTCGGTCTGGATCGTGCGCTGCCGGTGCAGTTCCTCGACTGGATCTCCGGGGTGCTCACCGGGGATTTCGGGCAGACCGCGCGGGGGAACTCGATCGGCGCGCTGCTCGCCGACAAGTTCCCGCAGACCCTGTTGCTCGGTGGGATCGCCTTACTGCTGACCATCGCGTTGTCCCTGGGGCTCGGCTGCTGGTGGGCAATGCGCCCGACCGCGCTCGGATCGCGAATTCTGCAGCCTGTCAGCACCGTTGCGGTGGCGGTACCCGAATTCGTCGGCGGCACCTTGCTGATCCTGGTGTTCTCCCTGGCCACCGGGTGGCTCCCGGCCGTGACCATCACCGGCCGTTCCGGGTTTCCCCTCGGTCCCGAGATGCTGGTGCTGCCGGTGCTGGCGTTGGCGATTCCGCAGATCGGCTGGAACGCCCGCGTCGTGCGCTCGGCCCTGCTCGATGTGGCTACCGCGCCACACGTGGAAAGTGCTGTGCTGGAAGGACTCCAGACCCGCACGATTCTGCTCCGCCACATGTTGCCGTTCGCCGCGCCGACCATTGTTGCCGGATACGCGACCTCGGTCGGCATGCTCTTCGGCGGCGCGCTGGTGGTCGAGACGCTCTTCAACTACCCCGGTATCGGTGCTGTTCTCGCCGGGTCCGTCGCCGACCGGGACGCCACCATGGTCGCCGCGGTGGTCGCCCTGACGGCGATCGTCATCATGGTCCTGCTCGCCGTCGCCGACGTCGTCCGGGCATGGGCGTCGCGGAGTGCGCGATGAATATGTCCGACTCGGGAGGTCGAGGAGTGCCGCGGATGTCCGGCTGGGGCGCGGCGTGGTGGCGGTACTCGGTGGCGGCCGGTGTGGGGCTGGTTGTGCTGCTCGCGGTGGCGGGTCCGCTCTTCGCGCCCTATCCGGGCGAGAAGGCGGTGGGGATGCCGTTCGCGCAGCCGGGTGGCGGAGCGCTGCTCGGGACCGATCGGCTGGGCCGGGATGTGCTCAGCCATCTGCTCACCGGCGGCACCCACCTGCTGGCGGTTTCCGCGGTGATCGCGGTGGCGGTGACAGTGCTGTCGGCCGTCCTCGGCGCCGTCGCCGCCGTGCGCCCGCGGGCGGGCAAGGTCATCGAACTCTGCGGCGATCTGGTCATCCTGCTCCCCGCGGTCCTCGGCATCCTGCTCGTGCTCACCGCATGGCCCCAGGGTGGGGTCACCGCGCTGATCGCGGTATCGCTGCTCTTCGGAGTTCCCTACTGCGCCAGGATCTTCGCCGCCTCCGCCGCGACCATCGCTGCCTCCGGCTACGTCGAAGCCGCCGTCGCCAGCGGAGAATCCCTGTCCCATCTCGTCTTCCGTGAGATCCTCCCCAACCTCCGCGCCGTCTTCACCACCCAACTCGGCCTGCGCTTCGTCGTCGCCATCTACCTCGTCAGCACCATCGCCTTCCTCGGCGTCTCGGCACTCGGCCCCGACAACTGGGCGATCATGGTCCGCGACAACGCGTCCGGGCTTCTGCTGAACCCCTGGGCCGTCCTGGCGCCGAGTGCTGCTATCGCCATCGTGGCGGTCGGTGTGAACCTGGTGGTGACCAGTGGTCCCAGGAATCGCCGAACCCCGAAAACCGCATCGGACGCTGTCCACGCGGTCGGGGTCGCGGAGGCCGTAGCCGAGATGGGCTCGGGGAGCGCACTCGACGCCGGGAGCGTGGCAGGTTCCGGGCGGTCGGGGGGATGTGGGATTTCGGTGGTGGATTCCGGGGACGCGGCGGTAATCGCCGGGTTGAGCGTTGTCGCCGACAGTGGGGCGGTGTTGTTGGCGCCGTTGTCATTCCGGCTGGCAGCGGGCACGGTCACCGCGTTCACAGGTGCGTCGGGCGCGGGTAAGTCGACGGCGATGCGTGCGCTGCTCGGGCATCTACCTCCCGGCGCCCGCGGGCAGGGCGCGGTGCATGTCGGGGGACATGACGTGTTCGCGCTGGACGCCGCCGGACTGCGCAGATTTCGCCGCGAGCACATCGCCTATGTCGGCCAGGATCCCGGCTCCGAACTCAACCCACTACTGCGCGTCCGAGCGGTCCTGGCCGACGCGGCACCCGGCAGCTCCGACGCCGATCGCCTGGCCGTCCTCGAACGAGTGGGTCTCGACCCCACCCACCTCCGCCGCCGCTGCGCCCGCCTTTCCGGCGGCCAGCAACGCCGGGTAGCCCTGGCCCGAGCCATCCTCCGCCGCCCCCGAATCCTCGTCCTCGACGAACCACTCGCAGGCCTGCACGGCACCCTCCGCACCGAAATTGCCCAGCTGATATCCGCCCTCGCCACCGAGAACTCCACTACCGTCCTGCTCTCAGGCCACGACACCGAGGCGATCAACGCCATCGCCGACACCGTGATCGAACTCCGCCCACCGGGTGCGGGGCCGGTAGATATCACTGCCGTAGAGGCCGATTCAGCGGGAGAAGTACAGCTGCCCAAGGGGCGCTCGGGGCGGACCGGCCGCCAACAGGTCGATCCGTCGGGCGAGGGTCCGGCAGGTCGCAATGGGCGTCGGGTGCTGAATCCTGACCCCGCCGGGACCGCAGCTCCGGCAGATCTGTCGGGTAACGGCGAGATAATCGCCGTGCGCGCCGAGGGAATCAACGCGGTCGCGGGCGGCCACACGGTGCTCGAGAACATCGGTTTCAGCGTGTCCGAAGGTGCTGCCCTCGCTGTCGTGGGGCCTTCCGGAGCTGGGAAGACCACACTCGCGCGGGTGATCGCGGGTTTGCACGCCGATGCTGTCGGATCGCTGGATGTAGGTGGTGTGCGGGTTCCGGTGGGGAGCAGGCGTCGAATCAAGTTCGGTGCCAACGGTATTCAGCTCGTCACCCAGAACCCTCGCGCGGCGTTGAACCCACGACGCACCGTCGAGCAGACCCTGACACGCCCTTTGCGCCGCATCGCGCGAGTCCCCAGACCCGAACTACGCCCCCGCGTCACCGCCCTACTCGCCGCCGTCGACCTCCCCGTCGACCTCGCCGCCCGCCGCCCCCATCAACTCTCCGGCGGCCAACGTCAACGAGTTGCCCTGGCCCGCGCCCTCGCCGCCGACCCAGCGGTCCTGATCTGCGACGAGATCACCACCGCCCTCGACGCCGACACCGCCGCCGCCATCATGTCCCTGCTCGACCGCCTCCGTACCGACCACGGCACCGCGGTCATCCTGATCAGCCACGACATGACCCTAGTCCGCGGCCACTGCACCGACCTCCTCGTCCTCGATCACGGCCGCATAGTCGAATCAGGAACCCCGGCAACCGTTCTCGCCGCACCAGCCCACCAGGCGACCGCCGATCTTCTCGGCTGATGCCCTGCGCAGCGCAGGCGGCGCCGACCTATTCGGCGCCACAGCTCGACCCGGCCTGTAACGGCCGCAACTCCGTCTCCGAATAAATCGGGTTGTCCTCCAAGCGATTTCAGGAGACGTACCCCGATGATGTACCCCGCGCCGCCTCAGCCCGGTGAGCCGATCCAGGCGCCCGCCGAGCCGCCGTTCGCGCACACCCCGCCGGTCGATTCCCCGCGCAGGCGGTGGGTGCTGTGGCTCGTGCTCGCCGTCGTTGTCGTCGTGGGAACCGCGGCCGGGGCGGCCGGGTACGTGCTCACCCGCACCGAACCGTTGGCAATGGCGGTGGGGGACTGCGTGTCCGGCGCTGAGATACCGGTGGAGTACGGCTGTGACGACGAGCGCGCGACCTACCGGATCGTCGCGAGGGAATCGGCGCAGTGGCCGTTCGGGATCATCTGCATGAAGTACGCCGATGCCACTCGCGCGGTCCTCGACCCGAAGCCGGAAAAGTCGAATCCCGCTGCCGCCCTGTGCTTGTCGCCCACCCGCGCCAACACCACCGATCCGGGAGCGCTGCTCGCCGGGGACTGCATCGACGCGAAGAAGGGCGGTGAGACGATCGTGCGGATGACCTGCGGCACGCCTGCCACCACCCTCGACGTGGTCGGCATCGAAATCCACGCGAGAATTCCTGTCACCGATCAGGCATGCAAAGCCCACGCCGCGACCCGTACCGCCGTTGCCCAGGTTTCGCTCGGCGGCCGCGTGATCGTGGTGTGCGCACGGCCCATCGCGTCCTCGACCTCGATGAGCGGCAGCGAAGTCGGTGACTGCGCCGCCGAAACGACTATGACGGTGGCCCCGTGCGACCAACCGGGCGTGCGCCACCGGATCCTGTCGGTGCGAACCCAGCACGTCGAGCCGGTATCGCCGGAGTGCCCCGATGACGGCAATGTCAACGCGGTATTCGTCGACACCGGCGCGACGACCGATCTGCGCGTGGTGGTCTGCATGGGCCCGGCGAATACCGATCACCTGGGATACGGGCAACCCGGTGATTGCCTGATCGGGTTCGGCGCCGCGGGCAGTGCGCCACCCGCGCTCGTCGACTGCGCCGATCCGGCCGCCAACGCGACGGTGACCGAAGTCCATCGGGGTCCGGGCGCGGAATGTCCACGGCCGGTGGGCGCCTCGGGATCCTTCACCATGAAGCCGGGCGCCACCACAGGTTTGGCGGTCTGCTACGTCCCACTCTGAGAAGTGGCTGTGAGACGTGCATAAGTCTCGCTGGATCTGGATGATTGAACAGATGTCAGTGCAGAAGGTCGGCGTGGCCGCCGCAGTCGCGTTCAGTGCCCTTTTAGCGGGGTGTAGTTCGCTCGCGTCGATCCCCGATGACATGCCGCCGGGGCCGGGAGTCCCGCTGCCCGTGATCGATGTCGACGCACCCGGCCGCGCATCCGAGCAGTTGCGCGCCTGGGCCGACGAACAGTCCGGCGCGATCGGCATCGAACCGGTCGCGCTCGAGGCCTACGGGTACGCCGCCGCCGTGCTGGCGAAGTCGCGGCCCGAATGCGGGATCGCCTGGACCACCATCGCCGGCATCGCCAGCGTGGAGAGCGGGCACGGCACCCACCGCGGTGCGGGCGTCGACGCCGACGGGACGGTGCGCCCGTCGATCATCGGCGTCGCCCTCGACGGCACCAAGGGCAATGCCGACATCCGCGACACCGACGGCGGCAGTCTCGACGGCGACACCACCTACGACCGCGCCGTCGGCCCACTGCAGTTCATCCCCGAGACCTGGAAGCGCTGGGGCGTCGACGCCAACGGTGACGGCGTGGTCGACCCGCAGAACATCGATGACGCCGCGCTCACCGCCGCCCGCTACCTCTGCACCCGCGGCGGCGATCTGACCTCGGCCGACGGCTGGCAGCGCGCCCTGTTCGCCTACAACCAGTCGAACAAGTACATGCATGTGGTGCGCGATCGCGCCGCGATATACAGCATCGGCCGCCGCGTGTAGTTAGCCACGGCCCGGAGTGCCGGTTACTCCACACTCCGCCGAGACGATAGGCTCGGCACCGCACGGCCCTTCCCGTGATACCTACCGTGCCTTCCGTCGTAAGGAGCAGTTTTCGTGGCCATTATCGAACAGGTCGGAGCTCGCGAGATTCTGGATTCGCGCGGCAATCCCACCGTCGAGGTCGAGATCGCCCTCGACGACGGCACCCTGACCAGGGCAGACGTACCTTCGGGTGCGTCCACCGGCGAGCACGAGGCCGTCGAGCTGCGTGACGGCGGCGACCGCTACGGCGGCAAGGGTGTGACCAAGGCTGTCGAGGGCGTCCTCGACGAGATCGCGCCCGCCATCATCGGCCTCGACGCCGTGGAGCAGCGCACCGTCGACCAGGTCCTGCTCGACCTGGACGGCACCCCCGACAAGTCCCGCCTCGGCGCGAACGCCCTGCTGGGTGTGTCGCTGGCCGTGGCCCGCGGTGCCGCCGAGTCCTCGGGTCTCGAGCTGTTCCGCTACCTCGGCGGCCCGAACGCCCACGTGCTGCCGGTGCCCATGATGAACATCCTCAACGGTGGCGCGCACGCCGACACCGGCGTGGACGTGCAGGAATTCATGGTGGCCCCGATCGGCGCCCCCACCTTCCGCGAGGCACTGCGCTGGGGCACCGAGGTGTACCACTCGCTCAAGGCCGTGCTGAAGGAGAAGGGCCTGTCCACCGGTCTCGGTGACGAGGGTGGCTTCGCCCCCGACGTCGCGGGCACCGTGGAAGCGCTCGACCTGATCAGCGTCGCCATCGAGCGCGCGGGCTACAAGCTCGGCACCGATGTGGCGCTGGCGCTCGACGTGGCCGCCACCGAGTTCTACACCGAGGGCGAGGGCTACAAGTTCGAGGGCAAGGTCCGCACGGCCGCCGAGATGGGCGAGTTCTACGCGGACCTGCTCACCCGGTACCCGCTGGTCTCCATCGAGGACCCGCTGTCGGAAGACGACTGGGACGGCTGGGTCGCGCTGACCGACGCCATCGGCGACAAGGTGCAGCTGGTCGGCGACGACCTGTTCGTCACCAACCCCGAGCGCCTCGAAGAGGGCATCGCCAAGGGCGCGGCCAACGCGCTGCTGGTGAAGGTCAACCAGATCGGCACGCTGACCGAGACCCTCGACGCTGTCGAGCTGGCGCACCGCAACGGCTACAAGACCATGATGTCGCACCGTTCGGGCGAGACCGAGGACACCACCATCGCCGACCTCGCGGTCGCCGTCGGCTCGGGCCAGATCAAGACCGGCGCTCCCGCGCGTTCCGAGCGGGTCGCCAAGTACAACCAGCTGCTGCGCATCGAGGACGCCCTCGGTGATTCGGCACGCTACGCGGGTGACGTGGCCTTCCCGCGTTTCACCGGCGAATTCTGAAAGCAGTACAGGGGCGGTAGCGAATGACCGAGCGACGTGCGCGTGGAACCAGTCCTGGTGGACGCGGTGACAAGCGCACGTCGCGGGCCACGCGCTCCCGCCCCCGTCTCGATACGCCGAGCCGCCCCACCACGGCCAAACGCCCCACGCGGCGGCACCCGGAGTCGGCAGGCTCGCGCAAGCCCAGCGGCAAGCTCGAGCGCGGCGAACACACCATCCTCGGTCTCTCGACCGGTAAAGCGGTGATCCTGGCCGCGGTGCTGTGTGGCCTCGCGCTCACGTTGGCCGTGCCGACGCGCACCTACTTCAGTCAGCGCGCCGAGGCCGTTGCCCTGGCCAAGCAGCGGGTGGAACTCGAAGCCGACCTGGCAGGCCTGCGCGATCGTCGTGCGCAACAACAGGATCCGGCCTACATCCGTTCCGAAGCGCGCGACCGCCTCCGCCTGGTGATGCCCGGCGAAACCCCTTACATCGTGCAGATTCCCGGCATCGAAGCACCAGCGCCGCCGCCGATGAGCACCCGAACAGCGGCGCCCGACCCCTGGTACACCGACCTGTGGCGCAGCATCTCCGAACCACCCCCGGAAGGACCACGGTGACGACACCGAACGAGCGCGACCTCGAGATCATCGCGAAGCAGTTGGGCCGCGAGCCTCGCGGTGTGCTCGCCGTCGCCTACCGCACCCCCGACGGCCTGCCCGCCGTGGTGAAGACCGCGCCGCGCCTGCCCGACGGCACCCCGTTCCCCACGCTGTACTACCTGACCGACCCGCGGCTCACCGCCGAGGCGAGCAGGCAGGAATCGGCCGGGGTGATGCGCGAGATGACCGAACGCCTCGCCACCGACCCCGAACTGGCCGCCGCCTACCGTCGCGCGCACGAGAGCTACCTGGCCGAACGCAACGAAATCGAGTCTCTCGGAACCGATTTCACCGGCGGTGGGATGCCCGACCGGGTGAAGTGCCTGCACGTGCTCATCGCGCACTCGCTCGCCAAGGGGCCCGGTGTGAACCCCTTCGGCGACGAGGCCGTCGCGCTGGCCGCCGCTGCCGGATTTCGTGGGACCGCGATCCCTGCCGACTGGCCCGCCGCACCTGACGAACAGGCATAATCGCGGGCAGTGCCCGTGCGCGGGTCGAGACCTCTGGAGGACACCATGAGTGAGCGCATCGCCGCAGTCGACTGCGGCACCAACTCGATCCGCCTGCTGATCGCCGAGGTGGGGGCCGACGGCGGGCTCACCGACGTGCACCGGGAGATGCGCATCGTTCGCCTCGGTCAGGGTGTGGACGCTACCGGCCGCCTCGCCCCCGAAGCCATCGAACGCACGCGCCTGGCGCTGGCCGACTATGTCGATGTGATGGTGGCACAGGGTGTTTCGCGTGTCCGCATGGTCGCCACCTCCGCCACCCGTGATGCTGCCAACCGCGACGACTTCTTCTCGATGACCCGCACCGAACTCGGCCGAGCGGTGCCGGGTGCGGTCGCCGAGGTGATCACCGGCGATGAGGAGGCCCGCCTCTCCTTCGCCGGCGCCGTCGGCGAATTGTCCGCCGACGCAGGACCTTTCGTCGTGGTCGATCTCGGCGGTGGTTCCACCGAGCTGGTGGTAGGCGACGAGAACGGCGTCCAGGCAGCCTATTCCGCCGACATCGGCTGTGTCCGCATCACCGAGCGCTGCCTCGCGGGCAACCCGCCGACCGCCGACCAGGTCGCTGCCGCAAGAGAGTTCGCCCAGGAGAAGCTCGACGAAGCCTTCGTCAAGGTCCCCGTCGACAAGGTGCACACCTGGGTCGGCGTGGCAGGCACGATGACCACGATCACCGCCGTCGCCCTCGACCTGCCCGAATACGACTCCGCGCGAGTGCATCTCACCCGCCTGAGCCTGGCCGAGGTGCACGAGGTCTGCGACCGCCTGATCGGCATGAACCACGACGAACGCGCCGCCCTCGGCCCTATGCACCCCGGCCGCGTCGACGTGATCGGCGGCGGCGCCGTGATCACCGAAGTACTTGCTGACGAATTGGCCAGCCGCGCCGGAGTTTCCGAACTTATCGTCAGCGAACACGACATCCTCGACGGCATCGCCATGTCGATCGTGGACGCTGCGGCCTGAGCCCGCCTGGAGCGTGGCTCGATCATGTCGGCAGGATCAGTGCCTTGCGTTGACCGTGACGGCGTGGGATGACCGCACCGGCGCACGATAACGCCGTCGGCGCCGCATTGGTGTGACGGCGGGTGGTGGGCCGAGTTCGGCGATCAGCTCACCGCGGCGTTCGGCGCTGATCCAGCGTCGATCACGGTAGGTGAGCGCGCCTTCCAGCGCCCACAGCATCTCGAGGTTCAAGCCGTCCACGGCGGCCTCCCGCAACCTCCGGTAGGTCTCGACGGCGCCGACTTCGGCGAGATCATCGAGGGAATGCACGTCGGCACGGGCGAGCATCTCGGCGGCGGCGGCACCGAGGGCAGGAACGTTTCCGGACCAGCCACGAATGCGCAGATGCGCGTCACCCCGCACGCTTTCGGCCTCGTCCCACACCGCGGCCCGCAACGAGCTCGGTGTCGAAGGTGCGTCATCGCGCGAGAGAACTTGCGCCCGAGCCTGTTCGGCGACACTAACCATCGGCCGAAACCGCCGGAAGATCTGGATCTCCCCGTCGTGCCCCTGATCCCACGCGTCGAGATAGACGTGATCGGTGCCGTATCGCGCCGAATCGAGACGGGCGGCGTCGAGCGCCCACTGGCGGCAGTCGTCCGGCGTCCGCGCTGTGAGCACGAGCAACCCGCGCCGCCGCGAGATATGACCCGCGCCGCTGCGATGCCGACGTCCCTCGCACCACTGGTCATATGCCCGCGGCTCGAGCGTTCGCTCCAGTCCGAACGTCTGCCACCGCACCGTGCCCATCGAATTCCGCAGCGGCAAAAGCGCTTTCAACTGGGCCGCGCCACGCTCGTCGAGCCGAGTGCACCACTCCGGTACCAGCACGATGGGATCGGCCGGATCCGCGTCGAACGGCGTCGGCATCAGGAACTCCCGGTCGATCACCAGCACAGTCCCCGGCCGGGCCTGATACGACAGTCCCCACAGCAGCCGACTCAACAACCGAGCCCCATGATCATCACTCAACACATGCCAGGTCTCATGAAATCGATTGGTACTGAACCGGGCATGTGTCCCCGGCCGCAGCGCGATCACTGTCCGCACACCAGTAACCGACCGCACCGCATGCCGGTGCAGCTTCAAACCATCATCTACGGATCGGGCGTTGCCCGGGCGCTGTCTCTTCATCCCCGTAAGCAGGCCACACTCCATCGAACCCAGGCAACAGATTTATGCCGTGACCTCAGCTGCCGGTGCGCTCACGGTGCTTGCATCCAGGCCAGCAGCACGGTCGCCGCTGACCTTCTTCGAGCTCCTCTTGCGTGCGACGAATCCGCCGTTCGCGAGTCGCGTCCTGCTTGGCGTCCTCGACCCAGCAGATGAACTCGTTGCGGGCCAGTGGCGTGATGTCGCGCCAGGCCGCGAGTGCCACGGAGTTGGCGAGCAGGGCCTCGTGCAGGTCATTGGGCATCGCGTGCACCACTCCACCTGGCACTTGTCGGCTACTCATGAGCGTTCCGGCATCGCGCACGCCATCCCATCGGCCATCCCGGTCGGCTGTACCCCCAGGCCCTGGTTGAGGCGGGCGCGCTGGTTCTCCCACGCGATACTCGCGGCCAGCTCGGTCAGCTGTGCCTTCGACAGGTGGGTGAGCAGGGTTTCGCGTAGCTCGTCGATGTCGACCGCCGGGGTGACTGTCATCGCCTCGGCGAACGCGATCACCAGCTTCTCCAGCTCGGTATAGGCGTCGCTGGTCCGGTACCGGGGCAGATCGGTGAGCTGCTGCTCGGTCAGCCCGGCGGTGTGCGCCAGCGCCGACCCGATATCGAGACAGAACTGACAAGCCACCAACCCTGCCGTCTTGAGCTCGGCCAGCTCTTTGAGCCGAGGGTCGAGCTTGTTGCTGAACAACAACGCCGTCTCATAGGTCACGGTCGCCGCCGCGATCTGCGGCCGTCGCCCGAGCCATCCCACCAGATCCCCACGATTACGCCGGGCCTGCCCGATCACCTGGGCGTATCCCCTGATTCGCTTGATCACCCGCATCGATAACACCCCTTCGTGCCGACGATTCGTCCACCCACGAACCTACGCCGGGAGCCCATCGAACCCCAGGGTGATCTGCCTCCCTTTCGTGCCTCGGCCGCTAGGCCCGAGGCCAGGTGGGCGGCGTGTCGCGCGTCGGCCGATCCGGGTTTCGGCGCGGGACGTTCGCGCGTGGACCCGGCTGCGGCGATATCAGGTGTGGGGGCATCGTCGCCAGGATGTTGCGGGGGAGCGGCATTGTCTCGTCGAAGAGGGAGACCGCGCGGAAGGGTTGGGCGTCGATGACGACCTGATCGGGTTCGCGGCGGGATTGGTCGACGATCACGATCGCCAGCATCGCCATCGCCGCGAAGGCGATGCGCTGGTGGTTGGCGGGGTGGTCGGCGAGGCTGATGGCGAGGAAACCGCTCATCCCCGCAGCCGCGGCGGGAGCGGTGAGAGAGCCTGCGGCACTAGCGGTTACCGCGATCCAGATGCCGATGACGGTGAGCGCGACGACCGCGAGCAGACCACCGGCACCGGATTCGACGGCGTAGTTCAACCACATGTTGTGGGTGTGATGGAACTCCTCCGGGCTGTCGATCACCTCGTTGAGCCAGGGTCCAGCACGGCCGGGCCCGACACCGAGGGGATTGCTCGCGGCTATCTCGACCGCCGCCGTCCATACGTCGGCTCGAACCCCGACCTTGCCGCGGATGATGACCACGACGAACGCGACGGCGGCCGCGATCGTCGCCCCGATCGGCAGCAGCCAGGGCACCCAGCGCTCGGCCGTCGCGTGCTTACCCGGCCGCAGTCGTCGCAGGAACGCGAAAACCACCAATCCGGCCAGCGCGGCGACCACACCGCCGCGCGACCCGGTGAGCACGACGGCCAGATATCCGAGTACCACCAATCCGCCACTCACCAACTGTGCGCGCATATTGGCGAGCGACGCCGACGCGGCCGCCGCGACCGGCAACAACAGCACCAGATACGCCGCGAGCAGGTTGGGATTGGAGAAGGTGCCGACGGCGCGAATCATGGTGTCGGCACCGCAGACATCGTGCGAGCCGTCGAGCGAGCCCCGGCAGAACCCGGTCGGGGTTTCCTGCACGACCTGCTGCAACGCGACGATGCTCGCGATCGTGGTGCAGGCCAGCGCGAGCAACGCGATCGCGGGCCATGAGTCGGGCACCACCCGGCGGACACCGACCGCGAGATAGTAGACAGCGACAATCGTGAGCAGGCCACGCCACGTCGACCATGGTTGTCCCGCGAGATAATTGGCCACCGCCGACGAGAACAGCAGCAGTGCGAGCGGGATATCGGCGGGAGTGCGCCACCGCGATTCGCCGGTGCACAGCACAGCGAGCAGCCCGATAACGATGATCGCGCGGGTCGGTGTCACGATCCAGAAGATCGACTCGTCGGGCACGATGTCGGCGACGCATTCCAGCGCGATCGCGCCGAGGCACAGCAGGGCGGTCGCGCGCGCGAAAACGACCCTCACCGGTGCACGCGGTGGTGTCTGCGATGCCGGGCCGGGATAACTCATCCGCAATATGTCCCGCATGAGGATTTCCGGATCGCCACGAGCAGGCGATCTTCTGATGACAAGTCGGAGTGCTTCGCACCGGCAAGCACCTGCTTTCGTTAGACAGTTGGGCACTTTTGTCTTATCTTGGAGGCATGAGTTCAACGACGTCTCATGCGGTCGGCTTCGAGCTTCGCTCCGGAGAAACCTGGCGTGACCCCTGGTCCATGTATTCCGCCCTGCGCGAGCACGACCCTGTGCACCGGGTGATCCCCGCCGAACAGACGGACAACGACTTCTACGTGCTGTCACGGCACGCGGATGTGTGGACGGCGGCACGCGACCCCGCGACCTTCTCCTCCGCGTCGGGGCTGACCGTGGACTACGTCGATCTGGCGGCCGCCGGGTTCGGCGCCGTCAAGCCGTTCGTCTTCATGGACCCGCCCGAGCACACCGATTTCCGGCGCAGGGTGTCACCGGGATTCACGCCGCGCCAAGTGAATTCGGTCGAGCCCGCAGTGCGCAGGTTCGTCGTCGAACGCATCGAGCGGCTGCGCGCCGCGGGCGGGGGCGACATCGTCAAGGAGCTGTTCAAGCCGCTGCCCACCATGGTGGTCGCCCACTATCTCGGTGTGCCGGAACAAGATCACGGCAAGTTCGACGAGTGGACCGAGAACATCGTCGGTGGCGCGGTCGCGGGGGCCGGGCTGGCCGCCGGCGACCAGCACGCCTTCACCGCGGTCGGCGAACTGGTCGGCTACTTCAGCGAACTGATCGCCCGCCGCCGCGTCGAACCGGGCGACGACACCATCTCGCACCTGCTGGCCTCCGGCCTCGGCGCCGACGGCGACAACGAGGGCCTGGTCGCGATTCTCGGCTTCGCGTTCACCATGATCACCGGCGGCAACGACACCACCACCGGCAATCTCGGCGGCGCGGTCCAGCTCCTCACCGCCAACCCGGACCAGCGGCAGCTGCTCATCGACGAACCCGCGCTCATCCCGGACGCCATCGAGGAATTCCTCCGGATGACCTCGCCGGTGCAGGGCCTGGCCCGCACCACCACCCGTGACGTCGAACTGCACGACACCACCATCCCCGAGGGCCGCCGTGTCCTGCTGCTCTACGGCTCGGCCAACCGCGACGAACGCGAATTCGGTCCCACCGCAGCCGAACTCGACATCCGCCGCAACCCCAAGCGCATCCTCACCTTCAGCCACGGGCACCACCACTGCCTCGGCGCGGCCGCCGCCCGCATGCAGGCGCGGGTCGCGCTCGAGGAACTCCTCACCCGCTGTCCCGACTTCACCGTCGACCTCGATGCGGTGCGGTGGGCGCACGGCAACTATGTGCGCTGGCCCATCTCGGTACCGTTCCGCGCGGCGAGCTCGGCGTGAGCGGTGACTGGCTGGCCACCGATCGGGCGGATCTGGCGGCCGAACGCATCCTCGACGCGGCCGCCGAACTGTTCGCCGAACACGGGGTCGCCGCGGTCGGCATGGGCGACATCGCCAAGGCGGCCGGATGTTCCAGGGCCACGCTGTATCGCTACTTCGACAATCGCCAGTCGGTGCGAATCGCGTTCGTGCACCGCGAGACTCGTCGCATCGTGGCGAACCTCGACGAGCAGGTCCGCCACCTCGCCGACCCCGGCGAGCGCGTCATCGCCGCGATGCTCGGCGCGGTCGAGGCGGTCCGCGCCGACCCCCTGCTCATCGCCTGGTTCCGGCCGGGCGATTCCGGCGCGGCGGGCCGAATCAGCCAGGATTCCGATGTCATCGAGTCCCTCGCGGCGGCCATGTTCACCGACACGGACCTGAGCGAACCCGAACGCAGCCGTCTCGCCCGCTGGCTCACCCGCGTCATCGTCTCGTTCCTGGCCACCCCCGGTCGAGACGAAGCCGACGAGCGCGCCATGCTCCAGGATTTCGTCGCCCCGATCATCACCCGCACCTTCGCCTGACCGGCTGATCCAGCTGTGACATCGAACCGTCATGGCATGGATCACATCCGCGCGATGTCACGCCGCGCGGTCCACGCACCTCTTTGTCGGTGACCATCGTGGACAGGAGACAGTGATGACATCACCGACATCGAACCAGCCGAACAGTGGGCGCAACCGGCGCTGGTTTCTCGCGGCGACCGCGGCGGCGGGAGTGGGCGTCGCGGGCATCGCGGCAGGCGCGCGATTTCTCGACGCGAGCGCGGGTGACGCCGCGGCGAACAACGCCCCGCGCACCCGGATTCGCGACGTCCGGGTTTTCGACGGACGTGACGTTCGCGAGCGCGCCGACGTCGTCATCCAGGGCGGGGTGATCGTCGGGTCCGCAGGCCCGATCGACCTCGACATCGACGGATCGGGCAAGACCCTGCTGCCCGGTCTGATCGACGCCCACACCCACGTCTTCGACGGCAGTCTCGCCGAGGCGCTGCGCTACGGCGTCACCACCGAGCTCGACATGTTCTGCCCGCCGCAGGTGCTGGCCGCGCAACGCCGACTCGCCGCCGAGCGTGACGACGTCGCCGACCTGCGCAGTCCCGGTACCCTCGCGACGGCGCCCGGTGGTCACCCGAGCCAATTGCTCGCCGTACTGGCGGGCACCGGCCGCCCCGACCTGGTGGCGGCCGCGAAACCGTTCGACACGGTCATGGGTCCGGCCGCCGCCGCGGCCTTCGTCGAGGCACGGGTGGCCGAGGGCGCCGACTACTTCAAGATCGTCATCGACGACGGCGCCATGCACGGCACGACGCTGCCCGCGCTGACCCCGGAAACGGTCACCGCGCTGACCGACGCCGCGCACGCGGCGGGTCTGCGGGTCATCGCGCACGCCATCACCGCACGCGAGGTGGCCATCGCCCTGGACGCGGGCGTCGACGGATTCGGGCACGTCTGGGCCGATATCGACGACGACGCGACGATGCGTCGCCTGGTGGACCGCGTTCGCGCCGACGGCTCCTTCGTGATCAGCACGCTCGCCTATTTCGAAGCGACCGAACAGCAAGCGGGCTCGGCCGACCACACCGGGCACGGCACCTTCGCCAACGCGATGCGCGCGGCGCGAGCCCTGCACGAGGCAGGCGTGCCGCTGCTCGCGGGCACCGACGCCACCCCGTTCGTCCCCGCCCACGGCGTGGGACTACATCACGAGCTCGCCCTGCTCACCCAGGTCGGCCTGACGCCGAGGCAAGCGCTGGCCGCGGCAACCAGCCTGCCCGCCGAGTACTTCGACCTCGCCGACCGCGGCCGGATCGCGGAAGGCCTGCGTGCCGACCTGGTGCTGGTGGCAGGCGACCCGACCCGTGACATCACCGCCACGACCGCGGTGGTCGACGTCTGGCGGCGCGGCGTCCGTGCCACGCCCCGCCCATCGAATTAGAACGTGTTCTATATTCGAGGGAAAGTTCCGGCGACCCCTCGGGAGTTCACGACATGTATCAGTGGTCCGATGAAGACCTGATGTTTCGCGACGCGGTGCGTGGCTTCATCGCCAAGGAGGTCACCCCGCACATCGAGCAGCTGGAAAGCGGCGCGCTGCCGCCGTTCGACATCATCCGCAAGTTGTACGCGGCGTTCGGTCTCGACGAGATGGCGCGGGAAGGGCTCGAAAAGGCCCTCGCCCGTGAAGAAGCCGGCACCGTCGGCTCGGGCAAGTCGAGCGGCGGCTTCAGCGGCGCGGGCAGCATGGGCGTGGTCCTCAACAGTGAACTCGCCGGTGTCAGCCTCGGCCTGGTGGCGTCGATGGGGGTGAGCCTCGGTCTCACCGCGGGCACCATCCGCAGCCGCGGCACGCTCGCCCAGAAGAAGCGCTGGCTGCCTGAGCTGGTCACGATGGCCAAGGTCGGGGCCTGGGCGATCACCGAGCCCGACTCGGGTTCGGACGCTTTCGGCGGCATGAAGTCCTACGTCCGCCGTGATGGCGAGGACTACATCCTCAACGGCCGCAAGACCTTCATCACCAACGGCCCGCACGCCGACGTCACCATCGTCTACGCCAAGCTGGACGAGGAGGACGGCGTCGACCGGCGCGATCGCAAGGTGCTGGCGTTCGTGCTCGACAAGGGCATGCCCGGTTTCACGCAGAGCCCCGCGTTCAAGAAGATGGGGATGAACTCCTCGCCCACCGGCGAGCTGTTCTTCGAGAACGTCCGCATCACCCCGGACCGCCTGCTCGGCGAAACCGAGAACCCGGCGAAGGGCGACGGAAAGGCCAGCGCCAAGGAGTCTTTCGCGGCCGAACGCATCGGCATCGCCTCGTTGGCGCTCGGCATCATCAACGAATGCCATCGCCTGTGCATCGACTACGCCAAGTCCCGCAAGCTGTGGGGCAAGGAGATCGCGCAGTTCCAGCTCATCCAGCTCAAGCTGGCCGAGATGGAGATCGCCCGAATCAACGTGCAGAACATGGTGTTCAACGCCATCGAGCGCACCGCCGCGGGCGACCAGGTGACCCTCGCCGAGGCATCGGCGATGAAGCTCTACTCTTCGCGCGCCGCCACCGAGGTCGCGATGGAAGCCGTGCAGCTGTTCGGCGGCAACGGGTACATGGCCGAGTACAAGGTCGAGCAACTGGCCCGCGACGCCAAGTCGCTGATGATCTACGCGGGCAGCAACGAAGTCCAGGTCACCCACATCGCCAAGGGCCTGACCGCCGGGTAGTCCGCTCGTATACTACGAAGATGGGACTCCAACGGAATGTCCTGGTCAGCGCCGTGGTGGTCGTCGCTGCGAGTGTCGCTCTCGCGCCCTCGACGTCGGCCACCCCGCCCTCGGGTGTGACCGTCGAACCGCTCACACAGGTCGATGTGAGCGGGTTCAGTCCCTTCGCCTCGCTGCCGAGCAAGTTCACCTTCCGGCGCATCACCATCGCGCCGGGAGGAACGCTCGGGTGGCACTATCACGACGGCACCGTTCTCGCCGTCGTGACCACGGGCGCGGTGACGCGATACGAGACGGACTGCGTGCCGATCACGTACTCGGCAGGCCAGGGATTGTCCGAGACTGTCGGCCCCGACCACGTGCACGTCGGCCGCAATCTCGGCACCGGGCCCGCCGAACTGTATGTCGCCTACCTCAATCGCGCGGGTGAACCACTCTTCGTCGACGCCCCCGCTCCGGACTGCCCGTAGTCAGGAGCCGAGGCACGCTCCGGCGCCGCCCGCGGCGAACGTTTCTGCGCTGCAATAGGTGGTCCGCGGGTAGTACGGGCCCATCGTGGTGGCCGGGTCGGCGCCGGAGTCCTGGGAAGCCTGGACCGAGGAGGGATAGAACGCCGCGCTCGGGGTCATGTTCCGCAGGAACAGCACTTTGTCCACATCGGTGCTGCCCCAGGGAATCACCGTCACGCTCGGATCGAGGTTCGCGGGCAGGTCCGCGGGCGCGGCGACCACATAGGTGTAGTTGCCCGACCCGTCGATCGCGGTTTGGAAGTCGGCCGCGCAGGCGACAACCGGATAGGGCGAGCGCAGGTCGTTCTGGCACATCGACCAATACCGCACCTGCTGGCTCGGATCGGTCGGCGATTGCCCCGCCCTGGTATCCGGGAAGGTCGGGGCCTTGCCGCGCACCACCAGCAGGCGCCCCGGCTGATAGCTGATGCGCGTCCCGATGTATTTGTTGTCGCCGTTCGGGAAGAGCCCGGAGGTGCTCGCCGGGTTCCCGAACGTCGCCTCCGGCGCGGTGCCGGGGAACGCGCCCGAGGCCGCCGCGGCGATCGCCCGATCGAAGGCGTCCTTGGCGACGTCGGCGACCGGGCCGGTGTAGGTGGACGGGTCGAATGGCTGCGCGCACGGCTGGCTCGGCACGTCGGCGCCCGCGATCGAGAGCTTCACCTCCGGCAGCGGCACACCGCCACTGAGCGAGGCCGGGTCGGTCGGAACATAGACACGGACGATGATGAACCCGATCGGGGTGCTCTGCCCATTCGCGACAGCCTGCAGCTCGTTGCGGCTGTGGTCGGCCGGGCCGTTGACCAGCTTGGCGTGCCAACGCTGTTGCGACGCGGGCAGTGATGCGGCGCCTGCGTCGACGTAGGGGTTGGCACTGCCCGGGTCGGCGACGATCTGGTTGTCGCGCAACGTGTCCACCGTGTCGAGGTCGGTCCCGTAGGTGTTCAGCGAGAAATACCGGGCAGCCGGATAGCTACCGGACAGCTCGATCGAGTCACCCGGCCCCAGCGCGTAGGGCATCATCCAATACGTCGAGTTCGCGTCGGGGAAAGCCACATTCAGCACGGTGCTGTTCGACATGAACCGCCACGCGCACAGCGCCGAATCCGGCGGGTCCGCGGAGGCCGGTGAGGCAAATCCCACCGCCGCCGAAATCATGGCCAGCACACAACCCATCCGGACGAACAAGGCCACAACCGAATGCATGACGATCCCTTCGCTGCGCTAGAGCTGTCGAAGAATCCGTGCGCCCACGTCATCGCGGCCGCGTCCCGCAGCAACATAGTGCCACTACAAAGAATCGAACCCCGAATCGACGTGGGGCCGTGCGGTGCGAGCTTCAGCTACCACCGAGGAGGCTGCGGTGGAACTCGGCCTGACCCCTCCCATCCGGTTGCCGCCGCAGACCGGGTGCGACACAACGGATCATGGCTGGGGTTTGCCCTAGCACAGTTCGGAGTTCGGAATGTCGTTCGAAACCCAGTTCTTCCATTGCTCGTCGCTTGGATTCGAGGTGAGTTTGTCGCAGAGCTCGTCCCTCCACGCGGCGGGCGCCGGGAGCTGCCAGATCCCGCCGCCCACAAACGGAGGCTTGCCGTCCAAGGAGAGCCCCGTGGCAACAATGAAAACGCGACGTCCGTCCTTGCTGAATTCAATAATTGGGGTCAAGCCGACCGGGGCGGTGTCGATCGGTTGGCCGATCTGAAGTCCGGTGTGGGCGTCCCAGAAACGCAGCGTGTGGTCTGTCGAGGCGGAGACGAGGTACCTGCCGTCGGGGCTGTAGCCGGCGGAATCGACGGACTTGTCGTGACCTTCGAAAGGCTCTCCGACGGCGTCGCCGCTTTCGGCGTCCCATTGGCGGATCGCCTCGTCGTCTGCGACCGCGATGCGCCGGCCGTCATGACTGAGTGTCATGGTCGTGAAGGAGCCCTCGATTGTCTTGCCGACCGGTTGCCTCGTTGAGGTATCCCAGATCCGGACGGAGTCGCTGCTGAGGGAATACAGACGACGGCCGTCCTCGCTGAACGCAATTTCCTTCACGCCATATTTGTGACCTGTCAACGGTTCGCCGACCTTCCGCCCCTCTGTCCAGTCCCAGAGCCGGATCGTGTTGTCACTGCTTCCAGTTGCGAGTGTCTTCCCATCCGGACTGAACTTCACCGCATTCAGTGTGTCGTTGTGCCCTTTGATCGGCGCGCCGCGCTGCCGCCCATTTGCTGCATCCAGGACACGGATATCGTTGTCTCGGCCCACAACCGCGAGCCAGCGTTCATCCGGGCTGAAAGAGATCTGCATGCCTCCTCGGAGTGCCTCGGAAACGATCACGGCCCCAACCTGTTCACCGGTGTCGGCGTCCAACCGTCGCAGCGCACCGTCACGAAGGACCACGATTCGCGGGCGATCCGTTCGGTTGTCCACCCCGTGCCTGGTTTCCATCGTCGTCAGCTCAACCGCTTTGCTGCCGCCTACCTCGGTGGTCAACGCGGCATCGGGATCGGCGTGGAATACCTGGGCGGTATCGTCGGCTACCGCAACGATTCGATTGCCGTCAGGAGTGAAGGCGACGGACTGGACGACTGCATTGAGACCGAGCGGATTGCCGACCGGCTGACCGGTGTTCGGGTCCCACAGCCGTACGGTTTTGTCGCTGCCGCCTGTGACGATCCGGCCCCCGTCCGGGCTGAATGCCACCGATACGATGTCGCCGAAATTGCCGGTTACCGGGTTTTCGACTTTGGCGCCGGTATCGGCGTTCCAGATCCGCAACGGTGTGCCTTCGCTCAACAATGTACCGAGGCCGAAGGTGTTGCCGCCGGCGGCGATGAAGTGTCCGTCGGGACTGAAGCTCAGACTCGATATCGCTTCGCTGCCGGCGAGGCGCGGGCCGTCGGTAGGTGCTGTTTCGCCGAGTGTCGCGCCGCTTTGGGCATCCCAGAGCTTTACAGACCCCTTGAAACCTGCTGAAGCCAGGCGGTTCCCATCCGGGCTGAACGCCAGAGCCCGCACCTGTGTGTCGGACCCACCCAGCGAGGGCGCTATCTGCTGCCCGGTCCGGGCGTCCCACAAACTTGCGTGATCCGCGTAGCTTGCGGCGACCCGGTTACCATCCGGGCTGATGACAGCGGCTTGCAGCCGGCCTTTGCCGCCCGTCACAGGCGGCCCGATCGGCTTACCCGTGGCCGAGTCCCAGACCCGAATGACGGCGTCCCGGTCACTCAATGCGAGATACCGCCCGTCCGGGCTTACCGCCTCGAGTGTGCCGTCGGCAGCGAACGGCTCTCCGATCGGCTTCGCCGTATCCGTGTCAACCAGCTTGATTCCGGACGGTGTGCGCGTGGCAATCCGCCGACCGTCGGCGCTGAGCACACCATCGCCCATCCCCAGGTCGATGATCTTGTGCAAGCGCGCCTCGTTCCGCAACGTCGTCACCAGTGCGCCGAGGTCAGGATTCTTCGAGATATGTTGCGCTGCAAGCAGTTTATCGAGTGCCTCCAACTTACCGCCAGCCCGGTCGCCTGCCAACATCGCCTGCGCCTGCGAGGTCAGACGCCCGACGAAAACCTCTCTGCTGTGGGCATCGGCCTCATTGCGGGCGTCGGCGGCCGACCGCCAATAGATCGCGGCCACTACAGCCAGCACGACCGACACGACGCACACCACTGCCAGCACAGCCGATAGCCGCCTGAGCCGCCGTCCCGCCCGCCGCTCACCATCGAGTTCGGCCTCACGCTGGGCAGCAGCGTCCAGCAGGGCTTGCTTCTCCCGTTCGGCACGGGCCGCATGCGCCGCGCGTTTCTCGTCCGAGCGTCGCCGGTCGCGGTGTTCGCGCACGACGCCCGTGAGCACATCGTGCGTCAGTTCGATCCGTTGCGCGCCGCGGTATTCCTCGAGCCGCACCAGGCGCGAGCCGATCAGCCGAGCGAGTTCGTCGTCGGTCAGCCGTGATGGCACCGCGTCCTCACGGGCGTAGCTGTCGCGAAACCCCTTCTCGGTGATCAGCTCGGACTCGATGAACTCCGCGACTCGCGGCGACAGATCACGCACGCACGACACGTAGTAGTTCGACAGAATGTCGCGCTTGGCGTCCTCGACCAGCTGCTGGTCGAAGTGCGCCTGACCGCGTCGCTTCCGCTCTTGGTTGAGCTCGCGGCAGAACAGGCTCAGCAGCGCGGGCTCCACCTCCGATGCCGCGAGGTCGTCATCGACGTCGACCCACGAGGCATCTCGGCCGAGGTGGAGGTCCTCGCCGGCGATGATGCTCACCACCCGGCGCGCGAGAGCATCGGTGATCATGTGCTCGGCCGGCTTGTGGACCGCATCGAACGCCGCGTCGGCTCTAAAGGGAAGCAGCCGCATCCGCGAACGTCCCAGCGCGGGAATGAGCGGGCACCATTCCTCGAGGTTGGGAAGAAAGTCCTCCCGCAACGTGATCAGCAACTTGAAATTCTGCGACCGCAGCTGGAACCGACCGGCCTCGGCCTCATCGTTGTCGATCCGTGCCGCCACATCGTCGGAAATCCGGTTCTCGGCAAGGTCGCCGAGGTCATGCATGAATTCCCGGACGAGATCTGGAACGCGCTCACCGAGGGTGAAGAGCTCCTCGAACTGGTCGAGAACGATCACCGGCGTGAGCGGGTAGTTCTGTGCACTCCAGAGTTCGAAGTCCTTGCGATGCAGGTACTCCCAGAGCGATTCGTCGTCGGCGGGCAATATCGCATCGGGTGCGGCAGCCCGGATCGAGTGGTGCACCGAACGGTGTAGCTGGCGAGACAGCGCCGTCGCATCCAGTGCGAGATCCAAGCGTATGTAGATCGGCAGGAAGTTCTCGTCGCGAAGTGCGGGAAAAAGGCCGGCCCGCAGCAGCGACGTCTTCCCGAGGCCGGACCGCCCGTACAAGATCGTGACCGGAGCATCGCGCACGTGGTTCAGCAACGACTCTGCTTCACGGTCGCGCCCGAAGAAGAACGCCTGCCCGTTTTCGTCGAACGACTCCAGCCCCGGCCACGGATTCTCGCTGTCGAGTTGCCTGGCTTTCGTTACGAGAGTCATGCCGCTGCCCGCCGCATCGCACGGATTTCATCCTGCAGCATGGCGATGAGCCCCGCGTCCGGCTCGCCTCCGGGTGCTCTACCGAAGTGCAAGCGCCCGAAGCAATCTGGCATCTGCCGGTATCGGCTCGGGTTCTGATCGTAGTTGTCGTCGATAACCACGGGCACGATGAAGCGGCGGCTCGGGATTGAGCGTGCACGATCTGCCGCCTCGTACCATTCTTTGAAAACGTAGCCTTCTTCCGCATGCTCGGTGTTCGCGGAGATGATCGGGACGAACAGACGGACAGTTCGGCGGATACTGCTCAGGATCTCGTGTTCCCAGGCATCTCCTGGGCTGAGTCGCCGCTCGTCGAGCCACACGTCCCCACCTAGATTCGAGATGGCATCGCACACCCGTCGGGCCGCGTCCGCGTCCTCCCGCATGTAGCTGATGAAGATCGTCGGTGCGTCAGGACGCGAAAGATCGGCGGCGCCAACCACATCGTGCCGCCTCGGAGCAGTCTGCTGCTGCCAGCGCGCTCGCAATTCCGCGACAAACGCCGCTGGTTCGATGTCCAGTTGCTGGACCAGAGTCTTCCGGCAGTACGTTGCGAAAAAACTCGAAAGGGAAGGTTCTCGTGACGTCGAGCAGCCGGCGAGGAAGAACGGAATACGTTCCAGCGACAACCGAGTACTGCTGGACATACGCAAGAGGAACCGTCCGAGCCAGTCGGGGATCTCGCAGCCGATGAAGAGTAGCGGATGTTCTTTCAGCTGATAGCTGACCCAGTCGGGAAGGCTCGCCTTTTCGCTGAGTAATGCGTGCAGCCACTCCAGCCGGTCTTCCTCATGGATCGCATACTGAGGCGTGGAAGCGGCTTGACCGTACAAATTCAGCACGACGGTATCGGCGGCCGTGGCCGGTTGGGCATTTCGCGACTGTTCACTGGTGGATTGGTTGGGCGAGAATGAAATCTCTCTTGCGCCCGGCCGTCCCTGGAAACGGACCGTGTTCACTGCCTTCGCAAGCACCCGGTCGGGCGTCGTGCTCACGAACAAGCGCAGGTCATCGATCGCGGCGAGGTTGCGAAGCGCATCACCGGGCTCTGGATCGACCTCCACGATGATGTCGTTGATGACGCGATACAACCGCTCTATCTCGTCTTGACCGCGCTCGCGCACAAACGCCGCCACCGCTTCATCCATGGTGGTCATTCCGGGCGGCACGGAGAGGTTCCAGCGTTCAGCAAGGCGTTGACCGATGAGCGTGGTGAACGTCTGATCGGCATTCCCGATATCGACCCTGGTCACGCCGGGCCCCACAACCGGCACCAGAACCCGCTGCCGGATATGCGCGAGAAGATCGTCCCAGAAATCGTCGTTCATGCCCAAACACTCGTTCCGGATTGCGCCACAAAACACCCGTTCACGCTGGGGTAGCGCAGCACCAGCGTGAATCGCCTGCGAATGCGTCTAGAACCGAGTTCAGAATAGAATCCGACGTAGCCGCGCCGTAGAGTAGTCGACTACTCGAACTTCGCCGGGCATCAGTTCGGCTGTGGCTGCCAACCGGGACCTCGGAACAGGAAGCCGAGCTTGTGCGAGAATTTCGCAGCGTTCTTGACGTCCTGCCAGATCGCGACTATCTCGCGGGCATTGATCTTTGCGATGTTGTAGGTGTTGACGTTCTTGGTGAGGCCGTAGATCGCCCGCTCGCCCTCCCGCTCGAAGGAGCCGAAGATGCGGTCCCAGATGATGAGCACACCACCGTAGTTGCGGTCGAGGTATTCAGTGTTTGAGCCGTGGTGCACGCGGTGGTGGCTCGGCGTGTTGAACACGAATTCGATAGGCGCCCAGAGTTTGTCGATGGCCTCGGTGTGGATGCCGAACTGGTACAGCAGGTTGATCGCGTAGGCGGCGGCGATGATCTTGCCATCGATTCCCGACAGTGCCAGTGGTGCGAGGAACGGCAGGGACGTGACAACCAGCCAAGGCGTACGTAGTGCCGTGGTGAGGTTGAAGCTCTCGCTCGAGTGGTGCACGACGTGGACCGACCAGAACACCCGGATTTCGTGGTGCGCGCGGTGAAACCAGTAGTAGGCGAAGTCGACCCCGATAAGTGCGACGGCCCACGCAACCCAACCCTCGAGGTGCCACGGCACCAGCGAAGAAACAGACGCGAAGATCGCGAGTTCCGCCAGCGCCCATGGAATGTTGAGGAGTTGGTACCCCAGACCGGCGGCGATGGAGGTAGCTGAGTCACGGTAGTCGTACGGTTTGCCGTGACGCTCGAGATACACGAACTCCGCCGCAACGGCGACGATGAAGACCGGAATTGCCAGCCAGATCAGCACGGTCGAGACATCCATGCCGGACATCGCAGACGCAAGTCGGGGAATGACGATGACTACGGCAGCCGTGCTCAGTCCCGCGAGGAGCACTCCGCAAGCCAAGATGACTCTGGTCCGGCTGCGGGCCCGGAACTTCTCCCGCCACGCCTCGGCGATCGATTTCATGCCACTCATAGGTAAACCATCGTCCGGAGCGGCGCTCCACACCAGAAACCCAAGGTGTGGCTGATCGCCACCTTGTCGCCGGCGCGACCGAACCAGCGGGGTCAGGTCAGGCCGTCGCCTGCCAGAGGCCCATCAAGCCATGATTTCGAGTGCACTGACCAGGTGCGGCGGGGCAGCATCGGTCCGGCAGGAAGCTGGTCCCGAATTCTCGGCGGATTTTTGGTCACAGCCCGCAGTTGACGACAGTTCAGGCCCAGTGACCGGCTGACACCGTGCGGTCGGGCGGGATGCGCTCAGGCCACAGCACGACCCCGACCAGTACGGCCAACGGCAGGCCAGTTGCGACGGCGAACCCGAGCGTGATCACCCGTCCGCCCGCCCGCTGGTCTCGGCCACGGTCAGAGGCCGTCCGTCGCGCTGTTCGGCTGCGGTAAGCCATGCGGCTACGTTGTCGAGCGACCCGTGGCAGACGACCCGGAACGGGCTGTAGAGCTCCCACCCATACGGCGGTTCGGGCGCGCGGCGGAATGCCATTGACCGGCTCGCTCGGTTAGCGCGTCGAGCTGAGGTTTGATCGCGTCGAAAATGAGCTCGGAGCGCCCTGGCATGTAGACGACCCCTCGGACCTTCATGGTCCGAGGGGTCGTGTTGTCCAACCTTCTCGGCGCTATGACTTCGGCGTGTTGTATTCGGCTGCAGGCAGGTCGAATTCCTGGTTTTCATATGTCAACGGCGTCCGGGACCACCCCGGTCGAAAACATGGAGCCTCCGACCCTGGTGGCAGCGGCTTATGCCTCGCAAGTGTTGCGAGCTGGGGCGCCGTTGAACATCTGGTCGAGTAGGGGCTGGGTCCACAGGAAGTTGGCGGCGTATTCGTTGATGTTGTGGCCGGGGCCCAAGCCGGGCAGGAAGTCCGGGACCGGGGAATTGACGAGGTCGACGGTGGCGCCGCGTGAACACCAGCTCTGGGCCACCTCGCGGGCCTGGTCGGCGGGCACGATGTCGTCGTTGTCGCCGGTGACGATCAGGACGGGTGCGCTCGGCGTGCCGTTACCGACGCGGTGCTCGTCGAGAATCGCGCTCAGCACGGGGTTTTCGATCAGCAGCTCGGCGATCGGACGTCCGCTGGTGGTCCACTGCTTCGATTGCTGCAGACCGTAGGTGAACGTGGTCTCGAACAGGCACTGGTTGCGGACAGTGTTCAGCATGGCTATGCCGGCCGGGTTCAGAATCGCCTCGATCTCGGGCACGGCTTCGGGATAGACGGCCATCACACTGTTGAGGTAGTAGCCGACGGCGCCGGCTATCGCGGTGCCGTCGAAGTAGCTGAGCACGTCATCGAGGTGCGAGACGGGCGCACCGGCGAAGGTGCCGCGCAGGTCGAGTTCGGGCGCGTAGGTGCCGGCGGATTCAGCGGCCGCCGCCGCCGCGCCGCCACCTTGGGAGTAGCCCCAGATTCCGACCGGACCGTTCGAGGGGATGCTGGTACCCGGCAGACGCTGTGCGGCACGGGCGGCATCGAGTACCGCGTGCGCTTCGGCGGCACGATTGAAATAGGTGTGGGTGCCCGGGGTGCCCAAGCCCTGGTAGTCGGTTACCACCACGGCGATGCCGCGCGCGAGCAGCAGATCGATGAACGCGGTCTCGTATTCGAGCATCACGTCCAGCAACGGGCTGTAGTGGATCAATCCGGTGAGCAGCCTGGAAGGCGCGCACTGATCGCCTTGACCGTGGGTGCCGACCGTGAAGGTGACCAGTGGACGCTCGCCCGGGCCGTGCCACGGCATGAACGGATCAAGAACCGTCGCCGAGACGGCCATCGGGGCGCCGAGCGCGTCCACGCTCTGGTAGCTGATGAGGGTGGACCGGGCCGGCGCTGTCAGGATCGTCACCGGTTGGCTGGCGATGATGTCGCCAGGAGCGGCCGACGGCAGCGGATTCGCCGAATAGGGGTCGGCGACGGCGATCGGGTCAACCGCTGGTTGCGCGTGCGCGGATGCTCCACACAGCAAAGCGATGGTGGTGGCGACACAGCCGACCATCACGGTCGGCCGCTTCGGCACGGAGAGTCTGAAGGCGAAATTCATCGCAGGGCTCCACAATCGAGGGAAGGGCAGGTGCGCGTCGATGTCTGATCACACGCGCTGCCCCGCATCCCTGATCATCTCTGCACCCGCACCTAGTTGGGCATCGACAATTGTCAGATTTACAACATAAACCAGCCGATGGCCAAATATCGTTGATCTGGAACATCGGCAAGCAGTGGCAGGTCAGTGCGGCCTGATCTGCGGGTGAACCGCTCTTCGTCGATGCCCCCGCTCCAGACGGAGTGCAGGTTGCCTCGGCCCGGAAGGATCGACGTGAGCACACCGCAACGCAGAATTCGCGATCTGGTCTACGACATCTTCGCCACCCAGGGCCGCGCGCCATCGATCGCCGAGCTGGCGCGATTGACACAGAGCACCAGCGAAGCAGTCCAGCGGCTTCTCCACGAGCTGGCCGACGCGCATGCGCTGGTGCTGGCGCCCGATGGCGATGCGGTGCGCATGGCACACCCGTTCACCGCCGCGCCGATGGCGTTCGTGGTGACGCCGGCCGAGGGGTACGACGACCGCCGGTGGTGGGGCGGATGCGCGTGGGACTCCTTCGGCATCAGCGCGGCGCTGCATCTCGACGTCCGCATCGATACCGCCTGCCCCCACTGCGGCACCGGGATCAGTTTCCGCTCGGGACCGGATACCGAACCGCCGGCCGAGCTCGTGGTCCGATTCCCGCGCCCGGCAGCACAGTGGTGGGACGACGTCGTCGCCACCTGCACGATGATCCGCATGTTCTGCGATCGCGAACACGCCGAGCAGTGGACCGCCGACCATGCGCCCGGCAGCGGTTACATCGCGGACGGGAGAGCGGTATGGCGTCTCGCCGGCCCCTGGTACGGAGACCGTCTGCACCCGGACTTCGAGCCCCACACTCGCGAACACAACCAACAGCTGCTCGATGCGTGCGGGCTCACCGGATCCTTCTGGCAGCTGCCCTAGGCACGCGGTTCTGGATCAGGCAGCAGCGTGGTTGTTCGCGTCGATGCTCTCGACGAACCGCTCGACGCTGTCGAGAGCGCCCCGTGCCTCCGATAGCCGTGAGTAACCCATCTGGAACACATGGAACATGCCGGACCACACCTCGAGCTCGCATCGTCCGCCTGCTGAGCGCAATGCCGCGGCATAGATCTCGGAGTCCGAGGCGAGAACTTCGCTCCCACCCACTTGCAACAGCATCGGCGGCAGGTCGGGTCCGACCGCGCCGAGCACATCCAGGCGCGGATCACTGAAATCCGCCCCGCGCAGATACGTCTGCATGATTCGCCGACCCGTGCGGCCGGAGACGAATTGGTCCCACACGAGTTTGTTGTGTGCCTGCGCCAGTTGCCATGTCGGGTCGACGACGCTCGAGAACCCGACCACCGCGGCGGGCTGTTCGAGACCGAGTTCGCGTAGTTGGCCACACAGCCCCAAGGCGAGGTGGCCACCGGCTGAATCGCCCATCACGATGATCTCGCTCGCCTGGTGTCCCTGCTTGATCAACGTCAGGTAGCCATTGAGAATGTCGTCGTGGGCGGCCGGGAAACGGTACTTCGGCGCCAACCGATAGCGCACGGCGAAGACCGGTCGATGCAGTCGGCGCGACAGTTCCGAAACCAGGCCACGATGGGTCCACGGGCTGCAACTGATGTATCCGCTGCCGTGGATGAAATAGATCAACCGGCCGCCGGGCTCCGGCTGCCCGCCCACCCATTCGCCGACGGCCCTGCCGTTGGGCCCCGCGGCATCGACCTTGGTGTGCGGGAGTGTCGGACCGAACCACATCCGACAGGCCACGACCTGCGTGAAGCGGTAGCCGCGAACCCCGATCGACGAGTGCAGCGGCAGTAGCCACAGTGTCGGCCGAACGAAGATCCGCGATGCCCAGATGGTCAACCGTGCCGCGAATGAGCGCTTCACGGCTATTACATGATCATCAGCGCCGGTGTGTACAGCCATGTCGATCTACCCCAATTTTCGTCTTATCCGGCCGCCCGTTGCTGTTCTCGAATCCCGTTGTCGCCGATCACTTCTGGACCCGCTGGTGAACATCGGTCATCAGGTGTTCACCAACGCCGTGTCCTGTCGGGCAGGCGAGTATCGGGGGGGGGCCCCCCGCGGGGGGGGGGGGGGCGGGCCCCGGGTTGGGGGGGCGGTGGGGTTTTCTAAAACTAGCGCCCCCCCCACCCTGTTATATATTTGGG
>NZ_JBHXNJ010000002.1:76450-85613 GCF_042719655.1 Nocardia sp. NPDC058518
GTCTCGAGGTGATGAGATTTTCGTGACTGCCTGTGTGCTCGCCGCGGGCGGGGGGGGGGGCGGGGGGGGCGGGGGGGGGGGGGCGGGGGGGCGCCCCCCCCCCCCCCCCGGCCCGGGTTATCGGGTGGGGACGGTGATGGTGCCGTAGTCGAGGCCGCCGTGGCTGAAGGTCGGCACCACCGGCCACTGTCGCTTCCAGTTCGCGCACTCCGAGGACGGAATGATCTGGCGCCACTGCGGGTTTCGCGGTGACGGGGAGGCGAGAGTTTTCTCCTTGACCATGGAGTCGTACTGGTCGAGGGAGTCTTCGAGCGTGTTGGCGTTGAGCACGACTTCGCGCCCGTAGAACTCGGCGGTGCGGCGCACGCCGGGGATCTTGGACAGTTCGGGTTGCCAGCTGTCGGCGGCCATCCCGTTCTCCGAGGACACCCACACCCCGTCGGGGGTGTTGACGACAAGGGAGTGGTTGCCGTCGGTGTGGCCGGGCGTCCACAGCAGGCTGACTCCGACGCCGAGTTCGACGTCGCCATCGAAGATCTCGAGCTTGTCTTCGGGAACCCCGTTCATGCCACCGTCCACATACCAAGCCCACTGCATCGGGTGCATGGATTCGAAGGTGCCCAGCTCGCGGCGGTGCACGACCAGTTTCGCGTTGGGGAACAGCGGCTCGCGGGGCTCGGACTCGCCCTCGATCGGCTCGCTGCTGCCCAGGATCATGCGCGGGTCCTGCACGTGGAGGTGGTCGAAGCTGATGTAGTCCACGTCGGCGTTGGTCAACCCGAGCCGGGGCAGTACCTGATCGGGGTCGTTGTAGTACTTGACGAACAGTGATTCCAGGCCGATCCGGCGGCCGAAGCGCTGCAGCTGGCCGTAGAACGGGGCTTCGGCCGATCCGGCGGCCACGGTGGGTTCCCACACCAGGGTCTTGAGCTTGCCGTCGAACCCCTCGAACTGGATCACGAACATGCGGTTGATGATCGAGATGAAGGGGTTGACGCTGACCGAGTAGTTCTGGAACGCGTACTGCGCCGGATACGGTGCTGCCGCGATGTCGAAACTCTTGACCGCGCGCACCTGGCCTTGGCGCACGAAACGTTCCCGGTAGTTCTCGGCTGCCTCGCGGATGGCGTCGAGTCGCTTTCCCCGGGGCCAGATGTCATGGACGCCATCGAATTCCGGGATCGGACGCAGGGTGGCGGATTCGGTGGTGGTCATCGGTCCTTCTTCGGGTCAGTGGTGCCGGACAGGGCGCGGGCTTCGTACTGGTCGCGAGTGCTCGAGCGCTCTACGGCCTCGACCTGGTTGGGCACTGCGCGGCGCAGGACCAGATCGCGGAGCGACTGCGGTAGCAGGGTGGTGACGCGGACCAGCAGGTCGATGGTCGAGGGGATGGCTACCTGGAATCGCGGGCGGCGCAGCACCCCCACGACGGCGGCGGCGACGTCGGCGGGCTGCAGCCGGGCGGTCGCGCCGCTGTCGGTCCCGACCGCGAGTTCGGTGTCCACCACGCCGGGCATGATCACCGACACGTGCACGCCACTGCCGCGCAGTTCCTCGCGGACCCCTGTGAGGTAGCCGAGCACACCGTGTTTGGTCGCGGCGTAGGTGGACTCCCCGGGCGGGGCGAGCTTGGAGGCGGCCGAGGCGACGGTGACGATGTGACCGCTGCCGCGGGCGCGCATCTGTGGCGCGACGAGCCGCACACCACGGATCACACCGTGCAGGTTCACCGCGAGCATGCGCTCGGTCGCGGTCTCGGGTTCGTCGCCGAAGGCCCCGACCCACATCACCCCGGCATTGTTGACCAGCACATCGAGCGGACCCCACAGGTCGGTGACCTCGGCGAGGAACCGGCGGTAGGACTCGGTGTCGGTCACATCGAGAGCGAACGCACGCACCTGCCCTGGCAGCGCTTGCGCGGTCGACTCGGCGGCTTGGGCGTCGCGGTCGCCGATCGCCACCCGAGCACCGGCCTCGGCGAGCTGGCGCGCGATCTCACGCCCGATGCCCTGCGCACCGCCGGTGACCGCCACGATGCGCCCTGCCAATGGTGTTCCCGTCATGGCATGCCGCCTTTCTCGGATCGGGTTCGATTGCCAGATCCATGTTGGGCAATCGCGATTGTCAAAACTTGTTCGGCTAGTATTGCACTCCATCGGCAGGAAGGAAAGGCCCAATGACCAGCCCGGGACCCTCCGGTCCGAAACTTTCCAGCCGCAAGTACTCCGGCGTCGCGCCGGAGGAGCGAGTGCGCCTGCGTCGTGCGGCCATCCTCGAGTCGGCTTTGGAGCAGTTCGGCACCTCCGGCTACGCGGCCGCGTCGATCAAGCAGATCTGCCGCGGCGCCGGCGTCACCGAGCGCTATTTCTATGAGTCCTTTCCCAACCGGGAGGTCTGCCTCGCCGCCCTCTACGACAACCTGGCCGAGGCGATGCGCGCGGCGACCATCACCGCGCTCGAACAGGCCGAACCCGATCTCGATTCACTCACCGCGGCAGGGCTCGGCGGCTTCATCGGATACCTGAGCAGCGACCCACGCCGCGCGCGGGTAGTTCTCATCGAAGTCGTCGGTGTCTCACCGGACATGGAACAGCGTCGTCACCGGGTACTGCGCGATTTCGTCGACACCGTGACGACAATCTGGACGACAGACAGCCCCCACGCACCGGTACGAAGCCGGCGGCTGACCGTGACAGCACTGGTCGGTGGCGTCAACCATCTGCTGGTCGACTGGTTGATGGACGGGCGCCGTGACGACCCCGCCGACCTCGTGGCGGTGTGCGTTGACCTGTTCGCTGCCGCTCGCGCGCAGTGGGAGGCCGTTGCCGCGTCCTCTCAACGGCCTCTCGACTGATCAGCTGACCCAGCGGCCCGCTAGGACGTGATGCGCAGCAGCCCACCGTTCTCGTGGACGGGCCGGCCGTGGCCGGGAAACACTGAGCGCACGGGCAACGTATCGAGGAATCTCCTGGTCTGCTGCGCCGCGGTCGGATCGACGACTTCGGGAGTGTGCCAGGCCGCTCCGGCTCGCCCGAGAACGGCATCGCCGCACCGCGCTCGGCCATCGCATTACCGCGGGCGTCGCGTAGCCCGCGTGCCGCGATCCGGAGATCAGTCCGGAGACGGCGCGCAGGTCGATCGGCTGGTCGAGCAGGACCCGCCAGATCGGCGCTGTGGAGCGCAGCTCAGTCACCGACAGTTGCAGCCCCATGCACTCCGAAGCTGCCAGCTACATTCGTATTGTGCACTGAACAGACCCACCAGCTGCCGTCTCGTTTCGTGAAACCCAGGTTCCGCGATTGGTCACCGAGAAATCAGGTGTCCGCAGCGTCTGCTCGACATTGACGATCGCATGTCCACCGGCAGCCGCACCGCCAGAATCTCGTAGTGCGCCTCGGCATCCTGGCTGTTCCGCAGCGCGGCCAGGTGGTAGGCGTGCAGCTCGTCCCAGTTCAGGAAGACCGAGGTCGCCGGATTGATGAAAACCACGTCATCAGTGAAGACACTGTCGAACGCACCGGCATCCTTCGGCCGTACGCCGTATGTATCGACAGTCACCGTTCCAACATCCGGCTACCCATCGTCACCGATCCGGATCCTATTTGCTGTTGCGGACAAATGCGGACTCAGGCGGCCGGTTGACCGCCCTCGCGGGCGTTCTCACGTAGCCCACCTGCGATGAAGAGTGCCCCCACAGGGACTCGAACCCTGACTGTGCGGATTTTAAGTCCGCTGCCTCTGCCAATTGGGCTATAGGGGCGTCCCGGATAGCGTAGCGAATCGTACGGGTGTACCGGAATCCTGTTGGTCGACAAGGTCGGCCCGGCGTGTCGGAACGGACCACGCCGGGACCGATCATGTCATCGAAGGTGCTGGTCAGTCTGCACTCGCGGCCTTTTTGCCGAGGACAGAGTGGCGGCGGCCATAGGCGAAGTAGACGGCGAAGCCGATGGCCATCCAGATCACGAAGCGCAGCCAGGTTTCCACCGAGAGGTTCACCATCAGCCACAGGCAGGCCGCGACGGCCAGGATGGGGACGAGGGGGACCAGGGGGACGCGGAAGCCGCGGGGCAGGTCGGGGCGGGTGCGGCGTAAGACGATGACGCCGACCGAGACCAGGACGAAGGCGAACAGCGTGCCGATGTTCACCATCTCCTCCAGCGTGCCGAAGTCGACGAAACCGGCGAGCACGCAGCAGATCACGCCGACGATGACGGTCAGCCGCACCGGCGTGCCGCGCTTGCCGGTGTGGGCGAGCCCACGGGGCAGCAGCCCGTCGCGCGACATCGCGAACAGCACGCGGGTCTGCCCGAGGAACAGCACCATCACCACGGTGGTGAGGCCGGCCAGTGCACCGATGGAGATGACGTTCTTGGCCCAGTCCACGCCGTGGATCTGGAATGCCGTTGCCAGCGTGGCATTCTCGCCGGCCAGCTCGGTGTAGGGCACCATGCCGGTGAGCACCAGCGTCACCGCCACGTAGAGCACGGTGACGATCAGCAGCGAACCGAGGATGCCGCGCGGCACCGCCTTCTGCGGGTTCTTGGTCTCCTCGGCGGCGGTTGCCACGACGTCGAAACCGATGAACGCGAAGAACACGATGCTGGCCGCGGCGAGCAGGCCGTACCAGCCGAAGTTGGTGTCACCAGCGCCGGTGATGAATTGGAACAGCGTCTGGTGCAGTCCGCTGGCGCTTTCCTCGGCAGGTTGCGACGGTGGGATGTACGGACTCAGGTTGGACGCCTTGAAGTAGGTGATGCCGAGGACGAGCACCAGCGCGATGACGGCGAGCTTGATCGCCACCGCGACCGCCGACACCCGCGAGGACACCTTGGTGCCGACGGCGAGCAGCACACCGAGCACGGCGAGCAGTGACACCGCGCCCCAGTCGAAGGTGACCGATCCTAATTGCACAGTGGCGGAATCGAATCCGAATACCGTGCCGAGATATTGCGACCAGCCTTTCGCGACCACCGACGCGGCGAGCGCGAATTCCAGGATCAGGTCCCAGCCGATGATCCACGCCACCAATTCACCGAAGGTGGCATAGGAATAGGTATAGGCGCTACCGGCAACGGGCACGGTCGAAGCGAATTCCGCATAACAGACCGCGGTGAGCCCACAGGCGATCGCCGCGAAAACGAATGCCAGCGAGACCGAAGGACCGGCCACATTGCCCGCGGTGCGCGCGGTGAGGGTGAAGATGCCCGCGCCGACGACAACGGCGACACCGAAGATCGTGAGATCCCAGGCGGTCAGGTCCTTGCGGAGCTTGGAATCGGGATCATCGGTATCGAGAATCGACTGCTCGACGGATTTGGTGCGGAACAACCCGCTCCAGCGGCCGGGCGATCGGCCCACGGCTGGAGCGTCCTGCGGTGTCGGCACGGTATTTCTCCTTCTGCTACGAAACGTAATCGGGGATTACCCGGAAATCAGGTCAGTGCACGCCTTGCATGCGGCGCTTGATCCAGGGCGCACACCCGACGACGACGAGACCGGCCACGATGGCCGCGGCACCGCTGAACCCGAAGTAGGCGGTCTCGCTCTCGGGGCTGTAGAAGCGGGCGAGCGTGCCCGCCATCGACGTGCCGATACCGACGGAGAAGAAATACAGCGCCATCATCTGCGAGCGGAACGCGGCGGGCGCGAGATGGGTGGTCACCGCCAGACCGATCGGCGAGAGCAGCAGTTCCGAGATCGCGAAGCCGCCCAGGATCGCGAAGACCGCGAGCACCGGCACGGTCTTGCCGTCGAAACCGCTGAGCAGCGCGAACAACCAGAACGCGATGCCCATGCCGATGACGCCGAGCGCGAACTTGATCGGCGTGCTCGGCGCGCGATTGCCGAGCTTGGTCCACATCAGCGCGAACAGCGGCGAGAGCGCGATGATCCACACCGGCTCGACCGAACCGATCCAGCTCGCCGGCGCTTCCCAGCCGAAGATCCGCCAGTCGACACGCTCGTCGGAGTACACCGCGAGCATGGTGAACATCTGCTGGAACAGCGACCAGAACACCGCGTTGGCGATGAACAGCGGGATGAACGCGACCACCCTCGTCCGCTCGACCTGCGTCACCTTGGCGCTGCGCAGCATCACCGCGAAATACGCGACCGAGGCGACCACGATGACGCCGGTGGTGACGTCGGAGAGATTCTCGAGGGTGATCAGCTTCGCCAGCACGGCCACCAGCACCACGATCGCCGCGACGGCGACCCCGATCAGCACCGGGGTCAGCTCGCGCCGGGTGATGGGGTTGGGCACCTCGCGCCCGTGGGTGCCGAGATTGCGCCGGAAGATCACATACTGGGCCAGGCCCAGCGCCATGCCGATCGCCGCGGCACCGAAGGCAACGTGGAATCCCCACTCGCGCTGCAACAGGCCCGTCAGTAGCGGGCCGCAGAACGCGCCGATATTGATGCCGAGATAGAACAGCGTGAACCCGCCGTCGACGCGCGCGTCCGTGGGCGCGTAGAGGGTGCCGAGCAACGACGACGCGTTCGCCTTCAAGCCGCCGCTGCCGAGCGCGACGAGCACCAGACCCACCCCGACACCGGTCAGCCCGGGCAACACCGCCAGCGCGAGATGCCCGGCCACGACCACGACACCGCCGTAGAAGACCGTCCGCTCCATCCCCAGCACCCGGTCGGCAATCCAGCCGCCGAGCACGGTGGACAGGTACACCAGGCCGCCGTACGCGCCGACGATGCCGAGCGCGGTGCTCTGCGCGATACCGAGGCCGCCCTCGGTGGTGGAGTAGTAGAGGTAGTAGCCCAGGATGGTGAGCATGCCGTAGAAGGAGAAACGCTCCCACAGCTCGACGCCGAACAGATTGGTCAATCCGATGGGGTGACCGAACAGGGTGCGTTCGGCCGCCTTGTCGGCGGGACTCGGCGGGTCGCCGAGCCGTGTTTCTTCCGTGGACATAAGGGAACGATCCCACGCCGAAACGGCGGACAGCAATTTTCCCGCATCGTCGCGGGTTCGGCGTGCCGCGCCCGCCGGGCCGTCGCGAACACGTCCGGCGGCAGGCGCCGACACGAATTAAGCTGTGGTGACCGGACTCCCGCGACGGACGAGGAAATCAGACGTGCTGACAGCCCAGGTGACCGTGCCGGTGCGGCCGGAAAGGGCGTTCGCGACCCTGGCCGACGGCTGGCTCTACGCGAGCTGGGTGGTCGGTGCCTCCCACATCGGCAAGGTCGACCCCGACTGGCCCGCGGTCGGCAGCCGCATCCACTACCGATTCGGGCTGTGGCCGGTGCTGATCAGCGATACGACCGAGGTGCGTGCGTTCGACCCGCCGCACCGGCTCGAGCTGGAGGCACGGCTGTGGTCGGTCGGGTCGGCGTGGATCACGCTCACGCTCGTCGAGGAAGAGCCGGGGCACACCACGATCCGGATGATCGAACGCGCTGCCCGCGGACCCGCACAGCTCATCCCCGGGGTGGCCCAAGACCTGCTCTTCGCGGCCCGCAATCAGGAATCCCTGGATCGGCTGGCCCATTTGATCCGTGCGCGTTCACAGAATGAATGACTCGCCACGAATTCCGACCGGTCCGTATTTCTCCATTGTGAGGATTTCGCACTGACATAGTTCTGTCGAATTCACCGACGCGATGTTCTGTCTGCGCATCTGGTTTAGTCTCTAGCCAATATAAAGGCGTAGATCAGGGGAACGCGCGTGCTTCATATTGAGCACTTCAACAATGGCTGGACGAATCCGGTGCTGGCCTTCGGCTTGTCGTTCATCGGTTCGGTATTGGGGCTACGGTGCGCGGTGCACGCCAAAGCGTCGCCCGCGCCACTCGGCTGGCTCATCGCCGCGGCCGTCGCACTGGGCGGAGCGGCGATCTGGGTCATGCACTTCACGGCGATGCTCGGGTTCAGCATCGACGGGGCGCCCATCCGCTACGACGTGCCGTTGACGCTGCTCAGCGCGGTTATCGCGATCGTGGTGGTGCTGATCGGGCTCACCATCGTCACCGGGGGCGGCAACGAGTGGGTGACACTGCCGATGGGCGGCGCGATCACCGGGCTGGGGGTGGCCGCCATGCACTACCTGGGGATGTGGGCGATGCGAACCACGGCGGTGATCGAATACGAGCCGGCGCTGATGGCGTTGTCGCTGGTGGTGGCGGTGGTCGCGGCCACGGCGGCACTGTGGTTCATGCTGCACGTGCGCGGCCTGCTGAAGACGGCGGGCGCCGCGCTGGTGATGGGTATCGCGGTCTGCGGCATGCATTACACGGCGATGGCGGCCATGCGCGTGCACCATGGTGAATCGATGACCGTGGTGGACGGTGTCACGCCGGTGCAATTGCTGCTGCCGTTGATCGCGACGGTGTCCTTGGTGGTCACCGGACTGGTGATCGTGGTGGGGTTGGCCGAAGTGGAAGTCGGCGAGAACCGAGCGGAATCCGCGCCGGTGCGAACGAGTGCGGGCGGGATGCACAGCACCGATCCGGCCACGCTGTCCGACAGCGGAAAGCACTGGCCGCGGCAGCCGGGTTAACCGCCGTGGCCGAATATTCGGCCACGGCGGTATCGGTCAGCTCGGCTGAGGTAGTGCGCAGTCATCGACCTTCGGATTGGCGCCCACGTAGTTCAGCGGGCCCGCGATCATCGTCACCGCGATGGTGCCGAGAGTCGCGCAGTTCTGGTCGCGTTCGGTGTAATAGCCGCGTTGACCGGCGGCCACGATGCCGATCAGCAACCACACCAGAACCACGATCGAAAGGATGCGAGATCTACTGCCTGCCATGACTGGTCCTCTATTTCGGCGGAGTCTCCGCATGGTCAGTAGTAGTGCCGTCGGCCACCGATAGCACGCCCTGTGCTCCCGACCAATAGCAGCGCGACTCCGACCACTAGGACGATGACTCCCACCGTGGTGAGGAGGGGGATGCCGAAAACGAGTCCGGCTATGAGAAGAACTGCGCCGAGAATAATCATCAGAAATCACCTTGTTCGGTGTCGGGACTGTGGAATACCGGTAGGCACCCACACACTCCGCATGCCCGGTTTTCCCGATTCGAAACAGGCTGTGCCGCAAGAGGCGGGCCGCCGGGGCGCGGGGGGGGGGGGCGGGGGGGGGGGGGCGGCGGCGGGGGGGGGTCGTGGTGGGGGGGGGACGCGGGCGCGCCGCCGGCGCCGCGCGGG
>NZ_JBHXNJ010000002.1:85623-89210 GCF_042719655.1 Nocardia sp. NPDC058518
CACTGTGTGCTCTTTGTTCGTTTTTGTGAATTTTCTATCGATCTCAACCGCCCATCCCCGAGCCCTACCCGTACCACCACCCCCACCCCGCGCCCGCCCCCGCGCCCCCCCCCACCTCCGCCGCGCGCGCGCGGGGGGGCGTGGAGGATGCACTTACGCCCGGGTGGAACGAACCGGCCGCGGGGGGGCGGGGGGGCCCCGCGGTGGCCGAACCTGTCGGCCACGGCGGCTCCGGGGTGATCAGCGGGCGAAGATCGGCAGCGCGGCCGAGCCCGTCGACGGCGGGCGCGGGGCGCTCGAGCCGAGGTCGGCATCGAACGAGCCGGTGCCGCTGCCGACGTCGACCGAGCCCATCGAACTACCGGTGGGCGGGCCGAGCTCGACGGAACCGGAGGGGAACAGGTCCCAATCGGCGCCGCCGACCGCGTTGGCGGTGCCGCCGGCACCGAGCAGGGTTCCCGCGGCGAGCACGGCCAGCAGGCCCGCCCTGGCGGCGGTGGATTGACGGATGGACATGGGTGTTACCTCCGAGCGCTTCGCTGTGATAGCACTCAGACGGTAACTGAAATACGTTGATTTCACACCGGATCGGTGTGGTCCGGCTAGGACTGCGGCCGCTGACCCACTTCCATCTGCACGCGATAGCGGTCGGCGCGGTACCAGCTCTGGGTGTGCTCGATCGGCACCTCCGCGCTGAACGACACCCGGTCGAAATGCAGGACGGGAGCGCCCTTCCTGACGCCGAGCAGGGCCGCGACACCGGCCTCGGCGGCCTGCGCGTCGACGGTCTGCACGGCCCGTTCGATCGGCCTGCCGTAGCGATCGGCCGTGGTCCGGTAGATCGAACCGGTGAGGTCGTGCGAGATCAGGCCGGGGACCAGTTCGGGGTTGAACCAGGCGTCGTCGACGCTGACCGGATCCTCGTCGGCCAGCCGCAATCGGCGCACATGGTAGGCCTGCGCGCCCTGGGGCAGGCGCAGTGCGCGGGCGGTGGCCTCGGGCGCGATCGCTTCCTCGGCGACGAGCACCAGGGTGGTCGGGTGGTGGCCGAGCGCGCGCATCTCCTCGGTGAACGAGGCAAGGTGCAGCCGCGATTGCACGGGCCGGTGCGCGACGAAGGTGCCCTTGCCGCGAACCCGGACCAGATACCCTTCGTTGACCAGCTGACCGACTGCCTCGCGCACGGTGATCCGGCTGACGCCGTAATCCTGCATCAGATTGCGCTCGCTGGTCAGCAGATCGCCCGGCTGTAGCTCACGCGTGCACTTCTGCAGCAGAATCGCGCGTAGCTGTTCGTGTTTGGGCACTGCGCTGTCGCGCAGCGGTGCGGGCATCGCCAGTGGCTCCTTTTTCCTGGTAGGCCGACCGGTCCCTACTGGTCCTATCCGGTTGATTCGAGAATACGCGACCGGCGCGCTGGAGCCCAGAGATCTGTGCCCGGCTCAGCGGATGCCCGGCGTGCGTGGGTCGGTGCCGATGCATCCCAGGATGACGCATCCCGGTGGCGAATCCGCGAACGGGGCCTTCGGAGTCTCGCCGAGGCAGTCGAGGAAGTTGCAGCCGGGGTAGGCGTACGGGCCGACGCCGAGGGTGCCGAAGAAAGCGTCGGGCCGGGCGATCATCGGGTCGGTGACGCTCACATCGGGACGCTCCCGATACGGTCCCGGGTCGGGGATCTGCTGATCGCGGAACGCGGAGACGAGTGTGCGCATCACGTCGTGGGTGTAGGTGGTCGAACTGCCCACCGTGGCCACGCCGGTCCAGTTCAGCACCATGCCGAGGCTGGGCACGATGAAGCTGTCGTTGCGCAGCATGCCCGACATCTTCACCGCGTCGTCGGGCAGTCCGGGGAACTCGAGGCGGCACGGTGCGCCGTTGATCACGAACAGGAAGCCGTAGCAGGGCATGCTCGGCGACGGTGATACCGCCGCGCGCATGTAGTCCTCGGAGATCACCTGCTGGGTGTTCCAGCGGCCCCGATTGCCCACGAGCAGACCGAGTTTCGCGAAGTCGTCCGGCGGCAGGATCAAATGCGCGTGGCCGTAGGTGTTTCCGGCGCGGTCGCGGGCCCAGTAGTAGTCACTGCGGGCAATGCCCAACGGGTCGAACAACTTTCGCTGGGCGAAGGCCTGGAAATCCTCGCCGACCGCCTGCTGGACCACATAGACCAGCAGGTCGACCGCGCGCTGGCTGTAGCGGAACATCGTGCCCTGCGGGCGTTCGATCGGCATCGCGAGTGCTTGGGCGACGACATTGGGATCGAGTTGCGCCAGCCCCGTCGCGCCCTCGGCGGCGACGGCGACCTCCATGCCGGAGGACTCGGTGAGCAGATTGCGCACGGTGATCTCCCGGTGCGCGGCGTCGCCGAGACCCGGCGGCAGATAGCGGCCGATCGGCTCGTCGATCCGCAGCAGCCCCTCGTCGACGGCCGCCCCGGCGACGAGCGCGACGACGCTCTTGGTCCCGCTCCACAGATTCCACGCCACCCCGCCGGATTCGGCGTTGCGCGGGCCGGTCGCGATCAGGCAGTTGTTGCGGTACAGCTGGATGTTGAACCGGGTGATGTCGGTGGCCCGCGCCATGGCGGTGGCCACCACGCCGGGGTCGAGCGCGGCTTCGGCCGGTGTCGCGGACTGCGGTGTGCGGCCGGTGGTGACCTCACACTGCTTCGCGGTGACCGGGTCGGCCTTCGCCGGGCTCGGGAGCCCTGCCCCCGAAATCAGGGTCACTGCGGTAATCGTCGCTGCTACAACGTATTTCAGATAGCCCTGCACGAAACCCTCCAGGTGGTGTGTCCGGAGGGGAATCGTGAACGATCACGTTCTTGTTACGCGGGAATCAGCTGCCGTAGGGCGTGCACACCCCGATCGCGATGTCTTTGGACGTGTTGAAAATGTCGATCACACCGTTGAGTTCGTCGGTGGGCGCCCTGCGTTCCAGGGTGTCGGCGAGGGTATTGGTCTTCTCGATGTAGTCACGCAGCGGCACCGACAGATCGGGGATCACATCGGCGGTGATCCTGCGGTCGAGATCCTTGGCGCTGTTGCGCAGGGTGGTGACCGCGTCCGTGGCCTTGGCATCGGCGTCGGGCGCCTGATCGTTGGAGGCCGCGATGTAGGCGTTGAACGAGGTGACCGAGGTCTTGTTGGCCGACCGCAGGCCGTCGCACGCCGTGTCGTTGGCCGCCTCGATCTTCGCCGCCCGCGACGACGATGCCGCCGCCGACGACGCCGCCACCTCGGAGGTATACGAGGCGAGCTCGCCCTGATTGACCTCGGCGGTACCCGGTACCTGCTTCGAGCAGGCGCCGATGAAGATCACTCCGGTCGCGGTGGCCGCGAGCGCGGTCCCGAGTCCCAGCCGTTCCAGTACTCGCATTTCTCTCTCCTGCCTCGAGATTGCAGGCACCGGTTGGGCCGGAGCCGAACATATCGACCGTACTGGCTACTTCCGGGTGACGTCAGGTCGCGGGGGCGATTTCGCTGACGAACTTCAGACGCGGGGGGGGGCCGGGCGCGCGAGGCCCCGGCCCCCCGCCCCCCAGACTCCGACAACACGCCACAGAGAGCGGCGACTCAAGGACTCTC
>NZ_JBHXNJ010000002.1:89220-93687 GCF_042719655.1 Nocardia sp. NPDC058518
GGGGGGGGGGGGGGGCCCGGCCCCCGCACCCGATCAGTTCTGTCCGAGCATGCCGCGCATGGTGGCGATCTCAGCCTCTTGGTCGGCCATGATCTTCGTCGCGAGCTGCCGCGATTGCGGATTCACGCCGCCGCTCAGCTCGGTCTCGGCCATCGCGACGGCGCCCTCGTGGTGGGCGATCATCATCTCCAGCCACTGCCGGTCGAAATCGGCGCCGTTCGCGGCTTGCAGACTGCTCATCTGCGCGTCGGTCATCATGCCGGGCATACCGTGCCCGCCGTGCCCTTCGGTCGCGCTCGGCGCGGGTTCGCCGAAACCGGCGAGCAGGTCGGTGATCTGCTGCATCTCCGGCGCCTGCGCCTTCTCCACCTGGGCGGCCAGCGCGATGAGCTGCTGGTTCTGGGTGTGGCTCGGCACCATCTTCGCCATCTCGACGGCCTGCGCGTGGTGTGGGTACATCATCTGCAGGAAGCTGACGTCGGCATCGTTGAATTCGGTGCCGGCGGCAGCGCTGGTCGTCGTGGTGGTGGTGGTGGTGGAGTGCTCGGCGGTGTGGGTGGCGGTGGTGCTGTCGTCGCTGCAACCGGCCGCGAGCAAGACGGTGGCGGCCGCGGCGACGAGGACGTGGGTACGGCTGATGGACATGGTGATCCTCCTGGGGATTCGGGGGTGAGGTGTCGAAACTGGCGAGGCACGAGAAGTGCCGCGCCTGTCAGATCCGCAGAATCGCCAGTTGGGAAAGGGTGAGGACGGTCCAAGGTGGTGGGCGCCGCCGCCTGCCGCGCCAGATTCGAGGGGTGCGCCGGGCGGCCTCGGCGGTGTCACCGAGGCGGTAGAGCAGGACCAGGGTCAGTGCGATGGCGAGTGCGGCAAGGACGAAAACGCAGGCGTGGACGGCGGCGTGCTCATCGCAGCCTGCCGCGCCGCACCCCGCATGTGGGTCGGACGGAGCTGCGATGGGGTGTGTCGAGTCGGTCGGCGCGGATAGCTGTGGGTGGTCCGACGGTGCCACCGATACTTCCGGAGCAGAGCTGTGGGCACTGTCGGACGCGTGGGCGGTGCCGAATACCGCGGAGTGCATGGCCACGATTCCGGCCAGCAGCATCAGCACGGCGAGCGCCCTGGCAATGCCGGGTGCTCGCGCGGGCGGATGCTGGTCCATCACGGCGGCCAGTCTAGCGATCGCTATCGCGATACCGGGTAGGGGTAGGAGTTACGGGGTGGCGATGTCGACGACCAGGCGTGGGGGATCGGCCATAGTGGTGACAGCGAAGGGCGGCTGATCGGCGTCGATGCCGATGAACGACTGGGTGACGCCCTCGTAGACCAGCTTCTTGTAGACCCCGGTGATGGTCGGTGTGCCCGGGTCGGTCACCGGATCGGGCCCGGCGAACGGGGCGACGGTCGAGTCGAACGGATACGCGGAGCCGAGAATGCGCACCTCGAGAATCGCGCGGCCCGCCACGTCGACGGTCTTGCCGCTGCCGTCCTGCACCGCGCGGTCGGTGTAGGCCACCTGCCAGCCGGGAGCCCCGGTGCCACCGAGAGCGAAGACCACGCGGTCGAAGCCGGGCTGTCGGCCGATCCGGATATCGCTGACGGTGAGCGCCGCACCCGCGGAGGCCGCACCGGACTTGGGGCCGGCATCGGTGGGCACCTCGCCGGTGGCGTCGGCGAAGGTGCTGGTGGTGCTCGTCGTCGTCGTTGTCGCGGCCGGTGCGTCGTCGGAGCCGCAGCCGGACACCGAAACCGCGGCCGCGGCGATCAGCACGAACACGAGAGCGTTGCGCATGGGGCCGATGGTACGCAGGGACGGCGGCGTGGTGGGCGAAGGAGCGCGGGGTGTGTTCGGGCTACGGAAAGTTTGCTGATGACTTCCAAATGGGAGCGGTTCCGGTCGATGCGCGCAGGTCGGGGCCACGATTTTCGGTGAACGCGTACCAGTTCGGTAGTTAGCGCCACCTGCGGTGATCGGCTGCGGTGCGGGTGGGCCGGTGATCGTGGCCGACGCATTGGGGAGCAATGGAATTCGTGCGATCGGCGAATTCGCCGACGATCTGCAAGGGCATCGCAAATCGATGGAACCCGTTATCGCTCAGGGAAATACATCCCACGACGCCCCGTTGCGAGTCACCCCGACGGCCGTTACCGGGCCCGGATGTGACGGTGGGGCAACGATCTAGCACACTTGCCGGGTGGACAGTGTTGAGGACGTATTCGATCGACTACGCCGGTATCCGGATGTGGAGGCGCCGAACCTCTATGCCGTCGACGCCGCCGACCGACTGATCCTCGACACAGCCGCGGACGCCCTCGCGGCCGCTGGTAGCGGTGAGGTTGCGGTGATCGGCGACGCGTACGGCGCGCTCACCCTCGGGATTGCCGCGCAGCACGGACTCGGCGGCATTCGCGTGCACCAGGACCTGATCACCGGCGAATCGGCGCTGGCAGCCAATGCCAAGACCCTCGGGCTCACCGACCGCTATACCGCCCACGCCCTCGACGCCGACCTGCTCACCGGCGCGCGCGTGGTCCTGATGCGGTTGCCGCGGATGCTGTCGGGTGTCGCCGAGATCGCCGAGGCCATCGCCCGCTACGCCGCCCCCGATGTGGTGGTGTTCGCGGGCGGCCGCGACAAGTACCTCACCCCGGCCATGAACGAAGTGCTCGCCGAATCCTTCGCGCAGGTCAGGGCGGGCCGGGGCCGGCAGAAGTCGCGCGTGCTGATGGTCGGCGAGCCGCTGCCGGTGGGCGAATCCCGGTTCCCCGTGCGCGAGCACATCATCGAGATCGACGGTGATGTCGTCGCGTTCGGCGCTGCGTTCTCGGGATCGCGCCTCGACATCGGCACCCGGTTCCTGCTCGAGCACATGGACCGGATGAAGCCCGACGCGCGCGATGCCGTCGATCTCGGTTGTGGCACCGGCATTCTCGCGGTGGCGCTGGCGAAATCACGTCCGCACATCCGGGTGGTCGGCACCGACCAGTCGGCCGCTGCCGTCGCCTCGGCCAGGGCAACCGCCGAGGCCAACGGTGTCGCCGACCGGGTCACGGTGGTGCGCGACGACGCCATGTCCTCGGCCGCCGACAACAGCGCCGACCTGGTGCTGTGTAATCCGCCGTTCCATGTCGGCGCGGCCGTGCACACCGGTTCGGCGATCAAGATGTTCGTCGAGACCGGGCGGGTGCTGCGGCCCGGCGGCGAGTTGTGGACGGTGTACAACTCGCACTTGAACTATCGCGGCGTGGTGGAGCGGATGGTCGGCCGCACCGATGTGATCGGCCGGAACCAGAAGTTCACGGTCACGCGGTCCGTTCGTGGTCTGCGCGACGTACAACGATAGGGCGACCCGAAAGCGGTAGAGTCCGATTTGTCCGAACGGGCGAGCGGTGTGGTCATGGACCGGATCGCTGGGAACTTTGTCCGATCGTGGCGCGTTGAACAGGGCAGTTGGAGCTGTACAGCGACTCGTATCTCCAAGAAAGGCGCACGGTGCGTACCTCATCGAATCCGGTGTTCAAGAACCTTCCCCGCCAGGAGGGTGTCGGCGGTTACGCGAACTTCGGTTCGGGCGTAGCCGGCGCGGGCCAGGTCGGCAACCAGCAGTACGGCGAATACGGCCAGCAGTACGGCCAGCAATTCCAGCAGGCCCCCGCCACTCGCGCGATGACCATCGACGACGTGGTCACCAAGACCGGCATCACCCTCGCGGTGCTCACGGTCTCGGCGATCGTCTCCTTCGCGCTGTCGAGTGCCAACCCCTCGCTGGCGCCGCTGTTCGTCATCGGCGGCGGCATCATCGGCCTGGTGCTGGTCCTGATCGCGACCTTCGGTCGCAAGATGGACAACCCGGCCATCGTCCTGGCCTACGCGGCCTTCGAAGGCCTGTTCCTCGGCGCGCTGTCGCTGATGTTCACCGACGTCACCTTCGGCGGCGTGGGTGGTAGCGCCCTGATCGGCCAGGCGGTGCTCGGCACGTTCGGCGTGTTCTTCGGCATGCTGGTCGTCTACAAAACCGGCGCCATCCGCGTGACCCCGCGCTTCACCCGCATGCTGATCGGTGCGATGGTCGGCGTGCTGGTGCTGATGGTCGGCAACCTGATCGCGAGCTTCTTCACCGACGGCGGCTTCGGCCTGCGCGACGGCGGCCCGCTGGCGATCGTGTTCAGCCTGGTCTGCATCGCCATCGCCGCGTTCAGCTTCCTGCTGGACTTCGACGCCGCCGACCAGCTGATCCGCGCCCAGGCCCCCGAAAAGGCCGCCTGGGGCGTCGCCCTCGGCCTCACCATCACCCTGGTCTGGCTCTACATCGAGATCCTCCGCCTGCTGAGCTACTTCCAGCGCGACTGATTACTGACAGAAAAGCGGCCCACCTCATCGAGGTGGGGCGGCGTGTGTTGTTGGTATAAAGAAAAAAGCAAACAAGAACGGGGAAACGCGGGGGGCCCCGCCGACGCGCGCGAGAG
>NZ_JBHXNJ010000002.1:93697-106784 GCF_042719655.1 Nocardia sp. NPDC058518
TAAAAAAAATTCATAACCACCGCCCTCTAAAAAACACCCGCCATAAAATAAAAAAAAAAAAACCGCGCCCCCAACATCCGCGGGGCCCCCCATTTTTCGTGCTATCTCAGCTCAGACGCTCGATGACGAGCGCCATGCCCTGGCCGCCGCCGACGCACATGGTCTCCACGCCGAACTGCTTGTCGTAGGTCTGCAGGTTGTTCAGCAGGGTGGTGGTGATGCGGGCACCGGTCATGCCGAACGGGTGGCCCAGCGCGATCGCGCCGCCGGAGACGTTGAGCTTGTCCTCGTCGATCTTCAGCTCACGCGCCGAGCCGAGCACCTGCACGGCGAAGGCCTCGTTGATCTCGAACAGGTCGATGTCGGAGACCGACTTGCCTGCGATCGCCAGCGCGCGCTTGACGGCCTCGACCGGGCCGAGGCCCATGATCTCGGGCGACAGGCCGGACACACCGGTGGAAACGATGCGGGCCAGCGGGGTCAGGCCCAGCTCCTTGGCCTTGGTGTCGCTCATGATGACCAGCGCCGCGGCGCCGTCGTTGAGCGCGCAGCAGTTACCGGCGGTGATGGTGCCGTCGGGACGGAACACCGGCTTGAGCTGGCTGACCGCCTCGTAGGTGACGCCGGCGCGCGGGCCGTCGTCCTTGCTCACGATCGTGCCGTCGGGCAGGGTCACCGGGGTGATCTCCCGCTCGAAGAACCCCGACTTGATGGCCTCTTCGGCACGGTTCTGCGAGCGCACGCCCCAGCGGTCCTGGTCCTCGCGCGAGATGCCGGTCAGCGACGCGACGTTCTCGGCGGTCTGGCCCATCGCGATGTAGGCGTCGGGGAGCAGGCCGTCCTGGCGCGGGTCGTGCCACACACCGGCGCCACCTTCGGCGGCCTTGGCGGTACGGGCGACGGCCTCGTCGAAAATGGTGTTCCTGGTGTCGGGCGAGCTGTCGGCCGAGCCGCGGGCGTAGCGCGAGACGGTCTCCACGCCTGCGGAGATGAATACGTCACCCTCGCCTGCCTTGATCGCGTGGAAGGCCATCCGGGTGGTCTGCACCGACGACGCACAATAGCGCTGCACGGTGGTGCCGGGGACGACATCGAGGCCGAGCTCGATGGCGATCATGCGGCCCATACCGAAGCCACCCTCGCCGGCGGGGGAGCCGGTGCCAAGGATGATGTCGTCGATCTGCGTCGGATCCAGCGAAGGCACCTTGGCCAGCGCGGCACGAACCATCTGCGTGGTCAGGTCGTCCGGGCGCATTCCCGCCAATGACCCCTTGACGGCACGGCCGATCGGGGAACGGGCGGTGCTGACGATAACGGCCTCGGGCATGAGGACTCCTTTTCGCGTTGTTCGACGTGAACGGCTGTTTACATGCCGGTCAATTCTCGAATCTACGTCTCCAGCTGCGCGACGGGAAGGGCAGGGCGGTCGCGCACCTGCGCGATCAGCACGGGAAGCAGCTGCGCAGCGGCCAGTTCGTAGCCTGCCGCGGAGGGGTGGAATCCGTCCGTGGCGAACAGGATTTCGGGTGCGGCCCGGAACTCGGAGGCGACCAGCGGCGAACCCATCGGCACCGCGATGCCGCCCGCGATCGTGGTCGCGACCGTCTGCGCCTTGGCCAGCCGCACGCTCCAGTTCGCGACGATCGTGCGCAGCGGTTGCTGGATAGCGGTGACGGTACCCAGGTTGGGGCAGGTGCCGACCACCACCAGCGCATCGGCTTCACGCAGCCGTGAGACTGCCGCCGCGAGCCTGCGCGCCGAGGCCCGGATGGAGTGCTTCTTGGTGATGTCGTTGGCGCCGACCAGGATCACTGCCGCGTCCGGCGGCGGGCCCGCGACGAACATCGCGTCGACCTGTCCGGCCAGGCCCTTGGACGTGGCGCCGGAGATGGCTTTGGTGCTCAATCGGATCCGCATGCCGCTGGCCTCGGCCAGCCCGCGAGCCAACCGCACGCCCGGTACATCAGTGGCACCGAGGCAACCGAGCCCGGCCGCGGTGGAGTCGCCGAAGATCATCAGGTGCAGGTCGACCGGTGTCGTCTTGCGCCACGGCTCGGGAATGATGGCGCCCGGCGCGTAGACGCCGTCGGCCTCGGGCGGCTTGGAGGTGTCGCGGCCGATCACCGCGCGCGCCGCACCCGCCTGTGTCATCAGCAATCGATACGTCGCCCAGGAGACGGTCCCGGCGCTCGATCCGGCGAGCACAGTCGTCGCTCCGGTAACGACCGCGGTCCGCCAGCTGATTCGAGGTGCGCTCACATTGGAAAATTCTACGACGCCGAGTCCTGCGTACGGAGATGTCGACCACTTGCGGCCTGGTGGGCGCCCCTCCGCCGGGCATCGAGCGCAAGTGCTCGGCTACCCTCGGCACCATGCGCATCGCGGATCATGTCGTCGATCTCATCGGAAACACCCCCCTTGTTCGGCTGAACTCGGTGGTCGGCTCCAACGCGGGCCTGGTGGCCGCGAAGGTCGAATACCTGAACCCGGGCGGCAGCTCCAAGGACCGGATCGCGGTCAAGATGATCGACGCCGCCGAGCAGGACGGACTGCTGAAGCCGGGCGGCACGATTGTCGAGCCGACCTCGGGAAATACCGGTGTCGGCCTGGCGCTGGTCGCCCAGCAGCGCGGGTACAAGTGCGTGTTCGTGTGCCCGGACAAGGTCAGCGAGGACAAGCGCAACGTGTTGCGTGCCTACGGCGCCGAGGTCGTGGTCTGCCCGACCGCCGTGCCGCCGGAGCACCCCGACAGCTACTACAACGTCTCCGATCGCCTGGTCCGCGAGATCGAAGGCGCCTGGAAGCCCAACCAGTACTCCAACCCGGGCGGACCTGACAGCCATTACGAGACCACCGGTCCCGAGATCTGGGCCGACACCGAGGGCAAGATCACCCACTTCGTCGCGGGCGTCGGCACCGGCGGCACAATCTCCGGCACCGGCCGCTACCTCAAGGAAGTCTCCGGCGGCACGGTCAAGATCATCGGCGCCGACCCGGAGGGTTCGGTGTACTCCGGCGGCACCGGCCGCCCGTATCTGGTCGAGGGCGTCGGCGAGGACTTCTGGCCCACCGCCTACGACGCGTCGATCCCCGACGAGATCATCGCGGTCTCCGACGCGGATTCCTTCGAGATGACCCGGCGCCTCGCTCGCGAGGAGGGCCTGCTGGTCGGCGGTTCCTGCGGCATGGCCGTGGTCGCCGCGATCGAGGTCGCCCGCCGCGATCCCGACGCCGTGGTGGTCGTGCTGCTGCCCGACGGTGGCCGCGGCTACCTGTCGAAGATCTTCAACGACAAGTGGATGAGCTCCTACGGCTTCCTCCGGACGCCCCTGGAGGCAGGCCCCGAACCGCTGGTCGGCGACGTGCTGCGCGGCAAGTCCGGCGGCCTGCCCGACCTGGTGCACACCCACCCGTCGGAAACCCTGCGCGACGCCATCGAGATCCTGCGCGAGTACGGCGTCTCCCAGATGCCCGTCGTCGGCGCCGAGCCCCCGGTCATGGCCGGTGAGGTAGCGGGCAGCGTCACCGAACGCGACCTGCTCTCGGCTGTCTTCGAGGGCCGCGCCAACCTCACCGACTCCGTCGCCCAGCACATGAGCCCGTCCTTCCCGCTGATCGGTTCCGGCGAACCCATCTCCACCGCCACCAAGGCTCTGTCGGATTCCGACGCCCTGATGGTCGTCGAAGACGGTAAGCCCGTCGGCGTCATCACCCGCCACGACCTACTCGGTTTCCTGAGCACCGGCAGGATCTGAGGCTCGATGCGCTGCGGGCGCGGTGCGGATGTCGGCGCCGAGTCCCTTGTTCGCCGCGGCGGTCCGGATCGCGTCCACTACCAGCAGCAGCGCGGCCCGGCCCGCCGAGTTGGTGCGGTAGGCCAGTGACACGGTCCGGGTGAGGGCGTCGCCGAGCGCGACGATATCCACCCCGGGTGGGCGCAACGCCAAGCCCAGATCCGAGACCAGTGTGACGCCGAGTCCGGCCGCGACCATCGACATCGCGGTCGCCTGCTCCTCCAGCTCGTGGTCGATGCGCGGCCGGAGCCCGGCGGACTGGAACGCCAGCCGCGCCGCGTGCCCGAAGTGCGATCGGGCGGGCGCGATGATCCACGGATGCTCGGACAACTCGGCGAGGGTCACGCTGGCCGCGGGCACCGCACCGGCGGGGACGGCGGCGTGGATCCGTTCGACCCCGATGACTGCCCGCTCCAGGCCACGGTCCCAGGTCATCGGATAGTTCGAGTAGTCGAGAACGAACGACAGGTCGAGCGTGCCGTCACGGACGGCGGCGGCCGTCGACTCCGGCGCGAGTTCGGTGGTGCGCACCAAGATGCCAGGGTGCGAGGCGGCGAGGGTGGTGAGCGCGTCGGGGAGCAGGCCGGAGGCCACCGACGCCCACACCCCGGCGGTGATCTTCGCGGTTACCGATCCGCCCGCTTCCTCCAGCGCCTGGGTCGCGCGCTCGACCGAGGCCAGGATCTCTTCGGCGTGCTCGGCGAGCACGATCCCGAGATCGGTGAGCTGCACTCGGCGCCCGCGTCGTTCGAACAGCCGGGTGCCCGCGTCGCGTTCGAGCTGGGCGAGCTGTTGGGAAACCGCCGACGCGGTGTAGTGCAGGGCCGCGGCGGCGGCCGTGATGGTGCCGCGTCGGTGTAGTTCGCGCAGCATTCGCAGGCGGGCCAGAGACAGCTCCATAGCTCCGAGCGTATGCACTGTGCAGGAACCGTGAAGGGTGCCGTGAACGAACCGTAAATAGACGCGCGGCCATGGCGGCCCGCACGCTTGGTGCTACCGGGACGACGAGGTCCGCCACGGGCGATCACGACGAACGAGGAGGTGGGCACCATGACGATGCTGAACCCGAGCGGAGGGACGCCGCAGGTGACATCGCATACCGTCGCCGCACCCACGGACCCGGCCGTCACTCCCGCGATCCGTCGCGGCGAGCCGTATATGCGTCTGCACTGGACGGATTCGCTCACCGACGCGGTCGGCTACCTCGTCGTCCACACCCTGCGGGGCGGCCTGGCCACCGGCGGCACCCGGATGCGGGCCGGTTGCACCCTGGGCGAGGTCGAGGATCTGGCGCGCGGCATGGCCAACAAGACCGCCACGTTCGACCTGCCGATCGGCGGCGCCAAGGGCGGGATCGACTTCGATCCCAAGGACCCGCGCGCCGTCGAAGTACTGCGGCGATTCTGCGAGGCGATGCGCCCGTGGCTCGACGCGCACTGGGTGACCGCCGAAGACCTGGGGGTTCCCCAGCACCTGATCGACGAGGTCTTCGAACAGCTCGACCTCGACCAGAGCTACCACGCCGCGATCCGGCGCTCCGACGACCCGGCCGCGACGCTGGAGCGGGTCCGCAACGGACTCAACGCCGCGGTCGACGGCGGCTTCCTGCTCGGTGACGTCATCGGCGGTTACGGCGTCGCGCACGCCTGCCTCGCCACGGCGGTGCAGTGGGGGCAGGCACCTGCCCAGACGACGGCCGCGATCCAAGGCATCGGCACGATGGGCGGTGCGGCGGCCTACTACCTGTACGAGGCCGGGATGAAGATCACCGCGGTAGCCGATGCCGCAGGCACCCTGTCCTGCGCCGATGGGCTCGACATCCCGGCGCTGCTGGATCTACGCGACGGCTACGGCGAGATCGACCGGTCCCGCCTGCCCGCGGGCATCGAGCAGCTGCCGCGCAACGCCATTGTCGCCGCCGACGTCGATATCCTTGTGCCTGCGGCGATCTCGTACGCGATCACGCCGGACAACTCGTTCGATATCCGGGCGCACGTCATCGTCGAAGCCGCGAACGCCGCCACCACACCGGAAGCCGAAGCCATGCTCGCCGCCCGCGGCATCCCGGTCCTGCCCGACTTCGTCGCCAACGCGGGCGCGGTGGCCTGGGCGTGGTGGTTGCTGCTCGGCGAAGTGGACGACACCCCGGACACGTCGTTCGACCGGCTCCGCGTCACCATGCACGACAAGGTCGCACAGCTGCTCACCGCCTGGGCCGACGAAGGGGTCACTCCGCGCGAGGTCGGCCACCGCTGGGCAGCCGACCCCGCACCGCTCACCGGGCCGGTCGTCATTCCCTGAGATTCTGCTGCCTTCGCAAACAGCAGGCAGCTCGTTCAGGGGGTGAGCATCGAGTGCAACTCCACCCACTGATCCGGGTGGACATAGGCCACGACCGTGTCGTGGGCGATGCCGGCGGTGGCCAGTGCTTCGTCCACGCCGTGGTAGCGGGTGTGCAGGGAAGCGCGCACTGTGCCGCCTATTCCCGAGAACGCGGTTCGAACCAGCTCCGTGTAGGAATTGCGTTGGGAGACAAGCGGTTCTGTTCGCCGGGCGATCCGCAGGATCGCGGAGTCGACCGATGGGATCGGGCGGAAGCTGCCGCGGGGTACCTGCCCGCGCAGTTCCCAGCTGAACCACGGCCAGGTTGTCGCGGTCAGCAGGCTCCAGCGGCCGTAGTCGCCGGTGCGTTTGCGGGCGTATTCGCGTTGGGTGAGCAGCGTTGCCGAGGTCAGGGCCGGTGCGGTCAGGCACCAGTCGACGATGTCGGCGGTCACCGAGAACGGGATGTTCCCCACCACGGCGAACGGCTCGCGAGGAGCCTTGGCCTTGGTGAAATCGCCGCGTACGACGCGGATTCCGTTCTCGGAACGCGTTTGCGCCGAGAGCTTGGCCGCGAGCAGCGGATCGATCTCGTACGCGGTGACCTGTGCGCCCCGGCGAGCCAGGGCATGCGTGAGAATCCCTTCGCCCGCACCGGGTTCGAGAACCGTGCCCGCCGGATCGGCCACCGCCACGATCGAGTCGACGGCGGCACGGTCCACCAGAAAGTTCTGGGACAGTGTCCTTCTCGCGTGGTCACGGGCGGTCCGACCGCCACTCTTACCGGTGACCTTGCGCTGAGTGTGTGAGTAGTTTCGGTGTGCAAAATCCTGCGCCACGGCAGTGTGCCCCTTCGGGTCTTCGAGTCGAATGCAATCTCGAAGGGCCCTTGGCGCGCCGGTGGACGCCGATGAAGTTATCCGCGTCCGCTAGCGGGCCAGAGCCCGGCTGTAGCGGAGACGAATGAAGTAGTGGCACGACATGCGACCAACTCTAGGAAGCGGTCGAACGGCGGGCAACCGAATTTCTGTACGACGGGTGTGGACACGATCGGCACCGCGCAGGATCGGCGCCGATCGGATCGCCGATCCGGCCCAGCGCGCCTCGGTCACGCGTGGCGAGAGCGGGACCTCCCCCGTGATAGGGGGGATATTGTGCCGCTGACCGGCCGTGAGCAAATTTATCGCTACTTCACCGATTCGATGAGAATTACCTGGGTAAACACCACGAACAGGTGCATCGGCAATCAGCCGCACTGATCGGAAAGCGAAAGGACAGGCCGTGGATACCTCCGTCATTGCGATAGATTTCCAGCAGGGCTTGACCGATGCGTGGAGTTCGGTCGCGCAGTTCGTCCCCAAAGCGGTGGCATTCATCGCCATTCTTCTGGTTGGCTGGATCATCGCGAAGGTGGTCGCCAAGATCGTGAACGCAGTGCTGGAGCGCGTCGGATTCGACCGGCTGGTCGAACGCGGCGATCTGCGGAAAATGCTGTCCCGCAGTAAATATGACGCCTCCGACATTATCGCCAAGATCGCCTATTACGCGATTTTGCTGATCGCGCTGCAGATCGGTTTCGCGGTGTTCGGGCCGAACCCGGTCAGCGCGCTGCTCACCAGCATCGTGGCTTGGTTGCCGAGGGCGGCGATCGCGATCGTGATCGTGGTGATCGCGGCGGCCATCGCCCACGCGGTGAGCGACCTGATCTCCAATGTGCTCGGCGGGCTGTCCTACGGGAAGATGCTCGGCCGGATCGCGGCGGTGTTCATCTGGGGTATCGGCATCATCGCCGCGCTGAACCAGATCGGCGTCGCGACCTCGGTGACCACCCCGATCCTGATCGCCGTGCTCGCCACCATCGGCGGCATCATGGTGGTCGGCATCGGTGGCGGCCTGGTCAGGCCCATGGAGCAGCGCTGGAACAACTGGCTCGGCAATCTGGAATCGGAGATGCCCGCGATGAAGGGGCATGCTCAGGCATACCAGCGTGGACGCGAGGATGCCATGCGTCAGGGCGAGCAGGTGTCGCCGACCGTGGAGCAGGGTCGGCAGGCGTGGGTGACGCCGGGAGCGAGCTACCCGGAAGGCCAGCCGGGCTGGGGTGGCGAAACAGCCAGGTAACCGACGGAGACCGGCGCACCGTCACCTTGGGGTGGCGGTGCGCCGGTGTCGTGCGGTGTCAGTCCGCGGCGTACGCGCACACCGCGGCAAGGCGTAACTGCAGCCAGTCGGCCTCGTGCCAGTTGCCCGGCGCGCCCGCGAAGAATCCGTCGGCCCGCTCGGCGAAATGGTCGAGGAGCCCCTGGACATAGCCTGCGAGCAGAATGGTGAGGGGCACTTTGGCCGAATCGTCGACGCCGAGGGTGAGAATGTCACGCACCGCGGCAGCGTGCTGGTCCAGCTGGGCCGACAGCGCGGGCACCGCTGCGGCGACGGCGGCCGCCGGCGCTCCGAACTCGGTGTTCAACTGATGCAATTGTCGTTGCGCCGAAAGTTCGAGCAACGCGGGAGCTGGCGCAAACATTGCAATATGGTACCAATCTATTCATCGTTGATGAAATTGGATTGTTTCAAGATCAATGGCATAACCGGGCGAATCCGGCGCAACCTCAGCGCGCTCGATCGAATTCCGTTGAGCGCAACCATGGTCGCTGTCCGGGTGTCCTGCTGGACTGTCGAACATGGGCAGCGAACGTCGGAAATTGAAGACCGTCACCGGGGTCAGCGGGTCACGTGATGTGTACGCCGCGGCACTCGATCCGACCCGCTCCACGCTCGATGAGGCGGTGCGGATCGCGCGGATCGCCCAGGACAACAAGATCGGCGCGATCTTCGCGGCCGACCTGCTCAGCTTCGGCGCCCAGGGGGCGATCGGCGCACAGGAACCACTGATCCAGCTCGCCGCCCTCGGCGCGGTGACCACCGATGTCGGCCTGATCGCGACCGTCTCGACGACGTTCCATCACCCCTATAACCTGGCCAGGCTCTTCGGCACGCTCGACCACATCAGCAACGGCCGCGCGGCCTGGAACGTGGTGACCTCCTCGCTGGGCGAGGAGAACTACGGTGACCGTGATCTGCCGAGCCCGGAGGAGCGCTACGCGCGCGCCACGGAATCCATCGAAGTGGTCAACGCGCTGTTCGACAGCTGGCAGCCGGGTGCGCTGCGGCCTGACGGTGCGGGGGGTGCGGTACTGGACGAATCGCTCGTGCGGCCGATCGACCACGCCGGACGGTATTTCTCGGTGCGCGGGCCGCTGAACATCCCGCCGTTGCCGCAGGGCAGGCCGGTGCAGTTCCAGGCCGGTCAGTCCGCGGGTGGCGTCGAGCTCGGCGCGCGATTCGCGGAAGTGGTGTTCACCTCGCTGCCCACGCTCGAGGACGCGATCACCTACACGAAGAAGATCCGCACCCGAGCCGCCGCCTTGGGCAGGCCGGACGGGCTTCCGCTCATCTTCAGTTCTTTCCACGCCACCTACGGCGCGACGGAGGAGGAAGCCCACAGGTTGGTTCGCGAGGCCGCCGAAGCCACCGATTTCGAGGCAGGGCGCCGTCAGCTGGCCGACATGCTTGGTGGCGCCATCGACCTGTCCGACCTGCCCTTGGACAAGCCCATCCCGGAAACCCTGCTACCGCAATTGGATTCGGTACACCGCCGCCGCGGACGGGTCGAGATCTTCGGCAAGCTCGCCGCCTCCGGCGCGACCCTGCGCGAGCTCGTCATCGCCGCCAAGGACACCGGCCACTGGGCCGTCGCGGGCACGCCCGAACAGTTGGCCGACGCGATCGAGCAGCGGTATCGGGCGAATGTGCTCGACGTGATCTCCCTCGGCGGTCTCACCGACGAGCGCACCCACGATTTCGTCGTCAATGGTCTGCTGCCCGAGCTGCGTCGCAGGAATCTGCTCGATACCGACTATCTGGGCCGGACCTACCGGGAGAACCTGGAACTGCCCGCGCCGACCGGTTCGACGAGGGCGTAGCCGACGAGATGTGATCGATACCGCGGAGTTGCGTGAACCGGGCGCCCGATGGACTCTGAATGGGTATAACCGTTCCGAGACAACTTTCGGCAAACCCGCTCGGCGAGCGAGAGGATCCGCAGTGCAGGTCACCGACCCGGCCGTTCAGCTGTTCGGCATGAGCACGGTAATCGCCACCAGCGCAGGGTATTCGGCTCAGACGAGGATCGCCGGTGCCTGGCGCCGGTCGCCCTACGCGCCGTTGCTCGGTCGACTCGCCGCCGCGATCTTCTGGGGTTGCGGCAGTGTGGCTGGTCTGACCGTGCTCGGCATCCCCACAGCGATCACCGTGCCCATCGCGCTGACTGTGTTCACGGTAGTGATCGTGATGCTCGCCGCGGCCTTCGCCGGCGGCATGATCAGGCCCGCGCCGAGGCCGGGCCTGTCGGCCGGTACCTGACCTACCGGAACGCGTTGGCGTCGGTGAGCGCCTTGCCGATCACCAGCTGGTGCACCTCGGCGGTGCCCTCGTAGGTCAGCACCGACTCCAGGTTGTTGGCGTGCCGCAGGACCGGGTAGTCGAGGGTGATTCCGTTGGCGCCCATGATGGTTCGGCATTCGCGAGCGATCTTGATGGCCTCACGGGTGCTGTTCAGCTTGCCCACGCTGATCTGCTCGCCGGTGATCTCGTGGCGATCCTTCAGCCGGCCCAGGTGCAGCGCGAGCAACTGTCCCTTGCCGAGTTCGAGTGCCATATCGGCCAGTTTGGCCTGGGTGAGCTGGTAGCCCGCCAGCGGCTTGTCGAACACCGCACGGGTGCGGGCGTAGTCGATCGCCGCGCTCAGGCAGTCGCGCGCGGCGCCGAGCGCACCGAAGATGATGCCGAACCGCGCTTCGCTCAAACAGGCCAGCGGCGAACTGAGCCCGTGTGATTCGGGCAGCACCGCATCGGCGGGCAAGCGCACGTCGTCGAAATCCAGTGCGGCGGTGATCGATGCGCGCAGCGACAGCTTGCGGTGGATCTCGCGAGTGGTGAAACCCGGTGTGCCCGAGGGCACCAGGAAGCCACGCACCCGCGGCTTGTCCGCGCCGGGCTCCTCCGCGTAGGCCCAGACCACGGCGATATCGGCCACCGACCCGTTGGTGATCCACATCTTGGACCCGTTCAGAATCCAGTCGTCACCGTCGCGGCGCGCCCGCGTGCGCATCCCGCCGGGATTGGATCCGAAGTCGGGTTCGGTGAGCCCGAAGCACCCGATCACCTCACCGGCCGCCATCGCGGGCAGGTACTGCTGCTTCTGCTCCTCGGACCCGAAAAAGTGAATGGCCGCCATCGCGAGGGAGCCCTGCACCGACACCATGCTGCGCACCCCGGAGTCGACGGCTTCGAGCTCCTGGCAGGCGAGCCCGTAGGCGGTGGCCGACGCGCCCGCGCAGCCGTAGCCGTCCAGGTGCATGCCGAGCAGCCCGAGCTTGCCCAGTTCCGGCGCGATCTCGCGGGCCGGGAACGTGCCTTCCTCGAACCAGTCGGCAAGGTGCGGCCGCAGCCTGCGTTCCCCGAATCGCGCCACCGTGTCGCGGATTTCGCGCTCCTCCTGCGACAGCAACGGATCGATGGCGAACAACTCTTCGACGGTGACCATGCCGTGAGCTTAACCGCAGTACCGAACCCGAATCCGACACTTCGACCATGTCGAGAACCCCTGCGAAAGCGACCCGAACCGGCCAACTAGTCTGAGGCCATGAGTGAGCTGGGATTCTCCACCAGAGCCGTGCACGCCGGATACGAACCCGATCCTCAGACCGGTGCGGTCAATGTGCCCATCTACGCGAGCTCGACCTTCGCCCAGGACGGCGTCGGCGGCATGCGCGGTGGCTACGAGTACGCGCGCACCGGCAACCCCACCCGCACGGCCTTGGAAGCCAACCTCGCCGCCCTCGAATCGGGCAGCTACGGGCGCGCCTTCGCCTCGGGTATGGCGGCCACCGACTGCGCGCTACGCGCCATGCTGCGCCCGGGTGACCACATCGTCATCCCCGACGACGCCTACGGCGGCACCTTCCGGCTCATCGACAAGGTCTTCAGCCAGTGGGGCATCGAGCACTCGCCCGCCCACATCGCCGACCTCGACGCGGTGCGCGCGGCCATCCGCCCCAACACCAAGCTGGTGTGGATCGAGACCCCGACCAACCCGCTGCTGAGCATCGGTGACATCCCCGCGCTGGCCGATATCGCCCACGAGGCCGACGCGAAGCTGGTCGTGGACAACACGTTCGCCACCCCGTACCTGCAGCAGCCGCTGCTGCTCGGCGCCGATGTGGTCCTGCACTCGACCACCAAGTACCTCGGCGGTCACTCCGATGTCGTCGGCGGCGCGCTGATCACCAACAGCGCCGAGCTCGACAAGGACTTCGCGTTCCTGCAGAACGGCGCGGGCGCGGTGCCCGGCCCGTTCGACGCCTTCCTCACGATGCGCGGCATCAAGACGCTGGCCGTGCGGATGGAAAAGCACTGCGACAACGCCGAGGTCATCGCGGAGTTCCTGACCAACCACCCGGCCATCTCACAGGTCATCTACCCCGGTCTGCCCACGCACCCCGGCTACGAGATCGCGCAGAAGCAGATGCGCCGCAGCGGCGGCATGATCTCGGTGCGCCTTACCGGTGGCCGGGAAGCGGCGCTGAAGTTCTGCTCGCGAACCCAGATCTTCACGCTGGCCGAATCGCTGGGCGGCGTCGAATCGCTCATCGAACACCCGGGCGCGATGACCCACGCGAGCACCGAGGGCTCGGCCCTGGAAGTCCCCGCCGATCTGGTCCGGCTCTCGGTCGGCATCGAAGACATCAGCGATCTCCTTGCTGACGTCGAGCAGGCTCTGAGCTGAGCAGAGGACCCCACACATGACGAAGCGGGGGGGGGGGGGGGCGCGGGGCGGGGGGGGGGTGCTGGACCCGCGACTCGGTGCGGGTGTCGACCGAGCTGGTCGCCTCGTCCAGGATCAGGATCGA
>NZ_JBHXNJ010000002.1:106794-158997 GCF_042719655.1 Nocardia sp. NPDC058518
AACGAAGGGATGCGAGAGATGGCGATCGAGGTCGGAACCAAGGCCCCGGACTTCGAGCTCAAGGACAACCACGGCGCCACCGTGCGGCGCGCCCCGCGCGGGCGCCCCCCCCGGGCGGGGGGGGGCGCCCGCTTGCGTTCGGGTTCTGGACCTACGGGTTCAGCGGGCTCAGCTGTGGTACGGCTCCGCGCTGACCAGCGTCACCTTCATGGTGTTGCCGTTGGGGAGTGTGTACTCGCGGGTCTCGCCCACCTTGGCGTCGATGAGCGCGCCGCCCAGCGGCGAGTTCGGCGAGTAGGCCTCGAGGCCGGTGGCGCCGAGTCCCTCTTCGCGGGTCGCGATGAGGAAGGTCTCGGTATCGCCTTCGTCGCCGTCGTAGTAGACCGTGACGACCGAGCCCGGCAGCGCCACGCCGGATTTGGTGGGGGCGACGCCGACCTTGGCGTTGTTCAGCAGTTCCTGCAGCTGGCGGATACGCGCCTCCTGCTGACCCTGCTCTTCACGCGCGGCGTGGTAGCCACCGTTCTCCTTGAGGTCGCCCTCTTCGCGGCGCTCGTTGATCTCGGCGGCAATGACCGGACGATTGGCAATGAGCGAGTCCAACTCGCCCTTGAGCCTGTCGTGCGACTCCTGGGTAAGCCAGGTCACATTCTCGGTCATCTCGATCACTCCCTAGTAGTTGTTCCCGGCGCACCGGGATTCCTGAGAAACCAGTGCGATTCCTCCCGGAGGAGGGCATGCACCAGCCCGACGGCTGGAGCGATCCTGGGGGTGAACCCGATACCCGCAAACAGCACCGCTGGCCGCCAATGCAGCAAACACGGCTCCGAACCCCGGAACCGTGTATCAACCCATTTTAGCATGTCTCATAAAAATGCAGGTCAGGCTAGTCAGGCAGGCTATTCGGTGCGCAGATACCCAGGAATCTGGTCGCTGCAACCATAAATATCGCCCGCCGAAGCGCGTGCCGATGTCTTGACCGTAGTGCTCACCTGCACGCTGGTCGAGTCCGAACCGGGGACCAGTACTTCGCGCCGTCCCACTTCGGCGCTGTCGCGATCCATCGCCCGCACGAAGCAGACCACGGCCTGCTGTGGGTCGTCACGGGTGACCTTGATCCGCACCTCCAGGGTGGCATCGTCGACGACCACATAGCCGAGCTGCTCGGTTTCGACCGCCTTCGGACCATATTTCTGGAAGCCGAGATAGGCCACGGCGAAACCGGCGACAACGACGCCGACACCGAGCAAAACCATCACCCACAGGCGACGCGCAGGTGGTTTTGTGCCGTATCGGTCGGCGTGTCGCGCTGCTGCGGCGGCCGAGGTCGCGGCGGAGTCCGGTGCGGGCTCGGTCATCGGTTTCGCGCTCCCGGGGGTGGTCGGAACAAACGGGGGGTCGGATGGAACTATAGGTAACGACATCTGACACCCGCGAGCGAGAGCGACGGTGAACGAGAAGTGAGTGGCCTTCGCCTCATGGCAGTGCACGCCCACCCCGACGACGAATCGAGCAAGGGCGCCGCGACGACCGCAAGGTACGCCGCGGAGGGCGTCGAGGTGCTCGTCGTGACGTTGACCGGTGGCGAGCGCGGCAGCATCCTGAACCCGGCCATGGACACCCCCGGTGTGCTCGACCGGATCAACGAAGTGCGGCGCGAGGAGATGGCCGCGGCCGCCCACGCGCTCGGCGTGCGCCAGCACTGGCTGGGATTCGTCGACTCGGGCCTGCCAGAGGGCGACCCGCTGCCGCCGCTGCCGGAGGGCTGCTTCGCGCTGGTGCCGCTCGAGGAGTCCACCGAGGCGCTGGTGCGCGTGATCCGCGAGTTCAAGCCGCAGGTGATCACCACCTACGACGAGAACGGTGGCTACCCCCACCCGGACCACATCCGCTGCCACGAGGTGTCGATGGCCGCCTACGAGGCCGCGGGCGATCCGACGAAGTTCCCCGCGGCGGGCGAGCCGTGGACGCCGCTCAAGCTCTACTACGACCACGGTTTCAGCATGAAGCGCCTCGAGGCCTTCGCCGAGGAGTACGAGCGCATCGGCGAACCGTTCCCGCTGCAGGAGTGGCTGGACCGGATGAAGCAGTACCAGGCGGCGCGCGGCGACATCATGGGCCGGGTCACCACCCAGATCGAATGCTCGAAATACTTCCCCCAGCGTGACGACGCCCTGCGCGCCCACGCGACCCAGATCGATCCCAACGGCGCGTTCTTCGCGATCCCGTTGGAGATGCAGCAGCGGCTCTGGCCGACCGAGGAGTTCGAATTGGCCAAGACGCGCGTGTCCACCGCCATCCCGGAGACCGACCTGTTCGCCGGCATCGAGGACAACGACCGGTGATGTTGGCCTACCTCGCACAGCAACCGACGGGCCCCGAATTCGGCAAGGCCTCACCCCTCGGCCTGCTGGTCATCCTGATCCTGCTGGCAGGCACGGTGCTGCTGGTCCGCTCGATGAACAAGCACCTCAAGGGTCTGCCCGAAACGTTCGAACCCGAGCATCCGGAACCGGATCAGAAGGCCGACGACGGTACCGAGCCCGGTGTGATCACGGTCGAGGATTCGGAACCGAAGCAGAGTACGTAGGCGGCACAGGCGCGCAGCGGTCCTCAGCCGCGCATGGCCGGAGCGAATGCGGAGGTACGCCTAGCGCGCCGCGGCCAGGTCGGCGACGAGTTCGCCGACCAGGTCGCGCGCGGTGGCGGCGTGCTCGGCCACCGACCGCGGCGCCCCGCTGGCATTCAACTCGATCATCGTGTTCATCAGGCCGAACAGTGCGACGAGTCGGCGTAGCGCTGCGCTGCGCTCCGACACTGTCATCGGCGCGGTGGATATGGGGATGTTCACAGCTATGGGATCGTCGCCGTTCGAAGGTTCGTTTCGGCCGATATCCAATCGAGGCCGTTCGCGCTACCAGTCGATGAGGTCGAGTTCGTGCAGGCGCCGGAACACCATCATCGAACCGGGTGCGACGTGCTCCATCGCGGCGTATTCACTCACGGTGAAGTAGCGGAATTCGGCGATTTCGCCGGTGGCGTGGGGTTCTCCGGTGAGTTCGGCACGGAAACAGGTCATGTGCAGACCGGTGTTGCGGCGGTGTCCGAAGGCTTCGGCTTCGAAGACGCCGAACTCGGCGACACCGGCCAGTCCGACGCCGAGTTCTTCCTCGATCTCGCGATGTAGCGCCTGTAAAGGGGTCTCGCCGGGGTCGATCTTGCCGCCCGCCATGTAGAAGACATCCTTGCCTTCGGGACGCGTCTGAATCAGCCTGCGGTCGCGGACATGGGCGAGGGCGGCGGTGCGGATCATGGGGATCACTCTAGGGAGCGATAGGCCCCGTCTCATGCCGAACGTGCTCCGCGTCACGCTGGTGTCTGGGTCAGCTCAGCGAGTCGGTGCCTGCGTCGGCGCGTCGACGGTCAGCGTTTCGGCTGCGGTCAGCGAGTCGGTACGCGAGGTGTCTTTGAGGTCGACTCCCGAGCGGCCGAGTGCGCGGGCCCCCGCGATCAGACCTGCCACCACGCGGGCGGCGTCGGCGTAGGCGAGGCCGTCTGGTGGGTGGATGTTGGAGATGCAGTTGCGTTCGGCGTCCGCGCGGCCGGGGCGCGGTAGGTGGGTCAGGTAGATGCCGAGGCTGTCGGCGACCGAGAGGCCGGGACGCTCGCCGATCAATACCAGAACAGTGCGCACGCCCATGGCTTCGGCGATGTGGTCACCCAGCGCCACTCTGGCCTGGGTGGCGATCACCGGTGGGGCCATGGTGTAGCGGTCGCCGAGTTCGGTTGCCAGGGCGGCGAGCAGATCGGGGGCGTGCTCGGACAGTGCCAAGGGGGACAGCCCGTCGGCGAGAACGAAGCCGATGTCCGCGTCGGTAGCGGTGACGGGGGTGAGATCGTCGGGCACTCGGCCGAGATCGGGGCGGCGCAGGTACTCGGCGCGATCGGCTGCCCTGCTGGCTACGGAGACCGGAGTGCCGAGGCCGAGTGCGGCGATGTGTTCGGTCAAGGTCGCGACGTCGAGAGGAAGGTGCACGGCGTCACGGGCCGCGGCATGTGCGGCGCGCAAGGCTAGGACGTCGGTCGTCGGCAACGCGTCGCCCGTGCGGCCGAGCCCGATTCTGGCTTGCGTACTACCCCGAAGATCTCGCCAGAAGTCCTCGGCGACAGGCGATTGCGTCTCGTGCCCAGCGGCCACCGGTGGGGCCGGAACAGGTGGGGTCACAGGCGGTTCCGTTCTGCGTCGATGTTCGTGAGCGGCTCGTTCGGCTGACGCGGTGCGCTCATCGAGTGGCTGTCAGGGCTCGCAAGGGTGAGGACAGCGGTTCCACCTGTCGCACACGGCCGTTCGCGTCGAGCATGCCGAGGCCTGACAGCCAGGCCTCGAATTCCGGTGCGGGGCGCAGGTTCAGGACCTGGCGGGCATAGAGGGCGTCGTGGAAGCTGAGGCTCTGGTAGCCGAGCATCACGTCGTCGGCGCCGGGAACCGCGATGACGAAGGCGCAACCGGCCGCACCCAGCAGCGTGAGCAGGGTGTCCATGTCGTCCTGGTCGGCCTCGGCGTGGTTGGTGTAGCAGACATCCACACCCATCGGCAGGCCGAGCAGTTTGCCGCAGAAGTGGTCCTCGAGTCCGGCGCGGATGATCTGCTTCCCGTCGTAGAGGTACTCCGGCCCGATGAAGCCGACGACCGTGTTCACCAGGAGCGGTTGTAGATCCCTGGCCACGGCATACGCGCGAGCTTCCAGGGTCTGCTGGTCCACCGGCCGATCACCGACGCCCAGATGGGCATTGGCGCTCAGCGCCGACCCCTGCCCGGTTTCGAGGTACATCACGTTGTCGCCCACGGTGCCGCGCCGCAGCGATCGCCCCGCCTCGTTCCCCTCCCGCAACAGCGAGATGTTCACGCCGAAGCCGGTATTCGCGCCCTCGGTACCCGCCACGGACTGGAACACCAGGTCCACCGGCGCCCCGGCCTCGATCAGCCCGATGGTCGTGGTGACGTGGGAGAGCACGCACGACTGGGTCGGGATATCGAAGCGCGATCGCACCTCGTCGAGCAGATGCAGCAGATCCGAGGTGGCCTGCGGTGAATCGGTGGCGGGGTTGATCCCGATCACCGCATCGCCACAGCCGAGCAGCAGCCCGTCCAAGGTGGCGGCGGCGATCCCGCGCGGATCATCGGTGGGATGGTTGGGCTGCAATCGCGTGCTCAACCGGCCGGGCAGGCCGATGGTGGTGCGGAATCCCGCGGTCACCTCGGCCGCCTTGGCCACCGCGATCAGGTCCTGATTGCGCATGATCTTGCTGACCGCGGCGACCATCTCCGGCGTCAGCCCCGGCGACACCGCGGACAGCGTCGCCGCTGAATCCTCGGTGGCGGCGACCGCGAGCAGCCAATCCCGCAGCCCGCCGACCGTCAGCTGCGCGATCGGCCCGAAGGCCACCCGGTCGTGACTGTCGATGATCAGCCGGGTGACCTCGTCGGTTTCGTAAGGCACAAGGACCTCGTTGAGGAATGTGGTCAGCGGCAACTCCGCCAACGCCCACTGCGCCGCGGCGCGCTCGGCATCGGTGGCGGCCGCGCATCCGGCGAGTTCGTCGCCGCTGCGCAGGGGCGTGGCCTTCGCCATCAGGTCGATCAGACCGTCGAAACTGTAGGTCGTGACACCGATTGTGCTGCGGTACAAGGTCATCGGCTGTCGTCTCCTTTCGAAGCGTTCGCAGTTATCCGAGTTCGGATTCCGCCTCGGCGATCGCCGCGAACTCCTCATCCGGCGACTTGGCGACCAGGTGTTTGCGACTGTAGAGCCCGAAGTAGGCCATGAAGGCGACGAACACACCGAGGGTCCACAGTGCGGCCTCCGGGTCGACGAGGAAGGTGGCGGCCACCGCGATGGCCGCGATGACCAGGGCGAACGCCGTGGTGACAATGCCGCCGGGTGTGCGGTACGGACGCGGCATTGCAGGCTCGCGCACGCGGAGCACGATGTGGCTCACCATCATCAGCACGTAGCTCAGCGCCGCGCCGAACACGGCCATGTTCAGCAGCATCGCGCCCTCGCCGGTGAGCGAGAGGGCGAAGCCGATGACGCCGGGCACGATCAGCGCCAGCACCGGTGCCTTGCGGGAGTTGGTGACCGACAGGCTGGTCGGCAGGTAGCCGGCGCGCGAGAGGGCGAAGGTCTGCCGGGAGTAGGCGTAGACGATGGAGAAGAAGCTGGCGACCAGACCGGCCAAGCCGATGTAGTTGACCACCTTGGCTGCCGAGCTGTCGCCCAGCGCCTCCACCAGGGGGTTACCCGAGGCCGACGCGTCCTGGGCGCCGAGTGCGCCGGTGACCAGGAACAGCACCACCGCGCCGGTGACGACCAGCAGCAGCATCGCGACGATGATGCCCTTCGGCACGTTCTTCTCCGGCTCGCTGGCTTCCTCGGCGGCCAGCGGCACGCCTTCCACCGCCAGGAAGAACCAGATCGCGAACGGGATGGCGGCCCAGATACCCATGTATCCGAACGGCAGGAACGACGACGATCCGGTCGCCGCGGGATCGGCCGCGATATCGGTCAGGTTGGCCACGTCGAACCTGCCGAGTGCCGCCACCGCGAAGATCGCCAGCCCGACCAGCGCGATGGCGGTGATCACGAACATCGCCTTGAGCGCCTCGCCCGCACCGGCCAGGTGGATGCCGATGAACAGTGCGTATACCGCCAGATACACCCACCAGCCGTCGGTGATCCCGAACAGGTTCAGCGATTCCACATAGGCGCCGATAAAGGTGGCGATGGCGGCGGGCGCGATCGCGTACTCGATGAGAATGGCTGTGCCGGTGGCGAATCCGCCCCATGGTCCGAGCGCGCGCCGGGCGAAGGTGTAGCCGCCGCCCGCCGCTGGCAACGCCGAGGACATCTCGGCCATGCCGAGCACCATGGCCAGATACATCGCGGCGATCACGACGGTGGCGATCAGCAGACCACCGAAACCGCCTTCGGCGAGACCGAAGTTCCAGCCGGAGAAGTCGCCGGAGATCACGTAACTCACGCCGAGGCCGGCGAGCAGCACCCAGCCCGCCGAGCCCTTGCGCAGGGTGCGTTTGGCGAGATAGTCGTCGACCGGTACGCCCTCGCCGGTGGCGGGGCTGGTTTCTGTACTCACGTGGAGCTCCTCATCAACAAGCAATGCGCGTTCGCCAGGCAACGGTGATCGTCGAGGGTTGAAGAATGGTTGACGACTGTTACGCGCGTGGATCCGTCAGGTCAGCGGTGCGTATCGAGCACCGCTGACCTGCGGAAACGAACTGATTACGGGTGTTTCAGATCACCCGGTTGGCGGCGGCGCCGACTCCAGCGCGGCCGCTTCCTCGTCGGTGAACAGACGTGAGCGGATCAGGAACCGCACGCCTTCGGGAGCCTCGAGGGAGAACCCGCCGCCGCGGCCCGGCACCACGTCGACGGTGAGGTGGGTGTGTTTCCAGTATTCGAACTGGTCGGCACTCATCCAGAACGGGGTGTCGCCGGGCAGGTACCCGAGCAGCACATCCGAACCGCCGACGCGGAATTCCCCACGCGGGTAACACATCGGCGAACTGCCGTCGCAGCAACCACCGGACTGGTGGAACATGACCGGGCCGTGCTGCCCGGTCAAGTCCCGCAGCAGCGCCGCCGCCTGTTCGGTGAGGTCGACGCGCTGCACCATCAGAAGAAGCCGAGCTTCGTCGCCGAGTAGCTGACCAGGATGTTCTTGGTCTGCTGGTAGTGATCGAGCATCATCTTGTGGTTCTCGCGCCCGATGCCGGACTTCTTGTAGCCGCCGAACGCCGCGTGCGCGGGGTAGGCGTGGTAGCAGTTGGTCCACACCCGACCGGCCTTGATGCCCCGGCCGAGGCGGTAGGCGGTGTTCATATCGCGTGTCCACACGCCGGCACCGAGGCCGTAGAGGGTGTCGTTGGCGATCGACAGCGCCTCCTCGGTGGAGTCGAAGGTGGTGACCGCGACGACGGGGCCGAAGATCTCCTCCTGGAACACGCGCATGTCGTTGCTGCCCTTGAAGATCGTCGGCTCGATGTAGTAGCCCTCGGCCAGCCCGTCGACACTGCGGACCGCGCCACCGGTGAGTACCTCGGCGCCTTCCTTCTTGCCGATATCGATGTAGGACAGGATCTTCTCGAACTGATCGTTGCTGGCCTGGGCGCCGATCATGGTCGCTTCATCGAGGGGATTGCCGCTGATGATGGCCTTGGTGCGCTCGATACAGCGGGCCATGAACTCGTCGTAGATCGACGAGGCGATCAGCGCGCGTGACGGACAGGTGCACACTTCGCCCTGGTTGAGGGCGAACATGACGAACCCCTCGATCGCCTTGTCCAGGTAGTCGTCGTCGGCGGCCATCACATCGGCCAGGAAGATGTTGGGGCTCTTGCCGCCCAGCTCGAGGGTGACCGGGATGATGTTCTCGCTCGCGTACTGCATGATCAGCCTGCCGGTGGTGGTCTCACCGGTGAACGCGACCTTCGCCACGCGCGGGCTGGAGGCCAGCGGCTTACCGGCTTCGACACCGAAACCGTTGACCACGTTGAGAACTCCCGGCGGGAGCAGATCCGCGACGAGTTCGACGACCTTCATGATCGAGGCCGGGGTCTGCTCGGCGGGCTTGAGCACCACCGCGTTGCCCGCGGCGAGGGCGGGAGCCAGCTTCCAGGTGGCCATCAGGATCGGGAAGTTCCACGGAATGATCTGTGCGACAACGCCGAGCGGCTCGTGGAAGTGGTAGGCGATGGTGTCCTTGTCGACCTCGCTGATGCCGCCTTCCTGCGCGCGCAGCACCCCGGCGAAGTAGCGGAAGTGGTCGACCGCGAGGGGGAGGTCGGCGGCCAGGGTTTCGCGGACCGGCTTGCCGTTGTCCCAGGTTTCGGCCACGGCGAGGGCCTCGAGGTTGGCCTCGATCCGGTCGGCGATCTTGTTGAGGATGTTGGCGCGCTCGGCGGCCGAGGTCTCACCCCAGGCAGGCGCCGCGCGGTGGGCGGCGTCGAGCGCCAGTTCCACATCGGCGGCGCTCGAGCGGGCGATCTCGCAGAACGGCTGCCCGTCGACCGGGGAGGTGTTCTCGAAATAGCGGCCTTCTACCGGCGGAATCCACTTGCCGTCGATGAAATTGTCGTATCGCGGCGCGTAGCTGACGATGCTGCCCTCGGTGCCCGGCTTGGCGTAGATCATGTGCGGTGGCTCCTCGCTGATTCCGGTGAAGCGTGACGCCCATCACTATCCCCGCTGAGGGTTGATGAAACGTTGAAGCCGGACCGATCAGGCGCGAAGGGCGCTGTGCAAGCGTGCCGCGGCCACCGCGCGACGTGCGTCGCGGGCGGGGAGCAGGGCGAGTGCGTGTTCGTGGACGGCGATGTCGTCGGGGGCGCGATCGCCGTATGCCAGTGCGTGATTCGCGTCCGGGCTGTTCAGTACCGCGTTGCGCATGGCGACTTCGAGGTAGTCGCGCCATTCGCTGATGCCCGGCGTATCCGAATCAGGAAGCAGCGGACCGTGATACAGGCGAACGGCGGTGTCGAGATCGCCTCGCTCGATGGCGCGCAGCACGTCGACGGCGTCGCAGGACAGGGGAGTGGTGAAGCGGTAGACGCGGCTGGTGATGTCGCCGCCGGTGGCGCGGCGCAGGTACGACATCTCCGATTTCAGCGTGCTCGCGCCGACCGCGCGATCGCCGTAGACGGCGTAGTGCAGGCGTTCGTGGCTGTAGCCGTCGTCGTCGAGGGCGAGCAGGGTCAGGATCTCGAGGTGGCGTGGCCGCAACCGGATCTGCTGACCGTCCCGCATCAATCTGCCGGTACCGAGGCTGGTCAGCCGCATCCCGGCGGGCGCGGGCACGGCGGCGTGCAATTTCGATTCGATGGCGCTGGTCATGGTGCGCACGGTGGCCATGGCCAGCGGATGCGAGCGCTTCCAGGTGGTCGACAGGTCGAGCACCCCGAGCAATGTCCCGTCGGCGGCGCGAATCGGCGCGCAATAACAGACCCAGCCGTGCAGTGCCGCCACCAGATGTTCGGCCGAGAACACGGTGTGCGGTTGGTCGGTGCGCAATGCCAAGGACAACGCGTTGGTCCCCATGTGCGCCTCGTCCCACCGGCCACCGGGCGCGAAGTTCACCTGCTCGGCCCGCCTGCGCATGACGGGCCCGCCATAGGTCCACAGAATCGTTCCCGAAGCATCGGTGACCGCCGCGACGTACCCCGCGTCATCGGCCACACTGTGCAACTGCTCTTTCAGCTCGGTAACCGGCCCCCGCAACGGCGACTCCGCCCACCGTGGCCCGATATCGGTCTCACTGACCGGCGCGTGATCGCGCCCCGGATCCACCGTCCGCAACGACCGCGTCCAGGACTGCGCCACCTCGGTCCGCACCCCCGAACTCCCCGCCCCCGAAACCCCCACCCCACCTGGCACCCACATGGCCCATTCCCGCTCCAGCGCAGCCCGCTGCGCGGAAAGCGTGAGCTGCACCATCTCGGGTCTTCCTAACTAGACGAACCGGGCAAGGATTCCACATTTCATCATGCCTCAGCACCGCCCGCTGAGCAGCGGTTTCGCCAGCCCATACTGCCGCAACGGCGAGGCGGTGACCGGGACTACATTGTTGGAATGAGGCAGATCAGCCAGCGTGAACTGGTCGCCCGCCATCGAGCGTTGCCGCGGGTGGATCCGTACCTAGCCCCCGAGCTTCTATCGAGCCGCTGAAGCTGTCGCGGCCATGACGCTCAGCCGGGCTGGACGATGCGGGTTCCGAGGTCGAAGTGGATGCCGGATCGGAGCATTGTGGTGGCGGGCAGGCCGATCATGGCGCGGAAGGATTCGCTGAAGTGTGAGGGGGTGGCGAAGCCTGCGTCGAGGGCGGAGCGGGTGAGGTCGTGGCCGTTGACGGCGCTGCTCACCGCGCAGACCATGCGATTCCAGCGTTGGTAGCCGCGGAAGGTGGTGCCGCAGTGCTGGGTGAACAGGTGCAGGAAGTGGCCGGTGGACAGGCCTAGGTTCGCGGCGATCTGGTCGGCGCGCAGGGCGTTGGCGGGCTGGTCGCGGATCGCGGCTGCGAGCCTGGAGATGCGTGCGTCGGTGCCGAGGTTCGGGCCCGCGATGGCGCGGCTGTAGAGGAGATCCGGGTCGGCGACGGGTTCGCGGCCCAGCTCGACGAGTTCGCGCTCGCGGCGATGGCTCAGGCCGAAAGTGCCTGCTGCAGCGGTCATCTCGTCGGCAATCATGGTCGCTGGCGCACTCGACGGGTCGATGAACAGCACCAGAATCCACCCCTGCGTGGCAACGACGCGGTGCGCGGTGCGGGCAGGCGCGAAGGAGCTGCCGGTGCGAATCGGACCGCGGGAGGTGTGCACGATCAGCGGCCCGTCCAGCCCCACGGTGAGCATCGCGACCGGCGGCGAATGCGTGTCGGGCAGCAGATCCGGCCCGATGTACCCGATGTGCCCCGGCCGGACCCACGCGATCGGCGTCCGCACCGATCCGCGGATCTCCGAACGGGTATCGATGCTCACCCTCACCAGGGTATCGACGTGTCGCCGGGTGCGCCGCAACAGCAACGCTCACTGTTGTCGGTGGGCCTTGCTATCAAGGTGCATGAGCACATTCATGCTGATCCCGGGAGCCGGGTGCGATGCGGGTTATTGGGGGCAGGTGGCAGACGAGCTGCGCGGGCTCGGCCATGACGCGATCCCCGTGTCGTTGCCGAGCGAGGACGACAGCGCCGGGTTGGGGGAATACGCCGACGCGGTGGTCGAGGCGATCGGCGAGCGACGGGATGTGGTTGTGGTGGCGCACTCGTTCGGGGGGTTCACCGCGCCGCTCGTGTGCGATCGGGTACCGGTGGAGCGAATGGTGTTGGTATCGGCGATGATTCCGGCGCCTGGCGAGGCGCCGGGCGACTGGTGGGCCAACACCGGGCATGCGACCTCGGGTGATGACGACGTGTTCTACAACCAGCTCACTCCCGCGCAGCGGGCCGAGGCGGAGAAATACGAGTGCGGCCAGTCCGAAACCCCGATGGAGTCCGCATGGCCGCTGGCGTCTTGGCCCGAGGTGCCGACCCGGTTCATCTTGCTGCGCGACGACCGGTTCTTCCCCGCCGACTTCATGCGTGGACTCGTAGCCTCCAGGCTGGGGATCGAGCCGGTCGAAATGGATGGCGGGCACATGGTCATGATGTCGGGCCCCGCCGAATTGGCTCGTCTCCTGCTCTGATCATGCGGGAATGCGGCAAATTCTAGATCGTTCGGTCTTGTATAGATGCGGCGCCGATCAGACCGTAGGAGTGCTCAGCTCAGGATCGACACGGCTACTCGGCCCGCGTCGCGCAGGCGGGTGGCGGCGTTGGGGGTGCGTTCGAGGACCCAGATTCCCTGGAAGAAGACCAGTAGGAAGCGGGCAAGGGCGCGCGGGTCGGCGTCGGGGGGCAGTTCGTCCTGGGCGTGGGCGCGCGACAGGGCGGAGGCCAGTGCGGTTTCGGTACGCGCCCAGCTGGATTCGACCAGCCGGGCGACGTCGGGGTCGCGGGCGGCCAGTTCGACCGCGGCGGTGGTGACCAGGCAGCCGAGGAATCTGTTCTCCGCGCACGACTCGTTCACGAACCGGTCGATCAGGCCCTTGACCGCGGGTAGCGCCGGGCCGGGGCGGGCCAGTTCCGCGGTGATCCGCGCGTCGACGAGCTCGAGGTGACGTTGCAGCGCCTTCATGAAGAGCTCGTGTTTGCAGCCGAAGGTCGCGAACATGCTGGCCCTGGCGATGCCGAGATGCTCGACCAGATCCGCGATCGACGTCGTCTCGTAGCCGCGCTGCCAGAACAGGTCCAAAGCGCGATCCAGGGCGACATCGGGGTCGAATTCCTTGGTGCGCGCCATATTTCATGATGCTAGGTCTATTGCGACCGATCGGTCAAATATGTCAAACTTCGTCCCGCCATCCACAACTACAGAACAGGACACGTGATGAAGAAGCTTGTCGTTGTTGCCGCTGTGCTCGCAGGGCTCGTCGCACCAGCAGGTGCGGCCGCCGCGGAATCTGTTGCCGCACCTGTCGCTACGACATCGGCCCCCGCTCCGGTGGGTTCCTCGTCGGCGGACGTGTTCTGTGCCGTCCTCGTTTTCCTGAAGGGCGGCTGGGCAGGTCGGCCGGCCGACTGCTCATTCTGACGAGCTCAACTTTTCGAGGAGTTCCCATGCATGTCTTCCGTGCGATCGTCGTCGGCGCCATGATCGGTGCCGCGACCCTGGCTGGTGGCGGCACCGCGATGGCCGAGGTCCGCCCGATCGGACCGCCTATGCCATCACTGTGCGAGGGCCACCCGCTGCTCGCCGCGTGGTGTTTCATCAACAGCCAATCGGCGTAGAGGTCGAAGTCGCGTATCGGCAAATAGCGAGTGTGGTTGCCGCCCTGTGGCATTCGTCGAACTCGGGGCGGCAGCCGTCCGCTGAGGGCCGGTGAGATGAGTTGCCGGGGTCGCGGACCTATGATGGTCATCCGCGATCGGCGACCTCGGGGAGGCGGGGGACCGAGGCTACGAGTTGGCGGGTGTATTCGTGTTGAGGGGAGCGTAGGACGGTGTCGGCCTCGCCGGATTCGACGATTTGGCCGTTCTTCATCACGAGGACGCGGTCGGCGAGGTGGTGGACTACGCCGAGGTCGTGGGAGATGAGGAGCAGGGCGGTGCCGAACTCGGATTGGAGTTCGGCGAGCAGGTCGAGGATCTGGGCTTGAACGGAGACGTCGAGGGCGGAGAGGGGTTCGTCGGCGACGAGGAGGGCGGGGTTGGGGGCCAGGGCGCGGGCGATGGCTACGCGTTGGCGTTGGCCGCCGGAGAGGGTGCGGGGGTGGCGGGGGAGGAGGTCGCGGGCGAGGCCGACGGCGTCGAGTATTTCGTGGACCCGCTGGGTGCGGGCCTTGCCGCGAAGGTCGACTGTGTCGAGGCTTTCGCCGATGACGCGCTCCACGGTGTAGCGGGGGTCGAAGGAGCTGAGTGGGTCCTGGGCGATCAGTTGCGCGGCGCCGCGGTGGGGGCGTAATTCCTTGTCGGAGAGCTCACTCCATGGTTCGCCGTCGACGACCACCCGTCCGGACGACGGTGCGATGAGCCTCAGCGCGAGACGAGCCGTCGTGGTTTTGCCCGAACCGGATTCGCCCACGATGCCGAGGGTTTCGCCGCCGAACAGGTCGAAGTCGACATTGTCGACGACCGTGCGGGCGGCTGATCCCGAGCCGTAGGTTTTGCGCAGGTTGCGGACCGAGAGCACGACTCGGGTGTTGTCCACCGTGCGCGGCGGCAGCAGTGGGCGCTCGGACACCGCCAGCTTCGACCCGCGTGAGGCCGCCGACGGTACGGCCGCGAGCAGCTTCTTGGTGTACGGATGCGTCGGCCGGGTCAGTACATCGTGCGTGCTGCCCTCCTCGACGACCTCCCCGTCACGCATGACCAGCACCCGATCCGCCACCTCGGCCACGACCGCGAGGTCGTGGCTGATCAGCAGAAGTGCCGTTCCCGCGGCTTTTCGGGCACGAAGCAGATCCAGGATCTGTTGCTGCACAGTCACATCGAGCGCGGTGGTCGGCTCGTCGGCGATGATGAGACGCGGATCGCCTGCCAGCGCCGTCGCGATCAACACGCGCTGACGCAGCCCGCCGGACAGCTCGTGGGGATACTGACGCAGCCGCAGTTCGGGTTCGGGGACGCCGACATCGGTGAGCAGCCGCACGCTGCGGGCGGTGAGCGCCTGCCCGCGCAGCCCGGTCAGTGCGCGTTGCGCTTCGGCGAGCTGACTGCCGATCGAGCACAGCGGATCTAGGGAGACCAACGCGTCTTGGAGCACGAATCCGATGTCGGTGCCCCGGATTCGCCGCCACTGCCGCGTCCGATGGTCACGTGCGTCCTGCCCGAAGAGTTCGAGACGGTCGGCGCGCACGGCAGCGCCCGAGCCTGCCAGACCGACCAGCGTGCGTGCCGTCACCGACTTGCCCGACCCGGACTCGCCGACGAGAGCGACGGCTTCACCCGGCTCGATCCGCAGATCGATGCCGCGCACCACATCCTTCGCCGCGAACCCGACCCGCAGATTCTCGACCTCGATCAGACTCATACCATTGGCCTTCCGTCGTAGTGCCGCTGCCAGCGTCGGCCCAGCGAGCTCACCGCGATGACCGTGGCGGTCACGGCCACACCGGGCAGCACGCCGATCCACCAGGCATTGCGCAGATAGTTGCGGCCTTCGGCGAGCATCGCGCCCCATTCCGGTTCCGGCGGTTGCGGGCCCATCCCCAGGAAGCTCAGACCGGCCGCGCCGAGAATGGCGGTGCCGAGGCCGATGGTGGCCAGGATGGGGACCTGCGCGACCGCGTGCGGCAGGACATGCCGCCGCACCAGTGTTGCCCTGGTGAGGCCGAAAGTTCGTGCCTGCTCGACATACCCGGACTCCTGTACCACGAGGGTCTGCGCGCGAACCACACGGGCGAACCTGGGGATCGAGGCGATACCGAGCGCGAAGATCAGGTTCGTGGTGCCGGGGCCGGTGAACGAGATCAGGACCAGCGCGAGCAGCAGATCGGGGAACGCGGAGACCACGTCGAGGAACCGGGTGATCAGCTCGTCGAGCGGCCCGCGCGCCAACCCGGACAGCAGGCCGAGCGCCGTGCCGGCCACGACCGCGATCGCGACAGCGGTGACGCCGATGAGTAGCGAATAGCGCGCGCCGTGGACGACGCGGGTGAAGACGTCACGCCCCAGGTGATCGGTGCCGAACCAATGCTGCGCACTCGGTGGCAGCTGGGCGGCGAGGGGATCGGCGGCCAGCGGGTCGGTACCGGCCAGCAGGACAGGGGCAACCACCGCGATCGCGACCAGCCCCACTGTCAGTGCTGCGACGGCTACACCCGGCGCTACAGTGAAACCCTTCGCGCGCAAGTTGATTCGTGCGATTGCCGCGTGCGGAAGATCTGCGATCGTCATAGCGCCGGTCCTCGCTGGAAGTCGGGCAGTGAGCGTGAATATGTTGTAGGCATGGCGATTCGACCAGCCATGCGCCGCGTTCCGATGGCAGTCATCGCTCCCCTCCATTGCCGGCGTCGCGACGTAGCCGTGGGTCGAGCCACAGGTAGAGCAGGTCGACCAGCGTGCTGATCACGACGTAGACGAACGCCGAGAGAATCGCCACGGCCAGCACAACGGGAAGATCCTGTGCGAGAACGGCTTCGACGGTTACCCGCCCTAGTCCGGGCCGTCCGAAGACCTCCTCGATGATCACCGCCCCGCCGAGCAAACCGCCGACCAGCCAACCGGTCAAGGTCACCGCGGGCAGGGCCGCGTGGCGCAAACCGTGCCGCAGCCGCAGCGCGCTCTCGCTCACCGACCACGACCGCACCGTCACCGCGAACGGTTCGTCGAGCGCCCGCTCCAACCCGTCGCGCAGCACCTGGGAGATCACCGCGCCCAGCGACAGCCCGAGCGCGAGTGCGGGCAGTACCAAGGCGGACAGTCCCTTGTTCGCCGCCACCGGAAAGATCTTCAACTGGAAGCTGAACACCGAGAGCAGCACGATGCCGAGCCAGAACGCCGGTGTCGAAACAAGTGCCAGCTCAACAGCATTCGCGACGGCACGGGATCGCCGCCGCTGCGCTGTGCTCGTCGCCACGACAACCGCGAACACCAGCGCCACCATCAACGCGGCACCGGTCAGCGCCAGCGTCGGCCCGGCCTGCGAGCCGATGATCTCCGACACCGGCCGCTGCAGCACATACGAACGCCCGAAATCCCCCTGCGCCACATTCCACAGGTAGCGGGCGTACTGCACGACGGCCGGACTGTCGAGTCCCCATTCGGCGCGGATGGCCGCCTCGACCTCCGGGGTGCGCGGTTGTTCGCCGAGCAACACATCGACCGTGTCGCCCGGCGCGAGCCGCACACCGAGGAACGACAGCGTGGTCGCGCCCCACAGCACGCCGATCCCCGTGATCACCCGCAGCGCCACTGCTTTGGCGAGATCGGCCCGCCCGCCACGCTCGCTGTCCGCGATCGGCGCCGCTGTTTCCGGCGCGACAACCTCCGCTGTCACGGGCGCAGGACCGATCCGGTACACCAGCGATCCACCGGAGCAGAGCCGACCGCCGACTGCCGGGCCGGACCTCCGGGCAGCCGACCCTGGTCGCCCGGGCGGACCACTGCGCCGGACCGCCGCCCCGACTCGCACGCCCCGCCGCGCACAGCGGGCCGACCCCCGCGCCGGCGGCGGATCCCGCTATCCACGATCGACCCAGATGTCGTACGCGTTCTCCGGAAGCTGCTTGTACGGACGGTATCCCGCGCCGTACACGTGCGCGCCCGTGGCGATCTGGTTCTCGGGAATGTAGAGCGGCAGCCCGTACGCCTTGTCGACGAGCGCGAACCGCTGCAACTGCGCGTACTGCTTGGCGCGCTCGGCGTTGTCGGTGGTCGAGGCGCCGGCTTTCAGCCAGGTGGACAGTTGGGGATCGGTCGCGCGGCTGTAGTTCAGCGTGCCGAGCGGCGTCGGTGGGTACCAGTGGTTCTCGATATCGATGCCGCCGGTGATGGTGTCGGAGTTGGCGATCGACCCGAAGGCGTTCTTCTTGCGGAGCTCGGCGTAGGTGCCGAGGTCGACGTAGGACAGCTTCAGATCGATGCCCGCGTTCTGCTTGGCCTGCGCCTGCACCGCCTGCAACAGGACCTCACGCTGATCGCGCAACGTCGACTGGGCTTGCACCAGTTCGATGGTCAGCCGCTGGCCGTCCTTGGTCCGGAAGCCATCGGAATCCTTTGCCGTCCAACCGGCTTCGTCGAGCAGCCGGTTCGCGGCGGCCTTGTCGGCGCCGTAGGTGCCCTCGATGCTCTTGTCGTAGAACAGTGTGTCGACGCTGGAGGCGATACCCCAGCCGCGGGTGCGCTCGCCGCGATAGATCGACTGCAGCACCGCGTTCACGTCGACGGAGTTGTTGAGCGCCTTGCGGACCTTCTCGTCGGTGGCAGGACCGAAGGTCGCGTTCCAATACAGCGTGTACGGGCTGCCGTTGTTCAGCCCGGTCGAATACGTGAAATCGGGGTTGTCCCGGAACAGCGAGGCATCGTTGCCGGAGACGCCCTCGATGAGGTCGACCTGACCGGAGGTGAGCGCGCCGGTGCGCACCGACGACTCGGGCAGGAAACGGTAGGTCACCTCGTCGAGGTAGGCCGGACCCTGATGCTTGGCGCTCTGCGGCGCCCAGTTGTAGTCGGGGTTCTTGCGGAAGTGCAGTTCCTGACCTTTCACGTAGCGGTCGAGGAGGAACGGCCCGGTACCCGCGATCTCCGGCCCACCCGCCTTGAGCTGCGGCTTGTCCCACGCAGCCGAGGAGATGATGGGGAACCCGGCGGCGAAGTCGAGGAACGGCGCGTACGGGTCCTTCAGGGCGAACACCACAGTGCGCTCGTCGCGGGCGGTCACCGCGGCCAGGTGCGACAGCGGCCCGGCGGACCAGCCGCCGGAATAGGACACGTCCTGCATCGTGGTGAAGTTGCGGGCAACGGCGGCCGCGGTGAGCGGATTACCGTCGGTGAACTTCACGTCCTCGCGCAGGGTGAATGTGTAGGTGAGCCCGTCGGGCGAGATCTCGTGGCCGGCGGCCAGCCACGGGACGAATCCACCCTCGGCGGTGCGCGCCAGCAGCGACTCGAAGACGTTGCGCAACATCAGGTGCGTGTTGCTCTGCCCGTTGAGGTGCGGGTTGAGGGTGGTCGGCTCGGTTTCCACCCCCCACGTCAACGAGCCGCCGCTGACCGGTTGCGCCGAGTCGCGTGCTGCGGTGTCCGTTCCACCACACGCGGTCGCCAGCACGGCCACCGCCGATACCAGAGCTGTGGCAAGTAGTCGCCGATGTCGCATCACAGCGCGGCGCCCCTCTCTTCGATGAGAAACAATGATTGAGCTGTGGTGACCACGGCACCTTCGGCCGCGTTCACGGTGACGATCCCCGCATGGGTGGCGGTCAGTTCGTGTTCGAGCTTCATGGCCTCGACCACGCCGAGCAGCTGTCCCTTCTCGACCGGGTTGCCCGATTCGACATGGAGCTGCACGAGGGTGCCCGGCATGGGCGAACGGATCTCGGGATCCGTCGCGGTCGTGCCGAGCGAGCGGTATTCGGCGTAGCGCACCTGCCGGGAAACCCCGGCTACCTGGGAGATCCAGCCCTCACCCGAGCGCCGGACGACGCAGGGGGTCGCGCCGACCGAGATCGTGTCGCCGGCGGTTCGCCGAGCTGCGACACCCGGGTCGGTCTTGCGCCGGGCGGGGACGCTCGGGCCGGTGTCGGTGTTCGCGTCGATCGTGTCGGCGCGGACCAGCACCGCCTCGCCCTCGTAGCCGCCGACTCGCACCGTGAACGCCCGCCCGTCGACCGACAGACCGAGACTGCCGAGATCGCGATCGGCGGGATCGAGCCAGGCCCGGTCGCCGCCGGGAGCCCCGGTCGACCACGGCGTCGCGCGGTCGGGCGCGGCCAGCGTGGCGGCCACCGCGAGGGCACTCAGCTCGTCGGGATCGGCGAACTCGGCGACCGGATCGATCCGGTCCAGGTAGGCGGTGTCGTGCTCCGCGGCCACGACGATCGGGGCGGCGAGGATGCGTCCCGCAAAACCGAGATTTGTCGAAATGCCCTGCCAGCGAAGGTCTTTACAGGCGCGGCGCGCGGCGGTGAGTGCCTCGTTGCGGGTGGCGCCGGTCGCGACGAGTTTGGCGATCATCGGATCGAACCCGCCGGTGACGTCGAGCCGGCGGGTGAAGGCGCGTTCGACGCGAACATCCGGCCAGTGGGTGACCTCGATCGCGCCCGGGCACGGCAGAAACGACCGGAACGGGTCCTCGGCGTACATCCGCACCTGCACCGAGGCGCCCGAATACGCGATGTCGGCCTGCTCGGCGGGCAGCAGTTCACCCGCGGCGACCAGCAATTGCCACTGCACCAGATCGATGCCGGTGATCTCCTCGGTGACGGTGTGCTCCACCTGCAACCGTGTGTTCATCTCGATGAAGAAGAACTCGGCACCGACCAGCAGGAACTCGAAGGTGCCCGCGCCCACGTACTGCAAGGCCTTCGTGCCACCCACGGCGGCGGCGAACATCGCCGCCCGCACCGCATCGGGAATCCGTGGCGCCGGAGCTTCCTCGATCACCTTCTGATGCCGTCGTTGCAGCGAGCAGTCACGGTCGAAAAGGTGGACGGCATGGCCGAATTCGTCACCGAAGACCTGCACCTCGATGTGGCGTGCGCGCTCGACGTACCGCTCCAGGTGCAGGCGGCCATCGGCGAAAGCCGCTGTCGCGGTGCGTGAAGCAGACGCCAGTGCCTCGCGCAGTCCGGCGGCCGAGCGCACCACCGACATGCCCTTGCCGCCGCCACCGCCCGCGGGCTTGACGATCAGCGGATACCCGATCTCGGCTGCCGCTCTCACCAGTGCATCGAGGTCTTCGCTTGCCTGCTCGGTGCCCGGCAACACGGGCACACCCGCCGCGGCCATGACCTGACGCGCGGAGGCCTTGTCGGCCATCGTGTCGATCACCCGCGAACTCGGGCCGACGAACACCAGCCCGGCCGCCCGGACCGCACGCGCGAAATCGGCGTTCTCGGACAGGAACCCGTATCCGGGATGCACCGCGTCACAACCGGTTTCGGTCGCGGCACGTACCAGCGCGTCCGCATCGAGGTAGCCGCGGGCAGCGCCGCTCGAATCGAGTTCGGGTAGCGCCACGGTCGCCACGGCCGCGCCGTGATAGGTGAGCGCCCGGTCCGCCTCGACGCTCACCGTCACGTACTCGATGCCGAGACGGTCGCAGGTGCGCGCGATCCGGGCGGCGATCTCGCCCCGGTTCGCGATGAGTAGTCGCGAGATCACAGCCGGAACACCCCGAAGTTCGCGGCCGCGGGTTGCGGCCGATCCCAGCGTTCATGTGCCAGCGACAAGCACCGCGCCAACCACGACCGGGTGTCCTCCGGTTCGACAACGGCATCGATCCACATGCGGGCCGCGATGTAGGTCGGCAGCGATTGCCGTTCGAAACTGTCGATGATCGGCTGCTTGATGGCGGCTTCCTCGGCCGCGCTGAGTTCCTTGCCCTCGCGGCGCAACCGGTCCCGCTTGAGGATCGCCATCACCGCCGCGGCCTGCTCGCCACCGACCCCGGTGGAGCGGGCATTGGGCCACATCGCCATGAACTGGCCGCCCATCGACCGCCCCGACATCGCGAAATTGGCGGCGCCGAAACTGCCGCCGATCACCAGCGAGATCTTCGGCACCGTGGCGCACGAGACCGCGTTCACCATCTTCGCGCCGTGTTTGGCGATCCCGGCCCGCTCGTACTCCTCGCCGACCATGAACCCACTCACGTTGTGCACGAACAGCAGTGGGATGCGGCGCTGCTCGCAGATCTGGATGAAGTTGGTGGCCTTGAGCGCGCTGTCGGGGAAGATCACGCCCTGATTGGCGATGATCCCGACCTCGTAGCCCGCGATCCGGGCGGTCGCGCACACGATCGTGATGCCGTAGTCCTTGCGGTACTCGACCCACGAGCCGGCGTCGACGACGCAGCGCAGAATCGCGCGAACGTCCATCTCCTTCTTGGTGGTCGCCGGAATCAGATCCGGCAGCCGCGCCGGATCGTCGGCGGGCTCGAGCACTTCGAACGCGGGCGGATGCACGCGGTCACCGGGGGTGCGGGACACGATGTCGCGCACCATCGCCAGCGCTTCCAGCTCGTTGGCCGCGAGATGGTCGGCCACCGCGGTTTCGCGCACGTGCAGATCGGCACCGCCGAGGGTTTGCGCGTCGACCACCACGCCTGTAGCGGCCTCCACCAGCTGCGGACCGCCGAGGAAGACGGTGCTGAGGTCCTTCACCATCACCGTCTCGTCGCTCATCGCGGGGATGTAGGCGCCGCCCGCGGTGCAGATGCCGAGCACCGCCGAGATCTGTGGCAGACCGAGCGCCGACATCTCCGCGATATTGCGGAACATCTTCCCGAGGTGCTCCTCGTCGGGGAAGATCTCCTCCTGCAACGGGAGGTAGATGCCTCCGGAGTCCGCCAGATACACACACGGCAGGCGGTATTCCCTGGCCAGCTTCTGCCCGCGCAGGTGTTTCTTGATCGTGAGCGGGTAGAAGGTTCCGCCTTTGACGTGCGGATCGTTGGCGAACACCATGCACGGCCTGCCGTGGATGGTGCCGATGCCCACGATCAGGGCGGCGGCGGGCAGATCGGTGTCGTACACCTCGTGGGCGGCGAGCCTGCCGATCTCCAGGAACGGCGTCCCGGGGTCGAGGATGCGGTTGACCCGTTCGCGCACAGGCAGTTTCGCGTCGCCGTGGCGCCGACGCGGTGCCACGATCCCGGCGGTGTGATCGCGCAGCAGGGTGCGCTGGGCTTCGAACCCGATGTTTTTCTCGATGACGGCGGTCATGCTGGTAGTTCCTCCCGGTCCTGATGCGCGGCGAGGCTCGAGCTCAGGGTGTCGGCGAAGCGGCGGATCGTGTCGGGTTCGAGGTCGGCCCGCAACATCAGGCGCAGGCCCGCGCTGCCGCGGCGGATGATCGGGAAGAACACCGGCGAGGTGTAGAAACCGGCGTCGAGCATGTCCCGTGCCACGGCGACCGTGACGTCCTCCTGGCCGATGCTGACGAAGCGGATGGGCAGTCCGTCACCGGCGAGATCGGTATCGACGAGCGAGTCGAACAGCCGGACCCGCTCCTGGAGCGCGACCTGGAGTCGATCGACGGTGCCGTCGTCGTGCAGCTCGCACGAGGCGATGATCGCGCCGAGTCCGGCGGTGTTGATGCGCTGCGACCACATCAGCGGACCGCTGGTGCGCAGCAGGGTGGGTGTGCGCGACGCGTCACCCGCCGTGCCGAAGAAGATCACGCCACCGCTGGCGCCGAAACCTTTGTTGAGCGAGGCGATCACGAGGGTCCGCTCTCGCCAGCCCGTATAGGCGCCGAGAACGTAGCCGCGGCCGTGACTACCCAGAGTCGAAAGGCCGTGCGCCTCATCGAAATACAAGAACAATCCGTAGCGATCCTGAAGGCGGTGCAACTCCGCGAGCGGCGCCCCACCGCCCGTGCTGTACACGCCGTCGGCGACATAGGCCACGTGGGAGTGCTTGCGGCACAACTCTTCCAAGGCGGCGATATCGTTGTGCTCGATCGTGACCAGTTCGGTCTCGTCCGCGACCAGTGGCTTCATCGCGTTCAGGCAGAAATGCGCGTTCTTGTCGAAGACCACCAGCGGCGGGTGCCCATCGGTGAGCTCACCGGAGGCGAGCAGCGGCAAGGTCGCCCACGCGGCGGCCGCGCACGACGACACGGTCACCGCCTGCGCGTCGAAGGTCCGGGAGAGTCGCTGCTCGGCCTCCTCGAGCAGGCCGAGCCGAATGCGCATCCGGGAAATAGAGGAATTGACCGTCGCGGTTTCGTCGAGCCCGCGATGGGCGCCCTCGATGATTCGTGGATCGCTGTCCAAGCCGAGATAGGAATAGGACGAGAAATTGACGATCGTGCGACCGTCGCGGGAATGGACTATTCCGTCGCGCATATCGTCGGCGATGATGTCGACAAGTCCGTGAGCGGTGCTGTCGTCCCAAAATGTGTTGCTCAATTGCAATTGCCTGCGGATATTAGCGAAATGGTTTCTGGCCATCGATCTTCATTCCTTTGCTACGACGAGCACGTTGACAGCGGCGAGCAGGGTGATGGCGATGGACCAGGCCAGGAGCCCGGACAGGGTGGGGCCTGCCAGCGAGGCGATGCCCGCGAGGCCCTGTTGGATCAGCGCGCACCACGAGACCGCGATGGCGGCGCCGGTGGCGAGGTGGCTGACAGCGTGCGCGGCGCTGTTGGGGAACAGCGTCGCCTGGCCGAAGGTCGTCGTGATGTACCCGGCGAGGAAGACCGGCAGCGCGATCGCCCGTGGCAGATCGAGGGCCCACACGGCGGTGATGAGCGCGCAGCCCGCGAGCATGATCCAGGCGCCCTGCCGCATCATGGCGCGCGCGCCCACCCCTCGCACGCGCTGTCGCACGTAGGTCGCGCCGCCGAGGTAGGCCGCACCGTAGAGGACGCCGAACAGGCCGAACGCCCAGGGTGAGAGCGCGAAACGGTCGGTGAAGATGAACGCGGACTTCTGCTGGATCATCACGATGACGGCGAATCCGATGCCGCCCGCGACCGCGCTCACGACGAAGACCCGGTCCGTGAAAAGGCGTCTAGCTGTGCCTTTGTCCTTCGAACCGGGTTCGCGCCGTGGCAACGAGATGCGCAGGGCGAACGCGACCGGCACGGCGGCGAGCACGGCGAGCACGACGAATCCGTACCGCCACCCGACCGTCGAGGTGACGATGCCGCCGATCACCTGCCCGCCGCCGAGCGCGACGACGAACGCCATCGACAACAGCGCGAGTTGGCGCGCGAGCTCCGCGCCGGTGAACAGGTCCTTGATCATCATCCGCCCGACGACGGCGATACCGCCCGCGCCGATCGCCTGCACCACGCGCAGGCCGAGCAGCTCCGGCGCATTGCTGATCAGCGCCAAGCCCGCGCTGGCGAGGACGAAACACAGCCCCGCCGCGACGAAGGCGGGCACCCGGCCGAACCGCTCCGCCGCCCTGCCCCACGCGACGACCGGGAGCGCGGCGAACACCACGAACACGGCCACCGACAGTTGCAGAGTGGTCTCACTGGCACCGATATCAGCACCGAGCGCGGGCATACTCGGCAGATAGATGGTGGTCGCCATTTGGGCGACCGCGACCGCGACACATGCCGTTGCGACAACTGCTCGGCGTGTTGCCGCGGAAGCCGGGCTTTCGCCGGTTTCCGCTTGCACAAACAATGCACTCCCCTATGGCCGAGCGAATCACGCGAGACGCTTGATCCGACCTCTAGATATACGGCGAGGGGAAGCGGCCGAACACCGTTGCGATCGTGTTGATTCGAGCTCGAAGACCAATATTCGAGGGTGGATTCGCGACGCCATGATGCGTCACATGGGGATGGATGCGAAGAAATCTGCTTGCGCGCACTGGGCGGGGCGCAGGATCCACACGCACCGGGGTCTCGATCTCCGCTCGGCGGGTGTGGCAGGGTGGAACTGTGAACCGATTGGCCGGTGCGACCTCGCCCTATCTGCGTCAACACGCCGACAACCCCGTCCATTGGCGGGAGTGGGACGCCGATGCCCTGGCCGAGGCGGCCGAGCGCAACGTGCCGATCCTGCTGTCGATCGGGTACGCGAGCTGCCACTGGTGCCATGTGATGGCACACGAGTCGTTCGAGGACCTCGCGACGGCCGAGCAGATGAACGCTGACTTCGTCTGTGTGAAGGTGGATCGGGAGGAGCGCCCGGACCTGGACGCGGTGTACATGAATGCCACCGTGGCCATGACCGGGCAGGGCGGCTGGCCCATGACGTGCTTCCTCACGCCCGACGGTGCGCCGTTCTACTGCGGCACCTACTACCCGAAGCAGCCGCGCGGGGGGATGCCGTCGTTCACGCAGTTGCTCAGCGCGGTGACCGATACCTGGCTCAATCGGCGCGATGACGTGGACAAGGCCGCGCGTCAGGTGACCGATGCGCTCCAGGCGCAGGCTTCAGGTCTTCCCGACGCCGAATTCACTGTTGTCCCCGAGCTTCTCGACAAGGCTGTGCTGGCGATCGCCGCCGACGAGGACTCCGCACACGGCGGATTCGGTGGGGCACCGAAGTTCCCGCCGTCGGCGCTGCTGGAAGGACTGCTGCGGCACTGGGAGCGGACCGGCGACCAGGCGGTGTTCGATCTGGTCGAGCGCACGGCCGAGGCGATGGCGCGTGGCGGGATCTATGACCAGTTGCGCGGTGGGTTCGCGCGCTACTCGGTCGATGCCGGATGGCTCGTACCGCACTTCGAGAAGATGCTCTACGACAACGCCCTGCTGCTGCGCGCCTACGCACATCTCGCACGTCGTGCGCCCGTCACCCCGCTGGAATCGTTGCCGCACAGGGTGACTCGGGAGACGGTCGAATTCCTGCTGGGTGATCTCGGGACCGCCGACGGCGGTTTCGCCTCGGCGCTCGATGCCGACACCCACCTCGAACCGGGCGGTCCCGGTGTCGAGGGCGCCACCTACGTGTGGACGCCCGCCGAGCTGATCGGCGAACTCGGCCCGCTCGAAGGGATGTGGGTGGCAGACGCTCTCGGCGTCACCACCGGGGGCAATTTCGAACAGGGCACCTCGGTGCTCACCCGCCACAGCGACCCCGTCGACGCCGAACAGGCGTCTCGCTTCGATCGACTGCGCGCCCAGCTGTTCGAGGCCCGCACCAAGCGCCCGCAGCCTGCCCGCGACGACAAAGTGGTCACCGCCTGGAACGGCATGGCCATCACCGCGCTCGCGGAATCCGGTGCGGCGCTGGAAGAACCCTCGTGGATCGCCGCCGCCGTGCGCTGCGCCCGCTACCTGCTCGACGTCCATCTCGTCGACGGCAGACTGCGCCGCGCCTCCCTCGACGGTGTCGCGGGCTCCCCGCCCGGTGTCCTCGAGGACTACGCCTGGTTCGTCACCGGCCTGCTCGCCCTCTATCAGGCCACCGGCGAACCGGACTGGCTCGCCGCCGCACAGTTGTTGCTGGACAACACGATCGACCACTTCGCCGACACCGAACGCCCCGGCAACTGGTTCGACACCGCCGACGACGCCGAAACCCTGGTAGCCCGCCCGCGCGACCCCGTCGACGGCGCCACCCCCGCCGGCGCGTCCGCCCTGGCCGAGGCCCTGCTCACCGCCTCCGCGGTCGCCGACACCGAACGCGCCGTCCGCTACCGCGAACTCGCCGACCAGACCCTGGCCCGCGGCGCGATCCTGCTGGCCCGCGCACCCCGCACGGCGGGCAACTGGCTGTCGGTCGCCGAAGCCTCCGTCCGCGGCCCGTATCAGGTAGCCATCGCCGCCACCGAAAAGTCCGCCACCACAATGGAACTCCTCGCCGCGGCCCGAGCCTGGGCCCCCGGCGGCTCGATCATCCTCGCCGCCCCACCGAACACCGCCCCCCTCCTCGCCGACCGCCCCCTGGTCGACGGCGCCCCCGCCGCCTACGTCTGCCGAGGCTCGGTCTGCGACCTCCCGGTCACCGATCCGGCCGCCCTGACCGCTGCGCTACGCCACTGACGAAACGCTGCGCTGGCACTGCGCGTAGGCGTGTCCGGCGAGGCTCGGCTTGCCGGTCGCGACACCGACCCGACGGATCACTGCCCGCACGCCGCAGGTCAGGCCATGTCAGTGAGCCCGTAGGCGATGGTCGGCCAGGTGGTGGTGAGGTTGAGCCACTCGGTCGCACCGAGGAACTGCTCGGAAGGATCAGCATGCTGATACAACGCCCGGATCGATCGGGCAAAGACGTCGGTGTATTCCAGGTACTCCGGTGTGTGCCACTCGGTTTCATTGCCATCGCACACCACCGGACTCCGGTAGTCCAGGAAACTCATGGCGCGATCGACCAGATGAGCGATCAGCGCCTCCGGTTGTGTCTCGACATCCGTCCACTGGTCTTGGGCTTCGACGGAAACTCGTAAACGTAGCTCGACGGCATCGGCGAGCTCCTCCAGCGAATACCGGTCCCTCAACCCGGTCAGCCATGGTCGATCCGGGTTCGGTGACGGACGCCCTACCAGGTGCGCGGTCGCGAGCAGTTCCAACCAGACGACGATTCCGGGATCTTCGGACAACGATGTAGATGATGTGGAATCCGTTGTTGGATCGGCTGATTGTGCAGTCGAGTACGCAAGATAGCTCCGAATGTGACGAATCCGATCATGAGTCGGGCCGAGGACTCGGATGCAGTCGGCGAGCATTGAGCGGTACATGGCTGTGGCGCGTTGTGCGTCACCACTTTTGCGGGCTTCCCAAGCGATGTTGCTGCGAGTGTTGAGTGTGTCGGGGTGGTCGGTGCCGAGGGCTCGGGTGTTGTCTGGGAGCAAGGCTTCGTATAGGTCGAGAGCGGTGGTGTGGTCACCCGTTTTGCCGGTCCAGTAAGCGATGTTGCTACGGACGCTGAGTGTGTCGGGGTGGTCGGGGCCGAGGGCTCGGGTGCTGTCGGAGAGCAAGGCTTGGAATGCCGCGACGGCAGCGTTGTGGTTGCCTGCTCTGCCTGTCCAGTAGGCGATGTTGTGGCGGGTGGTGAGGGTGTCCGGGTGGTGAGCTCCGAGGACTCGAGTGCGGCCGAGGAGTACGGACTGATAGAGCTCGATGGCGGCGGTGTGGTTGCCTGTTTCGCCGTTCTGATAGGCGAGTTGGCTTCGGGTGATGAGAGTTTCTGTGTCGTCGGGTCCGAGGGCTCGGGTGCGGTCGGGGAGCAATGCTTGGAACAGCTTCATTGCGGCTGTGTGGTTGCCTGTTTTGCTGGTCCAGTAGGCGATGTTGTGGCGGATGGTGAGTGTGTCGGGGTGGTCAGCTCCGAGGACTCGGGTGCTGTCGAGGAGTACGGACTGATAGAGCTCGATGGCGGCGGTGTGGTTGCCTGTTTCGCCGGTCCGGTAGGCGAGTTGGCTTCGGGTGATGAGAGTTTCTGTGTCGTCGGGTCCGAGGACTCGGGTGCGGTCGGGGAGCAATGCTTGGAACAGCTCCATCGCGGCTGTGTGGTTGCCAGTTTCGCCAGTCCAGTAGGCGATGTTGTGGCGGATGTTGAGAGTCTCGAGATGATCGGGTCCTAGTACACGTTCCGAGACTGGCATCAGCTCCGACAATTGTTCAATCGCGGAACTCGGGTTGCCGGAATGGCCTGTGAATCGGGCCTCGCTGTGTTGTGCTGCGACCGCTATTTCATTGTCGGTGCCGAAGACACGCAGGCATTCACGTGCCAAAAGGGCAATGTGTTTCTTGGCGCGGAGAACGTCGCGCGCGTCGAGAGCGTATTCGACCAGCTTTGTCCGGGTGCGCAGTGTGCTCGGGTGGTCAGGTTCTAACGACTCATTGCAGTCGGCCAGTAGAACCTCGAGGAGGTCGTTAGCGCGGTTGAACTCCCTGGCGTCCGCGAGTGCCACCGCTACCGCCATCCGGTCATCGAATCCGGCGAGTTCTGACACCGGCTTCGGTGGCGCGGGATCCAATGGATTCCGGCCCATCAGCTTGTCCGCCAACACCCGATACTTGCCATCCATCCGAGCCAGCAGCGACGCAGCCACCCACGCGATCGGCTCGGCGCCTTCGGTGTGCGTCACCGTCTGAAGGTCGACCGAGTCCGGGTCGCTCAGCATCGCCTCCAGATCGAAGGGCGAACCGATGGTGCCTGCCACGAACTCGCTCGATGCGCGTAGCAGGTCGACGATTTCGGTGCGGGTCAATTGGTCGGCGAGAACATTGCGGACGCCGGGGAGGAAGTCGTATTCGACCTGTTCGGGGTCGGTGTCCGGGCCGGGTTCCCAGCGGACCAGGAGGCCGCCGAGGATTACCTCGGCCAGGTGGGCGAGGTGGGATTCGGGCAGCATGACGTGCTGGACCATGCGCATCACCGGTAGTACGAGTGTGGTCGCGGAGAGGTAGCAAACGAGGTGGAATGCGGTGGGGGACGCCGTCATCCGGAAGATCTCGACCAGCGTGGCCGGGTCGGCGGCCTGGTCGGACCGGGCATCGGTGTGCTCGGTCGTGCCAACGTCTTGTGTCGCGAGTAGTGCGGCACGGTGCCGGGCCGCAGACGCGGTGGTCAGCGTCGACCACTGTCGAATCCAGTCGGGTGCTATTTCGAAGACCGGGATCCGGACGTCCTGTGAATCCGCCACCTGCCATTGCGCGTTGGGTATCGCGGGGCGTGGCACCCGGAACTCCTTGGGGCGCATGCGCAATCCAGTTCCGCGCCACATGCGCTGGGGCAGCACGGTCATGATCGACACGGGTGCAGTGCGAGCCCAATGCCGGAGCAGCCGTTGGGATTCGCCATTGCGCCAGCCGACGGACACCCCATCGGTGATGACGATGACCACGCCGCGGTGTGCGTAGGTCGCCGCCCCGAGCGGGTCGGCCGGCCGACCCTCCTGCGCGGAATCCAGCCGGTAGCGACGCACATCGGTGAAGCAGCCCTGTCTGCCGAGCAGCCCGGCGAACTCGTCGACGGTGCGCCGCCACACGGCCATCGACGGTGCGGAGTCGACCACCAGTGCCACCGAGAGCCAGCGTTCCCGCTGCGGTCGCAGCACCGGAACCCACAAGCCTTCCTCGGCGATCCGGTCCGCGGTGGCGTCCTCGTCGACCTCGAACAACCGATCGCTGTCGACGCGCCGCCCGAGGGGTTTGAGCGCTCGGCTCAACTCGAGTTGATGACGCAGTGCGGGTACCGCGGCGATCCGCACCGGCACTCCCGCCATCGCGGTACCTCGCGCATCAGGACCACGGACGAACACCGAGGTCCGCGGTCCTGACCAGATAGTCGATGCGGGGAGTTCGGGGTTGTGTGTTGTAGCCATGGGTGATTCGACGATGAGGTCGTCGGCATCGAGCGTTCCCGCGGCATCGGATCTCGGCGGCACTGGCGCCGGCAGGTCGCCACCAGCGCGTGCCGGTGCAGGTTCGGTCGGCAGGTGCTCGGCCAACCACAGCGCGTCGCGGAGTTCGTCGACGTTCAGGTCGAGGCCAGCGTCGGCGAGTACTTGGGCGAGTTCGGCGATCACAACTGATTCAACGGTTTCATGACGGCTTGGACTATGTCGTCGAGCGGGCGTTCGGTCCCCGCCGACGTCGTCAGATACACCGCATTGAGTAGCTGGTCGGTCGTCACTTCGTCGGTCGTGCGACTGGCGAGGAAGTTGCTGATGAGTTCGTCCGCCGCGGCCGAGGCCGCCGAACCGAGCTGCGCGGTGAGGATTTCGGTGAGCTGAGTTCGGTCCGGCGGCTGCAGCACGAACCGCAGGCAGCGCCGCAGGAAGGGGGTGGGGAATTCTCGCTCGCCATTGCTGGTGAGGACGATGACCGGAAACGCCGAGCAGCGCACCCTGCCACGGTGGATCGGTACGAGCGCGGCCTCTGGATCGGCCGTGCGTACGCGCACTTCGGTGACGTTCTCGGGCAGCCTGGCCAATTCGTCGATCTCGAATTCGCCCTCCTCGAAAACATTCAGCAAGTCGTTGGGCAAATCGATGTCGCTCTTATCGATCTCGTCGATCAGTAGTACGCGCGGTTTGTCCGACGGCAGCAGTGCGGTACCGAGCGGGCCGAGGCGAATATGTCGTCCGATATCGTCGGCCTGGTCGGAATCTGCTGCTGTGCGATGCTTTTCCTCGCGCAGGCGACCGATCGGGTCGTAGTGGTAGAGGCCGTCGCGCAGTCGGGTCCGGCTGGTGATCGGCCAGCGGAGCACTTCGCCGAGCCCGAGCTCTTCGGCGACTTCGTAGGCCACCGTCGACTTGCCGACCCCGGGCTTTCCGGTGATCAGCAGCGGACGCCGGAGAAATAGCGCCGCATTGATGATATCGATCTCGTCCTTGGTCGGTGTTCGCTGATGCTCCCGGTCGCCCAGCCTGCGGTGGGTCCCGGTTTCACCGTCGAACTGACGCCAGTTGGGCGGGTCGGGCAGGTTCGCGATGCCGTTATGCGGTTCACCGGACCCGCGATAGATCGGCCATGCACTCATGGGTGTCCTCCTCGGCTTCGGGACTGATCTCGCAGATTCTGTTGGAACGGGCTACGTTCCGGGTCGCCCCAGAGCAGGACGAGATCATGTGCGGGATGATTCGGGTCGGTATGAGCAGCGCGGCGATGCTCCAACACCACATCGGGCAGGTCGGCGATCGCATGGTCACGGGCCAGCCGCTGTACCAGGATGCCCTGGCGCGGAATCGGTGACGGGTCTCTCCTCGGTTGCTTGGGCGGGCGATGCCACAGCGCGACCGGAATGCCCCGTTCGGACAGTGACTCCACAATGTCCCTCGACAGCTTGGTGACATCGACCATCGTGACGCAGAGGTGGTCGATGGTCAGCGCGGCGAGCCCTTCGGGGTTCGCGCCGCCGACGAGATGATGGACGAGAGCTGAGTCGGGCCTGCAAAAGTCGGTGAGAGGCTTCCTGCTGGTGCGGTCCAGAGAGCTCGGCAGATGGCGGTCGAGGAGGTCTTCCGGTCGAACCACGACGGGATAGGTGATGCCGAGGGTGTGCGGTTCTTCTGCGGTGATAGGCAGTTCCTCGTACGGATTCTCGACCTCATAGATCGGCACGATGAATTCGATGAGTGGCGTCGGCGTGGGCGAGGCCGTGTTCAGCATGGCGACGAGCGTGCCAGGAACCGCCGTGGCGGCGATGGGTGTTTCGGGAACGTCCGGTTTCGACTCGAGCCGATCGCCGACGAAGCAATTGACCGACTTCAGTACATACATGCCCGACATCGCGCCGGACTCTTCCAACCACACTTGCAGATGCGTGCGCTGCGGTTGCTCTGTCCGCTGCTGCTCGATCAATTCGGTCACTGCCCTGGTGATTTCGGCCCTCGTCGGGTATGCGCCTATCCAGTGCAGCAACTCACCACGGAATCCGGCGGACTGCTCCGGGGCGAACGCCACACGCACCAGGAACTCGAGCAGTTGCCGAGCGGAGTTGAGCCCTCGCAGCGCCGTGATCGCATCGGTGATCTCGATATCGGGTAGGTCTGCCGGTGGTCGCGGGTAGGACTGCACGAAAGGAACGCGCACATCGATCGGCGCGCTACGGGCGAGGATCGAGTGCAGCTCGGTCAGCGCGGTCGAGGAAATCTGTACTTCCTCGATTTCTCCGACCAACGTAACCAACGACTGTCCTCGGGGGCCGGTCGCGACCGTGCGATAGGGAGTCTGTGGCCGGAACACGTTGAGCCGATGCTCTTTATAGAATTCGTTCTCGGTGCGCTTCGCCAGTGTGTCCAGGTCGAGTGGCCAGACTATGGGCAAGGAGGCGAGCATAGCCTGGGAATAGGCGCCCGACCGCTGCTTCCGGATCTCCTTCGCGCGTTGGTACTTGGCGGCGGCGTACATGATGTACTGCGACTCGATGGACCAACCACGTTTGCTGGGGAAGTCGTCCTTCAACCCGTCGAAGTCGAACAATGATGCCGAGACGCGGCAGGCGTCGACGAAGTAGAGCTGTTGCGGGTGGTTCCTGGCAGTAGCCATGGTGCGGGCCAGATTTGCGAAGTTCAGCGCGCGTTGATCATGTGCCCGGGTGTTGGAGAACAGGAGATAGAAGTCATCGTGCTGGTCGGTGACACCATGTCCGCCCCAGAACACGATCAGCAGTTCGCTCGAGCACTGGTCCGGTCCGGCGGCCAGCAAGTCGAGGAAGACCGGACGGATTGATTCTTGGCGGGCATCGAGCAGTCTGATCGCCTCTGCGGCGGCGAATTCGTCGACTCTGGAACAGTCTGCCGCGGTCGGGCCTGCCAGGAAGGTGATGTTGCGCCCAGGAACGCCCCGGTCGCGCAGCCACCTGATGAACCGCATCCCATCGGCGACCGGTCCGCCCAGCTCCGACTGCTCCCCGAACTCGTAGTCGTCTATACCGACCACTACCGCGATGGTCTTGTCCGGGTCGGCCTTCATCGCAGCACGGCGTCCATCAGCTCGTGGAAGCGCGTGTTTTTCCGCGAGAAATACGCACTATGGGCGGTGGGAAACGGTGCCCGATTGTCCACCTCGTAGTCGGTGACGCGACCAGGGAAAACGCCGGATGCACGGTAGGCGAGCAGATCCCGGCGGTCGAGGATATTGCTCCACCGTGGGACATGTGGTGGCAGTGTGTCACCGAAGGCGAGGGCAGGCAGGGCGTCGATCTCGTAGAGGAACGGCGCCTGGGAGCCGACGGTGATCAAGTGTTCGACCTGCGGAATATGTTGGTGAACAAGTAGTTCGAGCGAGGCGATGCCGCCGAGGCTGTGCGCCAGTATGACTACCGGGCCGTTGTCGATCCGCTGGATCGCGTCGGCGATGCAGCCACGAATACCTGCTCCGCGGACCAGGTATTTGAGTACATCGCCCGCGGCGGGGGACGCCGAATTCGTCCACTCGGCCCTGTTCTTCTCGATCCACCGACTCCCACCAGCGCGCATCGCCAAATCCACGAGGAGTCGGGTGGAGTCGGCGAGTAGACCGCGATCCTCACCGTCGAGAGCAGCGATGACCGCCGTGATCAGCAGGTCGCGTTCGTCGCCGCTGAGCGGGGTCGCATCGGTCGCCATGGTCGCCGCGGTGGCGACGACTGCGCGCGCCAGCACCGCTGCCCCCGCGCTGTATCCACCGCTGACGCGATCCAATGCCTCGGTGCACAGGTGGTCGGTGATGACATCGCGCACCGCGTCGGGAAGCACCTCGGACATTCCGGCTTCGCTCGCCGCCGCGAGAAGATCCGGCGTCGGCAGGGCGGCGGCCGCGTCGAGAAGTTCGGCGGTTTCGGGGAATTCGCCTGGTGCCCTTCGGGGTTCGGGCTGTCCGGCGAGCTTGCGCAATTCGAACAGAGGGTCGTGGCTCAATGCCCACCACAGCGCCAGTTTCGGGTCGAGCGATACGACGTCGGCGCCGGGGATGCTCGCGCCACCGGCGTTGAGTGTCGCACCGTGCGCGCCTGCCCAATAGCAGGGTTGGACGGACCAATCTGGTCGTAAGGTCGACATGACCGCCCGCACATCGGCCAGCCGGGTGTCGTAGGAGGGCTGGCGGACTCCGGTGCCGTGAACGAACAACAGCGTCGTCATCGGCCCCGGCACCTCGGTGAGGCGATCCCATACCCGTTGACGCACATACCGACACCCCCTGTCATCGCCGCGTGCTTGCATCGTAAGGGGTTGTCGGACTTGCTGTCCGGGTATGTGGCAAGGGGTTTCAGCGGCCGTGCCCGCTGGGCGGGATATCCGTCCAGGTCCGGGTTCGGCCGGGGATTCCGCGCAGGCGTAAGTCCTTGTAGCGCTTCCACTTCGATCGTTCGGCCGGTGTCGCGGCTTGCCAGACCGAATCACTCACCAGCACGCGCCGGGAAGCTTCCTTCGCGACGGCGGTGAGCCTGGCGGCCGCGTTGACCGCGTCGCCGATGACCGTGAATTCGAGGCGGGTGTCGGCGCCGACGTCGCCGGCGAACACCTGGCCACGGGCGACGCCGATGCCGACGTCGAGTTCGCCGGTGGCGACCACTTCGTCGCGGATGCGGCGGGCGGCGCGCAGGGCGGGGGTGGCGTTGTCCTGCAGGGCGGACGGGGCGCCGAAGATGCACAGGGCGGCGTCGCCCGCGAATTTGTTCACGAGGCCGCCGTTGTCCTCGGTGGCCGCGACGACCGTGGCGAGCAGGCGGTTGAGCTTGTGCACGAAATCCTCGGGTGCCATTTCGGCGGAGAGCTGCACCGAGCCGGTGACGTCGACGAACAGCGCCGAGACGATGCGCACATCGCCGGTGAGGTCGGTGCTGCCCGCCAGCGCACGCTCGGCCACGGTGGAGCCGACGTGCCTGCCGAAGACATCCTCGGTGTGCATCTGGTCGCGCAGCGTGGCGGCGAGTTCGTTGACTGAGTGTTCGAGCCGCCCGATCTCACTCGCGCTGCCCACCGGCACCCGCACATCGAGTTCGCCGCGGGTGATCCGGTCCAGCGCCCGGTACATCGTGCGCATCGGCGTGGCCACCGAGCGCGCGAGCAGCGCGGTCGCGAACGCGCCCACACCGAGCGCGACGATCGAGAACAGCCAGGCGGCACGCACCCGGTCCGAGGCGGAGGTGGTGGAGTCGCTCAGGACGACGATGATGATCAGTCCCGGCAGCGCACTGGACACCGCCCAGGTGACGAGTACCCGAACCAGCACGGTCGAGCTGGGATGCACGGTGGGCCCGAGCACCGCGGCGACAATGGGCACGGCAGGCCGGATCAGCCGGTCCAGGATCAGATAGGTCGCGCCCGCCGCTTCCAGCCCGCCGAGGGCGAAGCCGGCCAGCAGCACGGGGACGTTGTGATAGTCGGTGAACCGGTCGACCAGCCACACGGTCAACACGACGCCCGGTGCCCACAGCACGATCACGCGCGCGGTGATCGCGGCGGGCAGCCGGATCAGGACCCGCGCTTCCTCGGGCGTCGGTTTGCGGTTGTCGTCGAGCCAGCGCATGTACCGGCGCCGGTCGTAGAGCGAGATTCCGATGCCTGCGAGGAAGCCGACCACCGGATAGATCAGGATCAGCGGCGCCGCGTCACTCCAATCGGTGCCGACCCGGCTGAACACGCCGCCCGCCCAGCTGACCAGGAAGATAGCCGTGGCCCCGACCAAATTGGCGGAGGTGACCACCAGCGCCAGTCCCCAATAGGACTGCAGCGCCCACCGGACCAGCCGGTTCACCGCGCACGCCCGACCCCGGCGCCGGAGGACGCCCGGGCATCACGAGCTGCGCTGACCGGTGACACAACTACTGAGCATAGAAGGCACGCGGGTCCACGCCACGCCCACGCGCCGTTCAGCCGAGCACGACGAGCCAGATCGCGACGTAGTGACACAGCGCCGCGACCACCGTCGCCGCGTGGAAGAACTCGTGATGCCCGAAGTCGGGCCAAGGGTTGGGCCACTTGGTCGCGTACAGCACGGCCCCCACGCTGTAGATCACCCCACCGACCGCGAGCAGTACCAGCGGCGCCACGCCGACGTTGTGCAGCAGCTCTGGCGCCACCGGCACGATCGCCCACCCCAGCAGCAGGTACAGCGGCACCCCCACCCATGCGGGCGCGGTCGGCCACAACAACTTCAGCGCGATTCCCGCGATGGCCCCCGCCCACACCACGACCAGCAGGATCTGCCCGGTCCGACCGGGCAACCCGAGCAGCGCGAACGGCGTGTAACTGCCCGCGATGAACAGGAAGATCATCGAATGATCGGCCCGCTTCATCCGCACCCTGGTCCGCACGCTCGCCCAGGTGATCCGGTGATACACCGCGCTCACGCCGAACAGCGCGCACACCGAAACCCCGTAGAGCAGCGTCGACCAGCCCGCGGTCAAGGACGTCAGGAACCCGAACACCACGAGCACCGTCACCGCGACAGCGGCGACTCCCACGGCCCACGTATGAATCCACCCGCGAAACCGCGGCTTCGAGTGCCCGTCGGCCTCAGTCAGAACCGCCTCCACGAAACCTCCCAAGCCAAAACCTACGGTACCGTAGGTTACCGGCCCAAGGTTACGGCAAGACCGGGGAGGCGGGGGAGTGAGGCAGTTCCAGGCGTAGGGTGCGGCTGTGGAGTCGTTTCTTGGTCGGGTGCGTGGATTGCCGTACCGCATCTACGAAGCCAGGCTGTCGCAGCAGCTGGCAGACAAGCAGCACCCTCGCCATGTCGCCGTGATGTGTGACGGCAATCGCCGCTGGGCGCGCGAGAACGGGTTCACCGATGTCAGCCACGGCCATCGCGTCGGCGCGCTGAAGATCGCCGAGCTCGTCGGCTGGTGTTCCGACCAGGGCATCGAGATGGTCACCGTCTATCTGCTCTCGACCGAGAACCTGCGCCGCGATGCCGATGAGCTCGAGACGCTGTTCGAAGTGATCACCGATGTCGTCGAGGAACTATCCGCCCCTGAGCAGACCTGGAGCGTGCGGATCGTCGGGTCGCTCGAGGGTTTCCCCGAGCTGATCGCCAAGCGCCTCCGGGTGGCCGCCGAGCGCACGAGCGGGCGTGATGGCGTGCATGTGAACGTCGCGGTGGGGTACGGCGGGCGCCAGGAGATCACCGACGCGGTGCGTTCGCTGGTGCGCCAGGAGATCGCCGCGGGGGAGTCGGGTGAGGATCTGGTGCAGTCGATTACGGTCGACGCGATCGGCCAGCACCTCTACACCTCCGGTCAGCCCGACCCGGATCTGGTGATCAGAACCTCTGGCGAACAGCGACTTTCAGGTTTCCTGTTGTGGCAGAGCGCCTACTCGGAGATCTGGTTCACCGAGGCGTATTGGCCGGAGTTCCGGCGCGTCGACTTCCTGCGCGCACTACGGGATTACGCCGCGCGGCACCGCCGTTTCGGCGTGTGATGTCGTAGCGGTCGTCGAACTGACCATCCCGTTGCACGTGGATCCGGCGGTCGGCCGTCCGCGATATCGACGTGGCGACCAGGCTCGACGCGGCCTGGAAGTTGTCGTCGAGAAGGCCCGATCCGGGACGCCCCCGAGCTAGGCGTACCTCCGCATTCGCTCCGGCCGTGCGCACGTCTTCGGGCGGCTGTGTCCATTAGGCTGCCGCACGAGACCGGGCCCGACGACACATTGCAGGGGTGTGAGCTGTGGGAGTTGCGACGAAGGCGAGCGGATGGCGTGCGCGGATCGCGGTGCTCGGCGCCGTGGCGGTGGTCACGGGTTGCGGCGGGGTCGACCAGCCGGCGCCGCCACGACTGACGCCCGCCGAGGAGCAGGCCGCGAAGGGCCCCGTGTTCGCCTATCGCACCGACGCCGAGCTGGCGGTGGTACACGGCGCCGAAACCGTCAGGGCGCCGGGCAGTTTCGGCTACTCATCGGCCGCGGTGTCGTTCACCAGAGACGGGCAGTACGCGTTCGCGGTGGAGACGAGCAGCAAGACACTGGTCGCGCTGGGTGTGCGGGACCGGTCGGTGACGCGCATACCGTGCGACTGCAGCGACGCGGTGGCGTTGCGTGGGTCGGTGGTCGGCTGGTGGCGGGAGCCGGGCCAGATCATGAGCATGGATCTGGGCGGTACCGAGCCCGCCGGACCCGAACGTGAGATCGTCCTGCCGGATTCGCCGAGTCCGCTGACCGGCGGCGCGTGGGACGGCGCCAAGCTGGTGGCGGCCACCGACGAATTCGTCCTGCTGGCTCGCGTCGAATCGCGCGGACTGTGGTGGGAGAAGAGCCACCTCTACGCCATCGGCGTCGACGCCATCCTGCCGCTCGGCCGCGTGCCCGGCATCGACGCCGGACTCTCGGCCGCCGCCGGACCGGACGGGCACACCTTCGTGCTGGCAGGCGCGACGGCGCGCAGCGCGACCTGTGGCAGCGGCAATGTGGCGACCATCGACGCCGCCACCAACAGCGTCCTGGCGCTGCCGACGCTGCCGGGCGAGTGCTCGGCGGCCTACAGCCCGCGCTGGAGCACCGACAGCTCGATCACGATCGCCACCCGTAAATGGGCCGACTTCGCGGGCGCGCCGAGCACGGTCGACCGGCTGCAGTCGGCGGCACAGGGGTGGGCGCCGGTCGGGGAGTACCCGGTGGTCGACATGCTCCCGAGGGCGCAGGAGTCGATGATCGAGGTGGTCGCCGGTGAGCCGACCGATGCGCGCGGCACACCGCACGGGGTGCTGGTTGTCCGCAAGGGCGACGCCCGTGAGGAATTGGCGCAGCAGGTCGTATCGCTGGGTTCGCCCACGGCCACTTCCCGCTGAGCGTGTGCGCGGAACCTGTTGCCGCGCAGGCTGATCAGAGCTTGCGCAGCCGCAGCCTGTTGATCGTGTGGTCGGAGTCCTTGCGCAGCACCAGGGTTGCGCGCGGGCGCGTCGGCAGGATGTTCTCCACCAGGTTGGGCCGGTTGGTGGAGTTCCAGATATCGCGCGCGGCCGCGGTGGCCTGCTCGTCGCTGAACGCCGCGTAGTGGTGGAAGTGTGCCTCGGGGTCGGCGAAGCCGGTCTTGCGCAACGCGAGAAAGCGCTGCACATACCAGTTCTCGATGTCCTCGATGCGGGCATCGACATAGATGGAGAAGTCGAACAGGTCCGACACCATCAGTCGCGGACCGGTCTGCAGCACGTTCAGGCCCTCGACGATGAGAATGTCGGGCTGACGGACACAGTGCTTCTCGTCGGGCACGATGTCGTAGGACTTGTGCGAATACACCGGCGCGCACACCTCTTCGGCGCCCGACTTCACCTCGGTGACGAACCGCAGCAGCTTGCGCCGGTCGTAACTGTCCGGGAAACCCTTGCGGTGCATGATGCCGCGACGGATGAGTTCGGCGGTGGGATAAAGGAATCCGTCGGTGGTCACCAGGTCGACTCGCGGATGGTGATCCCAGCGCGCCAGGAGCGCCTGCAGCACGCGCGCGGTGGTCGACTTGCCGACCGCGACACTGCCCGCGACACCGATCACGAACGGCACCTGCTTATCGGGATGCTTCTCCCCGAGGAAGGTGGCGGTGGCGGCGAACAACCGCTGCCGCGCCGCGACCTGTAGATGGATCAACCTGGCCAGCGGCAGGTAGACCTCGGCGACTTCCTCGAGGTCGATCTGCTCGCCGAGACCGCGCAGGCCGGTCAGCTCGTCCTCGGTCAGAACCAGGGGAGTCGATTTGCGCAGTGTGCGCCACTGGCTGCGGTCGAACTCCACATAGGGGCTCGGTTCACTCATCCGTGCCACCTACCCGACCCCCCGTCCGGGCGCATCCGCACAGCTTGGCTGCCCGTCTGGTGAGATCCGGGATAACTCTGACCGCATAGCGAGATTGTGCTCCGTGCTCGCCACCGGCGCGCAACAGGGGGTTTGGCTACCAGTCGGTAACTAGCAACAACCCCGAGGTACGGCGCCATTTTCGGATGGACCACGTAATGTCGGGCGGATGGGGTCACATCCACTTGTCACTGAATACCTGCGCCTCGGTTTGGCTTTCGATCGCCTCGAAGAGGGGTTCGTCGACGCCTATACCGGCGATCCGCAGCTGCGTCGCGATGTCGAGAACGCCGCCGTCCCGGAACCCGCCGAGCTGGCCCGGCGCGCCGTCGAGCTGCGGGCAGCCCTGCCCGATGCCGGGCTCTCGGCCCAGCGCACCGAATTCCTCGATGCCCACCTGGTGGCGATGGAGTGCTCGGCCCGCAAATTCGCCGGTGAGCAGATCGGCTTCGTCGACGAGGTCCGCGCCTACTTCGACGTCGACATCGCACCCGGTGACCCCGACGACTACCGCGAAGCGCACCGGCAGATGGACGAGGTGCTCGGCGGCGACGGTCCGCTCGCCGAACGCGCCGCCGCCTACCGCCGCGGCGACGAGATCCCGCCGGAAAAACTCGCGATCTGCGTCGAAGCGTTCTCCAGCGCGTTGCGCGAGCGGGTGCGCGACCGGTATCCGCTACCCGACCACGAGCACGTCACCTACGAGGTGGTCGGCGACAAGCCCTGGTCGGGCTTCAACTACTACCTCGGCAATTTCGCCTCGACGGTCGCGATCAACTCCGACCTCAAACAGCACATGGGCAACCTCCCCGCGCTGATCGCGCACGAGGCCTACCCCGGCCATCACACCGAGCACTGCCGCAAGGAAGCCGGACTGGTCGCGGCGGGTGAGGACGAGCAGACGCTGTTCCTGGTCAACACCCCGCAGTGCCTGATGGCCGAGGGCCTTGCCGACCTGGCTTTGCAGTCGATCGTCGGACCAGGCTGGGGCGTGTGGGCCCAGGAGATCTACGCCGACCTCGGCCTTCGTTTCGACGGTGAACGGGCCGAACGGTTCTCGACCGCGTCGGCGAAATTGCTGAACGTGCGTCAGGACGCCGCGCTGCTGCTGCACGATCAGCATCGCAGCGAGGACGAGGTGGCGCAGTTCCTGCAGCGGTGGATTCTGGCGACGCCGGAACGGGCGCGGCAGTCGCTGCGGTTCCTGTCCTCGCCGCTGTGGCGGGCCTACATCAGCACCTATGTGGAGGGCTACCGGTTGCTCGGTGGGTGGCTCGACGGTGCGGTCGGTGCCCAGGATCGGGTCGAGCGGTTCGGGCGTCTGCTCGACGAGCCGCTGACACCCGGGGCGATCCGGCGGATGAGTGTCGTTACTGGATGACGGCCGTGTTCGACGGCTATCGAACCTGGTCAGACGCTCGAGCATCGCGCTGTGAGCTGCGTCTCCCGGGTGGCGGCCCGGACGGCGTTGCGGTATCCCCGTGCTCGGCTCGCACAGGGTCGGCAATAGACTCACATGCGTGACGCAGACGACCGCTTCGGTGAATACCCAGTCTCTCGGTGAGCTCGATCCCGAGTTGGCCGCCGCGATGGCGGGCGAGCTCGCCCGTGAACGCGACACCCTCGAGATGATCGCTTCGGAGAACTTCGTGCCACGCGCGGTCCTGCAGGCGCAGGGCTCGGTCCTCACGAACAAGTACGCCGAGGGCTACCCCGGCCGCCGCTACTACGGTGGTTGCGAGGCCGTCGACGTGGTCGAGACCCTGGCCCGTGACCGGGCCAAGGAACTGTTCGGTGCCGAGTTCGCCAACGTGCAACCCCACTCGGGTGCCCAGGCCAACGCCGCGGTGTTGATGGCGTTGATGAACCCGGGCGAGACCCTGCTCGGCCTCGATCTCGCGCACGGTGGTCACCTGACCCATGGCATGCGGTTGAACTTCTCGGGCAAGCTCTACGACGTCCATTCCTACGGGGTGTCCAAGGAAGACCACCGTATCGATATGGACGAGGTGCGTGACATCGCGCTCAAGGCCAAGCCGAAGGTGATCGTGGCCGGATGGTCGGCGTATCCGCGTCATCAGGACTTCGCTCGGTTCCGTGAGATCGCCGACGAGGTCGGTGCCTACCTGTGGGTCGATATGGCCCACTTCGCCGGTCTGGTCGCCGCGGGTCTGCACCCCTCACCCGTGCCTTACGCCGACGTCGTGTCGTCCACCGTGCACAAGACCCTCGGCGGCCCCCGCTCCGGCCTGATCCTGGCCAAGCAGGAATTCGCCAAGAAGCTCAACTCCGCGGTCTTCCCCGGCCAGCAGGGTGGCCCGCTCATGCACGTGATCGCCGCCAAGGCTGCCGCGTTCAAGATCGCCGCTACCGAGGAGTTCGCCGACCGTCAGGTTCGTACTCTGTCGGGTGCCCGGATCCTCGCCGAGCGTTTGACCGGTGCTGACGTCAAAGACAAGGGTGTTTCCGTCCTCACCGGCGGCACCGACGTGCACCTGGTCCTGGTCGACCTGCGCAACTCCGAGCTCGACGGTCAGCAGGCCGAGGACGTGCTCCACGAGGTCGGTATCACCGTCAACCGCAACGCGGTCCCGTTCGACCCGCGTCCTCCGATGGTGACCTCGGGTCTGCGTATCGGTACCGCGGCGTTGGCGACTCGTGGTTTCGGTGATACCGAGTTCACCGAGGTCGCTGACATCATCGCTGCCGCGTTGGCGGGGACCTCCGACACAGAGACCCTGCGTGGTCGTGTCTCCAAGCTGGCTCAGAGCGTCCCGCTCTACCAGGGCCTCGAAGACTGGCGCCTGCTCGGCTGAGCCGGCCCCCCACACGAAACGCCCTCGCCGACCGATACTTTCGGTCGACGGGGGCGTCGTCGTGACAGGGGATGGTCGGTATCGATTGTCGGAACGCACAAAGTTCCGGCGAATTGCCTACGTGGCTAATGGAATACGGCATGGTCAGTCCGTATGAAATATCGACGTGCGCTCGCGCGCGAGGTCGGCGGGGAGGTGCACGCGTTCGAGCTGCTCTCCGAGGCCGAGGCCAGGGAGCTGATCGAACTGTTCCGGGCCGCGCGAGCCAACGAGGTGCGGGCACTGCGCCGGGCCATCGATGCCGCGCTCACCGCGATGCCCGTCCCCCTGCGCAAGGTCACCCGCAAGATCATTTTCGGCAGCTGAACCGATGATCGAGACCGAACTGGAAGCCCAGACCCAACTCGTGGTGCTCGCGCGCACCCTGCAGGTGCCGCCGCAACACCTCGCGCCGCTGGCTCGTCTCGGCGCGGTCCATCTTTCGGCGATGCAGCGGCAGATCCTGCGCGCGCTGCACGCCGAGCACGCGGACATGTTCCGGCGGATCAGCCCGGTCGTGCCGATCTTCCCGGTCGCTCTCGGTGTCGCGCTGTTCGAGCGGGTGGTGCCGCCGGTGGTCGCGGCCAGATTCCTCGGGGCGGTCGGGATCAAGTATCCCGAGAAGTGCGCGCAGGCGTTGTGCACGGTCGACGCCATCTACGCGGCCGACGGCGCACCGTTTCTCGACCCCGACGTCTTCGAACAGCTGATGCGATACGGCAGGCCGGAGCCGATCACCCTCATCATCAACGAGCTACTGCGGCGTCGCGACTATGTGACAGCGGCGCGGTTCCTCTCGGTGGTGAACGAACCCTTGGTCGCGGCATTGGAGCAGACCGTTCTCGACGATGCCGGTCTGATCTTCACCGCCGCCTACGCCTACCCCGCGCACACGCTGAGCCGGATAGTCCGGCAATTGCTCGCAGGCCCGCGCGGGCGGGTACCCGGCATGCTCCAGACGGTGCTGGCCGGTCCGCCCGCCCTGCATCACGCGATGCTCGCGTTCTTCTGCAAGGTCGCCCCCGATGTCGCGGCCACCCTCGGCGACATCTTCTTCGGCCGCGGTACCACGCATGAGGTCGGTCGATTCCTGCTCACCGCGGTCAACCGGAACGCCTCTCCCGCCCTGCTCACCGTCATCGGCCGACTCAATCCGGTTGCCCTGTGGGCACTGTCGACGAACCCGCAATTCGCCGACACCGACGTGCTCGGAGCACTGGTCCGCTCGCTGGACGGCAAGGACGAAGCCGACCCGTGGCGCGGCCTTTTCGCACTCTCCGCCCGCCTGAGCGAACCGGCCCGCCGCCACATCGCCGCCACCCTGGCCGAACTGGACGAAACCTCGGTAGCCGCCCTCCCCGCCCACGCGACCGACGCCACCTACTGGCCCGCCCTCCTGCAGCTGCTCGCCGAATCCGAACCGGCCGCCCAATCCAGAGTCGCCGCGATCTGGTCGCGCCTTCCCCCCGAATGGCAAGCAGGCATCGAACGCCACATCCACGAAAACCGCTACGACACCCGCCTGAGCCGCATCACCAACGCCCTCACCACCGTCACCCCCGAAGAGGTCTTCTTCCGCCGCCGCCAGCAGATCCGCCAACGAGGAGAAGACCACTTCGCATCGTGGTGAGCCGGCTCAGTTCACCAGGGGTCGCAGGGCGCGGCCTGCCTGGTCGATGATGCCGGGTTCGTGGCCGTTGGCGATCAGGTTGACGATGAGGCCGTCGATGCCGTGATCGAGGACCCGGGTTCGGATCTGTTCGGCTACTTCGTCCGGGGTGCCTGCGAATTGGCGGTCGGCCACGGTGGTGCGGCGTTCGGCTTCGGTCATGGTGGACAGGTCGATGCCGAGGCGGGACAGCATGTCGGACTGGGTCTTTCGGGCGCGGTCGCCGTCTTCGTCGACGATGGCCATGGCGAGGAAGCTGGTTTCGAGGGTGGCGGGGTCGCGGCCGGCTTCGTCGCAGCGCTGGTGCAGGGCGTCGAGTTTGCGTGGCAGTTCGGAGGCGTTGCAGATGATGTTGAGGTGGTCGGCGAAGCGGGCGGCCATGCCGAAGGTCTTCTTCTCGCCGCCACCGCCGAGCAGAATCGGCAGGTCGTCGCGGATGCGTGGCTCGTTCATCGCGTCCTCGGTGCGGTACCACTTGCCGTCCAGGGTGGAGCGCTGTCCGCGCAGCATCGGGGTGATGATCTGCAACGCCTCGTCGAGCCGCTCGAATCGCTCGGTGAACGTGCCGAACTCGAACCCGTACTGCCGATGCTCCAGCTCGAACCACCCGGCCCCGATCCCGAGCACCGCCCGCCCGCCGCTCACCACATCGAGCGTGGTGACGGTCTTGGCCAGCAGCGCCGGATTCCGGTAGGTATTGCCGGTTACCAAGGCCGACAATTGGATTCGCTCGGTCGCGGTAGCGAGTCCGGACAGTGCCGAGTAGGCCTCGAGCATCGGCTCCTCCGGCCCGCCGATCAACGGCAGCTGGTAGAAGTGATCCATCACGAAAGCGGCGTCGAACCCCGCCGCCTCCGCCTCCCTTGCCTGCGCGATCACCGCGGGAAACAGCTCACGCACCGAAGCGGTGTTGCTGAAGTTGGGCATCTGGTAACCGAGTCGAATGCTCATGAAATCGACCATATGACCTGGAGTGCACTCCAAGTCAAGGGCTACACGCCGACTGTCTGCGGGTAGTCGATCAGGTCGATGTCGTTGGCGGCCTGTCGCCGTATTTCATCATCATGGTGAAGAAGCGGGATCCGAGGAACCAGTTGCGGACCTTGATGCCATGGGCGGTCTTCGGTGTGAGGAAGCGGCCCGCGTTGCTGCTGCCCGCGATTTTGGCGTAGCGCTTCATGATCCGGTCGTAGTTGACGAACGCGGTGACGTGATCGCCTGCGGCGGCGGCGAGTTCGCCCGCGAGGACGTAGGCGCCGACGATGGCGAGGCCGGTTCCGAAGCCTGCCAGGGTGTTTCCGTAGGCCGCGTCGCCGATGAGGGCGATGCGGCCGCGGGTGTAGGTGCCGTTCATGCGGACCTGGCTGATCGAGTCGAGGTAGATGTCGTCGAAAGCGGCCAGGTCGGTGAGCATGCGTGGGGCGTGCCAGCTCATGTCGGCGAAGGTCGCTTCGATGATGCGGCGTTGGGCAGCGGGGTCGTTGCGGGGGTAGTCGAGTTCGGGGGCGGCGAACATGTACATCTGCTGGGCCTTCGGACCGCCGTCGATGGCGAGTTTGCCCGGGGTGTTGTGGGCGTAGCCTGCCGCTTTGTCGCGGGAAGTGGCCGCATCGCTCCAGTGGCTGGCACCCGCCACGCAGTAGTGGTAGCCGAGGTGCGTGACGTAGTCGGATTCGGGGCCGAACGCCAATTTTCTTACCCGCGAATGGATTCCGTCGGCGCCGAGGACGAGGTCGAAGGTGCGGGGCGGGTTGTTCCCGAACCGCACCGCCACTCCGTCGCCGGTGTCGCGCAGGTCGGTGATGGTGTCGCCGAAGAGGTACTCGACGGTGCCTGCGGTTTTGCGGTACATGATCTCGGCCAGGTCGCCGCGCAGGATCTCCACGTCACCGCCGGTGAACTCGCCCGGCATCACCCCGAGCTCGCGCCCGTCCTCGTCGACGAAAACCAGGTCGGTGGTGCGGTGCGCCTGGTGCGAACCTCGTCGAGAATGCCCATCCGCTCGAGCACTGTGAGGTGGGTCTTGCCCTTGAAGTCCACCGCCTGGCCGCCCGCCCGCAGTGCGGGGGCGCGCTCGACGACGGTGACGGAAAAGCCGTATCGGTGCAGCCAGTAGGCCAGGGCGGGGCCGGCGACACTGGCGCCGGAGATGAGGACGGTACGCACGACGAACTCCTAGAAGATCTGTGTCCGGTGTAATCTGTATCCTGTGGATACAGATAAGAGTATGGTAGACACAGTTTCGCGTCAAGACGGATTCCGAGAGGATGGACAGATGCCGCCGCCGACCACAGTCGAGCTGTTGTGGGGGACCACGCAGCGCCCCAAGCGCGGGCCCAAACCCGCGCTCACCCTCGACGGGATCGTCGCGGAGGCCATCGCGCTGGTCGATGCCGAAGGACTGTCCGCGCTGTCGATGCAGCGACTGGCCGAACGCCTCGGCTTCACCAAGATGTCGCTGTACCGGTACGTGCCGGGCAAGGAGCAGCTGACCGCGCTGATGCTCGACGCGGCGATGGGTGAGCCGCCTGATACCGCGGGTTCGCAGCAGAACTGGCGCACAGCTCTGCGCGACTGGGTCGAGGCGATCTTCGCGCGCTACCTCGCACACCCGTGGACGATCGAGCTCACCCTCGGTGTGCGCCCCTTCGGCCCGAACGAGATGGGGTGGACCGAAGCCGCGCTCGCCGCGTTGGCTCAGACCGGCTTCACCGGCTCGGAAAAGCTCGACACGATCGTCGTGCTCAACGGGCACGCCCGCAACCTGGCCCAGCAGGTCGCGTCGATGAGCGGCGACGGCGAACTTCGGTTCACCGAGCAGTTCGCCGAGATGATGGCCGCCGCGGCAGGCCGCTATCCCGAGGTGCTCGCGGCCTTCACCGAGGAAGCCGCCGCTGCGGCGGGCAGCGGCGGACCGAACGACGCCCTGCGTTTCGGTGTCGACCGCATTCTCGACGGACTCGCCGCGCTGGTCGATCAGCGAAACTTCAGCAGCCCCCTGGTCCCGCCGCGATCGTCGTCCTAGGCTCTTCCCATGACCGACGAGCCGGAACTGCCGGAGCCCGCTGTCACCATCGTTCGCGAATTCTTCGCCGCGCTCGAGCTCAGCGCTGTCGACGAGGCGCTCGATCTCCTCGATCCCGCGATCGTCTGGAAGAACGCCTCACTGCCGTCCGTGCGCGGCAAGCAGCGGGTGGCCGCGGTGTTGCGCGGCCTGGATCGGCCCAAGCTCGGGTTCTCCGCGCAGATCCACCACATCGCCGCCGACGGCGACATCGTGCTCACCGACCGCACCGACTACCTGCACTTCGGCCCGGTGCGGATCGGCTTCTGGGTGAGCGGCACCTTCGAGCTGCGCGAGGGCCGAATCGTGCTGTGGGACGACCACTTCAGCAAGGGCAACGTCCTGCGCGGCACCATAGTCGGCGTGGCGAAGGCGATCACCGGGCGCTGACTACCGGCGCTTGCGCAGATAGTCCAGGTAGGTCGGTCGCAGCACGTCGGCGAGTTTTCCGTCGCCCGCGTGGAAGTAGTCGTCGATCATCGGCAGCACGTATTTGATGTCGGCCGAACTCTCGCCCAGGTCGCCCGCCTCGGCTCGAGCTGCCGGGATCGACTTGAGCAGCTCCCACAGGAACTTCACATCACCGTGGCGTACGGCCGTCGACACCGCACGATCGTGCAGTTCCTTCGACGACAGCTTCTCCAGATCCTGGTCATCGGCCATGCCATCGACTCTAGCGCTCGGCGGCGCACTCGTGCCGGATCCGCCCGCGACAGCGCCGGTTAACGACAAATTCACGGACACGTGCGCCGGTCCAGCAGCGCGGCTACGAATTCGGCGGTAGCGTCGGTGATGCGAGTCGCGTCGGTGTGATTCGTACGGGAGGTCCTGACCGTGACTGAGCTACTCAGTGCGAGAGGGCCGGCACCTGGCCCTCGTGGCGGTTGACTCAGCGTCAAACGCCCACAAGGACGGACCGGTCCAGCGAGATCGTTCGCGCGGGTGCCGTGCGAACACATAAGGAGCCCACCGTGACTGCTGCACGCTCCGTTTCCGCTTCCGCGAAGCACACGGCCTCGGCCTCGGCCTCGAGCAATTCGGCCTCGAAGAAAGGGGCTCGCCCCTCACGTTCCGGTCGCAAGACTTTTGTCGTCGACACCTCTGTACTCCTGTCGGATCCCTGGGCCGTCACCCGGTTCGGGGAACACAGTGTGGTCCTACCCCTGGTCGTGATCAGTGAGCTGGAGGCGAAACGGCACCACCACGAGCTCGGCTGGTTCGCCCGCGAGGCTCTTCGCATGCTCGATGACCTGCGTGTGCAGCACGGCAGGCTCGACCAGGCGCTGCCCATCGGCACCGACGGCGGCACCCTGCAGGTGGAGCTCAACCACACCGATTCGTCGGTGCTGCCCGCCGGATTCCGTTCCGACACCAACGATTCCCGCATCCTCGCCTGCGCGCTGAACTTCTCGGCCGAGGGCGAGGACGTGGTGCTGGTGTCCAAGGACATCCCGCTGCGGGTCAAGGCCAGCGCGGTCGGCTTGTCGGCCGACGAGTACCACGCGCAGGACGTGGTGACCTCCGGCTGGAGCGGGATGGTGGAACTCGACGTCGCGGGCGCCCAGATCGATCAGCTCTACACCGATTCGGTGATCGATCTCGACGATGCGCGAGAGTTGCCGTGCCACACCGGCGTTCGGTTGCTGGGCAGCAGCTCGAGCGCACTGGGCCGGGTCACCGCCGACAAGCGGATTCAACTGGTCAGGGAGCGGGAGGCATTCGGTCTGCACGGGCGTTCGGCCGAGCAGCGCATCGCACTCGATCTGCTGCTCGACGAGAGCATCGGGATCGTGTCGATGGGTGGGCGCGCCGGTACCGGTAAGTCGGCGCTGGCGTTGACCGCCGGGCTCGAGGCGGTGCTGGAGCGGCGGACGCAGCGCAAGGTGGTCGTGTTCCGGCCGTTGTACGCGGTGGGCGGGCAGGAACTGGGCTATCTGCCGGGTTCGGAGAGCGAGAAGATGGGCCCGTGGGCACAGGCCGTCTTCGACACGCTCGACGGCCTGGCCAGCCGCGAGGTGCTCGAGGAGGTGCTCAGTCGGGACATGCTCGAAGTGTTGCCGCTGACCCACATTCGCGGTCGGTCGCTGCACGATTCGTTCGTGATCGTCGACGAGGCGCAGTCGCTCGAGCGCAATGTGCTGCTCACGGTGTTGAGCCGCCTCGGCACGGGTTCGCGGGTGGTGCTCACCCACGATGTCGCCCAGCGCGACAATCTGCGGGTGGGCAGGCACGACGGTGTGGCGGCGGTGATCGAAAAGCTCAAGGGCCACCCGCTTTTCGCGCACATCACGCTCACGCGCAGCGAGCGCTCGCCGATCGCGGCACTGGTGACCGAGATGCTCGAGGAGTACGGACCGAACGCGTAATCACCGGCAATCGGGCCGCGTCACGGCCCGAATCCGTTTGATTACCGCAAATGGTGGGTAATATCCGCGAGGACACCAATCCAGCAACGGCTCGGCGAACACTGTTCCGCCGGGCCGTTGCGGATTATCGGCCAGGCTCCATTCCGGGGGGCACCCCCGGTGGGGCCACTCGCGAGAGGATGGATATGAACCACTTCGCTCGACGTACTGCTGCCGGGAGCGCCGCGATCCTGGCCGCGGCGGGTCTGCTGCTCGCTGCCGGTTGCACCGACGAAAACAAGGACAAGGCCAAAGACGCCGTCGCTTCGGTGACCTCCGCCGTCGGCGCTCCGGGAGCGAGCGCCACGACCGAGCCGGGAATGGGCGGGATGACCACCACCCCCGCTGCGGGAACCACCACCGATTCCGATACCACCTCCGGCCCGGCCACCACCGGCGCAGCGGCCGGCGAATCGACCACCGTCTCCACCCCGAACGGTGACATCACCATTTCCGGTGAGGTGTACAAGAAGTACGTGGCGGCCGGCGGCGCGAGCAGCCCGCTCGGCGCACCGGAAGAAGCCCAGGAAGCCGGCCCCGATGGTGGCGAGTACCAGGACTTCACCGGCGGCACCATCTACTGGAGCAAGAACACCGGCTCCCACATCGTGTGGGGCGAGATTCGCGAGGCGTGGGAGGAGAACGGCGGCGCCAACGGCACGCTGGGCTACCCGACCAGCGACGAGAAGGACATCACCGGCGGCAAGCAGAGCGACTTCACCGGTGGCACCATCACCTGGGTCAACGGTGAGACCACGGTGACGCCCAAGTAAGAGCATTGCGCTCCGCCCAGCGCGGGGGCCTGGATCACCCCGTAGGTCCCCGCGCTTGCGCACGAGGTACTAGGTTGTCTGGGTGCAGAAAACTTTGACCGACCGCGAGCTGCTGGATTCGCTCGCGGACGAGGTGGAAATCAACCTGCGTCGCCACATCGAGTTGGCCGACGGCTGGCAGCCGCACGAGCTGGTGCCGTGGTCGGACGGGCGCAACTTCGCCTTCCTCGGCGGCACCGACTGGACCCCGGAACAGTCCGAGCTCAGCGACACCGCCCGGCTCGCGCTGACCGTGAGCGTCCTGGTCGCCGACAATCTGCCATCCTACCACCGTGAGCTCGGCAAGCACCTGCGCACCGGCCCCTGGTGGCGCTGGGTCGGCCGGTGGACGGCGGAGGAGAACCGCCACGAGATCATGATCCGCAACTACCTCATGCTCACGCGCGCGGTGGACCCGATCGCGCTAGAGCGGGCCCGCATGCAGCACATGACCGACGGCTTCAACCGGCCGCCGATGCACCTGATCGACGTGCTCGCCACCTGCGCGTTCGAAGAGGCCGCCGCCGCGATCCGGCATCGCAACACCGCCGCGCTCGGCGAGAACCCGATCGTCACCGCGATGGCCGAGAAGCTGGCCGCCGACGACGAACTGCAGGCCGAGTTCTTCGCCGTGCTCGTCGCCGCCGCCCTCGACCTGGTTCCCGATCAGGGGGTGCGCGCGATCGCCGATCGGGTCGCCGACTTCCGTGTACCGCACGTGGATCTGCCCGGTGGCGGATCCAGCGATGAGGCGCTGGCCGAGGCGGGCATCTACGACCGTGCGAACGAGGACGAACTGGTGTTCAAGCCGCTGCTGCGGCGCTGGAACATCTTCTCCCGCACCGATTTCAGCGAAGCGGGCGAGAAGGCTCGCGCCGAACTCGCGCACCTGGCCTGAGCTTTTCCACGAACGGGCCTGAACGACCGGCGGGGGTGGGCCCGTAGGGCGCGGAGCGGGGGGCGGGCGCCCGGTGCAGCACAGCGGGCGT